>NZ_JAKSYI010000033.1 GCF_022829285.1 Methylobacterium sp. J-078
AAACACCCACAAACCGATAGGTCCGCGCCCGGAAACCCGGACCCAAGCCCTCATCAGTACAGGAGATGCCAAAACAAGCCGCTCACAACGTGGCCGCTCGCCGATGAACAGCGATATACGGACGAACGTGTAACACGTCAAGCACGAATTCGCGGAGCGCCGCGTTTTCCCGCGATTTGGCTAGATTCGCCGCTGCCGATCACTGCGGCGTCAGGCGCTTCCTGGCCCAGTCCCGCAGGAGCGCTTCCTCGTACGCGAAGGCCCCGGACCGGTTCGCGCGGGCGCCGAACAGGAAGTTCATGTCGCTCACCCGTTCGTCCCCGCCGGCGATCCGGCGACCGCCCCGCCGCAGATCGTAGCGCAGGCGGAAGGCCGGCGGCGTCACGTCGCTCACCACACGTGGTGCCGAGACCGGGGACAGGCCCGGATGCGCGAAGCCCGCCAGATCGATGTCCAGCACGTCGACGCGAAGGTCGTCGCCCGGCGCCATCGCACGCAGCGCCGCCCCTTCGATGATGCGTCGGATCTCCGCGAGCGTGACGCGAAGCCCAGGCCCCGCGCCGAAGCGGTCACCCGCATCCGTGTAGCGCTCGGGCGCAACGAAGTTCACCGCCACCCGCGCGGTCGGAGTGCTCGCGACGGGCCCTGCGCTGCTCGCAAGAAGCCCTATCAGCATCGCGGCATGGCGGAACAAACGATGGACCGCCATGTCTTCAGTATCCCCGCTTCACCTGCGCGAGGGCGCGGGTCAGCCCATCGGCGATGACCTGCCGCTCGGGAGGCGAGGCATCGCGAGCGACGACCACGAACTCCTTGCGCGACACGAGGGTGAGGCTCTGCATGCCGTATTCCTCGTCCTCGACCTTGGTCAGCTTGGTCCAGAGCGGATTGAAGCGCCATTCGCGGCGCTCGCCGCGATGGGTCACCCGCGCGAGCATCACCTCGATCGGCGAGATCACGACCTCCTCGAAGGAGCGCCCGCGCCGGAAGCTCACCCTCAGCGCCACGTAGAGCGCCAGCATGTCGAGGCCGAAGAAGCCTGCCACCGGCCAGTATCCGGCCTTCACGCAGGCGACCGAAGTCACGAGGGAGACGGCGCAGCACAGCGCCATCACGATGCGGAAGCCCTCGTGGGTGAGGGATTGGTGAGGCCGGATAGTCGCTCGAAAGACCGGCCGATCCATGCTGTCGGGATCCAGCCCGTCCGGGTGCAGACCCGTCGCCGGCATGCCTGTGCGGGGGTCCTGATGATTGCCGCTCGCCATGCATCGCATATAACGCGCGGATGCGAACCCGACAGCCGACCAAACCGCGGAAATCGCCGATCTCCGCGCGTCTTTCCGCGCCGATCGTCGCAGAGGCGCCGACCGCGCCCGAACCGGTGGGACCGGAGGCCGTTGCGGAGATCTTCGCGCGGTTGTCGGCGGCCAATCCGGAGCCCCGCGCGGAACTGGAATTCCAGAACCCTTTCACCCTGCTGGTGGCGGTCGTGCTGTCCGCCCAGGCGACGGACCGGAGCGTGAACCTCGCCACCGCCCCACTCTTCGCGATCGCAGATACGCCGGAAGCGATGCTGGCGCTGGGCGAGGACCGGGTGCGGGACTTCATCCGCACGATCGGACTGTTCAACACCAAGGCGAAGAACGTCATCGCGCTCTCGCGCATCCTCGTGGAACAGCATGGCGGCGCGGTGCCGCGGCGGCGCGAAGACCTGGAGGTGCTGCCCGGCGTCGGCACCAAGACCGCGAGCGTGGTGCGCAACGTCGCCTTTGGGGAGGAGACCATCGCGGTCGACACCCATATCTTCCGGGTCTCGAACCGGATTCCCCTGGTGGTGGCGGCTACGACGGACAAGGTCCAAGCCGGCCTGGAGGCCCTCGTGCCGGCGCCCTACCGGCTCAACGCCCACCACTGGCTGATCCTGTTCGGGCGCTACGTCTGCAAGGCCCGCAAGCCCGAGTGCTACCGCTGCCCGATCGCCGATCTCTGCCGGTTTCCAGCCAAGACGCCGCCCCCCTGATCGGGGGCCGCCCCGGCGGTGCGGACGGGGGCCAACGCCTCGCCCCCGGGCTAACGCGTTGTGCTGCCAACCGGCTTCGGGTAGTTTGCGCCACGGTCGCGGAGGCTTTCGGCGTACGACGTGTCTCTCGGCCCGGCCTCCCCCAACAGGCCGCCACGCCGCGGATTCCGCATCGTCCAGCCCGAAGGAGTCACGGCCCATGGACTTCCTCAAACCACGGTACACGCCTATGAACCGCCGCCGTCGCATCTACGAGGGCAAGGCGAAGGTCCTCTACGAGGGTCCGGAGCCGGGAACGCTCATCCAGCACTTCAAGGATGATGCCACCGCCTTCAACGCGCAGAAGCACGACGTCATCGACGGCAAGGGTGTGCTGAACAACCGGATCTCGGAGTTCGTCTTCTCGCACCTGAACGACATCGGCGTGCCGACGCACTTCATCCGCCGCCTCAACATGCGCGAGCAGCTGATCCGGGAAGTCGAAATCATCCCCCTCGAGGTGGTGGTGCGCAACGTCGCGGCGGGCTCGCTCGCGACCCGCCTCGGCCTCGAGGAAGGCACGCAGCTACCGCGCTCGATCATCGAGTTCTACTACAAGAACGACGCGCTCAACGACCCGATGGTGTCGGAAGAGCACATCACGGCCTTCGGCTGGGCGACCCCCCAGGAGATCGACGACATCATGGCGCTGGCCATCCGGGTCAACGACTTCCTGTCCGGGCTCTTCCTCGGCGTCGGCATCCGCCTCGTGGACTTCAAGATCGAGACCGGCCGCCTCTGGGAAGGCGACATGATGCGCATCGTCGTGGCCGACGAGATCTCCCCGGATTCCTGCCGCCTGTGGGACATCAAGTCGTCGGACAAGCTCGACAAGGACCGCTTTCGCAAGGATCTCGGCGGCCTGATCGAGGCCTACACGGAAGTCGCCAAGCGCCTTGGCATCATGTCCGAGAACGAGAAGGTGCAGACTGGCGGGCCGCGCCTCGTCCAGTGAGCCGGTCTCCCGCGTCGTCGGCGCGGGAATCGGATCGCTCGGCGCGCGGGTAACGCGTAGATACGCCTCGGGACGCCTCAGCGCGGGCTGACCGGACAGGCGCCGGGCCAGTCCAGGCGCAACCGGGCGTAGCTGCCGAGATCGGGGTCGAAGCCCGGGTGATAATGGGGGTCCTGCGCGAGCAGCGGCCCCCATCGCCGTTTCAGAGCCGCGACCTCGCGCTGGTGGCGGGCCAAGGCCTCCGGGGTCCAGCGCCGGCTGGCGGCCTCGAAGTGGTCGAGGACCGCGCCCGGGACGAACAGGGTCCGGTAGCCGGCCGCGTTCAGGCGCAGGCAGAAGTCGACGTCGTTGAAATCGACGGCGAAGGCTTGCCCGTCGAAGCCCCCGACCGCCGCGAATTTTTCCGCCTCCACCACCAGGCAGGCCGCCGTGACCGCCGAGACCGCCCGCGTGGCGCTCAAGGCCGCGAGGTATCCGGGGGCAGACTCGGGAAAGTGGCGATGGGCGTGGGTCACGAGGCCGCCCGGCCCGAGGAGCACGCCGCCGTGCTGGATGCGGCCCTGCCCATCGACGAGCTTGGCGCCCACCGCACCGACATCCGGACGCAGGGCCTCGCGCACCAGACGCTCCAGCCAGTCCGGCTGCCGGGTCGCGACGTCGTTGTTGACGAAGGCGAGGACGCGGCCTCGCGCGAGGCGCGCCGCGGCGTTGTTCATGGCGGCGAAGTCGAACGGCCCGTCGCAGGGCACGATCCGGGCGAACTCCCGCTCTGTAAGGTCGCGGAAGTAGCGGTGGGTCTCGGGCTCGGCGCTGCCGTTGTCGCAGATCAGGATCTCGCGGGGCCGCCAGTCCGTGCGGTTTAGCAGGCTGTCGATGCAGGGACGCAGGAGATCGAGGCGGTCGCGCGTCGGCACGATGAGGCTGACCAGGGGGGGCTCCGCGGGCAGCGGATGGCGCAGGGTGAGGATGCCGTCGCGCCCGGCCTCGATGGCGACGCCGCCCATCCCGGCCCGGTCGAGGGCCGTCCGAATGACGGCGTGGCGCGCGGACCGGGCCCCCTCCCCTTCCGGCGCGGCGGCATGAAGCGTCGGGTCCGGAGCGAGGGTCGATTGCGAGACCGGTCGCGGCAGGTGGCCGATGGCCCCGGCTCCGAAGCGATCGGCGAGGCGCAGGATCAGGTCCGTCGCCCGGTGGCGGGCAGGAACCTCCGAGGTCTCGCCGAGGGCGGCGAGGCCGCTTCGCCGCAGGGCGACGACCGGTCCGATGTAATCGACGGCCATCAGGTAGTCGCGGTCGAAGGCCGGACGCAGGAGCGGCATCGCGGCGCCGTCCGGGCGGATGAGGAGGGCATCGCCGTAGATCGCCTGGCGGGTGGGTTCGTCGGCGAACGCCGCCTGGAACTGGGCCGCCGCGCCGGGCAGGAGCCCGTGACCCGGGGCCGTGAGGATCACCAGCGGCGCGGGTCCGTCGAGGTCGCCCGCGCGCGCGCACCGGACGTCCACGCCCGGCGCCTGAGCGGGCCCCCCTCCACCACCCCGCGGTGCCGGCATAAGCCGGATCAGCCGGGAGGACGAACACCAGAGGCCGCGATGATCGAGGCCGAGCAGGGCGGCGAGGCGTTGCGCGGCCCGCACGCGCCGTCCGGTGAGGCGGGCGCGGAGGATCGCAGCCGTGTCGCGGGGGGCGCCGGCGAGGAGCCTGATCGCGCGCGCCCAACGCCTCGGCGCGGCCACTGAAGAGGACGCGAAGTGCAGGGCCGGCTCCACGTCGGCCGAGGCGCCCGACCCCGGGGGGCATGCCTCACTCAAGGTCTTCCCCGAACGTCGTGAGGGAGAGACCGGGATGGTAGAACGGATCGTGCCGGATCGTGTCGCGCCAGCGCGCCACGAACGCCTCGGCCTCAGCCTCGAAGCGTGCGCGGGCCGGCCCCAAAGCGGGGCCTCGGCTGGTGGATTCGAGGTGGGCCAGCACGGCGCGCGGGGTCCAGATCGTCCGGTAGCCGGCCGCGCCGAGGCGCAGGCAGAAATCGACGTCGTTGAAATCGACCGCGAAGGTCTCGGCGTCGAGGCCGCCCACCGCGTCGAACTTGCGGCGCTCCACGGCGAGGCAGGCGGCGGTGACGGCGGAGACTTCGTGCGCGACGCGCAGGCGCCCGAGATGGCCGGCCGTGTCGGCCGGGCGGCGGCGCAGGATGTGGCCGGCCCGGCCGCCGAGGCCGACGACGACGCCGGCATGCTGCAGGGTGCCGTCCCCGTAGAGGAGCTTGGCGCCGACGGCCCCCACCTCCGGGCGGCAGGCCTGCCGGACCAGGGCCTCGAGCCAATCCTCGCGCAGCACCGCGACGTCGTTGTTGAGCAGGACCACGACCGCGCCGCGTGAGACCGCGACGCCGGCATTGATCAGGGCCGAGAAGTTGAACGGGCCTGGTGCCGCGTGGATCGTCACGCGGGGGTCTCGGCTTAGGATCTCGTAATGGGCGAGGACGGCCGGGTCGGTGGAGCCGTTGTCGACGATCACGAGTTCGAGCGCCGGGTAGGCGGTCGCGTTCAGCACGTCGTCGCTCGACCTTCGAATCAGGTCGAGCCGGTCGCGCGAGGGGATGATGACGCTGACCAGCAGCGCCGGCGCCGGCAACGGCCAGAGCAGGTCGAAGCCGCCGGCATTCGTCGCGACACGGGCGGGCGCGCCCCGCGCGGCGAGGTGGTGGGCAAGGATCGCGGCATGCTGGCCCGCCTCCGCCGAATCAGGGGCGGCCTGCCGGGCCAGGACCCGCGGGATGTGAGAGACACGGTCCGGCGCCACCTCGGCGGCGGCTTCGAGGAGGAGACGCAGCGGCAGCGTGTCCGGCTCGCCCAGGGGCATGGTCGCCAGGCGCTGGAGCAACTCACCCGCGTAGAGGATCGGCGTGCCCGGATAGGCGCTGACGCGGGCGAGATCCGGGCTCCAGTCGGGCTTCAGCCGAGGGGTCGCCGGAGCGCCCTCGATCACCGCGTCAGCGTAGACGAGTTCGGGCTCCGCCGCGTCGAGCCGCGCGTGCGCGAGGGTCGCCAGGGCATCGGGATCGAGGCGGTCGCCCGGCTCGAGCAGGACCACCGCGTCCGCTCGACCCGCGAGGCTGCCGAGTGATGCGGTCTCCGACCAGGCTCGCCGCGTCATCCGGGCATCGGTAAGCTTGCGCGCGGGGTCGGCTTCCGTCTCGGCGAGCACGAGCGTCCAGGCGGTGAAGCTCTGGGCCCGAACGCTGTCGAGGGTGGCTTCGATCGCTTCCGACTTCCCCGGGGTCGCCGGCAGGATCAGGCGCAGCACCGGCGCCATGGGGACCGGCGCGGTCTCGGCGCGCGCCCGGGCCCTGGCCCAGATCGCGTAGCGATCGAGGGGCGTGACGCCGCAGCTTCCGCGCAGGATGTCGCGGAACCGGCGCTCATCGCGGCGCAGAGCGTTGAAGACCGCCGCCACGGCGCGAAGTGGGCGCCTGCGCAGACACTCGGCCAGAACCTGCGCGGAGCCGCGTAGGCCGACCCGCTCCAGCACGAAGCCGCTGCGGCGGTCCGTGGCGAGTTCGAGCCCGGCGCAATCCGCCGGCAGGTATCCGAGCCACTGCGCCGCGCCGAGAACCGGGCCCGGAAGCACGAAGGTCTCGCGCCGCCCGTCGTGCCGCGTCAGGCGCAGGAGCGGGCGCAGGGGCCGGGCCACCGGATCGCCGCGATAGGTCAGCACGATCCAGCATGCCCGCGCCGGTCGCGTCAGGACGAGGCGCCGGTCGAAGGTCGGATCGTCCTGGGGCTCGAGGGTGAACGCGACGCTCCGGCCCGATGCTGCGTTCAGGACGGCACCCGACGGAACGACGGGGCGCGGAGCGGCGAGGCGCGGTCGCCGCTCACTCCGCGGTTTCCTTGGCCGGCGTCGCGACGCGCTCCTCGGAGGTCGGTGACGCCTTGCGGTTCTTGGGGGCCGCGACGGCCTTCGGCGCCGCGCCGAGCCGGACCTCGATGTCGTAGTTCTGGCTCATGGCCGCCGGCACGATGAGGTTGTCCTCCACCAGGGAGAACAGGCCCTGCGCCTGCCCGGCCGGGACCTGGATTGCGACGCGCCGCTGGCGCGCGACGATCGCCTTGTCGCCGACCTTGATCGCGAAGGAGACGGGGGCCTCGAAGCGGCCGGGCGCGCCGACAGGCCCGAGGAGCACCTGACCCTCGACGCCGACCTTCACGCTCAGGGTCCCGTCCTGCAGGCGGTTACATTCGCGCGCCACCCGTCCGAGGGTGATCTGGTGGCGGAGGTTGGCACCGTCACCGCTGCGGCCGCCGTAGACCTGGATCGCCGCGCCCCCCTCGGGCACCGTCACGGTCGGGCAATAGGGCGGCTCGCTGTCGGCCGGCTGGGACGGCGGTACGGTGGTGCCGCCGTACTTGAACATGTTGGTGAGGAAATTCCCCTCCTCCGCCCGCAGCGGGGACGCGCCGAGGCCGGCCACGACGACAGCCGCGAGGATGTTCCGCACGCCCAGGATGTTGTTGCCCATGCTCGGATCCCGTCTTCGTGTCCTTGCGTGCCCAGGGTTCTTGCGCGCCAAGGGTTCTTGCGCGCCCAGGCCGGCCCCTCACTTCAGGTTCTCGAAGCCCTGTGCGAAGCCCTTCATCGAGAGCGGAATGCCGACCCCCTCCTCCGGGGTCTGGAAGACGATGAAGGTCGCCTGGGCGCCGCCGCTGAACTGCTTGACCAGACCGTCATCCATCACGACCTCGGCGACACAGCCCGTGGTCAGGCAGCGCACGAAACCGGCGCGTCCGACATCCGTCTTGTCGATCTTGAGCCCGAGGCCCGAGGGCAGCAGCACGCCGAGCGGAGCCACCACCCGCAGCAGGTAGCCGCGATTGTCGGCGGTCTTGAGCACGATCACCACGAGGGTGAGGTTCGGCCGGTCCTCCGCCGCGAGGTACTGCACCATGGCGCATTGCTCGGCCTTCGCGCCGGCCGGCGTCTCGCAGCGCAGCTGCCAGTCGCCGAAGGTGTTGCGCACCATGCCCTGCGCCGATGCGCCCTGCGGAGCGAAGCCCCCGAGCAGCAGAAGTGCACCGAGCGCGCCTGCCGCGACACCCCGGGCGACCAGGCCGCGTGCGCGCTGCACCATTCCACCAGACCCCACGCGTCGATCCTCTCGCATGGCCCGCCGCCCCGCGAGCTGTTAACCGAAAACACGGGTGTTCCGACCATGCTCGGCCCTCGACTGTCAAGCGAAGCCCGCGCCCGGGAACCGACTATCGCGCCGCGCGTACAGCCTCTAGTGCTGACCGTCACGCTTGCCCGCCAACGGACGAATCCATGCGACTCCGCGCCTCCCTCCTCCTCGCCGCCCTCGAGTTCGCCGGTCCGGCCTTGGCCGAGCCCCTGCCGGTGAACGAGACCACCTATGTCGAACGCTCCCTGAACCGCGACGGGCCCCTGGTGATCGAGCACCGGCCGGTTCAGCGTACGCCCGGCGGGCGCCGCCGCGGTTCTTCGGCGGAAATTGCGGGTTTCTGCCGCGACGGCGGCATCATCCGGCGCCGGGACGAGTTCGGCCAGCCGGTGATCCTGCGCCAGCGCGAGGTGTGCGACGGCGTGGCGCCCCGCACCCTGAACCCCGGCGACGTCGATCCGCGCCCGACCTGGCCCGCCGAGCGCGTGGTGCGCAGCAAGGTGCTGCGCGCGCGGGGTTGAAGCACGCTCAGCCGTAACGGTGCAGGCCGGCGCCGTTGCGCTTCAGCCAGCGCTCGGCCTCGTCCACGTGCGGGCAGAGCGAACCGACGAGGGTCCAGAAGCGCTGGGAATGGTTCATCTCGCGCAGGTGGCCCATCTCGTGGGCGACGAGGTAGTCGAGCACCAGTGGGGGCGCCAGGATCAGGCGCCAGGAGAAGTTGAGTTCGCCCCGGGCCGTGCAGGAGCCCCAGCGGCTCCGGGTGTCCCGCAGGGTGATCCGGGTCGGGCCCTGACCGAGCTTGTCCGTGTAGCGGGCCACGGCCTCGACGATGTCGCGCTGGGCCTCCCGCTTGAGGAAATCCGCGACCCGGCGCCCGATATGGGGCGCGTCGCAGGCCACCGATATCACGGGCGCGTCCGCCACCGTCTCGAACCGGGTCGCACCGCTGCGCGCGGCGCGATGCATGATTCGGTGGGGCACGCCCCGCACCGGCAACACGGCATCGGCGGTGAAGAGCACCCGCTCGGGCATCTTGGCGAGGCGGGCCGCGATCCAGCCACCGTGGCTGACCGCGAAGGTCCGGGCGACGGCGACCGAGGTTCGCGTCGGCAGGGTCATCACGACCTCGCCGGTCGCGCTCGACACGCGCAGGGTCAGACGGCGGGCGGTGGGCCTGCGCCGAATCAAGACGCGCAGGGTCTCGCCCGCATGCACGATGTCGAGGTGATCCGGGTCCGCCCCGCGCAGCAATGCCAATCGCATGGCGTCAGCTTAGCGGCTGTCGCGGGGCTCCGCCATCGATCCCGGCGGCTCCGTCCTCAGGTCTGATCGACCGCGGCGGATTCGGGCTGCTGGGCGATCGCCTTCGTCTCGCCGGGGCCCGCCATCGCGCGGATGAACGCGGCGATCCGGGGCGCAATCACGGTGCGGTAGCGCGAGCCGTTGAAGACGCCGTAATGCCCGACCCCCGTCTGCAGGTGATAGGCCTTCCGCTCGGCGGGCAGGTTCGGCGTCAGGTCCAGGGCCGCCAGCGTCTGGCCGACGCCGGAGATGTCGTCGTTCTCGCCCTCGACGGCGAGGATCGCGCAGGTGCGAATGGCGGAGAGATCCACGCGGGCCCCCCGATGGATCATCGTGCCCTGCGGCAGGGCGTGGTCGACGAAGACCGTCTTTACGGTCTGGAGGTAGAACTCGGCGGTGAGGTCCATCACCGCGAGGTACTCGTCGTAGAACTCGCGGTGCTTCTCCGCGGAATCGCCGTCGCCCTTCACGAGATGGTCGAACATCTCCGTATGGGCGTTGACGTGCCGGTCGAGGTTCATGGCCATGAAGCCCGAGAGCTGGAAGAAGCCCGGATAGACGCTGCGCCAAGCCCCCGGATACCCGGCCGGCACGGTGGTGATGCAGTTGCGCTCGAACCAGGCCGTGCCGCGCTCCTGAGCGAGGCAGTTCACGGCGGTGGGGGAGCGGCGGGTGTCGATGGGCCCGCCCATCAGGGTCATCGAGCGCGGCACCGGCTCGTAGCCCTGCGCCTCCATCACGGCGATCGCGGCCAGGACCGGGACCGCGGGCTGGCACACGGCCATGACGTGGAGATCGGGCCCCAGGTCGCGGAAGGCGTCTAGCAGGTAATCGATGTACGTGCCCAGATCGAAGCGCCCGGCCGTGAGAGGCACCATGCGGGCGTCGATCCAGTCGGTGATGAAGACCTGATGGCTCGGCAGCATCGCCTCGACGGTGCCCCGCAGAAGCGTGGCATAGTGGCCCGACATGGGCGCCACGATCAGGAGCTTGGGTTGTGCTTCGGCGGGGCCGTGCACGAAGCCTCGGTCGAAGGTGACGATGCGGCAGAACGGGCGCTCCCAGACCACGCGCTCGCTCACCGGCACGCTGACCCCGTCCACCTGCGTGGTGGCGAGGCCGAAGCTCGGCTTGCCGTAGCGCCGGGTCACCCGCTCGAACATCTCGCAGGCCGCCGCCACCGAGCGCGCGTAGGGGGAATAGGCCAGCGGATTGGCGGGATTCTGCAAGCTGTGCTTGGCCATGTCGGCGACGAGGCGCGCCGGCGTGGTCATGATCCGGGCCGCCTCATACCAGTAATAGGACAGGTTCACGCGCCGCTCCCCCCTTGTGCCGGTGCCGTGGTCCGTGCGGCGCGCGACGCACCGGTCCGGACCGAATCCCCGGCCTTCGTTCCCTTCGATTGAGAGCAAATGCAATCGCCGCGAGCGCCATGCAACGCCGATCCGGGGATGGACGCGAGACAACCAGGCCCTATCGTTTCCGGGACATGATCGACATGAGCACCAGCGGCTTCGTCCGCGACGCCCGCCACCTGCGTCTCGACACGTTCGTGCGGCTGCGCTGGCTCGCGATCACCGGCCAGAGTGCGGCGGTGGTGGGCGCGCAGTTCGGCCTGGGGCTGCCCCTCCCCTTCGGCTGGTGCTTCCTCGTCATCGCAACCTCGTCCTGGCTGAACCTGGCGCTGCGCATCCGCTTCCCGGCGAGCTACCGCCTCAGCGACGATTCGGCTGCCCTGCTGCTCGCGTTCGACATCATCCAGCTCGCCGCCCTGCTGTTCCTCACGGGGGGACTGCAGAACCCGTTCTCGCTCTTGTTCCTGGCGCCCGTGCTGATCTCGGCCACCGCCCTGCCGCCGGAACGGACGCTCGCCCTCGGGCTTCTCGCCATCGGTCTCGCCACCCTCCTGGCCCTGGTGCACCGCCCGCTGCCCTGGTTCGCGGACGGACGGCTCGAACTGCCGTTCCTCTACATCTCCGGCATCTGGACCGCGATCCTGCTCGGCACCGCCTTCACGGGCGTCTACGCCTGGAAGGTGGCGGAGGAGACGCGCCAGCTCGCCCAGGCCCTGGCCGCCACCGAGCTCGTGCTCGCCCGCGAGCAGCACCTGTCGCAGCTCGACGGCCTCGCGGCGGCCGCCGCCCACGAACTCGGCACGCCGCTGGGCACCATCATGGTGGTGACGAAGGAACTGACCCGGCAGCTCGCGACCACCGCCAGCCCGGCCGTGCGCGAGGACCTCGCGCTGCTGCGCGATCAGGTCGACCGCTGCCGCGGCATCCTCGCGAAGCTGACCTCGCTGGACAGCGACGAGGCCGGCTTCCTCCAGACAGTGAGTCTCAGCCACCTCGTGGAGGAACTGGTGGAGCCCCAGCGCGCCATGGGCATCCTCCTCGACGTCTCGAACCACGGCGACGGGCCGGAGCCGGTATGCCGGCGCAATCCGGGCGTGATGTTCGGGCTCGGCAACATCGTCGACAATGCCGTAGACTTCGCGAGCGCGCGGGTCGTGATCGAGGCGCGCTGGACCCTGGAGCGGGTCTGGCTCGAGATCCGCGACGACGGCCCCGGCTTCTCCAGCGAAGTTCTGCTCCGGGCAGGCGAACCCTACGTGACCACCCGCAGCCCCGACCGCTCGCGCAGTCCCGACAGCACGGGCGCGGGCCTCGGCCTCGGTCTCTTCATTGCCAAGACCCTGATCGAACGCTCCGGTGCGCAGTTGACGTTGTCGAACGCCTCGCAATCCGGCGCCACGGGCGCCGTGGTGCGAATCAGCTGGGCCCGCCACATCTTCGAGCGGGACGCGATCACGCTGCATCACGCGCAATTGAGTCGTCCGCAACCCCTAACCGAAACCAGTGCGTCACCTATATAATGCAGCAATGAGAACTCAGACGACGATCGATCAGGAATCACGGAGGAGCGTCGGATGCTGACGCAGACTGGAACCACGGCGCCCGGCGCCGACATCGCGCAGCTTGCCGACAACGATCCCCTCGCGGCCTTTGCCGACCGCACCCTGTTGATCGTCGACGACGACAAGCCCTTCTCGACGCGGCTCGCCCGCGCCATGGAGATGCGCGGCTACGAAGTGCAGGTGGCCGAGAGCGTCGCCGACGGCGTCTCCATGGTCGACGCGCGACCGCCCGCCTTCGCCGTCATCGACATGCGGCTCGGGGACGGCAACGGCCTCGACGTGATCGCCCGCCTGAAGGAACGCCGACCCGAGGCGCGCGGCGTCATCCTGACGGGTTACGGCAACATCGCGACCGCCGTCACGGCGGTGAAGCTCGGCGCCTTCGACTACCTCGCCAAGCCCGCCGACGCGGACGAGATCCACGGCACGCTCATGGCGCAGCCCGGCGAGCGGGCCGACCCGCCCGAGAACCCCATGTCGGCCGACCGGGTGCGTTGGGAGCACATCCAGCGCGTCTACGAACTCTGCGGTCGCAACGTCTCGGAGACGGCGCGACGCCTGAACATGCACCGCCGGACCCTCCAGCGCATCCTGGCCAAGCGCGCCCCGCGCTGAGGTCAGGCCTCGACGAACCGGAAGGGCGACGTTGCGCGACCGATGCGGTTCGCGCTACGTCGCCCTTTCTCCGTTCGGCGCCGGGGAAGCCTGAGCGCCGGACCGGCCATGGGACGAGTCAGCTGTGAACACGCGCAACCTCATCACCATCCTCAGCATGATGGTGCTCGTCGGCACGGAAGTCTTCGCCGTCGCGATCGCGGCGGGCTGGGCGCTGGCCGGACTGTTTGACCTCGGGGACACGGTCGGCCACGTGCTGATGGCCGTCTTCAGCGTCGGGGCGGCCTGGGTGATGCTGCAATTGTGGCGCCGGGCCACCAGCATCGAGCCCCTGCGCGATTCCGCCTCGAAGACGCGCTGAGCGCGGTCGGGGCGGATCGATCCGCCGATCCTTCCTGGGTCCGGCGGCCCCGGGGCCGTTTCGCGTTGCCTGAGGCGCATTTCCCGATTATCGCCAGGGTGCCCTGACCCGAGCCGGGGTGCCCCGACATCAGATCGAGTCCGATCCCATGAAAGCACGCATCATCGTCACCCTGAAGACCGGCGTGCTGGACCCGCAGGGCAAGGCGATCGAAGCGGCCCTGACGTCCTTCGGCCTCACCGGCATCGACGGCGTGCGCCAGGGTAAGGTCTTCGACGTCGAGATCGCGGGCGACGACCGCGCGGCGGCCGAGGCGACCCTGAAGAGCGCCTGCGAGAAGCTTCTCGCCAACACCGTCGTCGAGAACTACGCCATCGAGATCGCCTGATGCGCGCCGCCATCATCGTCTTCCCGGGCTCCAACCGCGACGCGGACGTGGCCCGGGCCCTAACCCGATCGGGGGCCGAGGTCGTCAAGGTCTGGCACGCCGACACCGCGTTGCCGGCCGGCACCGATCTCGCCGTGCTGCCCGGCGGTTTCTCCTACGGCGATTATCTGCGCTGCGGCGCCATCGCGGGCCGCGCGGCGGCGATGGACGCGGTGCGCGCCCACGCGGCGCGGGGTGGCCTCGTGCTCGGCATCTGCAACGGTTTTCAGATCCTGTGCGAATCGGGCCTCTTGCCCGGCGTGCTGATGCGCAACGTCGACCGGCGCTTCATCTGCCATCGCCAGTTGCTCCGGGTGGAGCGGGCCGACACGCGGTTCACCTCGGCCTACGCGCCGAACCAGGTGATCGACGTCTGCGTGGCGCACGGCGAGGGTAACTACTTCGCGGATGCCGACACCATTGCGCGCCTGGAGGGCGACGGCCGGGTGGCCTTCCGCTACTCGGACGCCGCCGGCAACCTGACGGTGGATGCGAACCGCAACGGCTCGCTGAACTCCATCGCGGGCATCTACTCCGAGAAGCTCAACGTGCTCGGCCTGATGCCGCACCCGGAGAACTTCGTGGAGGATCTCGTCGGCGGCACGGACGGGCGCGGCCTGTTCGAGAGCCTGGCGGCGTAAGCCATCCGACCCTCCCCCCTCTGCGGGGAATGGTGGTCGCGAAGTGACCGGGAGAGGGGAAGCCCTCTCCGGATATGGCGCACCCCTCATCCGACCCGCTGACGCGGGCCACCTTCTCCCGCAGAGGGGAGAAGGATCGATCTGGCCTCAGTGCCCGTCGAATTCCATCAGCGTCCGCACCGGCACGTCGAGGTCGCGCAGCTTCTGCGCACCGCCGATCTCCGGCAGGTCGATGACGAAGCAGGCCGCCACCACCTCGGCGCCGATCCGGCGCAGCAGGTTCACCGCCGCGCAGGCCGTACCGCCGGTGGCGATGAGGTCGTCCACCAGCAGCACCCGGTCACCCGGCTTGATGGCGTCGACGTGGATTTCCATCTCGTCGGTGCCGTATTCCAGCGCGTAGGCGATCGAGACGGTCTTGTGGGGCAGCTTGCCCTTCTTGCGGATCGGCACGAAGCCCGAGGAGAGCTGGTGCGCCACCGCGCCGCCGAGGATGAAGCCCCGCGCCTCGATGCCCGCCACCTGATCGATCCGCCCGCCCGCATAGGGATGCACCAGGGCGTCCACCGCCCGCCGGAAGGCCCGGGGATCGCTGAGCAGCGTGGTGATGTCCCGGAAGATGATGCCGGGCTTCGGGTAATCCGGAATCGAGCGGATCGAGTCCTTGAGCGCGATGTGGCGGCGCGGTTCCATGCGGGCCTCTCAGGAGGGTTTCGGGAGGTCGGGGCGATCAGGCGTTGGCGCGGCGCAGGATCTTGACGAGTTCGCCGTGCAGGATCTCGTTGCCGCAGGCGACCGAGCGGGCCGCCAGGGGCTCGGCGCCTCCGTCCGCGCTGGTGACGAAGCCGCCGGCCTCCCGCACCAGGATGATGCCCGCCGCGATGTCCCAGGTCTGCAGGTCGCGCTCCCAGTAGAGGTCGGAGCGGCCGCAGGCGACGTAGGCGAGGTCGAGGGCGGCCGAGCCGAAGCGGCGGGCGCCGCCGCTCACGGCCATCACCGCCGCGACCTCGCGCAGGAGCTTGGGATGGTCGCCGCGCCCGAGATAGGGCGAGCCGTAGGCGATCAGGGCGTCGGCCATGTCGGTGCGGCCGGACACGCGCAGGCGGCGGTTGTTGAGATAGGCGCCCTTGCCGCGCTCGGCCACGAACAGCTCGTCCTTGGCCGGATCGTAGACCACCCCGGCCACGATCTGGCCTTCCCGTTCGAGGCCGACCGAGATCGCGAAGTGCGGGATGCCGTGCAGGAAGTTCGTGGTGCCGTCGAGGGGGTCGACGTGCCAAGTGTGGCTCTTGTCCGCGCCCTCGACGATTCCGGACTCTTCCAAGACCAGTCCGTAGCCGGGCCGCGCCTTCATCAGGGCGTCGCGCAGCACTTCCTCGGCCTTGCGGTCGGCGGCCGAGACGAAGTTGCCCGGGCCCTTGCGGGAGACCTGAAGGTTCTCGATCTCGCCGTAGTCACGCTTGAGGCCGCGGGCGGCCTTGCGGACGGCATCGACCATCACGGTCATGAGGGGTGAACTAATCATCGATCTTCAGGTCCAAGCCGTTTCAAAGAACGCCGTTTGCGAGAGCGTCGAGGCGGAACGCGCCGCGTCGCGCACGAATTCGCGCCGCCATAGCACGTTTGCGCGCCGGCTCACCCCTCGCGAATGCGGGTCTGACCCGAGCGAGCCTATTTGACGTTGGCGCGCTCGGCGGCCAGGGCCTCGGCCCGCTGACGCTCCTCGGCGGGCAGATTCTTCAGGTTGTCGTCGAGCCAGGGGTCGGACAATCCTTGGGCGGAGGCCGCGAGGTTCCAGGCCGCGGCCTCGACGACGTTCTTCTGGACGCCGCGTCCCACCACGAAGAGGCGCGCGGCCCGGTTCTGGGCGATCGCGTTGCCGCGCGCGGCCGCGTGCAGGAAGTAGCGCGCGGCGCGCGCCTCGTCCTTGGGCAGGCCGGTGCCGTTGAAGAGCAGGATGGCGAACTCGACTTCGCCGGCCAGATCGCCGTTGTCTGCCGCGCGCCGGAACCACTCCGCCGCCTGGCTCGCATCCTTGGGCACGCCGCGCCCCTGGAGATAGAGCACGCCGAGATCGTGCTGGGCGGCCCCGATCTCGCCCTCGGCCGCCTTGCGGAACAGGGTCGCGGCCCGCGCCTGATCCGGCTCGGTGCCGGTACCGAGCAGGATCAGGGCGAGGTTGTAGGCGGCGGTGGTGTCGCCCTTCTCCGCGGCCTGCTCGAGCCACTGGCGCCCGGCCTTCATGTCCTTGGCGCCGCCACGCCCGTCGATGGACATCAGCCCGAGGGAGGCCATGGCGTGAACGTCGCCCTGGGCCGCGGCGAGGCGGTACCATTCGGCGGCCTTGACCGGGTCCTGCTTGACGCCGAGCCCCTGGTTGTAGAGCTCGCCGAGCAGCGTCATCGCCGCCGCGTCCTTCGGATCGGCCGCGATCCGCTTCGTCGCCTCGCGGAACGCGGTGGTGTACTGGCCGCGCTGGTAGGCTCCGAAGGCCGCGTCGACGGGCTTGTCGCCGGGCTTGGCCACCAGGGGCGCGATCCGCATGGCGCTCGGAGTATAGGGCGTCGGCAATTCCTTCAGGGGCGCCTTGAACACCTCCCGCGTCACCGGCTTGGCCGCCTCGGGCGATTGCGTCGTGGCCGCCAGCGCGCCCGAGGTGAGGAGGGCCAGGGCGACAGGCCCGAAGATGAGGAGCCCGCGCGGCACCCTCACGAATCCGCCTCCCCGGCGGCTGTCACCTGCGCCTGGATCCCGGCCACGTCCGCCCCCAGCCAAAGGGCGCTCTCCAGACCGAGGAACTCGGCCCGGGTGGCCAGGATCGGTCCGACCTGCTCGGGCGCATGGGCCACGGCGATGCAGGGCGTCTCGAAGATTTCGGTCCACCAGGTCGCGCGCTCGATGACCGTCTCGGCATCCGGCGCGACGCCGTCGGCGTAGAGGCCGCCGAACATCACGTAGTCGACGCCCGCCTCGCCGGCCTCCATCGCGGCGTGGCGCTGCTCGTGGCCGCCCGCCCCGAGGATGCGTCCGTCGTCGAGCCGATCCCGCAGCTCGCGCAGGGTGCCGTCGCGCGGCTTGTCGATATGGACACCATCGGCCCCGCCCCGCGCCGAGACGCTGACGAGGTCCCCGGGAAAGCCCGCGCAGGCGACGATCACGGCCGCGCCCGCCGCTTGCGCGGCCGGCGCCAGGCGCTTGACCAGATTGACGAGGCTGCGCTCGTCGGACGGGGCGAGCCGCAGCAGCACGGCCGCGACGTCGCCGGCCGCGCAGGCGGCCGCGATGCCCGCCCCGAGGGTATCGGCGTCACCGGCCTCGACCCGGTGGGGGCTGAGCAGGGCGAGGCGGGTACGGGGTTCCGACATCAGGGTTCCGCTTCAGCCCGCCGCGCCGATTTTGGGATCGAGGGAGCCGTTGGCGTAGCGCTTGGCCATGGCGGCGACCGAGATCGGTCGGATCTTGGAGCCCTGGCCGGCGGTGCCGAACTCCTCGAAGCGCTGACGGCAGAGCTTGGTCATCGCCTCCATGGCGGGCTTGAGGTACTTGCGCGGATCGAACTCGGCCTTGTTCTCGGCCAAGATCTTCCGGATCTGGCCGGTCATCGCCATCCGGTTGTCGGTGTCGATGTTGATCTTGCGCACGCCGTGCTTGATGCCGCGCTGGATCTCCTCGACCGGCACGCCCCAGGTCGGCTTCATCTCGCCGCCGTACTGGTTGATGATGTCCTGCAGGTCCTGCGGCACCGAGGAGGAGCCGTGCATCACCAAGTGGGTGGTGGGCAGGCGGCGGTGGATCTCCTCGATCACGTTCATCGCTAGAACGTCGCCGTCCGGCTTGCGCGTGAACTTGTAGGCGCCGTGCGAGGTGCCCATGGCGACCGCGAGGGCGTCGACCTTGGTGGCCTCCACGAACTTCACGGCCTCGTCCGGATCGGTGAGGAGCTGATCGTGGCTAAGCACGCCCTCGAAACCGTGGCCGTCCTCGGCCTCACCCTCGCCGCTCTCCAGGGAGCCGAGCACGCCGAGTTCGCCCTCCACCGAGACGCCGGCCCAGTGGGCCATCTTGGTGACGTTGCGGGTGATCTCGACATTGTAGGCGTAGTCCGCCGGGGTCTTGCCGTCGGCCTTCAGCGAGCCGTCCATCATCACCGAGGTGAAGCCGTACTGGATCGCCGTGGCGCAGGTGGCCTCGTCGCTGCCGTGGTCGAGGTGCATGCAGACGGGGATGTGGGGGTAGATCTCCACCAGTCCGTCGATGAGCTTGGCCAGCACGATGTCGTTGGCGTAGGCCCGCGCGCCCTTGCTGGCCTGGAGGATCACCGGCGAATCGGTGGCATCGGCCGCCGCCATGATGGCCAGCCCCTGCTCCATGTTGTTCAGGTTGAATGCCGGCACGCCGTATTCATGCTCGGCGGCATGGTCCAGGAGCTGCCTCAGGGTGATGCGGGCCATGGGTTTCTCCTCACAATCGACCACCGCTCGGGCGGTCCGCTAGCTCGTCGCGCCGGGAGGCGCAGTTCGTTTGGTCTCTCGGCCGTCCGCGCGCGGGGCCGCGCCCCGCCGCGAGGTCAGCCCTTCGCGCGCAACGCCTCGACGCCGGGCAGTTCCTTGCCCTCCAGCCATTCGAGGAAGGCGCCGCCGGCGGTGGACACGTAGGAGAAGGTTTCGCCGACACCCGCATGGTTGAGGGCTGCGACCGTGTCGCCGCCGCCCGCCACCGAGACGAGCTTGCCGGCCTTGGTGCGTTCGGCCGCGTGCCGGGCCGCCGCCACGGTGGCGGCATCGAACGGGGTCAGCTCGAAGGCGCCCAGCGGCCCGTTCCAGACGAGGGTCGCGGCCTCGTCGATGGCGGCGTTGATCTCGGCGACGGAAGCAGGGCCGGCATCGAGGATCATGCCGCCCTCCGGCACGGCGTCGACCGGCACGGTCTCGTGCGTGGCGTTCGCCTTGAACTCGGCGGCCGAGACCGCGTCCACCGGCAGGATGATCCGGCATTGGGCAGCCTTGGCCGCCTCGACGATGCGCAGGGCGGTATCGGCGAGGTCCTTCTCGCAGAGGGACTTGCCGACGCTCTTGCCCTGGGCGTGCAGGAAGGTGTTGGCCATGCCGCCGCCGATCACCAGCATGTCGACCTTGGCGACGAGGTTCTGGAGAAGGTCGATCTTGGAGGAGACCTTGGCGCCGCCCACCAGGGCGATCACGGGGCGGGCCGGGGATTCGAGGCCCTTGGTCAGGGCGTCGAGTTCGGCCTGCATCAGGCGGCCCGCATAGGCGGGCAGCAGGTGGGCGAGCCCCTCCGTCGAGGCGTGGGCCCGGTGCGCCGCCGAGAACGCCTCGTTGACGTAGAGGTCGCCGTTGGCGGCGAGCTGTTCGGTAAAGGCGCGGTCGTTCTTTTCCTCGCCCGCGTGGAAGCGGGTGTTCTCGAGGAGCAGCACGTCGCCGTCCTTCAGGGCCGCGACGGCGTCTGCCGACGCCGGCCCCACGCAATCCTCCGCGAAGGCGACGGGGCGGCCGAGATGCTCGCTCAGCGTTCCGACCACCGGCTTCAGGGATTCGGAGGCCACCGGCTTGCCCTTCGGGCGGCCGAAATGCGCCAGCAGAACCACGCGCCCGCCCTTGTCGGCGATCTCGCGGATCGTCGGCACGATCCGCTCGATCCGGGTGGCATCGGTGACGCGCCCAGTTTCCATCGGCACGTTGAGGTCCACGCGCAGGAGCACGCGTTTGCCCTGGAGCGGGCCGGCATCGTCGAGGGTACGGAAAGCGGTCATCGGGGCCTGGACGTTCGGTCGGTTGCGGGCGCGATCAGCGCGGCGGGGGCAACATGGATTCGAGGTGGAAGCGCTGGGCCGCGATGGTGAGCGCCACCGTCAGCACGGCGGTGATGACGGCCGTGAGAACAAGCGCACCGGAGCCCGGCAGACCACGCGTGCGGTCCGCGATGGCGCGGACTTCGCTGCGCAGGGCCGAGAGGTCGCTCTGGCGCGCGGCCTCGTTCATGCGGGCGGCGGCGCCCTCCACCTTCTCCTCCACCCGCGAGAGCAGCGCCTCGGAGCGGGCGTACTTGTCCTCGATCCGGGCGCACTTGTCCTCGATCCGGGCGAGCTGGTCCCCCGCCGGAGCCGCGACGGGGGCGGGCAGCGTCTCGGCCTTGCCCACGACCACGGGCGGGTTCGCCGGGGCCGGAGGGGCGCCCGCAGGTCCGGAGGAGGAGACCACCGCAGGCGCGGCGGCCGGCGGAGACTGGGGCGATGCACCTGGGATGAAGCCGCTTCCGGCGGGGGAGGTCTCGGTCATATCAGGCACACCATCCTGGTCTTCGCTTGGTCTTCGGGAGCGGTTCGGTCCGTCAGAGTTCCGCGTGGTGGCTCAGAGCAGCTTGCCCATCGCCACCGCCGTGTCGGCCATGCGGTTCGAGAAGCCCCACTCGTTGTCGTACCAGGACAGGATGCGCACGAAGGTGCCGTCCATGACCTTGGTCTGGTCGAGGTGGAAGGTCGACGAGTGGGGGTCGTGGTTGAAGTCGATGGAGACGTTGGGCTGGTCGGTATAGGCCAGCACGCCCTTGAGCGGACCGTCGGCGGCGGCGCGGATCGCGTTGTTGATCTCCTCGACCGTGGTCTGGCGCTTGGCCGTGAACACGAGGTCGACGGCCGAGACGTTCGGGGTCGGCACGCGGATCGAGGTGCCGTCGAGCTTGCCCTTGAGCTCCGGCAGCACGAGGCCGACGGCCTTGGCCGCGCCCGTGGAGGTCGGGATCATCGAGAGCGCGGCGGCGCGGGCCCGGTAGAGATCCTTGTGCATCTGGTCCAGCGAGGGCTGGTCATTGGTGTAGGAGTGGATCGTCGTCATGAAGCCGCGCTCGATCCCGACGAGATCGTTCAGCACCTTGGCCACCGGCACGAGGCAGTTGGTGGTGCAGGAGGCGTTCGAGATGACGAGGTGGTCGGCGGTCAGCTTATCGTGGTTGACGCCGTAGACCACCGTGAGGTCCGCGCCGTCGGCGGGCGCCGAGACGATGACGCGCTTGGCGCCGGCGTCGAGGTGGGCCTTGGCCTTGTCCTTCGAGGTGAAGATGCCGGTGCACTCGAGGGCGATGTCGACGCCGAGTTCGCGGTGCGGCAGCTCGGCCGGGTTGCGCACGGCGGTGACCTTGATGCGCTGACCGTCGACCACGATGAACTCGCCGTCCACCTCGACCTTGGCGTTGAAGCGGCCGTGGATCGAATCGAAGCGCAGGAGGTGGGCGTTGGTCTCGACGGGGCCGAGATCGTTGATCGCCACCACCTCGATGTCCTTGCGGCCGGCCTCGTGGATGGCGCGCAGGACGTTGCGGCCGATGCGTCCGAACCCGTTGATGGCAACCTTCACCGACACGGCGTGAGTCCTTCCCTAAAACGGGCACCGACGCGGCGGCACCCTCCAGCCTGTTGATCGTCGCAGGCCGCCCGGCGGGCAGGCCTCGATCCGTCGCCCGCTCTGTGCGACTCCGGATTGAACGACGGATGAACCGCCGCCGCCGACACCCCACCGATCGTCGCCGAAAGCCGGACGAACCGCGCGGAACGACCGCGCACGGGGGATCTGCCAGGGCCTGAACGTGTCACGGGACGCCGTATAACCGGTCTGCGGGCGGGCGGTCTCTAACATGGTGACAAATCTTGGCAAAGGTCACCGCCCGGGTCAGAAGGGTGGATAACCCCGGCCCTTGGACGCGTCGTGACCGGCGCGGCCCCTTTCGCGTTTCGCGACGAACCGGGATCGGCGATAGATTCGGGAGTCCGGCGCCCGCCTCAAGCGATGCCGGGCCGGGCGGGTGATCCACGGTTGAGAGGTAGCAATACGTGAGCGAGACCATCGACGACGCCCTCCGGCGTCTCGAGACCGTGCTGAGCCGCCTGGAGGGTGCAGTGGCCCAGCGCTTCGAGGCCGAGCGCGATCCGAGCGACCTGGAGACCGAACTCGCCATGATGAGCGAGGACCGGGCGCGGCTCGCGGCCGAGCTCGATGCGGCCAGCGCCCGCCTTGTCGAGGTGGAGGCGACGTCCGCGGATGTCGGCGAGCGCCTTGGGCGGGCGATCGCGGCGGTGGAGGGCGTGCTGGCGCCCGCCCGCGGCAGCCGGTAAGCCAGCCTTCTTCGAGCGGCCCGACACGCGATGCCCCAGATCAACGTCACCATCGACGGCAAGAACTACCGCATGGCCTGCGCCGAGGGCGAGGAGGCCCATCTCACCGCGCTGGCCGGCGGCCTCGACGCGCGTGTGACCGAGATCCGCCGCGCCTTCGGCGAGATCGGCGACATGCGCCTGCATGTCATGGCGGCGCTGATGCAGGCCGACGAGTTGCAAGAGGCGCAGGGCCGCCTCGCCGCCCTGGAGCGGGAGACGGCCGCGCTGCGCGCGATCGTGGACGGCGCCGACGCGACGCGCGCCGCCGAGGAGGCGCACCTGGCGGAAGGCCTGCGCCGCTGCGCGGACCGGATCGAGCGCCTGGCACACACGATTTCGGCGGGCTGAGGGGCGATCCCCCTGGCGCAGGCCACGGGGCGACGCTACATGTCGGATGCGGGGCTGCCGGGTCCGTCAGGAGTACTTTTCCCCGGGGCCTTATCGACTCCCCAGGGAGCTGTCCCTGGCCTCGTCCCTGGACTTGGCCAACACGGCGCCCACCTACATTGTAGGTTTCCCGGGATCGACACTCCAACGGCTCACGTGGCTCCGCACTCAGATTCTCCTCCATCCGATCCGCCGACCGCCGCCGTGAAGGCGGCCCTCCGCAACGAGGCCCTGGCCCGGCGTGACGGGCTCTCCCCGGAGGCGCGCATCGCGGGCTCGGCCCGCATCGCCGAGACCGTCATGGGCATCGGGGCGCTCGCCGAGGCCACGATCGTCGGCGCGTTCTGGCCCATCCGCAGCGAGGTCGATCCCCGCCCCCTGGCCCGGCTCATGTTCGCGCGCGGGCAGCGGATGGCGCTGCCGAAGGTGACGCCCGACGGGCTGGTGTTCCGGGAATGGCGCGAGGGCGAGGCCCTGGTGGCGGGCCGCTTCGGCCTCAGCGAACCGCACGACGACCTGCCCCCCGTCGACCCCGCCGCCCTGATCGTGCCGCTGGCGGCCTACGACCGGCGTGGCCACCGCATCGGCTACGGCCGCGGCTACTACGATCAGGCGATCGCGCGGCTCTCGCGCAACGGTCCGGTCCTCACCATAGGCGTCGCCTTCTCGGTTCAGGCGGTAGATACGGTTCCCGCCGAGCCGCACGACCAGCCCCTCGACCACCTCGTCACGGAGGCGGGACCGGTCCCGCTTCTGCGGACCTGACCACTCCTACGGACGCAATCCTGCACGATGCGACTTCTCTTCCTCGGCGACGTGGTGGGCCGCCCCGGCCGCCACGCCATCTCGGACCGGCTGCCGGCCTTGCGCGAGCGCTGGCGCCTCGACTGCGTGGTGATCAACGGCGAGAACGCGGCCGGCGGCTTCGGACTCACGGAAGCCATCTGTGACGAACTCCTACAGGCTGGGGCCGATGCGGTGACGCTGGGCAACCACTCCTTCGACCAGCGTGAAGCCCTCGTCTTCATCCAGCGCCAGACGCGGCTCGTGCGGCCGGCGAACTATCCGCCCGGCACCCCCGGCCGCGGCGCCACCGTCGTCGAGACCCAGAAGGGCGCGCGCGTCCTCGTGCTCAACGTCATGGGCCGCCTCTACATGGATGCCCTGGACGATCCCTTCGCCTCGGCCGAGCGGGAACTGTCCGCCTGCCCGCTGGGCGCGGTGGCGGACGCGGTCATCGTCGACGTGCACGCGGAGGCCACGAGCGAGAAGCAGGCCTTCGGCCATTTCCTCGACGGCCGGGCGAGCCTCGTGGTCGGCACCCACACCCACACGCCGACCGCCGACCACCGCATCCTGCCTGGCGGCACCGCCTACCTCTCGGACGCGGGCATGTGCGGCGACTACGATTCGATCCTGGGCATACAGAAGGACGAGCCCCTCCGCCGCTTCCTGCAGAAGACGCCCGGTGCCCGGCTCGAAGCGGCGACCGGGGAAGGCACCCTCTGCGGAATCGCGGTGGAGACCGACGACGCGACGGGGCTGGCGCGGAGCGTGGCCGCAGTGCGCCTCGGCCCGCATCTGGAGGAGACGTGGCCGCGCGACTGGGATTAGCCGGCGCATCGGGACACGCTTTCACGGGACGACGCCACGCGCGACTTGATCGCCGCCGAGCCTGCCTCCAATGTGCCGCGCGTGCGCCCCGACGCGCACCGCCCGCGGGCGAACCGTATCCGCGTTGAGAGTGTGCCCGAGCCGATGGCGACCCCACCCGCACCCGCGACGATCGCCAAGCCGGGCATCTACCTCATCCGGATGCTGGTCTTCCTGATCCTGGTCGGCTTCCTCGCCTTCGTGCTGTTCCGGCAGGTGACGCCGGCCTTCCTGGCCAATCCGGGCCTCAACGGGCTCATCCTCGGCGTGCTGCTCATCGCGGTGCTGCTGGCCTTCGGGCAGGTGGTGCGGCTCTATCGCGAGACCGCCTACGTCAACGCCGTGGCGGCGGGGGAAAGCCCGAGCAAGCCGCCGCCGCTGATGGCGCCCCTGGCGCCGGCCATCGCCGCACGGCACGACGGGATCACCCTGCCGACCAGCCGCGCCTTCCTCGACACCGCGGCCGCGCGCCTCGACGAGGGCCGCGAGATCCTGCGCTACGTCTCCGGCCTCCTCATCCTCCTTGGCCTGCTCGGCACCTTCTGGGGCCTGATCGACACCCTGAGCGCGGTCGGCTCGGTGATCCGGACCATGCGCGGCGGCGGCGAGGCGGCGGCGATGTTCGACGAACTGAAGAACGGTCTCGCGGTGCCGCTCTCGGGCATTGGTCTCGCTTTCTCGGCCTCCCTGTTCGGCCTGGCGAGTTCGCTGATCGTGGGTTTCCTCGACCTGCAGGCGGGCCAGGCCCATGCGCGTTTCCACAACGAACTGGAGGATTGGCTGCTCTCGGGCGATCTGCCGGCGGCAGGGGCGGTCGCCGTCGCGGCGAAGCCCCTGCCCCATCAGGACCCGGCCAGCGCCCGCGAGCTGAAAGAGGCGGTGGACCGCCTGACCGCCGTGGTGGCGGAAGGCGCAAACGGACGCGTCGCCACCCAGGCGATGACCAACCTCGCAGAGGGTATCCAGGGCCTCGTCCAGCACATGCGGGCAGAGCAGCAGATGATCCGCGACTGGGTCGAGGCGCAGGCGAACCGCGAGCGCGAGCTGAAGCAGGTGCTCGAGCGCCTCGGCCGCGAGCGGGGCTGAGATGGCCTCCGCCCGCGTCCGCCGCGACCGGAGCCTCAACGTCTGGCCGGGCTACGTCGATGCCCTGGCGACGCTGCTGCTCGCCGTCGTCTTTCTGCTCACCATCTTCGTAGTCGGACAGTTCTTCCTGTCCCAGGAAATCAGCGGGCGCGATTCGGTTCTGACGCGCCTCAACCGCCAGATCGCCGACCTCACCGATCTGCTGGCCCTCGAGCGCTCCACCCGCAAGACCCAGGAGGAGCAGGCCTCCTCCCTGCGCAATACCCTGCTCGGCGCACAGGCCGATCGCGACCGACTGAAGGCGCAGGCCGAGGCGGCGCAGGGCTCGGCCGGGCGCCAGGGCGAGGTCGACAAGCAACTGGCGGCCGAGCGCGCCAACACGGCGCGCGCCGCCTCGCAGATCGACCTCCTCAACGAGCAGATCGCGGCCATGCGTCGGCAGCTCGCGGCCCTGGAGGACGCGCTGGCGGCCTCCGAGAACCGCGACCGCGAGAGTCAGGCCCGCATCGCCGATCTCGGCAGCCGCCTCAACGTCGCCCTCGCCCAGAAGGTGCAGGAACTGGCGCGCTACCGCTCGGACTTCTTCGGGCGCCTGCGCCAGATCCTGGGCAACCGCCCGGACATCCGCATCGTCGGCGACCGCTTCGTCCTGCAATCGGAGGTGCTGTTTCCGGCAGGCTCCGCCAGCCTGAAACCGGAGGCCGGGCCGGAGCTCGACCGCATCGCCGGCGCGATCCTCGACCTCGCCAAGCAGATCCCCGCCGACATCCCCTGGGTGCTGCGCATCGACGGCCACACCGATGCGCGGCCGATCGCGTCGGCGCAGTTCCCCTCGAACTGGGCGCTCTCGGCGGCCCGCGCCATCGCGGTGGTCCAGGCCATGGTGACCAAGGGCATCCCGCCCCAGCACCTGCTCGCCGCCGCCTTCGGCGAGTTCCAGCCCATCGAGGCCGGGACCACCGAGGAGGCCTATGCCCGCAACCGCCGGATCGAGATGAAGCTCACCGAGCGCTGAGGCGCCGCTATTTCACGATCCGGTCGAGGCGGTTGTTGACGAAGAAGTACAATTCCTTGGCGCCGGGCTCGTTGTAGAGCACCTGCACCTCGCGGCCCGAGCGCCCCTCGCCCACCAGCACGTCCGTGGGCGGCTTGCCCTTGAGGCGGACGAGATCGCACTCGCCGATGCCAATCTCGATCGCGGCCGCCATCGTCGGGGCCGGGCCCGTACAGGTCCCCTCCCCCGTCACCACCGGCCCCGTGAAAGTCGGGGCGGCGGGCGGCGGCGTCACCGCCACGGGAGCCGAGGGCGGCGGACGAGTCTCTGTGCTGGTGCAGGCCGCGAGGCCGAGGGCGAGGAGGCCCGCCGACACCAGCCCGCGCGGAGTTCTGAAAACGGTCACGGTCGCGAATCCTCAGCGCTGCGCAGCGCCCCGCGCGGCCAGTGCGGCCGCGTAGAGGGCGGCCGCATCCCGGTGGAAGGCGGCGCGCGAATCCGGGCGGGAATAGAACATGTGGCCGCCGGGGTACACGGCGAGTTCGAGCCGGCCGCCGCCGAAGGCCGGCATCTGGTCGATCAGCAGCTTCGAGGCGAAGTACGGCGTGACAAGGTCGGTGTAGCCGTGGGCGACGAGGACGCGCATGTTGCCGTCAAGCGCCAACACGCCGCGCAGGGCCCCGAGGGCCTCCGGCGCCGAGCGGCCGCTGCCCCAGGTCCAGCCCCGGTTCACCTGGTTGTTGAGGAGTTCGTAGCGCAGGTCCGGCACCCGGTAGTTCAGCTTTTCGCTGTAGAGCGCGATCATCGCGCTGGTGAGCGGCGCCTGGAGCCCGGTGAGCAGCGGATCGTCGAAACCCGACGCGGCGGCGTTCGGGTCCGGGTCCCAGCCGGTGACGCCGGTATCGTAGGCGCTCGCCACCCGGCCGGTCTCGCGGCCGATCTCGCGCTGGACGCTCTGGCCCGAGAGGCGTCCGGCCTGACGGCGCACGAAGCCGGGGTCGAGCCCGGCGAGCGCCCCGACCTTGTCGCTGAGCCGCGCCAATGCGGCCTCGTCGGACGGCCCCTTGAGCAGGTCTGCGAGGTAGGCGCCGGTGGCGTAGGCCTCGGCCTCGGCCATGGTCTGGCGCGTCGGCGTGCCCCCGGACCGCTCGATGGCGGCGGCGGCGAAGGAGGGCAGCTTGATGACGTGGCCCCAGGGCGTCGTCCGGGGGGCCTGCAGCCAGGCGAAATCCAACACCGGCGAGAGCAGCACCATCCCGGACAGGCCGATGCCGATCTCCTCCTGGAGCTTCGCGGCGATCAGCGGCCCGCGGAACCCGCCGTAGCTCTCACCGACGTAGAATTTCGGCGCCGCCATGCGGTCGTTGGCCCGCAGCCAGCGGGCGATGGCCGAGGACAGCACCGAGGCGTCGGCGTCGATGCTCCAGTAGCGCTTGGCGTCCCCGTCGGCGGCGCGGCTGTAGCCGGTCCCGACCGGATCGAGGAAGACGAGGTCGGTGAAGTCGAGCCAGGTGCCGTCGTTCGGCACCAGGCCGATCGGGGCGGACGGACTGATGCTCGTGCCCTCCACCGGCAGGCGCCAGGGCCCGATGGCGCCGATGTTCAGGTAGGCCGAGGCCGCCCCCGGGCCGCCGTTCAACGCGAAGGTGACGGGGCGCGACGCCTCCGCCTTGCCGGCCCCATCCCCGCCCTTCCGCGTGTAGGCGATGAAGGCGATCTCGGCCTGGAGCTTGCCGGCCTCGTCGACGAGGGGCAGGCTCCCGGCCCGGGCGGTGAAGGCGAGCACGCGTCCATCCGGCAGGGTGACGCTGTGCTCCGTCACGGAATCGGCGGGGAGCTTGCGGCCCTCGGGGCCGCGCGGCTCGGCGGCCCGGCGCGTCTCCGGCGGGCGCTCGCCGTGGGGGGACGGCTGGGCGTGGAGGGGGGCGCCCACGAGGAGCAGGGCCGCGAGGCCGATGGCGAAACGTCTCATGGCGATTCCTCTCGGCGTGTTCCGGTGGTCGGGCCGGGGCGTCAGGCCTTCTTCTGCCAGCGCCCGTCCTCGTCCTGCTGCCAGTAGGCGATGGTGTGCCCGCCGGCCTTGGCCTCCTTCCACTGCTCGCGGGCGCGCAGCAGGGCGTCCTGGTCGGTCCCGTCGAACAGCACGCAGATGCGCGCGTAGCTGCCGGCATCGGCCGGCAGGTCGGCGCCTTCCACGAGGAAGCGGATCGAGGCCGCGTTCGGGTTGGTGTCCTTGAGGGTCAGCACGACGGGCTGGCTCGCGGCGTCCGCCTCGCGGTCCGTGCCGTGGGGCAGGAAACTGTCGTCGCTGTAGGTCCAGAGCTGGTCGTCCAGCGCCTGGAGCCGCTCCTCGCTGGCGGCCTGGATCGCCGCGCGCCATTGGCGTTCCAGGGAACGCTCGACGAGGTTCGGCAGCACCTTCTCGAGGGGCTGCTGCTGGAGGTGGTAGAACAGGATCTCGGTCACGCTTCGCAAGGTAGGCACGATGCCGGCCATTGCCAGCGGCCGAACCGCTCGGAGCACCTGATCGGGCTCCTCGCCCGCGCGTGAAATCCGCGCAGGTCCGGTGGATCGCGAACCAGAGCCGATCCCGAAGGTAACCCTCACGGCAGGGAGCCGATCGCTGCCGCGCCGCGAAGGGAGAAAGCCTGCTCGATGATATGTCGTAAGACGATGCGGACCCGGATCATCGCGGTCGCGGCAGCCCGGGCTTCGAGATGGATGATGCACCCACTCTTCCAGACCGGCGCGATCCAGGCCGACCGGCCGCCCCACGGCCGTCGTTCGCCATGATGGCGGCCGGCCTCGACATCGGTCCCAATGGACCGGTCTCCCCCGCCGTGTCGGCCCGCCTCGTGCCGAGGCGGACCATCGCGCTGACCGAGGGACGCAGCCTCGCCTATGCGGAGATGGGGAGCGGGCCACCACTCCTGGCGATCCACGGGATGCTGATGTCCCTGGAGGACATGTGGCTGGGGCCGGTACCGGTGCTGGCCCGTCACTTCCGCGTCATCGCGGTCGACCGGCCGGGGCACGGCTTCAGCCGACGCCGGGGACCGGCCGATGCCGATCCTTGGCGGCAGGCCGAATTGATCCACGCGGGCATGCAGGCGCTCGGCGTCGTCGCGCCGGTGGTGGTGGGGCATTCCTTCGGGGGCGCGGTGGCTCTGGCCTACGCGCTGCAGTTTCCCGATGCGACCGCCGGGGCGGTCGCCCTGGCGCCGATCTGCTTTCCCGAGCCCCGCATCGAGCACCTGCTCTTCGGCCCCCGCGCGGCGCCCGGCGGCGGCCTGCTCTCGCAGGCTCTGGAGCGCTCGACGGACCCCGCGCTGTTGCCGCTGCTCTGGAACGCGATGTTCCTGCCCGCGACCATGCCGGCGGCCTATGCGCAGACCTACCCGTTCGGGCTCGCCGGCCACGCGGCTCAGTTGGTGGTCGAGGGCGAGGATGCGCTCGCCCTCGGCGCGGGATTGGTGCGCAGCGCCCTCGCCTACCGGACCTGCCGTGTTCCGGTGCGGATCCTCGGCGGTGATTCCGACCTCGTTGTCAGCACGCCGCGCCACGGGTACCGGGCGTCGCTGCATATGCCGGGCGCGCAGTTCCGGGGCCTGTCGCGGACGGGCCACATGCTGCACCACCAGCATCCCGAGGCCGTTCTGGATGCCGCATTCGCGGTGCTTCACGAAAAAGCCTGATCTTTCCACGGCCGAAGCCCGATTTGGCGAACACTTCGTCAATCGTTCGCCGTTATTGCAGTGCACTCACCGGTGGCCCGGCGCGATCGCATGCGTCCCCGCCGGACATTTCCCCTCGCCTTCACGGAACCGGACCGGGACAGACCCGCCGGAACCGACCGCATCAGGAATGCCACCCCGTGAGCTTCACCGTCCGCGCGCGCGTCTCCGCTCGTCAGTTCGCCTTCCAGCATCGCTCGATGCTGGGTGCACTCGACCAGAGCCTGTCGCTCCTCACCGCGGGGATGTCCGACGTGCGGATCGTCGATGCGGATGGCCGGGTCCACAGCCCCTGCGCTCTTCAAGCCCTGCTGTTCGGGACCCGCACGCCCGCGCTGGACGCGACGCCCCAGCCGGTCGCCCAGGCCGCCTGACGCCGAGCCTACACCGCCGCGATGTAGTGCGGCACGAAGAGGGCGGCGTTCGTGGTAATGGGCCCCGCGCTCTCGCGGATGCAGAGGCCGGCGGGAACGTCGCCGACGATCCAGGACCCGACCAGGGGCCGGCGCCCGTCGAAATCGGGCAGCGGCGCCAGGGCCTGGCGCACATGGCCCTCGGCCCCGTAGGGCCCCGCGTCCTGCACCACGACGCGATCGTTCTCCACCATCAGGATGTTCGCGCCCTCCCGCGAGTACAGCGGCTTTCGCACGTAGCTCGCCCCGAGACTCCCGGCGGCCGGGTCCCCATCGAAGTAGGTGGGCAGCAGGTTCGGGTGATGCGGCTCCATCGCGTGGAGATGCGCGAGCAGGCCCTTGTTCGACAGAACGGCCTTCCAGGGCGGCTCCAGGAAGCGGGTGGCGCTTGCGTCGATCTCCCGTCCGAAGGCATCGGCGAAGGCCCATTCCCAGGGATAGAGCTTGAAGAGCCGCGCGATCGGGACCCGCCGGTCATCGACGAAGCGGCCGAGGGCATCGAGGCCGATTTCCGAGAGGTCGAGGAAGCGGCAATCGAGGCCCGCCTGGCGGGCGCAATCCTCCAGGTAGGCAACGGTGCCGCGATCCTCGGGCGCTTCGGCATAGGCGGTGAGCGCGAGGGAGCCGTCGCCGGGCAGGGCCCGGAAGCGCGCGATCAGGCGCTCGTGGACCGCATTGTACTGGTCCGATCCCGCCGGAAGGGTTCCGCGCGCGAGCAGGTCCTCCAACCAGAGCCACTGGAACACGCCGGTCTCGTAGAGGGCCGTCGGAGTGTCGGCATTGTATTCGAGGAGCTTGGCCGGCCCCGTGCCCCCGTAGGCGAAGTCGAGGCGTCCGTAGAGCGACGGATCGCGCCGGCGCCAACTCGCACGCACAGCGTCCCAGGCATGGCGGGGGATGTGAAGGCTGGCGAGGATGCGCTCGTCGCCCACCGCCCGATCCACGAAATCGAGACAGAGCGCATGCAACTCCGCGCTCGGCGCCTCGATGTCCGCCTCGATCTCCGCGAGGGTGAAGGCATAGGCGTGGCTCTCGTCCCAGTAGGGCTCGCCGTCCAGGCTGTGGAAGTGGAACCCGTTCCGGGCCGCCACCTCGCGCCAATCGGGACGCTCGCCGATGGGGACGCGGCGCATCAGCCACCGCCGCCATGATGCGACGCGGACGATTCGTCCCCGCAGATGGAGCGGCCGGTGGCGCCGAAACCGTTGAGGAGGGGCGGCCGGGCAGTGGCAACCGGAACGCGGGCGACGCTGCCGCCATCCGTCGTCGGCGTCACGGGACAGCCCCAGGTGGTCCGGTACGCCGGCTGCGCGACGGCGCGGACGCCGTAGACCACGCCGGCGGTCGGGAAGAGCGGCTGCGGATCGAGCTTCTGCGCCGCCGTCGCGCCGACGAAGTAGGCGACCATCCGCGGCACGTAGAGGGTCCCGGCCTCCGGCGCCGCGACCACGCCGCGCGCCTCGCATGCATCGAGGCCGTGCTGCGCCTCGCACTCGGCACGCGACCGATAGATGGGCGCGCGCGCGGCCGCCACGGTTCGGGCGACGTCATCCTCGATCCGGCAATCCACCGCCGTGCGGACCCGACCCGCGATGCAGGCCTCGGCATTCGGATAGATCCGGATGTCCTCCATCTGCTGCGAAGGATCGATGCGGGCGAGACCCACCGCCGCCGCGCCCGCGCCGGTGAGCAGCACGAGGGTCACGGCCTCGGAGCGCTTGAAGCCGCCCGTTCCCCCCGTCCCGTCCTTCCGGTCCTGCGAAGACATCACGTTCCGGGCCCCTTCAGTGGCCCGCTCCCTGCCGCGACGCCGCGCGACCTCGACCGACAATTATGATCGAGCTTGGCCGTCGGTAAGGGGTCAGTACGTCATCGCCGCCGCATCGAGGATGCCGCCGGCCAGGGACGCCGCCGCCAGCAAGGTGGCGCCCGCCATCTCACCGGCCTCGATGCGGCGGGAGAGATCGGGCAGCAGGGCACGGACCGCGAGATAGATCGCCACCTGGACGACGAGGGCGACGAGGCCCCAGATCGCGCAATCGAGGATCGACTGCGCGTTATGGATGGAGACGGCCAGCGGCAGCGTGTAGCCGACGAGGCTCCCGCCCAGGGCGAGGGCGGCCGCGCGGTTATCGGCGCGGATCAGGGTGAGTTCACGGTGCCCCGTCGCCTGCAGGTAGACGGCGAGGTAGGCGCTCACGAGGGCGAAGGCCAAGGCGAGATAGGCCAGGAACGAACCGAGTCCCGCGATCGACGTCATGCGGAGCCCCCCGATGCCTCAGACCAGCCGGCTCTGCACCATCGCGGCGCCGACGAAGCTCTTGAAGAGCGGGTGCGGCTCGAAGGGCCGTGACTTCAACTCGGGGTGGAACTGCACGCCGATGAACCACGGATGCCCGACATGCTCCACGGTCTCCGGCAGGAGCCCGTCCGGCGAGAGGCCGGAGAAGCACAGGCCCTTGGCCTCGAGGCCCTCGCGGTAGGCCATGTTGACTTCGTAACGGTGCCGGTGACGCTCGGAGATGTCCGTGGTCCCGTAGATTTCGGCGATCTTCGTGCCCGGGCGCAGGCTGGCCTGGTAAGCGCCAAGCCGCATGGTGCCGCCGAGATCGCCGGCCGCAGCGCGACGCTCCAGCTCGTTGCCCTTCAGCCATTCGGTGAGCAGGCCGACCACCGGCTCGGCGGTCTCGCCGAACTCGGTGGAATTAGCGTCCGCGACGCCGGCCAGGGAGCGGGCGGCCTCGATCACCGCCATCTGCATGCCGAAGCAGATGCCGAAATACGGGATCTTGCGCTCGCGGGCGTAGCGGGCCGCGCGGATCTTGCCCTCGGCGCCGCGCTGGCCGAAGCCACCCGGCACCAGGATGCCGTGGATGCCTTCGAGGAACGGCGCCGGGTCCTCGCGCTCGAAGACCTCGGCCTCGATCCATTCGAGGTTCACCTTGACGCGGTGGGCGATGCCGCCGTGGGTCAGCGCCTCGGTGAGCGACTTGTAGGCGTCCTTCAGGCCCGTGTACTTACCCACGATGGCAATGGAGACCTCGCCCTCCGGGTTCTTGACCCGCTCGGAGATGGTGCGCCAGCGCGTGAGATCGGGCTCGTCCTGCGAGGGCAGATCGAAATGAGCGAGCACCTCGCGGTCGAGGCCGGCCTCGCGGTAGGAGAGTGGTACGTCGTAAATCGAGGCGACGTCGCGGGCCTCGATGACGGCGGTCTCGCGCACGTTGCAGAACAGGCCGAGCTTGCGGCGCTCGTCGGCCGGGATCGGCCGGTCGCAGCGGCAGAGGAGCATGTCCGGCTGGATGCCGATGGAGCGCAACTCCTTGACCGAGTGCTGCGTCGGCTTCGTCTTCAGCTCGCCGGCGGACGGGATGTAGGGCAGCAGGGTCAGGTGCACGAAGGCGGTGGCGCCGCGCGGCAGTTCCTGGCCGAGCTGGCGGATCGCCTCGAAGAACGGCAGGCCCTCGATGTCGCCGACCGTTCCACCGATCTCGACGAGCACGAAATCGAAGGCGTCGTTGCCTTCGAGGACGAAGTCCTTGATCGCGTTGGTGACGTGCGGGATCACCTGGATCGTCGCGCCGAGATAATCTCCGCGCCGCTCCTTGGTGATGATGTCGAGGTAGATCCGCCCGGTGGTGATGTTGTCGGCCCGCGTCGCCGGCAGCCCGGTGAAGCGCTCGTAATGCCCGAGATCGAGGTCGGTCTCGGCGCCGTCGTCGGTGACGAAGACCTCGCCGTGCTGGGTCGGGCTCATCGTGCCCGGATCGACGTTGAGGTAGGGGTCGAGCTTGCGCAGGCGGACCTTGTAGCCGCGCGCCTGCAGGAGGGCCGCCAGGGCGGCGGAAGCGAGACCCTTGCCGAGCGAGGAAACCACGCCGCCGGTGATGAAAACGTACCGCGTCATGGGCCTCGGTCCATAAACAAGGGGGAACGATTCGCCAAACCCAAAAACGCTTATCCCCCGCGATGCGGGCGCATGCGCGGCAGGAAACGTCTTTCGGGAATGGCCGTGAACGCTATGCGGCGCCCGATCGCTCGGACGCCGCGTGTCTCAGATCGATGAAGGCTGGCCCCACGAACGCAACGCTTACGCGATTACGTCGCCGATAAGCGCCGGGGCTGCGGCGCTGTCACGTCACTCGGCGGGCGCGTCGATCAGCGGGCACGTCGATCAGCGGGATTGCGGTGCCTGCGGCACGGCGGGCTGGGCCGGCTGCGTCGCCGGGACCTCGGCCGGCGTGCCCGGCTGCGCCGTGCCGCCGCCGCTCTGCCCGCGCAGGGTGTCGAGGAGGTTGCCGGCGTTGGGCTGCGTCGCCGGCTGGCCGGTGGCGGTGCCTTCCAGGATCGAGCGGGGCGCCGCGCCGCGATGGGACATTACGGCGAGGGTCATGCTGGTCGTGAAGAACAGGGCCGCCAGGATCGCGGTGGCGCGGGTCAGCGCGTTGGCCTGGCCACGGCCGGTCATGAAGCCCGCGACGCCGCCACCGCTGCTGCCGCCGCCCAAGCCCAGCCCGCCCTCGGAGCGCTGCAGCAAGACCACGGCGATGAGGCCGAGGACGACGATGAGGTGGATCGAGATCAGAACGGTCTGCATCGGACTTCCGGAATCTTCACCATCCGCGCATCGAACCCGCGCGAGCGGGTCGGATACGGGTGCGCCAGGGGCCGGAGCGTCCTGGCGCCGCCGACGGAAGTCCGGGGCCATACACCAGATGGCCGCCCGCGCCAACCACGGGATCGCCCGGCGCACTGCGGCCCGGCATCTCGCGGATCGGTCGCGAGTGTGCTGTTCTCGGGCGAGGCCGACGCTCCGTGTGAAGGGCGCGGCGACGCGCGGTGCGCATGCCGGCACCGCCCCGGAGGAACCCCATGAGCGCCAGATTCCGACCGATGCTCCGCGCCGCCCTCGCGGCCGGCCTCCTCGCCGGCAGCCTGATGACGTCGGCGCCTTCGTACGCCGCTACCCCGGAGGCCGAGGTCGAGGCGGCGGTGGACGACCTGACGCGGGCGATCCTGGCCGCCGACGGGACGGCCCTCGACGCCCTCGTCCTCGACGGCCTGAGCTACGGGCATTCGAGCGGCGCCGTGCAGGACAAGGCCGCCTTCGTCGAGGCCCTGGCGAGCCGGCGCTCGAGCTTCCCCAGCATCACCCTGTCGAACCGCAAGGCCTCGATCGTCGGCGACGACGCGATCGTCCGGCACGTCTTCGACGGCGAGACCGTCTCGAACGGCAAGACAGTTCCGGTGCATATCGGCGTGCTTCAGGTCTGGCACCGCGAGGGCGGACGCTGGCGGCTGCTGGCGCGCCAGGCCTTCAAGCTCTGAGGCGTTCAGTCCCGCCGCCGGTAGCGGTAGCCGTAGAGGTCACGGGTGAAGCCGAGCTCGCCGTAGAGGGCGCGCGCCGCTCCATTCGCGGCGACGACCTGGAGACAGGCCCCGGTGGCGCCCTGCCGGCGGGCCCAGGCCATCAGGGTCAGAACGAGGGCGCGGGCGTGTCCGGCCCGGCGATGCGCCGGGTGGGTCGCCACAGATTCCAGCACGAGGAGACCGCGATGCAGGACTCCGTAGGCGACCGCGACGGTGGCACCGGCGTGGCGCCGCTGCACGAACAGCCGCGGCAGGACGAGGCAGGCGAGGGACGCGCGGTAGGTCCGCAGGGCCTCTGCGCCGGTCACCCCCTCGCAGGCCGCCTGGGCCGCGAACCAGGCCGCATCCGGATCGGGTAAAACCGCGACGTCGTCCGCCGGTGCGCCGTCGAGTTGCGGCAGGTCAGCGAACAGCGTGCAGGTCTCCCCCTCGGCGCGGTAGCCGAGCCGGTCGAGCAGGGCGTCCATCTCGGGCGCGAGATCGGGGACGCGTACGATCAGGGGCCGGCCGAGCCCCCGGTAGATCGCCTCGGCCTGGGCGAGCACGGCCTCGGGATCGTCGCGGTGCCCGCGCAGGGGGTTCAGGGAGTTCGTCCGACGGGTCGGTCCGCCCGCCGCGCGCAGGGTCCAGCCGCCGAGGCCGACCTGCACGGGGGATGGCCGCGCGTTGAGGCAGGCCTCCTCCACCGTCCAGAACAGATCCGCATCCGCGACCGGGCCGCGCGAGGGCATGGCAATGCGCGCCTCGCGGATCAGCGCAGGTAGGCGCGGGCGATGCCCAGGAAATCCTCGGCCACGAGGCTGGCGCCACCCACCAGGGCGCCGTCGACGTTCTCCACGGCCATCAGCTCGCGGGCGTTGCTGGGCTTCACGGAGCCGCCGTAGAGGATGCGCACCGCCTGGGCCTCGGCGCCGATGAGCTGGCCGAGCATCTCGCGCAGGCTCGCGTGGACCTCGGCGATGTCGGCCGGGGTCGGGGTCAGGCCGGTGCCGATGGCCCAGACCGGCTCGTAGGCGATGACCGTGTCCCGGGCGGATGCGCCCTTCGGCACGCCGATGGCGAGCTGGGCGCGCACGATGTCGAGGGTGCGGCCCTCCTCGCGCTCTTCCTTGGTCTCGCCCACGCAGATGATGCCGCAGAGGCCGGCGCGGCGGGCGGCGAGCGCCTTGGCGTGGACGCCGTCATCGGTCTCGTGGTGGTAGGCCCGGCGCTCGGAATGCCCGACGATGACGTAGGAGGCGCCGAGATCGGCGAGCATCTCCGCCGAGATGCTGCCCGTGAAGGCACCGCTCGGCTTGGCGTGCAGGTTCTGGCCGCCGATGGCGATCGGAGAGCCGTAGGCCGCCGCGACGCAGGAGGCGATCAGCGTGGAGGGCGGGCAGATCAGGACGTCGGTGGATTCGCCGAGTTCCGCCGTCAGGCCGTTGCGCACAGCCTCCACCACCGCGATCGACGCGCGCAGGCCGTTCATCTTCCAGTTGCCCGCAACCAGCGGCCGTCGGCCCGACTTCGTCATCCCGTCCCTCGTCACAATGGCTTCGCTTGGCGGCTGAGCCGCCCCTAACAGAGGCGCCGGAGCGGTGCAAACCCGGACGGGGCCTTTGCGATGACAGCCCGGATGGTCTATCGCGAGCGGCTTTCCTTAGGATTGCGGCCCACCCCGGAGTGACGGGCGCGCGGCCGCGCCTCCCGACGGGTACCCGGACGTTCGATGCTCCAGAACATGCGCAGCGCCAGCCAGCACTGGCTCGGCAAGATCATCCTAACGGTGGTGTTTACCTTCCTCATCGCGGGGGTGGCGATCTTCGGCGTTGAGGAATTCTTCCGCGCGGGCTCGTCGAACACCGTCGCCACCGTGGGCAAGGCACAGATCTCGGCGGAGACCGTGCGTTCGGCTTACCAGAACCAGCTTCAGCGCTACCAGAGCCAGACGCGGCGCACCCTCACGCCGGATCAGGCCCGGGCGCTGGGGATCGACCGGCAGGTGCTGGCCCAGCTCGTCAGCGAAGCCTCCCTCGACCAGCAGACCGCGGCTTTGGGCCTGAGCATCCCGGACGCGGCCGTGCTGCGGGCGATCCAGGAGGAGAAGAGCTTCCAGAGCGCGGACGGCAAGTTCGACCCGACCCTGTTCTACCAGACCCTCCAGCGCGCCGGCATCAACGAGGCCACCTTCGTGCGCGAGCAGCGCGCGGTCGCCGCGAGGCTTCAGCTCGCGGAGGCGGTGGCCGCCGACCTGCACGTGCCCGAGGCCCTGCGCGAGTCCGTGCACCGCTACGCCACCGAGCGACGCAGCGTGGCGCTGATGATGCTGCCGCCTTCCGTGGCCGGCAAGATTCCCGCCCCGACCGAGGAGGCGGTGAAGGCCTATTACGAGGAGAACAAGTTCGCGTTCCGGGCGCCGGAAGCCCGCGCCGTCACCCTGCTGGTCCTCGACCCGCAGGCGCTCGCCAAGCCCGAGGCCGTGACGCCGGAGGAGAGCGCCGCCCGCTACGAGAAGGACAAGGCCCGCTACGGCACGCCCGAGCGTCGGACGATCCAGCAGATCGTGTTCCCGGACGCGGCGGCCGCGGACGCCGCCCGCAAGGCGATCGAGGCCGGCGAGAAGCCCTTCGAGGCCGTGGCCGCCGAGACCGGAGCCGACGCCAAGAACCTCTCCCTCGGCACCCTGTCGAAGGCCGAGCTGTTCGATCCGGCCGTGGCGGACGCAGCCTTCGCGCTGCCCCTCGACGGGGTGAGCCAGCCCGTGAAAGGCCGCTTCGGCACCGTGCTCCTGCGGGTCACCGCCATCCAGCCCGAGACCGTGAAGCCGCTGGCCGAGGTCTCGGCCGACATCGCCAAATCCATCGCGCTGGAGCGCGCCACCAGCGGCATCGACACCGCGCACGACGCGATCGAGGACCAGCGCGCCAACACCAAGCCGCTCGCCGACATCGCCAAGGAGCGGGACCTGCCCCTGCGCACGATCCCCGCCGTGACCGCGCAGGGCCTCGACCCCGCCGGTAACGCGGTGGAGGGCATCCCCGACCGCGACACCACCCTGACCGCCCTGTTCCGGGCCGAGATGGGCGGCGACAACGAGCCCCTGCGCACCAAGAACGGCGGCTACATCTGGTACGACATCGCCAACATCGACCGGGCCCACGACAAGCCCCTCGCCGAGGTGCGCGACGAGGTCGTCGCCCGCTGGCGCACCGCCGAGACGCAGAGCCGCCTCCTCGCCAAGGCCAAGGAACTCGCCGCGCGCCTCGACAAGGGCGAGGCCGTCGAGACCGTGGCGGCGGAGGCCGGGCTCAACGTCCAGACCCTGAGCGATCTCGCCCGCAACCAGGCGCAGGGCGACCTCAGCACGGACGTCGTCAACCGCGTCTTCGCCACGGCCGTCGACAAGTCGGCCTCGGCCGAGGCGGGCGAGAGCCGCGCCCTGTTCAAGGTCACCGCCGCGACCATGCCGGCCTTCGTGCCCGGTTCGCCGGAGGACGAGACGATCATCAAGCGCTTCCAGCCCACCATCGCGGACGACGTGCTCGGCCAGTACATCGGCGACGTGCAGGCGTCGGTGGGCGTCAACGTCAACCAAGCGGCCTTCCGCCGGGCCATCGGCGGCGGCGAGTACTGAGCCGGCGATGACCCAGGACTCCGCCTTTCACGACTCCACCTTTCGGGACCCTGCCTTCGAGTCTTTCGCGGAAGCCTACGCGGCGGGCCGTCCCAGCCTCCTCCACCTCGCCCTGGTGGCGGACCTGGAGACGCCGGTCGCCGCCTTCCTGAAGCTGCGCGCCGTTCATGCGGGCGCCGCCTTCCTGCTCGAATCCGTCGAGGGCGGGGTGGTGCGGGGGCGCTACTCGATGATCGGGCTCGACCCCGACCTCGCCTGGCGCTGCCGGGACGGACGGGCGGAGATCGCGCGCGGGGCCGACCTGTCAGTGTTCACGCCCGAGGACGCGCCGCCGCTGGCGAGCCTGCGCGCCCTGATCGCCGAGAGCGCCATCGGCGCCGAGGCGGAGACCGATGCGCTGCCGCCCATGGCCGCCGGCCTGTTCGGCTATCTGGGCTACGACATGGTCCGGGCCATGGAGACCCTGGGCACGCCCAACCCCGATCCCCTCGGGGTACCGGACGCCATCCTGGTGCGCCCGCGCGTCATGGTGGTGTTCGATTCCGTGCGCGATCTCATCACGGTGGTCGGCCCGGTGCGCCCAGGGCCCGGCCTCTCCGCGCGGGCCGCCTACGAAGCGGCCCTGGGGCGGCTCGAATCCGTGGCCCAGGCCCTCGAAGGCCCCCTGCCCGTCGAGGCGCGGATCGACCCGCGCGCCATCGCGCATCCGGAGCCCGTCTCGAACACGGCGCCCGACGAATACCTGGCCATGGTGGCGCGGGCGAAGGAGTACATCGTCGCCGGGGACGTGTTCCAGGTGGTGCTCTCGCAGCGCTTCGAGGCCCCCTTCACCCTGCCGGCCCTCGCCCTCTACCGCTCCCTGCGGCGGACGAACCCGGCCCCGTTCCTGTGCTACCTCGACTTCGAGGATTTCCAGCTCGTCTGCTCCTCGCCCGAGATCCTCGTGCGGGTGCGGGACGGGCGTGTCACCATCCGGCCCATCGCCGGCACCCGCCGGCGCGGGGCGAACCCGGCCGAGGACAAGGCGCTCGCCGAGGAACTGCTGGCCGACCCGAAGGAGCGCTCCGAGCACCTCATGCTGCTCGATCTCGGCCGCAACGATGTCGGCCGGGTCGCGCGCATCGGCAGCGTCACGGTCACGGGCTCGTTCTTCCTCGAGTTCTACAGCCAGGTCATGCACATCGTGTCCAACGTCGAGGGCGACCTCGACCCGAAGCACGATGCCCTGGCGGCGCTCGCCGCCGGGTTTCCGGCCGGCACGGTCTCGGGAGCGCCGAAGGTGCGCGCCATGGAGATCATCGACGAGCTGGAGCGCGAGAAGCGCGGGCCCTACGGCGGCTGCATCGGGTATTTCGGCGCGCGTGGCGAGATGGACACCTGCATCGTGCTGCGCACCGCCCTGGTGAAGGACGGCCGCATGCACGTCCAGGCGGGGGCCGGCATCGTCTACGATTCCGATCCCGTTTCCGAGCAGCAGGAATGCGTCAACAAGGCCAAGGCGCTGTTCCGCGCGGCGGAGGACGCGGTGATGTTCGCGAGCCGGGCCCGGCGGGGGCAGTGACGCCCGTTGACGGTTCGGCGAAGTCGCGCCACACCGCCTCCATGCCCGCGTCCCAGAGCCCGATGCCCGACGTTCTCGTGATCGACAACTACGATTCCTTCACCTGGAATCTCGTCCACCTGATCGGACCCCTCTGCGGCTCCATCGACGTGGTGCGCAACGACGCGATCACCACGCGTGAGATCCGCGCGCGGCGGCCCGACGCGGTGGTGCTCTCGCCCGGCCCGTGCTCGCCCAACGAGGCCGGCATCTGCCTCGACGTGGTCAAAAATCTCTCGGACGAGATCCCGATCTTCGGGGTCTGCCTCGGCCTCCAGGCCATCGGGCAGGCCTTCGGCGGCGATGTCGTTCGGGCACCCACGCCCATGCACGGCAAGGTTTCCAGTATCCAGCACCGGGCCTCCGGCATCTTCCGGGGCCTGAACGGCCCGTTCGATGCGACGCGCTACCATTCCCTGGTGGTGGAGCGCGGCAATTGTCCACCGGACCTGACGGTGACGGCGGAGGCGGACGGCCTGATCATGGGACTGCAGCATGCACGCCTGCCCGTGCACGGCGTGCAGTTTCACCCCGAGAGCATCCTCTCGCACCACGGATCGCAGATCCTGCGGAATTTCCTGGACATCGCGGCGGCCTGGAACGCGACGCGTGACAAGGGCCGCGACGGCGTGCATTGACGGGTCACGTCGTCCTTCAGAAATAATCCTGGTCTGCGCACCGGATCGCCACGCCCGAGCCCAATGGAATCCTTCAAGCCCCTCCTCGCGAAGGTCGCCACGGGTGCGAGCCTCACGCGCGACGAGGCCCGCCGGGCCTTTGACGACCTGCTCTCGGGTGAGGTCACGCCGGTCCAGGCCAGCGCCTTTCTCGTCGCCCTGAAGGTGCGCGGCGAGGCCCCGGACGAGATCGTCGGCGCCGTCGAGGCCATGCGGGCGCGGATGCTGCCGGTGGCGAGCGTGCCCGGCGCCGTCGACGTGGTCGGCACCGGCGGCGATCATTCGGGCAGCTACAACGTCTCGACGCTGGCCGCGATCATCACGGCCGCCTGCGGCGTGCCGGTGGCCAAGCACGGCAACCGGGCCGCCACCTCGCGCTCCGGGGCCGCGGACGTCCTCTCGGCCCTCGGCGTCCGCATCGGCCTCGCCCCCGACGAACTGAGCCTCTGCCTCGCGGAAGCCGGCCTGTGCTTCATGTTCGCCCAGACGCACCACGCCGCCATGCGCCACGTGGCCCCCGTGCGGGCCGAACTGCCGACGCGCACGATCTTCAACATGCTGGGCCCCCTGGCCAATCCGGCCGGCGTGCGCCGCCAGCTCTTCGGAGTCTCGTCTCCGGCCTGGGCCGAACCCCTCACCGGCGTCCTGGCCGAGCTCGGCAGCGACCGGGTCTGGACCGTGCACGGCAGCGACGGCCTCGACGAGATCACCGTCACGGGCCCCACCGCCGTGGTGGCCCTGGAGCAGGGCCGGGTCTCGCACTTCACCATCGACCCGCGCGAGGTCGGCATCCCGCTCCACCCCATCGAGGCCCTGCGCGGGGGCGACCCGGCCCACAACGCCGTCGCCCTGGGGCAGGTGCTGGACGGGGCGCGCAACGCCTATCGCGACATCGCCGTGCTGAATGCCGGTGCCGCCCTGGTCGTCGCCGACGCCGCTCGCTCCCTCGCCGAGGGGGTCGCGCGGGCCGGCGAGGCCCTCGACAGCGGCGCCGCGCGCGCCACCCTCGATAGTCTCGTCCGCCTCTCGCATCGTCGCTCGAACACCTGAAAGCAGCCCATGTCCGAGCACAAGTCGTCCGAGCACAAGCCGTCCGAGCCGAAATCCGGGGCCATCCCCGAAATCGCTCCCGCCGAGCGCAAGGACGTGCTCGCCCGCATCGAGACCTACAAGCGGCGCGAGATCGCCGAGGCGAAGCTGCGGGTGCCGCAGACGAAGCTGGAGAAGCGCATCGCCGACGTCTCGGCTCCGCGCGGCTTCGCCGATGCCATCGCGGCCCACATCGCCGAGAAGCGGCCGGCCCTGATCGCCGAGGTGAAGAAGGCCTCCCCCTCGAAGGGCCTGATCCGGGCCGATTTCGACCCGGCTTTGCTCGCCGCCGCCTACGAGGCCGGGGGCGCTACCTGCCTCTCGGTGCTCACCGACACGCCCTCGTTCCAGGGCCGACCCGAATACCTCACCGAGGCGCGCGCGGCCTGCGCCCTGCCAGTCCTGCGCAAGGATTTCCTGTTCGAGCCCTACCAGGTCTTCGAGGCGCGGGCCTGGGGGGCCGACTGCATCCTCGTCATCATGGCCTGCCTCGACGACGAGGAGGCCGCCGCCCTGGTGGAGACCGCCGACGATCTCGGCATGGACGTGCTGGTCGAGGTGCATGATTCCGAGGAATTGGCCCGCGCTCTGCCGCTGGGCACCCGGCTGATCGGCATCAACAACCGCAACCTGAAGACCTTCGAGGTCTCGTTCGAGACGGCGATCCGCCTCGCGGAAGGGGTGCCCGCCGACCGGATCGCCGTGGCGGAGAGCGGCATCGCCGGCCACGCCGACGTCGTGCGCCTGGCCGAGAGCGGCCTTAACACCATCCTGGTGGGCGAGAGCCTGATGCGCGAGGCCGACGTGACGGCGGCCACCCGGCGCCTGCTCTTCGGCGACGCGAAGGCCTGAGGCGGAGCATGGCCGAACTCACGCATCTCGACGCCTCCGGCGCGGCCAACATGGTCGACGTCTCGGAGAAGGACGCCACCACGCGCACGGCCCGCGCCACGGGCTGCGTGGCGATGCTGCCCGAAACCCTGCGGCTGATCCGCGAGGGCGACGCCAAGAAGGGCGATGTCATCGGCACGGCGCGGCTCGCCGGAATCATGGCCGCGAAGCGCACCCACGAACTCATTCCCCTCTGCCACCCCCTCCTGCTTACGAAGGTCCGCGTCGATTGCGAGCCCGACGACAGCCTGCCGGGCCTGCGGGTGACGGCGGAGGTGAAGGTGCTGGGGCCGACCGGCGTGGAGATGGAGGCGCTGACCGCCGTCTCGGTGGCCTGCCTGACGATCTACGACATGGTGAAGGCGGCCGATCGCGGCATGCGCATCGAAGGCATCCGGCTCCTGGCCAAGGATGGCGGGCGCTCCGGCGCTTACCGCGCCGAGGATTACGCTTGAGCGGCGCGCCCGCAAACGGGAAGACGGCCGGGGGCATGATCTCCGTGGCCGAGGCGCTGTCGCGCATCCTGGCGAGCATCCCGGGTCCGGTGGAGGCGCAGACCGTTCCGATCGCGCAGGCCGCCGGGCGGACGCTGGTCGAGGACGTGCGGGCGGCCCGCACGCAGCCGCCCTTTCCCGCCTCGGCCATGGACGGCTACGCGGTGCGCGCCGCCGATCTCGACGCGGCCCCCGCCACCCTGCGGCTGATCGGCACCAGTTCCGCCGGCCACGGCTTCGCAGGCCCGGTCGGACCCGGCGAGGCCGTGCGCATCTTCACAGGTGCCCCCGTTCCCGAGGGCGCGGACGCGATCCTGATCCAGGAGAACGCCGAGGCGACGCCAGAGACGGTCATGGGTCGGGAGCCCGTCCCCGCCGGCCGCTTCATCCGCCCGAGCGGCCTCGACTTCCGGCAGGGTGACAGGTTGCTGACTGCCGGCGACACCCTCGATCCACGCCGCATCGCCCTCGCGGCTGCGGGCGGCCACGGCACGCTCTTGGTCCGGCGGCGCCCACGCGTGGCGATCCTGGCCACCGGCGACGAATTGGTGGCGCCGGGTCAGCCCACGCGCTGGGACCAGATCGTGGCCTCCAACGGCCTCGCCGTCGCGGCCCTGGTCCGGGAGGCCGGTGCCGAGGCGATCGACCTCGGGATCGCCGGGGATACGCTCGCGGCCCTCGACGACGCGATCCTCCGGGCCGTCGCGGCGGATGCCGACCTTCTCGTCACCCTCGGGGGTGCTTCGGTGGGCGACCATGACCTCGTGCAGTCGGCCCTCCACGCGCGGGGGCTCGAACTCGGCTTCTGGCGCGTCGCCTTGCGCCCCGGCAAGCCGTTGATGCACGGGCGCCTCGGCCGCATGGCCGTGCTTGGCCTACCAGGCAACCCGGTGGCCTCGGTGGTCTGCGGGCTGCTTTTCGTGGTGCCGGCGATCCGCGCCCTCCTCGGCGACCCTCGGGCGGCATGCGACATGTCGGAGCCGGCGATTCTCGGGCGTGACCTACCGGAGAACGACCTGCGCCAGGATTACCTTCGTGCCCGGATCGAGACCGCGCCCGATCGGCTGCCCGTGGTGTATCCCGAGAATCGGCAGGATTCCTCGATGTTGTTCGTTCTCGGCACGGCGGAAGCGCTCCTGATCCGCGCTCCGCACGCGCCTGAGGCGCGGGCCGGTGAAGCCTGCCGCATCCTGCGCCTCGACCGGCGCCTGCTCTGATCGAGATCGCCTCCGACCGCCTGCGGGCGATCGTTCAATAAGAACACGCCCCCTCTCCGGAAAAAGAGGAAGCGCGTCGCGCGCAGGCTGACCTGCGCGATCAACCGGAACCGTATCAGACGAGGTAGAGGGTCGCCTCAGACCGGAAAACCCGGGGGCAGTGAGCCGCATCGACCCAGGCGCGCGCCTGTTCGACGCTGATCTCGCGAGCGGCAGCGATATCGTTCAGGGTCATCCAGCGTGATGTCATGATAATTCACCTCGTGATCGTAAGCTCAACGGGTGAAACGCCGTTTGGTTTCTCCAATTTCTCCGGCCCGGTTCAGCGCAGGTAGGTCACGCTGTAGAGCGTCCGCCGCAACGCGTCCTCGCCGACCCAGACGCGCCCGTTCTCGCAGGCCTCGCGCATCCCCTCGCGCATGCGTGCGCAGTACTCGCCGGTATTGTCCTGGATCCGGTACTGGCAGGTGCCGCCGACCTTACGCCGGGCGATCACCGGGCTCGCATGGTCGGCGTGCAGATCCGGATCCTTCGGGTCGCGGTCCTCCAGCAGGTACCAGCTGTAGCCGATGGTCGGCACACGGCCGTGGTCCAGGGCGTAATCGATCATCGCCAGGATGCGGGTGATCGCCTTCGGGCTCGGCGGCGTGCCGGAATCGCGCAGTTCCACGAACTCCGCCTGGTTGGTGGCCACCCGGTAGGAGACCGGCAGCAGCGGCACTGGCAGGGGCACGCGCCGGCAGCGGGCTTCGACGTGGGCGATCCAGGCCGCGTTGAAGGTGTCGGTCTGCGGGTGGCGCAGGTGCGGCACGGTGCCGGCGAGGCTCCGGAAGCTCATCGGCTTCGGCGCGAGCCGGCTGCGGTAGCGCAGGCGCCGCAGGGTCGGATTGGCGTAGCGGTATCCGTCGTTGGAGGGCAGGTCGCGATCCTCGCAGAGCCCGCCGATGTTGTAGAGGAGGGCTGCCGTATCCTCCTCGCCGCCCTCGATCTTGTCGAAGTACGGGAGCAGCTTCGGGTTACCGATGTTGGACATCTCGGCCGCGTTCCGGCTCCAGGCGATGTCGGCACGCCAGTTCGGATGGGCCTTCAGGTGCTCGCGCAGGGCCGGAATCGCCGCGAGGCGCTCAGGGTCCGCGAAGTAGGTCTTCGTGGCGACGTCCAGCGGCGCGATCTGGCGCCCGAGCCGGTGCGAAATCATGTCGGCGGTGGCGTAGGCAAAGCAGATCGCGCTCTCGCCCTGGTTCAGGGGCATCTCGCGCGGGGACGGTGACAGGGCGACGTCGCGGGTGCCCTCGTGCACGTCGAAGGGGATGCGGGTTTCCACCGTCGCGCAGGTGGGATTGCGCCGATAGGTCGGCTGGAGCGGCAGGATGCGCGGATCGACCTGGGCCAGGGCCGGCAGCACCCAGGCAACGAGCGCCGCCGCGCAGGCGGCCAAGACCGCGCCCGGAAACCGGCTGGACCGGCGGCCGCGCATCGCTCAATCCCCCCGGACGAGCCGGCTCGCGAAGAAGCCGTCGAGGCCGCCGCGTACCTCCGGCGTGGCGCCGTCGAGGTGGGCCGGCAGGGTCCGCAGGTCGCCGGAGGCGTCGATGACCTCCGACAGGCCGCCGACCTCGTCCGCCCGCACCGGGACGCGCGAAAAATTCGGGTTGCGGGTCAGGAAGGTCGCCACCTGCGCCTCGCCCTCCTCGGGCTCCAGCGAGCAGGTGCAGTAGACGAGGTGACCGCCCGGACGGACGAGGGCAGCAGCCTTGTCGAACAGGCGCTTCTGCAGGCCGATGAGCCGGCTGACGTCGCTCTCGGTCTTGGTCCAGGCCACATCCGGGTGGCGCCGCAGGGTGCCGGTGGCCGAGCAGGGCGCATCCAGCAAGACCGCGTCGAAGGCGGCCTCGTCCGGCAGGGCCAGGGCGTCGCCGACCTGGATCTCCGCCTCCAGGCCGAGACGGGCGAAGTTCTGCGACAGGCGTTCGAGGCGCGGGCTGGATCGGTCGACGGCGAGCACCGAGGCCCCGGCGGCCGCGAGTTGCGCGGTCTTGCCGCCCGGCGCGGCGCAGAGGTCGGCGACGCGATCGCCGGGCTTTACGGCGAGGAGCCGCGCCGGCAGGGCGGCGGCGGCGTCCTGCACCCACCATTGCCCCTCGGCGTAACCGGGCAGGTCCGCGACGTTGGAGCGGACCTCGTGCAGGCGCACGCTGCCGGTCGGCAGGGCCACGCCGCCGAGGCGCTCGGCCCATTCGGCCGCCGAACCCCGCACCGTGATGTCGAGGGCGGCGCCCTGGAGATGCGCGGCCGCGATGGCGCGGGCGGTCTCGGACCCGTAGGCGGCACTCCAGCGCCGAACGAGCCAGTCCGGCGTGTTGTCGGCCAGCGGATCGCCCGGCTGGGCCAGGATCTCGGCGCGCTCGCGCACGATCCGGCGCAGGACCGCGTTCACGAGGCCTGAGAGGTGCTGGAGTTGCGGATCGGCCTTGGCGAGGCGGACCCCGAGATCGACCGCCGCGTGATCGGGCACGTTGAGGTCGAGGATCTGCACGGCGCCGGTCGCCAGCAGCGCCACGAGGCGCGGCTGATCCTCGGGCAGCCCCTGCGACATCCGCGTGGCGAGCACCCTGCGCAGGAATCCGAGGCGCCGGAAGGTGGCGGTGGCGATGGCGCGGGCGAGGCCCGCATCGGCGGCATCGAGCCCGGCAGTGCGGCTCGCCTGGGCAAGCGCATCCTCGAGGGCGAAGCCGCGCGTCTTGCCGATGAGGTCGGCGACCGCCCCTTGCGCGACCTGCCGGGCCGCGAGCCCCGCGATGCTGCGGTCGATCGGCGCCGACGGCGCATCCGTGTTGCGGCGTATCGCCATGAATGCCACTTCCTGAAGATGGGTCCGTTCGCGACGGGCCACGTCCCCCCTGCCCTTCCACCCGACACACCGAGATGCAAGCCATGACGAGCCCCGAGCCGACGGAAAACCGCGCCGACGAGACCCGGCCGCCGCCCGCCAAGCGTGATCTGACCCCGGAGGCCGCCCGGGCGCTCGCCGAAGCGGCCGAGCGCCGCGCCGCCATCGACGCGCACGCGGCCGAGATCGCCGCCACCCGCGAGCGCCAGGGCCGGGGCGGGTTGGAGCCGGTGCGCTACGACGATTGGGAGATCAAGGGCATCGCGGTCGACTTCTGAGAACCGGAACGTCGTGGGCGCCGCCCCGTTGACCGCGTCCCAGTTCAGACGCGAGGACGACCATGGCGACGAAGGTTTCAGGCAGCAAGGCGGGTACGGGTGCGCACGGCGAGGTCGCCTTGGCGCGCGGGCAATCGGTGGCCATGCGGATGTGGCGCGACGAGGCACCCGGCACCGACAAGCCGATGGCGAGCCGGCCCTACGAGACGGTCGGCTACGTCATCGCCGGCCGCGCCGAACTGACGGTGAGCGGCGAGAAGGTCCTGCTGGAATCCGGCGATTCCTGGCTGGTGCCCGAGGGGGCCGAGCACACCTACACGATCCTCGAAACCTTCACGGCGGTGGAAGCCACTTCGCCGCCGGCGCGTTGAGACTTGGCTTCCAGACACGAGGCGGCCGGAGCGCGGATCGCGGCGCCATCTTCGGGTCCGTCGGATGCCCATGGCGCGTGCTTTCGCATCGGCGGGAGACGGTATGCCGAAGATATCCGGTTGACGGTCATTGCATACGGCGTGAAACCAGAGCGAATCCGGTGAGATTCCGATCGCTGTTGCTGAATTGTGGCTGCGAATCGGTGACGGATGATGTCGTGTCGGCCCGTTGAGGTCGACGCCCGATCAATCGTTGGATCTCACGATCAGGCCCGCCCGGCTTCAGCCGCGGCGGGCTTCTTCGTTTCGCAGGCGATCGTTCGGATACCCCGGCTGCGGCTGCGCCGGTGGGCGCCATCGCCTCAAGACGGCATGGACGCCCGGTTCAGGCCCTGGAACCAGGATCGGACCGCCGGCGGGCCACGCGCCGCCGCATGGCCCACCGGACTCGGGATCAGTCCGCCCACTTCACGGAAGGATGCCGGGAGAGGGGTTCACCGGCACGACCGATCGAGGGCCGGGCGCCCGTCTCGTCAGTGACCACCGCCCAGGTAAGCCGCCTGGACGGCCGGATCGTCGCGAAGCTGCGCGGCGGGCCCCTGGAACCGGATCCGGCCGTTCTCCAGCACGTAGGCGTAATCGGCGACCCCCAAGGCCGCCATGGCGAACTGCTCGACGAGGAGCATCGTGACCTGTTCTTCCTTCAGCCTGCGGATGGTGCGAAACACCTCTTCGACGAGCTTGGGGGCGAGGCCCATCGAGGGTTCGTCGAGGAGGAGGATATCCGGGCGCAGCATCAGCGCCCGGCCCATCGCGAGCATCTGCTGCTCGCCCCCCGACAAGGTTCCGGCGAGCTGGTGACGCCTCTCCCGGAGGCGCGGGAACAGCTCGAACGCGCGCTCGCGGTCGGCCGCCACATCGCCCTTCGGACGGGAGCCCGTCAGGCGCGGGAAGGCGCCGAGGGTCAGATTGTCTTCCACGCTCAGCGTCGCGAAGACGCGACGGCCCTCGGGCGAGTGGGCGAGCCCCGCACTCGCCACGTCATGACTCTCGAGGCCCCCGACCTCGCGGCCGTTCAGCCGGATCGATCCGCTGCGTGGGCGGATCATGCCGGAGAGCGCCCGCATGGTCGTGGTCTTTCCGGCCCCGTTCGAGCCGATCAGGGTCACGATCTGTCCCTTGGGCACCTCGAACGAGAGCCCGTGCAGGACTTCGATCTGGCCGTAGCCGGCCGAGAGGTTCGTCACCTCAAGCATGGGCGGGCTCCTGGTCTGCGACGGGACTGCCGAGATACGCTTCGATGACCTTCGGATCCTTCTGGATCTCGCGGGCGCCGCCCTCCGCGATCTTGTGGCCGAAGTCGAGCACGCTGACGCGGTCGCACAGGCCCATCACCACGTCCATGTGGTGCTCGATCAAGATGACGGTGATGCCAGCATCGCGGATCTTGCGGATGATCGTGGTGAGATCGGCGATATCGGGTGCCGTGAGGCCGGCAGCGGGTTCGTCGAGGAGGAGAAGGACGGGGTCGAGGGCGAGCGCGCGCGCGATCTCGAGCAGCCGCTGCTTGCCGTAGGGGAGATTGCGGGCCTCGACCTGGGCGAGGCCGCCGAGGCCCACGAAGTCGAGGATCGCCATCGCACGGACCCGCGCATCCCGCTCCTCCCGGCGACGCCGGGGCGTGCCGAAGATCGCGTCGACGATGGTGCCCTTGAAAGTGTGGTGCAGGCCCACGAGCACATTCTCCAAGGCCGTCATCTCCCGGAAGAGCTGGACGTTCTGGAAGGTGCGCGCGACGCCCGCCGAGGCGATCTCGGAGGGGGTGCGTCCGTTGAGCCGCTGCATCCCCCCCTCTCGCGCCAAGGTCACCGTGCCGCCGGTCGGGGTGTAGATGCCGGTGAGCACGTTCATCATCGTGCTCTTGCCCGATCCGTTCGGGCCGATGAGCCCGTGGATCGTGCCCGGCCGCACGGCGATGTCGACACCCGCGAGGGCCTTGAGGCCGCCGAACTGCATCAGGACGGACTCGATCTTCAGGAGCGGATCCGCGTCGGCCCCGCCGCGCTGCGCGACGAGGGCCGCGCCCTGCGCCGTCAGGGCCCGGCCCTCGGCGGTGTGGGCGGGGCGCAGGGCCGGGATCTTCTCCCTCAGGAACCCGACGATGCCGTCGGGCAGGTAATAGACAACGAACAGAATCATCAGGCCGAACACGGTCAGGCGGAAATCCGTCACCGATTGCAGGGCGAGCGTGGCGGGCAGGAACAGCACGCAGAGCACGACCGGCACCAGGATGGCGTAGCGGTTCTCCTGCCGACGCAGGAACGCACGCGCGCCCACGACGAGGGCGGCCAGGGCGATCGCCCCCGCCATGATGCGGACGAGTTCTATATCGGCCAGAATGTTGGGCATCATCACGATGATGGCGGACCCGATCAGGGGCCCGGCCCTCGACTTGCGTCCGCCCATCGTCACCGCGAGCAGGAACAGCACGGTCAGTTCGAAGCCGTAGGAGTTCGGGGCGACGTAGCGCTCCGACCACGCGAACAGCGCGCCCGCGAGCCCCGCGAGGGCCGCCGATATGACGAAAGCGTAGACCTTGTAGCGATAGACGCTGACGCCCATGCAGTCGCAGGCGATCGGCGAGTCGCGCAGGGCCTCGAAGGCTCGACCGAACGGCGAGCGCACGACTCGGTTCACCACGACGATCGTCAGCAGCAGCGCGGCGCAGACGAGATAGTAGAATTCCAGCTTGCGCCCCGCGGCACCCCACGGCGACGACATGCCGATCAGCGAGAAATCGAGGACGCGCGCCGGCGGAAGGGTGATGCCGAGGGGCCCGTTGGTGAGGGGCGTGAGTTCGTTGATGAAGATCTGGATGATGGTGCCGAAGGCGAGCGTGACCATCGCCAGATAGGGGCCGGTCACGCGCAGGGCCGGGACCGCGAGCAGAAGTCCGAAGACCGACGTCACGGCGGTCCCGGCGATCAGCCCGGACCAGAGGCCGAGCTTGAAGTGCAGGAACAGCACGGCCGCCGAATACGCGCCGATTCCGAACAGGCCGGCATGCCCGAGACTGACCTGCCCCGTATAGCCGACGACGATGTCGAGCCCCAGGATGAGGATCGCATAGATCGCGATCACGACCAGCAGGTGGATGTAGTAGGAACTCGTCACCACGTGCGGGAAGGCGGCGAGGAAGACGACGAGGAGGATGGCGCCGAGGAGGCCGACATGGCGGCCGAGCCTCGGCGCGGCGGCGGGCGTCGCCGCCGGTGCGAGGGTGGACTGAGCCATGGCGTCAGGCTCCTGCTGGCTGGATGCGGGGGAATACGGGAGGGCGGGGAGCGAGGAGGGGCACGCTCAGACCTTCTTGATCACGGCCTTGCCGAACAATCCGACGGGGCGGATCGAGAGGACGACGAGGAGGAGGATCAGGCCGGGCACATCCTTGTAGCCGGTCGAGATGTAGAAGCCGGTGAGCGTCTCGGCGACACCGAGGATCAGCCCGCCGACGATCACGCCGAGGCCGGATTCGAGACCTCCGATGATCGCGACCGCGAAGGCCTTCAGGGCCAGCACCGCCCCCATGGTCGCACCCGTGAGGGTGACGGGCGCGACGAGGACGCCCGCGAAGGCGGCCGTCATGGCGCTGATCGAGTAGGAGAGCGTGATCACCTTCTGCGTGTTGATGCCCATCAGGCCGGCGGCGTCGATGTCGTTCGAGGTCGCCACGACTGCCTTCCCCCAGATCGACTTGCGGTTGAAGATCTCGACCGCGAGCATCATCAGGAGGGCGCCGGCGACGATCAGCAACTCCATCGGCAGCACCCGAGTGTCGCCGAGTTGGATCGCCGCCTCGGGCAGGGGTGAGGGAAACTTCAGGTCGTCGCGGCCCCAGATGTTCTCCGCCACGTTGCGGAAGATGATCCCCAGCGCGATCGTGGCCATGATCCATCCGTACTCGGACTTGATCTTGACCGCGGGCCGGACGCCGAGCCGCTCGATGACGGCGCCGAGCGCGAAGCCGAAGACGAGAACCAGCGGGATCATCAGCCAATACCCGACGATCGGCACCAGGGTCAGGCCGAACAGGGCCCCGAGGGCGAGCGCCTCGCCCTGACCGAAGTTCAGCGTCTTCGAGGTGGCGAAGGTGAGTTGATAGCCGAAGGCGATGGCGGCGTAGATCATGCCGACGGCGACGCCGGACGCGATGAGCTGGAGGAAGATGGCCATGAGCGCGTTACCGTAGAGGGTGGGAAGTCGGTGTAGATGCAGGACATCGGGTCCTGGGAAGACCAGAACCCGGCTCGGTTCATCGTCGCTCGAATGCCCGGGGACGGCGCGTCTCGCAAAACCTGGCGGACGGCCGTCGCATGGTCCGATTCACGGGTCTTTCACGAAGGCCGAGGCCCTTTGAGAGACCCGCGAAACGTCTCAGTTGGCCGACTTCTCCTTCACGCGGACGACGCCCGCGTTCTTGGCGTCCTCCTCCTTGGCGTAGACGATCTTGCCGTCCTGCACCTTGCCGAACACCACCATGTTGCGGGTGATCGCGTTGTGGTCCTTGGCGGTGAAGGGCTTCTCGTAGGTCGTGACCACGCCCTCGACGCGCTCGTTCAGGTTCTCGAGCGCCGCACGGATCTTCGCGCCATCGGTGGAACCGGCCTGCTTGATCGCCGCGGCGAGCAGATAGACCGAATCGTACCCTTGCGCCCCGGCCACCGGGGTCGGAATCTTCGAGACGCCGTAGGTCTTGTAGTAGTTCTCCAGGAAGCTTTTCCGCTTGGGCAGCGTCTGATCTTCGATGAAGGTCTGGGGCATCATCACGCCGTTGCCGTTCGCGCCGGCGATATCGAGGAAGCTCTGCATCGAGGAGGGCCACGAGGTGATCATCGGCACCTTCCAGCCGAGCTTGGCCATGCCATTCGCGATCTGCGCGAGCTCGGGCCCGATCCCGTAGGCGAGGATGACGTCGGCTCCGGCCTGCTGCGCCTTCAACAACTGGGCCGTCATGTCGACGTCCTTGATGTTGAACTTCTCCACCACGACCGGCTTCACGCCCTTGGTGGCGAGGTACTTCTCGATATCCTCGCGGCCGAGCTGGCCGTAATTCGTCGAATCGGCGAGGAGCGCGATCTTCTTGAAGTTCCGGGCCAACGCCTCGTCGACCATCATGCCCGCCTGGAGCACGTCGTAGGCCGAGTTCCGGAAGACGTAGTTGGCGTCGTAGTCCGGCTCCTTGAACTGGTTCGTGATGATCGTGCCGGTGGCGACGTTGTTGAACACCGGAATCTCCGCTTCCTGGTAGAAGCGCTGCGCGGCCAGGGCCACGCCGGTGTTGATGAAGCCGATGGTGGCGGCGACTTTTTCCTTGTTGATCAGTTCCTGGGCGACCTGAGCGCCGACCTCGTTCTTCGCTTCGTCATCGCGCTCGACCAGCAGCAGCGGACGTCCGAGCACGCCACCGGCCTTGTTGATCTCCGCGGCCGCGAGACGGGCCGCGTCGCGCATCGAAACACCCATGGCGGAGGACCCGCCGGTATAGGGGCCCGTGACACCGATCTTGATGGGATCGGCCGCGTAGGCCGGGAATGCCGCAAACGTCGTGCAGACGAGCGCACCCAAGAGTACGCGTCTCTTCAGCGTGATCATATTCTCTCCCTCGCTCCGACCGCATGCCCTTCATGGTGGCATTTTGTATCGAATCTTCAGTATTCCTGACGCAAGAGTTCTAATTCTGTCAAGGCATGGAGGCGATTTTGGCTACTTGATTATTCACTGGAAAATAGCCCGGCCCATGGATTAATTTTCAAATTTTATTTCGAACCAAGAGATAGCTTCGTGTTAAGTTCCTAAAAGTAACGTATTCCATGATTTTGACTCTGAGTAAATTGCAAATTCGCCAAACTGAAATAATTCCGGCCCTCGGAGAGCCAACCCGAAAGTCCGCAACGGCAAGAGAAACCTAATTTCACTATAAGCAGACGACAAATCCTTCGTCGCAAGCCCTGTGAAACGATCTGGAATTCGATATCTGAACCGCACAGAACTCTGATTGACGTTGTCGCTGCGGACATAGCCTACCCCCGTTCGACAGCAGGAATTCGAGGGTCGTATACCGTCGATCTTGATGGGCAGGGCGAGCCGGAGCACCGGTCGTAATTTCGAAATACTTGCGAATGAAGTCGGGTTCGGATTGGTTCTGCTGACGTGATCGCATGAAGCATCGTGTGGGCATCACCTCCCCGACCTCGGCGGCGATCATTCCAATTTGCTCAAACGTCGCAGGGCGGGCCTCACCGTCGAGCAAGTCAGCGCCCAGGTCGGCTCAGCTCCACGGGACCAGCCGCGCCGGCGTCAGTGACATCCTCGACATGGTGAAGTGCATCGGCGCCTGAACCGCCGGTACGATCATCGGCGACCCGCGCGCCGCCGAACCACCGCCCGGTCCGCGCCGACGGTTGGGTCTGGGGTCATCCGGGCCAGGGCGCTCGCATCCGCACGCCTCGTGCCCGGAAGCGTAAAACCGTGGCCGGTCGAGGTCTCGAGCGCCGACTTTCGAGATCCCGACGCAACCCGACCGTTCAGAAGCCCGAACCGATCCGCCTAGAGGGTGAGCGACACCTTCACCACGCCGCCATCCTCCTTGTCGGGGCGGGTGGTGAAGCCGAGCTGCCGGCAGACGGCGAGCATCGGCCGGTTCTCGCGCAACACCGTGCCCTCCACCCGCGACAGCCCCTCGATCCGGGCCCAGTCGATCATCAGGCTCATCAGGGCGAGGCCGAGGCCGGTGCCCTTGCGGTCGCCGCGGATGAGGATGGCGTATTCCCCGCTCTCGTGATTGGCGTCCGCGTGCAGGCGTACGGCGCCGAGCATGAGGCCACTGCCCGCGTCGATCGCCACGAAGGCGATGGCGCGGGCGTAGTCGAGCTGCGTGAGCTTGGCCAGGAACGCGTGGTTGAAGTCGCGCACCGGCGCGAAGAAGCGCAGGCGCAGGTCCTCCGCGCTGACCGACTGGAAGAAGGTGAGGAACAGGGCCTCGTCCTCGGGCCGTACCGGGCGCACCGTCACGGTCTCGCCCTTCAGGGTCAGCCGGCGCTCCCACTCCACCGGGTAGGGCCGGATGGCGAAGCGCGGATGGTAGGCTCCGCGCGACCGCCGGCCCGCCGCCTCGGGCGCCACCATCACGCGGGCGTCGAGGGCGAGGGCGCCGCGCTCGTCGGCGAGCAGGGGGTTGATGTCGAGCTCGCGCACCTCCGGGCAGTCGGCGGCGAGTTGCGCGAGCTTCACCAGCACCAGAGCCACCGCGTGTCGGTCCACGGCGGGCACGTCGCGATAGGCGGCCAGCCTTCGGGCGACGCGGGTGCGGTCGATGAGTTCGGAGGCGAGCCGGAGGTCGAGGGGCGGCAGGCCCAGCGCCCGGTCGTCGATGACCTCGACCGCCGTGCCCCCCCGCCCGAACACCACCACGGGGCCGAAGGTCGGGTCCTCGGCGAGGCCCGCGATGAGTTCGCGCTGCTTGCCGCGGCGGATCATCGGCTGGACGGCAAAGCCCATGATGCGCGCCTCCGGCGCGAGGCGCCGGGTCCGGGCGATGATGTCGGCGGCCGCCGCCCGGACGTCGGCCTCGCTGGTGAGGTCCAGGCGCACGCCGCCGACGTCGGATTTGTGCACGATGTCCGGCGAGACGATCTTGAGGGCGACCGTGCCGCCGCCGGCGATGATGCTCCAGGCGGCGGTGGCCGCCGCGTCGATGTCGGGGGCGAGCGTCAGGGGCACGCTGTCGATGCGGTAGGCGGCCAGCAGCTCCGACACCGCCAGGGGGTCGAGCCAAGTCTGGCCGTTGGCCAGCGCCCGGGCCACGATGGCGCGGGCGGTCTCCACGTCCGGCGAGAAGCCGCGGGGCAGCGAATCCGGCGTGCGCATGAGGTCGTCCTGCGCCTCGCGGTAGCGCACGAGGTGCAGGAAGCCCTCGACCGCGTCGGAATCGGTGGGAAAACGCGGGATGCCGGCCTCCGCGAGGCGGCTCGCGGCCCCGGCCTCCTCGCCGATCGTCACCGCGAAGACCGGCTTCTTGCGCGACCCGCCCCGGCGTACCCGCGTGACGGTGTCGGCGATCGCGGCGGCGACCTCGGTGCTGTCCGAGCGGGCGGTCGGCACGTGCACGACCAGGACCGCGTCGTTGCCCGGATCGGCCAGGAGGGGCGCGAGGGCCGCCGCATAGGCCTCGGGGCCGGCGGCGACGCCGAGATCGACGGGATTGCCGAGGGTGCCGGCGGCCGCCAGCGTCCCGCCCCGGTCGGCGAGGCGGTCGGCGGCCAGGGCGCCGATGCCGCGCCCGTTACCGAGGATCGCCAGGCGATGGCCCGGGAAGGGCCGCTGCCGGCCCAGGGTCTCCACGGCGGAGAACATCGCATCGAGGCTGTCGACGGACAGGAGGCCCGCCCGGCGGAAGGCCGCCTCGTAGACGGCGTCGGGCCGCGCCAGGGCGCCCGTATGGGTCGTGATCTGGCGGGGCGCCGCCCGATGGCGCCCCGCGCGCAGGATGACGACCGGCTTGGCCCGGGCAGCGGCGCGGGCCGCCGACATGAACTTGCGCGCATCCGTCACCACGTCGAGGGAGAGCAGGATCGCGCGGGTTCGGATGTCGGCGGCGAAGTGATCGAGGCAATCGGCGACATCGATGTCGCAGGCGATCCCGAGGGACATCACCGCCGAGAAGCCGACATGGCGCCGGGCCGCCCAGGCCACGATCCCGGCCGCCACGGTGCCGGATTGCGAGACGAGGGCGATGTCGCCGGCCTTCGGCGGGAGGGCGAGCAGGCTGGCGTCGAGATGGGCCCCGGGAACCGAAAGGCCGATGCTGCCCGGTCCGAGCAGGCGCAGGCCGGTGCGGCGCGCCTCGGCGCGGGCGGCTTCGCACAGGTCGTCGCCGACGTCCGGCGTGAGGATAACCGCGGCGGCCGCGCCCCTTCGGCCCGCCGCGGCGACGTGACCGGGGATCGCGCCGGCCCCGGTGGCCAGGACGACGAGGTCCGGCGCCTCCGGCAGGTCGGCGAAATCCGCGAAACGGCCGGCGCCGGCCCCCATGCAGCGGATCGGGTTCGGAAACCCGCCGCGCTCGAGGTTTGCCAGGGCCGCCGCGGCGAGGCCGTCGGGTCCGTCATCGAGCCCCGCGAGGGCGATGGCGCGCGGGGCGGTCAGCGCCTCGAAGCGGTACGTGCTCATCGGACGGACAGCCTCATGAATCGATGATCCCGGATCCGCAGACCCTCACGGAACGTCCGGGTCGGAGCCCGGGACGGGGATGTTGCGTCGCACGATGTTATAGAGCGGTCGAGCGCCCGATGCAGGGCTTCCCCCCGGAGATCCACATGCCCGAGACCGTTTCCCCGCAAGATCCCGGCGCGCGCTCCGAGGCATCCGTCCGCGCCAGCATCGTCGCGGCGATGCGGGACCTCATCGGCCTCGGCCTGAGCCAGGGCACCTCGGGCAACGTCTCGGCACGGTTCGGCGACGGCTTCCTCGTCACCCCGTCGGGCATCCCCGCCGAGCGGTTGCGCCCCGAGGACATCGTCGCGATGTCCTGGGACGGCACCTTCAGCCATGCCCTCGCCCCATCGTCGGAATGGCGCTTCCATCGTGACATCCTGTTCGCACGGTCCGAATTCGGGGCGATCGTCCACGCCCACCCGACCCATTGCACGGCGTTCGCCATCTGCAACCGCGCGATCCCGGCGGTCCACTACATGATCGCGGCGGCCGGGGGCCCGACCATCCGCTGCGCGCCCTACGCGCCCTACGGCAGCCAGGAACTCTCCGACGCCGCCCTCGCCGCCCTGGAAGACAGGGCCGGCTGCCTGCTGGCCAATCACGGCATGATCGCGGCCGGAACCAACCTGACGAAGGCACTCTGGCTCGCCGTCGAGATGGAAGCACTCTGCCGCCAATACGCCGCCGCCCTGCAAGTCGGCGCTCCCGTGATCCTCAGCGACGACGAGATCTGGCGGACGGTGGAACGCTTCAAGTCCTACGGGCCGCGAGAGCGCACCAACAACTCAGAGCGATCGACCTCGGCTTAAACATCATGTTCCGACGCCCCGGCTCCCACGAAGACCGGCGCGACCCGGCGCCTAAGTGGTTTTCCGGCGACACCGCCTTTGGAAAACGTGAGGAAATCCTTTCGGGAATCGAAGGCCCTCACGCCGTCAAGTGATCGCACTTTGTATTTTTGATCCGCGAAAGGTCAGATCTCTCGGCACGCCCCCAGAGGGCGACGTTCGTTCTCCGGCCTTTTGCCTCTGAACGCTTCCCGCTCATCCGTAAGCTCTTTTCGTTCAATTTAAGACATAAAACCTGTTTATCAGATCAGCTTCCTATCATTAAATGCGAGGACGCCACACTCCTCTGGCGAAGTTCGCGAAAAACCCGCGAGTTCATGGCTGCCTTTCCAGAACGATCATGAATCATTTGAAACTTTTTGGATCACTCTTGTTACGCGACCTCTGACAGAACCGAAACACTGCCGTCCTCTTGCGCTCTTGCTTGCAACATCATAGTAGGCAGTAAGTCACGACCTTGAACTCACAGGCCGACTGCTTGAAGGGTTCTCCGCCCGGACAGCCGCCATGAATTTCATCGACCACCAGGGGCATAGAATGAATTCAGACAATGAAATGACTCCGGACTTCATTGAGCTGGCAGCAGACATCGTCGCGGCATTCGTGAGCAACAACTCGGTTCCGATCGCGGATCTTCCGGCGCTGATCAGCTCGGTCCACACGACCCTGGGCAAGCTCAACCAGTCGGTAGTGGAGGAGAAGCCGGAGCCGCTGACGCCCGCCGTTTCGGTCAAGCGCTCGATCACGCCGGACTACATCGTCTGCCTGGAGGACGGGAAGAAGTTCAAGTCGCTGAAGCGCCACCTGCGGACGCGCTACGACATGACCCCCGAGCAGTATCGCACGAAGTGGAACCTCTCGAGCGACTATCCCATGGTGGCCCCGAACTACGCCGCCGCGCGCTCGGAACTCGCCAAGAACATGGGTCTCGGTCAGCAGCGCCGTAAGCAGGACAGCGCCCCCGCCACCGAGACCGAGGCGAAGGTGCCGGCACCGCGCGGCCGCCGTCCCAAGGTCGCCGCCCAGGCCTGAGACGGGTCGTCGAGCCGCCCCACGCCTCACCCGCAAGGGTGCCGCGACGAAGGCCGGAGCTGTCCGCTCCGGCCTTCGTTTTCCTGTTGTCCACAGGTCATCCGATGCCCGTGCCGGGGCAGTCGGGGACTTCGGAATTGTGGTCGCGGCGGAGCACCACGCTCTGCTGATCTCCGGCGCGCAGCGCCGACCCGCCCGGGCAGGCGCACCCACAGCGAAGCGCACCGACGGTCGGTGAGGCGAGGAGCGCGCCCCTCCCAGAAATGCGGCACGCCCTTGTTAGAGATCGTGCAACGCTCGGATGGCACGGTTCCGAAGAGCACGCCGCCCGCGACAGGCGCGGACGGCGCCTTCGGGGATTGGGCCACCGCATGACGGAGACATCGCGCCTCGTGGCGCGCCTGTTCTGGACGAGCGTGATCGGGGGAGGCCTCGCCTTCTGGTTCGGTTCGCCGGCCGCCGCGGCCACCGGCCTCACCCTCGCCGCCCTCCTGCTTCACCAGCTCGACCGGCCTCGCCGCATCCGGCGGCTGGTCCGCCGGGTGGCCCGGCGCCATGCCCGCACCCTCGCGTTGCGGCGGCGCCAGGAATGCTTCGTCGATGCCTACGGGAACCTGATCGAGGACGGGTGGGAGCGCGAGCGCGCCTATTTCGCCGAGCGCAGCGTGGTCCCGCTTCTCGAAGCACACGGACAGGTCGAGATCGAGGACGACCTGTGGGAGGACATCCTCGGGATCATCGAGGCGGTCGCGGCCAGCGTGGACCTGCCCGACGAGAGCGAGGCGCCCGAGGACGGGATCGCCTACGAGCGCTACTGCGCCGCGCAGCTGCGCGAGGCCGGCTGGCAGGCGCGGGCGACCCGGGCCAGCGGCGACCAGGGCGCCGACATCGTCGCCGAGCAGGGCGGCGTCCGCCTCGTCGTCCAGTGCAAGCGCTACGCGAAGCCGGTGGGCAACGGGGCGGTCCAGGAGATCGCGGCAGCGATGCCTTACTGGTCGGGCGACATGGCGGCGGTCGTCTCGAATGCCGGCTTCACGCCGGCCGCGCGCAAGCTCGCCGCCGCCGCCGGGGTGCTGCTGCTCCACCACGACGATCTGGCGGCGCTTCGTCCCGTCCGCCGGGTCGAGGCGCGCCGGACGGGGCGTGGCGCCAAGGGGTCAGCGCTGGTCGAGCGGTAGCCAGCGATGCCCCTGCCGGGCCAGCAGCGCCTCTGCACCGGCCGGACCGTCACTGCCGGCAGAGTAGAGTTCCGGGTCCGCGTCGGCCGAGGCCTTAATCACGGGATCGACGGCGGCCCAGGCCGCCTCGATGCTGTCGGCCCGCTGGAACAGGGTCGCGTCGCCGATCATGCAATCGTAGAGCAGGGTCTCGTAGCCGACGCTGGGCGTCTCGCGGAAGAAGTCGCCGTAGTCGAAGGCGGCGGTGACCCGGCCGAGATCCATGCGCGGCCCCGGCCGCTTGGCGTTCATGGCGATGTCGAGGCCCTGCTCGGGGTCGATCCGGAAGCGCAGCATGTCGGGCGCCACGGTGTTGCCGGCCTCGGCGAAGGGCGACGGGGCCGGTGCCTTGACGTGGAGAGCGATCTCGGTGACCCGGCCGGTCATGCGCTTGCCGGTGCGCAGGTAGAATGGAACGCCGCGCCAGCGGTCGTTGTCGATGGCGAGCTTCAGGGCGACGTAGGTCTCGGTGCGCGAATCCGCGGCGACGTTCGGCTCGGCGCGGTAGGCGGGCACCGCGTGGCCGTGCTCCGCGCCGGCCGCGTACTGGCCGCGCACCGCATCCGCCGTGGAGACGGGGCGCACCGCCTGGATCAGGCGGGCCTTCGCGTCGCGCACGGCCTCGGCATCCAGGGTCTCGGGCGCCTCCATCGCCACCATGCAGAGAAGCTGGAACAGGTGATTCGGCACCATGTCGCGCAGCGCCCCGGTGGGTTCGTAGAAGGCGCCGCGCGCCTCGACCCCGATGGTCTCGGCGGCGGTGATCTCGACGACGTCGATGTGGTCGCGGTGCCAGACCGGGCCGAGCAGGCCGTTGGCGAAGCGGATCGCCAGGATGCTCTGCACCGTCTCCTTGCCGAGGAAGTGGTCGATGCGGAAGAACTGGCTCTCGGCGCCCTGCTTCAGGATGCGGGTGTTCAGCGCCCGCGCGGAGTCGAGGTCGCTGCCGAAGGGCTTCTCGATGACGACACGGCGGAAGGCCCCCGCGCCTTCCTTCAGGAGACCCGCAGCCCCGAGGGCATCGACGATCGGGCCGAAGAACCGGGCCGAGACCGCGAGGTAGAAGATCACGTTGCCGGACAGGGCTTCGGCGAGGCCAGAGAAGGTCTCGGGGGCGGTGAAGTCGCCCTGCCGGAAGTGCAGGCGCTCGCGGACGAAGCCCCAGGCCTTGGGGTCGATGTGGTCGGGATGGAATTCGGAGGTGCGGTCGGTGGTGAAGGACTGCATCGTGTCCGACAGCGCCTGGCGCCAGCCCTCGTCGGTGTTGGGGTTGTGGTCGACGCCGATGATGCGGACCGCGTCGTCGAGCAGGCCACCGGACGCGAGGTTGTAGAGGGCCGGCATCAGGAGGCGCTTCGTCAAGTCGCCGCCGGCCCCGAAGATCACCAGGGTACAGGGCGGCGCCTTTGCGACGGGCTCGCCCGTTGCGGCGGCCTTGGGGGGCGGTGTCTCGTCCATGGCCCACGACCTCCAACGTTGGTTGCGGCGCAGCACGCCGGCGAAATCCGCTCGTCAACCTGCGGCGTGCGGCGTCGTTCCGGCCAAGGTCGTGACAGATCGCGGGAATTCGCTCAGCCCGCTCGGCGGGACCGGCGCGGGCGCTATTCGTCCGTGCGGACGGCCTATTCGTCCGTGCGGACGGCCTGGCCCGAATCCACCGGCAGCCGGGTCTCCTTCAGTTCCTCACCGCTCGGCAGGCTGCGCACGTCCCAGCCGCCGCCGAGCGCCCGGATGAGGGACACGGCGGTGGTGAAACGGTTGAGGCGGATCTGCAGGGCGGTGACCTCGTTGTTGAGGGCCAGCGCCTGGGCCGTGACCACCGTGGTGAAGTTCTGGGTGCCGGCCCGGTACTCGTTCAGGGTGATCTCCACGGCGCGCCGCGCCGAGGCGACGGCCTCGTCCTGGGCCACCTGCTGGCGGGCCAGGATGCGCACGCCGGCCAGCCCGTTCTCGACCTCCGAGAAGGCCGTGAGCACGGTCTGGCGGTAGTTGGCCACGCTGGCGTCATAGGCCGCGCGGGTGATGCGCAGGGCCGCCGCGCGGGCGCCACCGTCGTAGAACACCTCGGAGCCCGCGGCCGCCACCGACCAGACCTGGTTGACCGCCGAGAACAGGCCGTTGGCGGGGTTGCCCGAGATGCCGCCGGAGGCCGAGAGGGTCACGGTGGGATAGAACGCCGCTACCGCGACGCCGATCTGCTCGCTCTGGGCCTGGACGTTGCGCTCGGCCTGCGCGACGTCGGGGCGGCGCTCGAGGAGTGCGGAGGGGATGCCGACCGGGACAGCGGGCGGCCGCACGGCGAGCGGCGCCACCGGCAGGCTCAAGGCGGAGGGCGGCCGCCCGACGAGGAGCGCGATGGCGTGCTCGAAGGTGGCGCGCTGGAGGCCGACGGCGATGGCCTGGGCCTGGGTGGTCTGGAGCAGAGTCTGGGCCGTGATGACGTCCGAGCGCGCGGCGACGCCGGCATTGTACTGGTTTTCGGTGATCGCCAGGCTCTTCTTGTAGCCCTCGATGTTCTCGTTGAGCACGCGCTGGAGCGAATCCTGGTAGCGCAGGGTCAGGTAGTTGGTTGCCACCTCGGACTGGAGCGTCAGGCGCACCAGGGCGAGGTCGGCGGCGCTGGCCTGCGCGGTAGCGACCTCGCTCTCGATGTTGCGGCGGATGCGGCCGAACAGGTCGAGTTCCCAGCTCGCCTGGCCCTGGAGGGAGACGTTGGTGCGCTCGATGCCGAGGGCGCGGGACCGCGAGATGCTGGGCGCGCCGGTCACCGTCGGGAACAGGGCGGCGCGGGCCTGGGCGACGAAGCCGCGCGCCTGCTCGTAGGCGGCGACCTGGGCGCGCAGGCTCTGGTTGTCGACGTCGACGAGGCGGATCAGCCGGTCGAGGGTGGGGTCGCGGAACACACGCCACCAGTCGCCGCGCTCGGCCCCGTCATTGGGGGCGGCCGGGCGCCAGCCCTTGCGGCTCGCCACGTAAGACGCGCTGTCCTCCCGGGTGCCGCCTTCCTTGAAGGCCAGCGGCGTCTCCACGGAGGGACGGGAATAGTCGGGGCCGACCATGCAGCCGGAGACCGACGCCGCGAGGGCGACGAGGGCGGCGAGATGCGACGGGCTCCCTCTCCTGGAAGGAGAGGTTTGGGGTGAGGTGTGGTCCATCTCCGAAAAGGTCACGCACCTCACACTGTCCCTCTCCTTCCAGGAGAGGGGACCCGTGGTGCCCACGATAGGCATCAGCGCCCTTCTCCATGGGGAGACGAGGAGACCGCGTGCGCGCCGGCTCACCAAACCATCCCGGCTCATTCGGCGGCGCTCGGAATCGCACCGGCAGGCGCCGGCGCGCGGCGGCGCAGCCGGTCGAGGTACAGGTAGACGACGGGGGTGGTGTAGAGGGTCAGGATCTGGCTCACGATCAGGCCGCCGACGATGGCGATGCCGAGGGGCCGCCGTAACTCGGAGCCCTCCCCGCCGGCGAGGATGAGGGGCATGGCGCCGAGCATCGCGGCGAGCGTTGTCATCATGATCGGACGGAAGCGCAAGAGGCAGGCCTCGAAGATCGCCTCCTGCGGGGAGGCTCCGCGCGTGCGCTCGGCATCGAGGGCGAAGTCGATCATCATGATCGCGTTCTTCTTGACGATGCCGATGAGCAGGAACACCGCGATCAGCGCGATCACCGTGAACTCGGTGCCCGAGACGAGGAGCGCCAGCAGGGCGCCGATGCCGGCGGACGGCAGGGTCGACAGGATCGTGACGGGGTGGACGAAGCTCTCGTAGAGGATCCCGAGGATCGTGTAGACGGCCAGGAGTGCGGCCAGGATCAGCAGCGGCTGGCGCGAGGAGGATTCCTGGAAGCTCTTGGCGGAGCCCGCGAATTCGCCGTGGATGGTGGCGGGCAGGCGCAGATCCGTGATCGCCGCCTCGATGGCGGCGGTGGCGTCGGACAGGCTCTTGCCCGCTACGAGGTTGAACGAGATCGTGGTGGCGACGAACAGGCCCTGGTGGCTCACCTGGACCGGCGCATTGCCGGTCTCCAGGCGGGCGAAGGCCGAGAGCGGGATCATCGTCTCCTTGGCGCTCGACACCGGCGCGCTCGACGAGGCGCCGCCCTTGCCCCCCGCGATGGCGTTGGCGGCGGCGTTGCGGGCCGAATCGGTGGCGATGGCGGCGGCGTTCGCATCCGCCGTCGCGGACGTGCTCGTGGCCGCCGCCGCACCCGCCACCGTGCCCGCGACCGCGTTGGTGGTGGCCGAGCCCCGCGCCTTGCCGCCCGAGGTCGAGACGTAGAGCATCTTCAGGGTGTCGGGGCTCTGGAGGTAGCGCGGGGCGATCTCCATCACGACGTGGTACTGGTTCAGCGGGTTGTAGATCGTCGAAACCTGACGCTGGCCGAAGGCGTCGTAGAGGGTGTTGTCGATCTTGTCCGGGGTCAGGCCGTAGCGGAAGGCGCTGGCCCGGTCGATGACGAGGCGGCTCTCGAGGCCGCCCTCCTGCTGGTCCGAGGTGACGTCGGCGAAGACCGGGTTCTTCTGCAGGGCCTGCACCAGCTTCGGCGCGGCGGCGTAGAGTTCCTCCGCCGTGTCGCCCTGGAGGGTGTACTGGTACTGGGCGAAGCTCTGGCGGCCGCCCATGCGCAGGTCCTGGCGCGGGAACAGGTAGAGCCGGGCCCCGGCGACCCGGGACAGCTTCGGGCGCAGGCGCGCCATCACGGCGGTGATCGAGTCGCGCTCGCCCCGGGGTTTGAGGCCGACGAAGACGTTGGCCGAGTTGGTGCCCCGCCCGCCGGTGAAGCCGACGACGCTGTCCACGGCCGGGTCGGCCTGCACGATGGCGGTGGCCTGCTCCAGCTTCTGCTTCATCGACTGGAACGAGATGCGCTGGTCGGCCTGGATGCCGCCCATCATCTGCCCGGTATCCTGCTCGGGAAAGAACCCCTTCGGGACGATGACGTAGAGGTAGACGTTGAGCCCCACGGTCGCCAGCAGCGAGAGGGCCACGAGCCGCCGGTGCCGCATGGCGACCCGCAGGGTGCGCTCGTAGCCCGCCAGCATGCGATCGAACCCGGCCTCCAGGCCCCGCACGAACCAGTTCGGGCGCGCGCTCCCGTGGGGCGCTTCCGGGCGCAGGAAGAGCGCGCACATCATCGGCGTGGTGGTGAGCGAGAGCACCAGGGAGATCAGGATCGACAGCGACAGAGTGACGGCGAATTCCTGGAACAGGCGCCCCACGATGCCGCCCATCAGCAGGATCGGCAGGAACACAGCCACCAGGGAGAGGCTCATGGAGATGACGGTGAAGCCGACCTCGCGGGAGCCGAGCAGCGCCGCCTCGACCCGGGGCCTGCCCTTCTCGATGTGACGCTGGATGTTCTCCAGCACCACGATGGCGTCGTCGACGACGAAGCCTGTGGCGATGATCAGCGCCATCAGCGAGAGGATGTTGAGGCTGTAATCCAGCAGGTACATCGCCGAGTAGGTGCCGACGATGGAGATCGGCACGGCGACCGCCGGGATCAGGGTGGCGCGGCCGGAGCGCAGGAACAGGAACACCACGAAGATGACGAGGACGACGGCGATGACCAGCGTCTCCTCGGTCTCGGCGAGCGAGGCCCGGATGGTGGCACTGCGGTCGCCCGTGATGGTCAGGTCGATGTCGCCGGGCAGCGCCGCCTTCACCTGCGGGATCGCGGCCTTGAGCCCCTTGATCGTCTCGACGACGTTCGAGCCCGGCTGCTTGTAGATGAACAGGATCACGCCCGGCTTGCCGTTGACGAGGCCGAGGTTGCGCCGGTCCTCCACCGAATCCTCGATGGTGCCCACATCGGTGAGGCGCACGGCCGCGCCGTTCCGATAGGCCACCACGAGGTCGCGGTAATCGGCGGCCACGCGGCCCTGATCGTTGGCATAGAGCTGATAGTGGCGCGTCTCGGTCTCGATGGCCCCTTTCGGCGAATTGGCGTTGGCCGAGGCCAGGGCCGCGCGGATGCCCTCCAGGCCGATGCCGTAGTTGAACAGGGCGGTCGGATCGAGGGCCACCCGCACCGCCGGCAGGGACGAGCCGCCGATGTCGACGTTCCCGACCCCCGGGAGCTGGGACATCTTCTGCTGCACCACGGTGGCGGCGGAATCGTAGAGCTGGCCCGGCGTCAGGGTGTCGGAAGTGAGCCCCAGGATCAGGATCGGTGCGTCGGCCGGATTGAACTTCCGGTAGGTCGGGTTCGAGCGGAGCGCCGTGGGCAGGTCGGCCCGCGCGGCGTTGATCGCCGCCTGGACGTCCCGCGCCGCGCCGTCGATGTCCCGGTTCAGGCCGAACATCAGCACGAGCCGCACCGAGCCGAGGGAACTCGTCGAGGTCATCTCGGTGACGTCGGCGATGGCACCGAGACGCCGCTCCAGGGGCGCCGCCACGGTGGTCGCCATGGTCTCCGGCGAGGCGCCGGCCATCTGCGCCTGGACCAGGATGACGGGGAAATCCACCTGGGGCAGCGGCGCCACCGGCAGCTTCATGAAGGCGAAGATGCCGGCGAGCAGCACGCCGATGGTGAGCAGCGTGGTGGCGACGGGCCGCCGGATGAACGGCTCGGAGACGTTCACGGCAGCGCCTCGACGCTGCCGGCACCGCCTTCGCGGCGGCCGGAGAGGCGACGCTCCAGGCGGTCGAAGGCGAGGTAGATCACTGGGGTGGTGAAGAGCGTCAGCACCTGGCTGACGATGAGGCCCCCCGCGATGACGATGCCGAGCGGCTGGCGCAGCTCGGACCCCACGCCTGTGCCGACGATGAGCGGCACCGCCGCGAACAGGGCCGCGAGCGTCGTCATGAGGATCGGCCGGAAGCGCAGGATGCAGGCCTCATAGATCGCGTCGCGGGGGCTCATCCCCTCCTCGCGCTCGGCCTGGAGCGCGAAGTCGATCATCATGATCGCGTTCTTCTTCACGATGCCGATGAGGAGCACGATGCCGATGATCGCGATGATGTCGAGGGAGAGCCCGAACAGCATCAGCCCGATCAGCGCGCCGATCCCGGCGGACGGCAGGGTCGACAGGATGGTGATCGGGTGGATGAAGCTCTCGTAGAGCACACCGAGCACGATGTAGACCGTGACGATGGCCGCCAGCACCAGGAAGAGCTGGTTGGAGAGCGCCGACTGGAAGGCGAAGACCGAGCCCTGCGGCACGACACGGAAGCTCGGCGGCAGGTCGATCGACTGCCGTGCCGCCTCCACCGCCGAGACGGCATCGCCCAGGGCCGCGCCGGGCGCGAGGTTGAACGAGACGGTGGTGGCGGGAAACTGCCCGAGATGGCTGATGAGCAGCGGCGCGCGCCGCTCGCTGACCTGGGCCACCGCCGAGAGCGGGACCTGGCCCGAGGCGACCGTGGAGGACGGCAGGTAGATGTGGTCCAGGCTCTCGATCGTCTTGTGCAGGTCCGGATCGGCCTCGAGGATGACCCGGTACTGGTTCGACTGGGTGAAGATCGTCGAGATGATGCGCTGGCCGAAGGCGTCGTAGAGGGCGTTGTCGACGGTGGCGGGCGTGATGCCGTAACGCCCGGCGGTCGGCCGGTCGATGGTGATGTAGGCGGCCAGCCCGCTCGCCTGCAGGTCGCTCGCGACATCCATGAGGAGCGGCGAGGCCTGCAGCGCCCGCACGAAGCGCGGCACCCAGGTCTCGAACTCCGTCAGGTTCGGGTTCTCGAGGATGACCTGGTACTGGGTCGCGCCCACCGCCGTGTCGATGGTGAGGTCCTGCACCGACTGCAAATAGAGGCGGATGCCGGCCACACCGGTGGTGGCCGCCTTCAGCCGCTCGATGATCTCCGGCGCGCGGGCCGTGCGCGCCTCATGCGGCTTCAGGTTGATGAGGAAGCGGCCGGAATTCAGGGTGACGTTCTGGCCGTCGACCCCGATGAAGGAGGACAGGCTCTGCACGTCCGGGTCCTTCAGCACGATGGCGGCGAGCTTCTGCTGACGCTCCGCCATGGCGGCGTAGGAGACGGTCTGGTCGGCCTGGGTCACGCCCTGGATGACGCCGGTGTCCTGCACTGGGAAGAACCCCTTCGGGATTACCACGAACAGGTAGGCGGTGAGCGCGATGGTGCCGAGGGTGACGACGAGGGTCAGCGTCTGGTGGCGCAACACCACCCGCAGCATGCGGCCGTAGCCCGCGATGATGCCGTCCATGCCGCGGCGGGCGGCGCGGGCGATGAAGCCTTCGCGGCGCTCGGCGCTGCCGGGGACGTGGGCCTTCAGCAGGCGCGCGCACAGCATTGGCACGAGGGTGAGCGAGACCACCGCCGAGATGATGATGGTGGCCGCGAGCGTGATCGCGAATTCGTGGAACAGGCGCCCGACCACGTCGCCCATGAACAGGAGCGGGATCAGCACCGCGATCAGCGAGACGGTGAGCGAGATGATGGTGAAGCCGATCTCGCGGCTGCCCTTCAGCGCGGCTTCGAGCGGCGAGTCGCCCTCCTCTACGTGCCGGGCGATGTTCTCGATGACCACGATGGCGTCGTCGACCACGAAGCCGGTCGCGATGGTGAGCGCCATCAGCGACAGGTTGTCGAGGGAGAAGCCGTAGAGGTCCATGATCGCGAGCGAGCCGATCAGCGACAGCGGCACCGACAGGCTCGGGATCAGGGTCGCGGAGACGCTGCGCAAAAAGAGGAAGATCACCAGCACCACGAGGCCGATGGCCAGCGCCAGCTCCACCTGCACGTCGTGCACCGAGGCGCGGATGGTGGTGGTGCGGTCGGTGAGCACCGTCACCGTGATGGCGGCCGGCAGGGTCGCCTGGAGCTGGGGCAGCAGCGCCTTGATCTTGTCGACGGTGCTGATGACGTTGGCGCCGGGTTGGCGCTGGATGTTCAGGATGACGGCCGGCGTCTCGTCCATCCAGGCGCCGAGCTTGGTGTTCTCGGGGCCGTTGACCACGTCGGCCACGTCCGAGAGGCGGACGGGCGCGCCGCTCTTGTAGGCGATGATCGCGTCGTCATAGGCCTTCGGATCGCGGATCTGGTCGTTGGCATTGATGGAATAGGACTGCGTCGGGCCGTCGATGGTGCCCTTGGGCGTGTTGACGTTGAGGTTGGTGATCGTCGTGCGCAGGTCGTCGATGTTGAGGCCGTACGCGGCGAGCGCGCGGGCATTGAAGCGGATGCGCACGGCGGGGCGCTGCCCGCCGCCGGTGCTGACGAGACCGACGCCCGCCACCTGGGAGATCTTCTGCGCCAGCCGCGTCTCGGCGAGATCCCGCACTTCCGTCAGCGGCAGGGTCTTGGAGGTGAGCGCGAGCGTCAGGATCGGCGCGTCGGCGGGGTTGACCTTGGCGTAGATCGGGGGAGCCGGCAGGTCGGAGGGCAGGAGGTTGCCGGCCGCGTTGATCGCGGCCTGGACCTGCTGCTCGGCGATGTCGAGGGGCAGATCCAGGCTGAACTGCAGGGTGATGACCGAGGCGCCCGCCGAGCTCTGCGAGGTCATCTGGTTCAGGTTGGCGAGTTGGCCGAACTGCCGCTCCAGGGGTGCCGTCACCGCCGAGGTCATCACCTCCGGGCTGGCGCCCGGATAGAAGGTCTGGATCTGGATCGTGGGATAATCCACCGACGGCAGGGCCGAGACCGGCAGGTTCAGGTACGACACCATGCCGACGAGCAGGATCGCCAGCATGAACAGCGTGGTGGCGACCGGCCGCAGGATGAACAGGCGGGACGGGTTCATCGGGCGAGAAACTCACTCGGCCGCACGTCTCGAAATCCAGACCACCTCGGATCGATCATCGCGAGGAGGCCTCGTCCCTCTAAGGCGCGCGACAGGCTCCCTCTCCTGGAAGGAGAGGGTTGGGGTGAGGTGTGTGACATCTCCGGACAATCCAGACACCTCATCCTGTCCCTCTCCTTCCGGGAGAGGGGACTTGCGCTCCACTTTCGTGACAGAGAGGCCATCGCGATTCGAGCCTGTATCATCACTCGGCGGGCCGTTGCCGGCGGCGCTCGCGCTTCTGACCCTCGGGCGCGACCGCATCCGCCTTGGCCGCGTCGGGCTTCTCCCCCTCCTTGACGGCCGCCGCCGCGGGCATCGCGGAACCGTCGGCCGCGGCTCCCCGGACAGGCGCAGGAACAGCCTTCCCGCCCTCCTCGGTGACACGCACCGGCGCGCCGTCCCGCAGGCGGTCGGTGCCGTCGACCACCACGCGGTCGCCGTTGCTCAGGCCCTCGGTGACCACCGTGCGCGGGCCGTCCGCCTCGCCGAGCTTGACCGGGCGGACCACGACCTTGTCGTCGCCCTGCATGAGGTAGACGTAGGTGCCCGGCGTGCCGCGCAGGATCGCCGCGGTCGGGACGATCGGCGCGGCGCGCACGGTGTCGACGGTGAGCTTGGCGTTGACGAACTGGTTCGGGAACAGCGCGTCGTCCTGGTTCTCGAAGATCGCCCGCAGCTTCACGGTGCCGGTGGTGGTGTCGATCTGGTTGTCCACCGTGTCGAGGACGCCGGTGGCGATGGCGTTGGTGTCGCCCCGGTCGTAGGCCGTCACGGCGAGCTTCGCGCCCGCGCGCACCCGTCGCATCACCCGTGCGACGTCGTCCTCCGGCAGGGTGAAAACCACCGAGATCGGATGGAGCTGCGTGACCACCACGATGCTGGTGGAGGCGGCGGTGATGTAGTTGCCCTGGTCGATCTGGCGCAGGCCCACGCGTCCCTCCACCGGCGAGACGATGCGGGTGTAGGTGATGTTGAGCTTCTGCTGGTCGACGAGGGCCTGGTCGGCCGCCACCGTGCCCTCGTTCTGCTTCACGAGGGCCCCTTGCGTGTCGACGTTCTGCTTCGAGATCGAATCCTGCTGGGAGAGGCGCTGGAAGCGGGCGAGGTCGAGCTTCGAGTTCTGCAGCAGCGCCTGGTCGCGCATGAGCTGGCCCTGGTACTGGGCGAGCTGGGCCTCGTAGGGCCGGGAATCGATCTGGGCGAGGAAATCACCCTTCTTCACGGTCTGGCCCTCGCGAAAGCCGATCTCGGTGAGGTAGCCGCTGATCTGCGAGCGCACCGTCACGGTGGCGAGCGGGGTCACGGTGCCGAGGCCGGCCAGCACGATCGGCACGTCGCCCGGCGCGACCGTGGCGATGCCAACCGCTTGCGGCGGCTCGCCGTGCCCGCCGCGGCCGCCCGCGCCCTTGCCGCGCCCGGGCGTCGCGGCGACCTGGGTGCCGGATTTCGGCGCGAAATAGTAGCGGTAGCCGGCATAGCCCGCGCCCGCCAGGACCAAGAGCACGACGAACCAGAAGCCGGCCCGGCTGCGGCGGCGGACGGGCGGCGCGGCGCGCGTGTCGGCCGGAATCGCGCCGGGATATTCCCGCGCGGTCTCGGTTCGGATGGGCGAGGTTTCGTTCATGGCCTGACGATCGCGGTGTGTCGGAAACGGCGTGACGCGCTGGAATGTCTCACGGCATCCTCACATGAGACCAACGAGTCTGGTCCCTCCCCCATCCGGCCCTGCCGACCGGGCTTGCCGCATTGTCCTCAAGATAAGTCCGCCGACCGGTCAGCGACAGCATCGAGCGAGGTCGCACCCCGTCGAAGCGGTCGCGGCGCACGCGCGGCGCGGCGTCTCGCACGCGCGAAGGCGCACGAACGAGGCTCTGACAAGGGGAACGCGGCACGGCATGGCACTCGTCCTGCGGGACCAATGCGACTCCAGTGGGGCCTTCGGGTTTCCCCCGTGTTGCTGGCGGGCGCGGACCGGGACGGCTGGTGCCGGCCCGATGCGGCCCCTGTGGAAACCGGTTCGGCGCGCACGCGAAAAAGGCCGTCGCCAGGGGGAAGCGACGGCCTTTTCATGAACGGACCGGAGCGGTGACAACGTGAACGGAACGAGGGGGCGAAGTCCCGCGCTGGCGATCACCGCTCCAGCCGTGTCTCAGAAATACGTGATGGCTGATGATTGTCAATAATCGTCAGTCGACAACGATCCTGGCCGGCGCGGCCGGGTGCGAGGCCGCACATTTCGTGGCCGCGAGGCGTCGTGCTACGCCACCCCGGCCAGAGCCCGCGTCACCCCTCGAGCCCCCGCGCCCCATGAATCCCGTCCTCGCCGATCTGCCGACGACCATCTTCACGGTGATGTCGGGCCTTGCCCGCGAACTCGGCGCGATCAACCTGGGCCAGGGCTTCCCCGACGATCCGGGACCGGAGGATGTCCGGCGCCGGGCCGCCGAGGCGGTGCTGCACGGCGACAACCAGTACCCGCCGATGATGGGCCTGCCCAACCTGCGCCGGGCGATCGCGGCGCATTACGCGCATCATCAGGGGCTGGACCTCGACCCTATGGCGGAGGTGATGGTCACCTCGGGGGCCACCGAGGCCATCGCCGCGGCCCTGTTCGCCCTGATCGCGCCGGGCGACGAGGTCGTGCTGTTCGCGCCCCTCTACGACGCCTACCTGCCGCTGGTGCGCCGAGCCGGCGGCGTCGCCCGCATCGTGCCCCTTCAGCCGCCGCATTTCCGGCTCGACGCGGACGCCCTCGCGGAGGCCTTCTCGGACCGGACCAAGCTCGTGGTCCTGAACAATCCTCTCAACCCAAGCGCGACGATCTTCGGCCGCGAGGACCTGGCGCTTCTGGCGTCCTTCTGCACGCGCCACGACGTCGTGGCGATCTGCGACGAGGTCTGGGAGCACATCGTCTTCGACGGCGCCCGGCACATCCCCCTGATGGCGCTGCCCGGCATGCGCGACCGGACGGTCAAGATCGGCTCGGCCGGCAAGATCTTCGGCCTCACGGGCTGGAAAGTCGGCTTCGTGATGGCGGCGCCAGCGCTGCTGCGCGTGGTGGCCAATGCCCACCAGTTCCTCACCTTCACGACGCCCCCCGCCCTGCAGGAGGCGGTGGCCTACGGGCTGGCCAAGGACGACGCCTACTTCACCGGCATGCGCGCGCGCTTCGCGGCCTCCCGCGACCGCCTCGCGACGGGCCTCGCCGCGCGGGGCTTCCGGGTGCTGCCCTCCCACGGCACCTACTTCCTCAACGTCGACCTCGCGCCGCTGGGCTGCGACGACGACGTCGCATTCTGTGACGATCTGGTGCGGCGGCACGGCATCGCGGCGATCCCGATCAGCGCGTTCTACCCCGACGCCTCCGTGCGCCACCTCGTGCGACTGTGCTTCGCCAAGGCCGACGACGTCCTTGACCGGGCCCTCGATCGGCTCGCCACCGTCGCGCGGCAGGCGGCCTGATGGGCGGGTTCGCGCGGGCGGCGCTTGCGGGCGCACGCGGCCAGGGCCACATCCCGGCTCATGATCACGCCGCGCATCACCCGGAGCCCGACCATGGACTTCACCCAGACCGCCGGTGCCACCACCCGCTTCCGCCCGAAGGCGGACGACCGCGAGGCCACGCTGCTGCGCCTGGAGGCGTTCGCGCACCTGATGGACTCGGCCTTCGTGATCCCGGGCATCAACCGGCGCGTAGGTCTCGACGCGCTGGTCGGCCTCGTGCCGGTGGTGGGGGACGTGGCCGGCATGCTGCTGGCTTCCTACATCGTGGTGGAGGCGCGCCGGCTCGGGGCGCCGCGTTGGCTCATCGCCCGGATGGCCCTGAACATCGCGGCCGACGGGGCGCTGGGCGCAGTGCCGCTGGCGGGCGACCTGTTCGATGCGGCCTTCAAGGCCAACCGCCGCAACGTGCGCCTGCTGCGGCGCCATCTCGAGCGCCACGGCGGCCTGCGCCCCAACGAGATCGAGGGCACGGCGACGCGCATCGACGGCTGAACGGCGGCACGAGGGGCGCCCGATGAACGAGGTCGCGCGTCCCGACACCGCCCTGGCGGTCGCCCTGCCCCCGCCGCATCGCGGCCTGTCCCCCCTCAACCGGCGGCGGCTCGCCAATTTCCGGCGTAACCGGCTCGGCTACTGGTCGTTCCTGATCTTCACGGGCCTGTTCGTCGCGAGCCTGTTCGCCGAGTTCATCGCCAACGACCGGCCCCTGGTGGTCTCCTACAAGGGCGAGATCCTGTTCCCGGTGGTCATCGACTATCCGGACGAGAAGTTCGGCGGCTTCTACGCCCGGCCGAACTACCGCTCGGCGGAGACGCGCAAGGAAATCGCCGACAACGGCTGGGCGATCTGGCCTCCGATCCCCTATTCCTACGACACCATCATCGACGGCCTGCCGACCCCCTCCCCGTCTCCGCCGACCTGGATGCTGACGGAGGCGCAGTGCCAGAACGTGGGCAAGACCTGCGCCGAGCTGGAGACGCACTGGCTCGGGACCGACAACACCACCCGCGACGTGCTGGCACGCATCATCTACGGCTTTCGCATCTCGGTGCTGTTCGGGCTGATCCTGGCGCTGATTTCGTCGGTGATCGGCGTCGCCGCCGGGGCGGTGCAGGGCTATTTCGGCGGCTGGGTCGATCTCGCCCTGCAGCGCTTCATCGAGGTCTGGAGTGGTATCCCGACCCTCTACCTCATCATCATCATCTCGGCCTTCATCGAGCCGGGCTTCTTCGTGCTGCTGGGCATCCTGCTGCTGTTCTCGTGGGTGTCCCTCGTGGGCGTCGTGCGCGCCGAATTCCTGCGTGCCCGAAACTTCGAGTACGTGCGCGCCGCCCGGGCCCTGGGCCTGTCGAACATCCGCATCATGAGCCGGCATCTCCTGCCCAACGCCATGGTGGCGACGCTGACGTTCCTGCCCTTCATCCTCAACGGGTCGATCGGGACGCTGACCTCACTGGACTTCCTCGGCTTCGGTCTGCCTCCAGGCTCGGCCTCGCTGGGCGAGCTCCTGGCCCAGGGCAAGGACAACATCCAGGCGCCCTGGCTCGGGCTGACCGGGTTCTTCGTGGTGGCGGTGATGTTGAGCCTGCTGGTCTTCGCCGGCGAGGCCGTGCGCGACGCCTTCGACCCGCGCAAGTCGTTCGGCTGATCCGGGGGGCGCGTCAGAGCGGGCGGGTGGCACCGCCGTCGAGGAGCCAGCCCTTCGCCCGCAGGATCAGGGCCGGGCGGACGCGGGCGACGTCGTCGCCGTCGACCAAGGGTGATGTGGAGAGCGCGGCGAGATAGGCCTGCTCGCTCGGGCGGCAGGCCCGCAAGGCCGAATCCGCCGCGATGACCCGGCTGGAGAGGGCGACCTGGAGGGCGAAGTTCCGGTGCAGGCAGGCGCGCCAGGCCACGTGCCGGTCCGCCACGCCCGGTTGCCCCTCGGCCGAGGCGCTGCCCGAGAACAGGATCAGACAGAGGACTGAGAGCGCGGGCAAGGCGCGGTCGCGGATCGTCATGGCGAGGCTTCCCGAACCCCGTCACCCTCGCGCGGCCAGGCTTAACTGGGCCTTAAAGCGTGCATTTGTCCCCAGTCCCGTTCCGGGACGCTCAGCGGTTGGCGGTCGTCACGGGCGAGGTGGCGCGGCCGAGGGAGACCCAGCCGACCGTGCTCTGGCTCTCGCGCTTGATGAAGGTGTAGCCGGTCTGGCGCCAGGGGAGCACGGCGCTCGTCTTGTTGTCGAGGACGATGTCGCCCCGGTCGGTGATCAGGGTCAGGACGGCGTGGCCCTCGCCCTTCTCGTCGATGACGACGGTCATGCGCATCGCCCGGCGCGGCAGGCCGGCCTCGGCCAGGAACTTGCGCTTGAGAAGCTGGAAGTCCTCGCAGTCGCCCGACCCGTCCTCGGCCAGGTCCCAGCGGTCAGCGACGTTCAGGTGCTCCATGTCGGTGACGGCCCGCAGGGACTTGTTCACCCGGCGGTTCACCGACACGATGGTGTTCCAGGTGGCGGGGGTGAGGGTGATCTGCGCCGGCTCGGCGGTGTCCACGGCGCATTCGGCGGCGTAGCTCTGGCAGAAATCCACCCAGGCGGCGATCGCCCGGGCCGGCGCACCGGCCGTGATGGTGCTCGGCACCGTGGGCAGGGACGCCAGGGTCTGCGCGCCGGCGCCCGGCGCCAGGGTGAGGCCTGCGAGGAGCACGGCCCCGCCGAGGGCGGCGAGACGGCCCTTGAGGGTCGGGAAACGCTGGGAAATTCCGTACCGCATGACCGCCGCTGGTCCCGTTAAGCTTCTGTTAACGAATGTCCCATGGCAGACGTTGCACGGCAATCGGCGGGTTAAGAAAAGGTTAACAGTGTGGATGGCGCGGGTGCGGCAGCCTCCGGCCGCGCGATCGCCGGAGATTGTCTCGCGCGTGAGCGGCGGGTTGCGCTGGCACACCGACACGGTCGGCCGGAAGATTCATCCAGGATCCGCCCCGATGTCCCGGGGCGCCCGAGCGGTCGGGACCAGGATCGCCCGACGCGCGGGATGATCACGGCCTGATCAGGGCGTCGTCGCGGAACCATCACGATGGGACGATAGGGTGCTTGGCACTTGGCCAAGCTGCACCATCTTCGTTCGCGAGGGCGCGACGGGTCACGAGGACGAGGCTTTCACGATGAATACCGACACGCTCTATCAGGGAGCCCGCGCCCTGCTGACGAACACAGCATTGGCGGCGCTTCTGGCAAGCACTCTGACCATCTCAGCTCGAGCCCAGGAGATGCCGTTCGTCGATACCGAGCGCGGCACCTTCCTCATTCACGGCAATTACTGCGGCCCCGGAAACCGGAGCCCGCGTCCGCCGATCGATGCCCTGGACGTGGCCTGCATGCACCACGACAGGTGCTCGCCCCCGCGCGGTCAGATCGCCACCTGTGCCTGCAACGATCGCCTGCATCGGGAAGCGGAGGCGGTGTCGCTGGACCCGAACCAGCCCGAGAGCCTGCGCGACACGGCGGGTCTGGTCGCCGACACCGCGACCGCGTTGCCCTGCCGCTAGTGCTCTGACTCAGACGGATGGTTCAGGAGCTCGGCTGAGGGCTTCGAAGATTGCAGAGGCGGGTTTAGTCCAGATTAAGGGCTTTGGGGTAGGGTTGTGCTGGGCTGGGTAGCGGTTGATCGGAGCCTGCAGGTCGACGGCGGCGGGGGAGGTGGCCGGCCGTGGACCGGGACGGGGCAGGGCAGTGAAGAATCCTCTCCACGGCGTTAAGCCATTAGGACGAGGTCGGCGTGAAGTGGCAGCGGCTACGCCTATGTGCGGCAAGTGCGTCCTGGACGCCCGGCGGTTTCTAATCGATCCGTGTGGTT
>NZ_JAKSYI010000044.1 GCF_022829285.1 Methylobacterium sp. J-078
GGACTTGAAGAAGTTCAGGAACGAGTCGGTCGGCAGGGCGTATTCGATGCCGCCGCCAGCGGTCCACCCGGTGCGGAAGTCGTTGCGGCTGCTGTTGGGCAGGCCGAAATCGTTGCCGCAACGACTTCCGCACCGGGTGGACCGCTGGCGGCGGTGCCGAGGAAGATCGGCGCATTGGCAACGATGGTGGTCGGGCCCTTGTTGTCGTTGCCCGTACCGAAGCCGTAGCCGGCGTTGAAACCGGCGTAGAAGCCGGTCCAGGTGAACACCGGCACCGGCACGAACACCGGGGGCGCCGCGCGGCGCGGAAGGTCGGCGGCCGAGGCGGCGCCCGCCAGGAGCGCGGTGGCGGCGCTGGCGAGGATGAGCGTCTTGATCATGTCAGAACTGCCGGGAACCAGAGGCGCACTCTCGGTGCGGTGTGAAGCGGTTCTACCGTGAGAGCCTGGCTGAGCTCTAGTGCATTTGAGCAACACACATGATAGATCGATATCGACCCGAATAGACTAACAACAATTGAAGATTTACATCTTAGTAACCGAGCGGGTTAACACACGTCGCGACGGGTGGTTCCACGAGAACAGTCCGCCGGTTCAGAAATCGTAGTCTGTCGGGTTCGGCCTCGATGTTCGCGGACCAACGCCGGACCGCCATCGCAGCCCGCAATCCGAGGGACGCTCGGATCATCCCGCCATGGCGCGCATCGCGGACACGCCGTCGTGTAGCACGTAGCCGCGGCCCCAGACGGTCTCGATGTAGTTCTTGCCGCCCGAGGCATTGGCGAGCTTCCGGCGCAGCTTGCAGATGAACACGTCGATGATCTTCAGCTCGGGCTCGTCCATGCCGCCGTAGAGGTGGTTGAGGAACATCTCCTTCGTCAGCGTCGTGCCCTTGCGCAGGGCGAGGAGCTCCAGGATCTGGTACTCCTTGCCGGTGAGATGGACGCGCGCGCCGGCGATGGTGGTGGTCTTCTCATCGAGGTTCACGATGAGGTCGCCGGTGGTGATCACCGACTGGGCGTGGCCCTGCGAGCGGCGCACGATGGCGTGGATGCGGGCGACGAGCTCGTCCTTGTGGAAGGGCTTGGTGAGATAGTCGTCGGCCCCGAAGCCGAGGCCCTTCACCTTGTCCTCGATGCCGGCCAACCCGGAGAGGATCAGGATCGGCGTCTTGACCTTGGCGACGCGCAAGCTGCGCAGCACCTCGTAGCCCGAGATATCGGGCAGCGTCAGGTCGAGCAGGATGATGTCGTAATCATACAGCTTGCCGAGGTCGATCCCCTCCTCGCCGAGATCCGTGGTGTAGGTGTTGAAGCTCTCGGACTTGAGCATCAATTCGATGCTGGCAGCGACGGAGGCATCGTCCTCGATCAGCAGCACACGCATCGGAAAGCTCCTTCAAAGGTTGAGGCACCCTGAAGGGACATCGGCAACAAACCGTTAAGCTTGAGCCGTCGCTGAAAACATCAACGACCACGGACGCTGAGACAAGGTGCGCGTACATCCGGCGTCACCCCATCCCGGCATTTTGGCCGCATCCGATCCAGCGAGAGCAGCAGGAGCGGTATGACCTCAGATGAGGATCGTATGGTTAATGTTTAATGAAGCTGCCCCCCGCCGCCCGATCTGATCACGGGACCGGCAGGGTAGGATCGTTCATCTCACGCTGAGCCGGTACGCAACTTGGCTCGCCGGCAGGATGCCCGAGGCTGGTTAGCCGGTCTTCAAGCGTGCCACTCTTGCACGGCATCAAAATGGGATGAAGTGCCGATGTCTCGTTAGGGAGGGGCCTTGCACCCGATGCCAGCGGTAAGCAGTTCGGGCGGCTTGTTCTCTATTTAGAGGCAGTCGTAGGCCCGGTAAAAGCGCTCCAGCGCACGAGGATCGCCGCCCGCAGCACGCCACTCAAACCGCGCGATACTCCGCAGCTTGTCTTTCTCGCGATCGTGCTCTCTAGCCTTATCTCGTTCTTGCTGTTTGGCACGGCATTCAACCTTTTGCCTCAAGCGCAAATTTCGTTGCCGCCGCTTCTCGCGCTCGCTTGGATAGAGAGCGGCCCGTACAGCTTTTATGTCTTTGATCAATATCCGGGCAATTTCTAAAGGGCTGTATCCCTCCACGCGCATTAAATGTGCTCGCCGCCACCAGGATGGCCAGGGTATATCCCCTAAAACCTGCTTAGGAGGCTTGTAGGGATTTTTGGAAAGGTACTTTATGGGCCTTATGCGAATACCAAGATCGAGCCGCTTGTATTTACAAGCGCGCGCTGTTCGATGCGGAATTGGCTGCCCAGACCGGAGAAGCGCAATTTCTGCCTCGCTCCAAAGCCAATAGCGCCCGACGCGCTGGCTGCCGATGGCATCACGCAGATCCATCGTCCTCCTCCTGCATGAAGCAGCCCCCGCCGCCCGATCTGCTCACGGGACTGACGGGGTAGGATCGTTCATCTCACGCTGAGCCGGTACGCAACTTGGCTCGCCGGCAGGATGCCCGAGGCTGGTTAGCCGTGCCTCAAGCGCGTCGCCGGGGTGTGGGGCGAAATCGGGAATGCGAGACCTGAAAGCGAGATCTGACGGGCTGCATCCACTCGCTGGGTCCGGCACGCGGGGGAAGTGGACATTCGCCTTCGCTGCTCTCTCAATCGTTGCAGGCACAGTGCGCAATGATCCGCTCGGCAAGTTGAGCGGCAGTGAGCGCTCCCTCGGGGTGATCGCGCTTCAGCCCCGCTAGCGGCATATCGGGGTATTTGGCTTCGTCAGGATGCTGGACCAAGCTAAGACCACCGCGCGCCGTGATCATCCGAAGGCCCTCGGCCCCGTCGCTGTTGGCGCCGCTCAGCACAATCCCAACGACGCGTGCGCCGTAGGTTTCGGCCGCTGAGACGAACAGGGGGTCGGCGGCCGGACGCGTGAAGTGCACTTTGATCTCCCGATCCAGAAGGATCGTGCCGAAGCCCAACCGCATATGGTGGTCGGATGGTGCAACGTAGACCCGACCACGCTCAATGATCTCGCCGTGTCGTCCGAAGGCTGCCGGAAGCCTACCGCGCCAACTGAGGATCTCGGGAAGGACGCTCGGATTCGCCCCGACGTGCTGGACGATGAAGACGGAGGCGCGGCAGGTGGGCGGCAAAGCCTCAACGATCTGCCTGAGCGGAGCGAGGCCACCGGCAGACAAAGCAATGACGATGATGGCACCCATTCTCTTGCGACAACGATGGGAATGAGCACGGGTTCGATTGCAATCAGACGAACATCCGAGAAGGGGTCGAGAGCAGCCACTCGCATTGGCGGCCCTTGCCTCACTCGCCCGGATCGGGTCTCACCCCGGCCCATGACCAAGTCCGAACTGATCCTCCGCATCGCAGAGCAGAACCCGTACCTCTACGAGCGAGACGTCGAGGCGGTAGTGAACGCCATCCTAAACCGGATCTCGGAAGCGCTGGTGGCCGGTGATCGGGTTGAGCTTCGTGGGTTCGGCGCGTTCGCGGTGAAGGCGCGCGAGGCTCGCACGGGACGCAACCCGAAGACCGGCGAGGCCGTGCCGGTGGCCGACAAGCGGGTCCTGACCTTCAAGACAGGGAAGGGCATGCAGGGCCGTCTGAACGCCGCCGAGGCACCCGCGCCGGCCGAAGTTGGCGGCGACGGTCGGACGGTTCCTGCACCGCGCGTGATGCGATCCTGGGGCTAAGTTGAACTTAGGCTTCGAGCGTTGGCTCCGGCCGAGTCATGTCGGGCTCCCCCATCGTGGAACCGGCGCAGCGGCTCTATGTAGCCGCGACGCTAACGAAGGAAGCTACGCAGCCCTGTTGTGGCCCGTGCCCTTGGGCTTCGCTTCTTCGCCACGATCGGCGACCCGGCCAAGACCGATGGACTTCGCCAGAGCTGAGCGCTGCGCGGCGTAGCTCGGGGCGACCATCGGGTAGTCGGCGGGGAGGCCGAAACGCTGGCGGTAGCTCTGAGGATCAAGGCCATGGCCAGTCAGATGGCGCTTCATGGTCTTGTAGGTCTTACCGTCTAGGAAGCTGACGATGCCGTCCGGCGCCACCGACTTGCGGATTTGAGCGGCGGTCGGCTTCTCGTGGATATCGTCTGTGGCGGTTTGAACCGCGCCGCTGGCAAGACCTGCTAGAGCAGCGTGAACGCTGTGCACGAGGCTTGGGAGTTCGGCCACTGGAACCGAATTATTCGACACATACGCGCAGACGATATCGCCAGCGAGGTCGATGAAGTTGGCGGTTTTATGTTCTGTGTTGTCTGACATGCTACTATTCGATTTCGCGCCCCCGCGCCTACCAGATCGGACATTTGAGTAAAATTATCAAGCACGGATCACGGGATCGTTTTTTTAACGCTTACTGTGCGTAAGTGATTTCTACTCATCAGGGGTCGAACTCGGCCAGCCAGTCTCAGTATTCTGGCATGCCCGCCGCACGACCGCTCAGCAAGTCGATCCATTCGTGAAGGGCTCGAACGTCGTAGCGGAGGAGCCGGCGATCGTCCCGCCCGTCCGGTGACAGGTTGATCGGGGCGACTGGACACGCCCGCTCGAACACCGAGACGGTGAGCGAGCAGAACGCTGCCGCATCAGCCAGCCGGAGAAGGCGGGCGGGTGGAAGCGGGATAACGCTCTTCATGACCAATCCGCGAAGCTGTCCGCCTCGTTGGTCTCACTCAGAGCATTGACCGCGGCATCGAGGCGGCCCGGACTGCCGTCAACATAAAAAATCACCTTGTTCTTAGTCACTTGCCTTCGACCGAGAGCGTGCGCGGCGTTCTAGTTCCATTGTAACCTCGGAAAGTTCTGGAGAATAATGAACTTGAGTGCTCCAGCCATTGTCCACTCGATAACGAACACATCCGATCCAGATTTTTAGGTCCTTAGCCCAGAGCCAAGCTTCCCGCCTTAAAACGACTTCTGTTCCAGAAACTTGAGCATCCGGAAGTCCGCTTCGCGAGATCGGCCGCCCCAAAGGCGAGTGAAGAAGCATTTGCGCGATCCGCTTATTGGACTGAATAAATCGCCTTCGTTCATCCTCAGACAATTTCGCTCCGTCCCCGATAGGATCAATCACATCATCAACCTGCTCTGACCATAGAGCATCAAGAACGCGATCGCAGCGACGCGCTTCCTCAACAGGCGTGCCGGCTTGGACAGCCGTCCATGACCAAGGGGCTAAGAGAAGCAGTCCTGATAAGGCGCGCCAACGTCGCTTTCTGGGCCTGCTGATCATGCCTTCCTCTCACGGAACTGGATGCTGGTCCCTCCCTCGTTCGCTGGGATGAACTCAAGGCTGGTGGCCTCGACGCATCGCTGATCGGCAGCGAAGAAATGGCCACGGCCAGAGGCAAGCAAAGCGTCTGCGTCTGCAGTCATTGCTCCTCCCGATGCGGGGTGCGCCCCGAAAAGGGGCCTTTTAGGGGTCGCTAGACTCGGCCCCTTTCCCAAGGGGCGCCCCCATTTCCGAATAAAAAAGGGGGCCCTTTTTATGGGGCGACCAAGGTCGAGTCGGCAGAGGGGTTCTCTCGGAAGCGGATGCCTGCCCCTCCCCCATTTGCTGGGATGAACTCAAGGCCGGCAGCTTCCATGGCACTGCTCATTGCGCGCTTATTGTTGTCGTGCGGTTCGCGGGCTCCTCGCTCGAAATCGGTGATGGTGCGCTCAGACAGGCCGCTCTCACGCGCAAGGTCACCCCTGCTCCAGTCCAGCATGGCGCGGCCTGCCCGACATTGCTCTCTGGTCAACATTGTTTCCGTTTTTATGCAAGGGTTGCCGGAAACGTGTTGACCACTCTCCGGTTATCTGTGCATATAAGCATGAAACCGGAAACCTGCCAATGTCCCTCAACCGCACGATCTCCTGGACCGCTGCCACCCGCGACATGCGCAATGACCGCACGTTCGTTGCCCCGGCTGCCAACCTGGCTGAGCGGATCGCCCGTGAGGAAGCCCGCAAGGAAGGCATCCGCCTCTATAGCGAGGCCAAGGCCGCTCTCGCGGTCGCCAAGTCCCGCCCTCTGTTTTCTGCTCTCGGCTACGACCGCAGCGCCATCATGGTATTGGCGAACGCCATCGCCCGCGAGGAGTGCGCTGCCGTCCTCGGCCGCTCCCACCGCGCCCTGATCGGTGCTGCCATGAAGCAGGCTTGGGCCATGGCTCGCGCCGCTCGCCTTGCCGCCGCGCACTGAGGGGGCCGAGATGTCCAACTCTCTTCCCCGCCGTCACGTCATCAGCGCCGCCCTCGCCGCTGTTGTCGTCGGCAACCTTCCGGCTTCGGAAGCCGCCCCGGCGGTGGCTCCGACCTTGCGCGGCGACGACAGCGACCGCCTGTCGGACCATGCTGCTCTCTGGGCGCAGCTTCCCCTGCCGTTCACCCCGGCTCAGGCGTGGCACCTGCTCTCCCCCGCGACCCAAGCTGAAATCGGCGCCGCCATCATCGGCATGGCGCTCGCCGAGTACGTCCATGGCGACGACATGGCCGAGGCGGACCAGTTCCACGACGACGCCTTGAGGTCCGCAGCCGGCGACGTGAACAGCAAGCTCCTCAACACCATCACGCCGCGTCTCTGGGCGCTGCTGCCTGACTTGTACGGGCCGGACGGTGACCATCCTGCCTGGGCTCTCAACGCAGGGCTGGCGCGATGACCGCTCACGCCCTGACCCGCCGTTCGCTGTTCGGCGGCGCCCTCCTCCTTAGCCCCTTCCTGCGCGCGAGCATGGCGATGCCGCCCGATCCGATGCTGGCCGCGATCCGTCTCGCTGAAGCTGCGGACACGGCGTACCGCGCGGCCGGGTTAATCTCGGCTTCCCGCAGGCCCGGCGGGGTCCTGAACCCTGAATGGCGCGCGGAGCGGATCGCTACGGCTCGGGTTCGTTTCGAGGCTCGGGTGAACCTGCACGGTCTGACGCCCACGACGCGGGCCGAAGCCGTCGCCCTCGTCCGGTACTACGCGAACCGCGTGAGCCACGCCGATCCGGTGAACGTGCGCGGCGCCTCTCGCGCTGCCCAGCGCCGCCTGCGCGAGGTCTTCGCCCGTCCCGGCGCCTATCCGCTGGATCGTGCCGCCTGGGCCTCTCTGTCGCCCTCGCTGCCCATACCGGCCGACTAGGCGCCTCGCGCACTCGGCACCGTCCCCTCCCCATCGCTGACCAATCCAAGCCCCGGAGCCCCGGTTATGGCAACGACCTCGCACGCCCAGATCATCGAACACGTCCCGTTCCACGCTGACCCCATCCTCGCGGCCATCGACCACCACGACGAGGCTTGGAGCGTCTGGCAGTGCGCCTCTGACGCCCTGGTGGCGCGCCGTCACGTCGAGATGGAAGGCGCCCTCGCCCGCCTTCTCGCCACGCCCTGCGCGACGCAGTTCGGCTCCCTGGCCCTGCTCCGGCATCTGCGCTGGCACATCCAGCACGACGGCATCACGGATGCGGCAGTGCTCGCCCGCGCCTCGGATCTGGCGCTGTACCTGCGCCTGGACTTCCTGCCCGTCGAGCCGGCCCGCGCTCCACTCGCGCCGACCCTGCGCCTCCTGAGCGGCCTGGGCGAGGCCATTGCTGCCCTGTCCCTGATCTGCGGCGGCCTCGTCGTCATCGGCCTCGCAACGCTGGCCTAGCTCCTCAGACCCTTAATCTCTGAAACCCTGAAACTCTGAAAAATGGATAACCTGAAATGTGCAATCCCTTTGCCCGACTTGCCAAGCGCGACGCTCCTCGCCCCTCGCTGCGTGAGCGGCTGACCGCCACCAAGGCCAGAGCCAAAATGGCTTTTGCCGTCTCCCGCGTCATCGCCAAGGGGCCGCCCGCCACGGTGCCGGCAGTCGATCGCATTGCCCTCGTGAACTACGCCTCGTGGCTGCACATGGAGCGCCGCCTCGTATGCGCGGAGCTTTACCCGCACCGGGGCACTGACGCGGACAAGTTCGTGCTGTCGTGCAACGCGGCCGAGCGGTTCCATTTTCCGCATTCAGATCGCTATCCCGGCCGGTCCACGCTCTCGGCATCGGCCGCGTCCCGCGCCGTTGATGTGCTCGACATGGTGGGGGTGGCTTGGCGCGAAGACCTGAACGAGCGCGACCACCTGGACCCCGTCTCGGCTCAGGATAACGGCAAGCGCCCAGACGTACCTTATGGCTGGCCCGCGCTGGATGGGGTGCTGGTGACGGCCTGCGGGGATCTGCAACGGCTCGACGCTGCAACCCGTGTCCTCCTGAAGGACGACCCGCGCGACGCCTTTGATGTGCCCGGCTTTCAGGGGCTGGATGAGGAGCGCGGCGCGGTTCTGTCGGTGCTGGTGCGGGAACGCGCCGAAAGTCTCGCCGGACTGAAGGCCAAGGCCAAGGCGATGCTGACCATGGAGGATTACGAGGGGATCGCCGACTTCGCCCGGTCCATCGCTGCGGATCTGCTGAATGCCAAGCGGGGCATCCTTACACCCGTTGCCGATCCGATCCTGCCCATGATCGAGGAGGGCTGTCGCCGTCTGCGTGAGGTCGAAGCTGCATTCGCTGCGTCCGCTGATGCGGATGATAATGATCCCCGCTTCGTGGCCCGGAATGCGCTGCTCGGAGAGATGTGGGCTCACGTCGATGGCACGATCCTCAAGACGGTGCCGCACACCGCTGCTGGATGCCGCGAACTGGCCCGGTTCGCTGTTGAGTTCTTCAAGAGCCAGGGCGTGCCGATCTCCGATGACGAGCAGGCCGTTACGAACCTGATCGCGCAGAGCGCCCTGATCTGACGCTGCCGCCCTCGCTGCGGTAGCCGCCTGCTGCCGCGCCCTCCCTTTCAATCCTGTCCGACCATAGGAGCGCCGCGCGTGCCCTCTCTCAAGCTGTCCAATCCGTTCCGCCGGGCTGCTGATCGCCCTTCCCTGAAACAGCGTGCCGCCAGCCTGAAGGCCACGGCGGCGCGGGTGATGAGGCGCAAGCCCGCTGACCCGTTTGAGGGCACGACGTGTCCCGACGGCTTCGTGCCGTACCCGTTCGACAAGCCGATGAGCTTCATGAACATCCGTGGCGTCATCCACGCAGAGGGCGTCCGCCTTCTGGACTTGGCCCAAGCCGAGTACGCCCGGCGGTGCGCCTTCATCACCGATGATGTGCCTGAGGATGAGCGCCACGCTCGCCGGCAGGCACACAGGGCTTCTCTGCATCTCGACATCTTGGAGGCGCTTGCGAAGGCTCAGGAAGCAGCGCCGGCTGCGGTCCAAGGTAGCGCGCCGACCTCCCTCGGGCTGGCATGCGATTGGGCCATCGGGCACGTCGAGTGGATCAACGAAACCTCGAAGGCTGAGATTTGGGATGACGACCGGCTCGATAGTGAGGCGGGGAAGTCCGATGCGGTTTGGGCTCGGGCGACCGTAGAGCCCTCCATCACACTCGGGGACCTCGCGGCCAAGGCACGGATGCTTCTGGCTGACCTCGAAGGCGAGGCCCTGGATTTCGACGTGGAATTGGACGACCGGGACAGGCTCACCTTCGCGGTGCTGCGGGAAGTGTCGTCGCTGGTCCCCGCCTCGCCGACCGGCGAGGAGGATAGGACCGCGCCGGCCTCGATACCTCAAAGCGATGAGCCGGCCACCCTGGAAAGCGCGGCAACTCTCTCTTTCGACGCCTACGAGTTTGATGACCCGATCCTCTCGCCTACGGAATGGGGGAACAGGATCCAAGAACAGATCTGGGGTCTGCTGCTCATGGACCGCCTTCTGAGGATGGGGAAAGCCGAGATGATCGCCTTCATCAGCGACGCCGGTCAGAAGAACGACGCGACTCCGGAAGGCATGTACCGCGCTCTGGATGGCGCTCAGGTAACTCTGGAGGGGTGGGGCAAAGCACTCGATTTGGCTCGCACCCGGTACATGGTCGCTGCGTCCTCTGCGGTCCTTGAGGCCGGCGGAAAGGCCGGGGCCTGACCCGATGAGCAACGTCCTCTCCTTCGTCCCGCGCCGCCCGGCAAGCGCCCCTGCGGCGCCGCTGGCCCCCTCCCCGGCTGATGTCCGTCGCCAGATCGAGGAAGCGGCGCAAGCTGCCCTCGACACCGCCGACCGGCTGATTGCCCTCCTCGACCAGATCGAGGGGGACGTTGAGCGGGAGGACGGCGCCGACGCCGAACCGTCCCTTGGCGCCCCTGAGGGCCATGCCTCGCAGATCGTTTGGCTGCGCGGTTCATCCTCCGACATCGAACAGGACTCCGCCCGTTGAAGGGCGCCCTGATCGAGCGCCGCAAAGGCAGGAGGACATCGTGCCGAAGACCAAGACCTTCCCGACCGAGAGCAAGCGCCGGCCCCTGATCCGCGAGAAGCCAGCGCCCATCGCCTACCGCATCAACGATGCCGCCGAGGCCATCGGGATCGGGCGGGCGAAGCTCTACCAACTCATCGCGGCCGGGAAGATCCCCGCCAAGAAGTGCGACGGCCTGACGTTCATCCGGGCCGTCGATCTCGATGCGTACATCTCGGGCGGCGAGGACGTCGGCCCAATCTCCAGCATGCAGGACATCGACCGATGAAAACCCGCCTCACGATGCGCGCCGCCCTGGCGTTCGGACTGCCCGCCGTCGCACGTGGCCTCGGCCGCCTCAAGCGCATTCGGTGTAGGCTCCTGACGGAAGCCGGACACGAAGCCGGACGCGGGAACGTCATCACGGCAACCATCCTCGTTGCGCTCTACGTGGTGGCCTGCTGATGCGTGTCGTTCCTGCCATCCCCCAGGCGGCGCCCGTCCCTTCTGTGGTCGGCCTTGCTTGGATGAGTTTCGAGATGTGGCGCCTGCGCCGGATCGCGGCCGGGCTCGCTCGGGCCAATGCGCGCGGCGATGCGAGCGCGGCAAGGCGCTGGCTCGCACGGGTGGATGGCGCCCTTGCGGATCTCGACCGGGCGCAGGACCGGCTTCGCCCTCGGCGTCGGCCGCGCTGAAAGCCTGAACCCCTGAAACGCCGAAATTCACTTTTCAGTGATTGACGAGATAGGGAGTAGGGGCGCGGCGATGGCTGCGCCCTTTCTGCGTTTACTCTGCCTCGATGCCTTCGGTTCCGCGCTCGCCTGTGCGGCGCTCCACGATGGGCGGTTGCTGATGCTTCAACAGGGTATCATTCAGCGCCTCGACCATAAGGGCCTCAAGGCTCATGTCCCGATCGGACGCGAGGTTGCGCAGCGTCATCCATCCGCGCTTGTTGATGCGGACCTGGACCGTCTTCATGTCCTGGGGCGCTCGGCGCGGGGTTGGGACGCGCTTGCCGGCCGGGGGCGCTGCATGGGTGGTCGCATCGGCGGTCGGCGCTGGCGCGGATGTAGCCTCGGCCTGAGGCGCCGGCTGGGCGGCCTTCGGGACGGCAAGATGGGTGAGGGTGGGCCGCTTGGGTGCCGCCATCGTTCGGGCTCTCAGGATCTCAGTGTTTCAGGGGATCAGGATTTCCGGGGGAAGGTCTCGGCCAGCTTCGTGACGGCGGACCACATGGCCGCGATCTCCGCTGCTGCTCGGCTGTCGGGGTCATACTCCGTCACGCTCTGCCCGGTGATGAGGGCGTGCGAGAAGCTGGCGCGCTGGGATACCTGGCCGGCAAGGACGGGAGCGCCCATGCTGGTCAGGACCATGCGGGCCTCCGCAACGACGCTCGGTTCGTTCTCGCGCGTGATCGGCGGCGCCGCGTTGATGATGCAGGCGATCGGCGCCTTCAGCGCGCGGGCCATGTCTAACGTCTTGTGCGCGGCCTTGAGGTCGAAGGGGCCGGGGCGCACGGGAACGACGGTCACACTGGCACGGCTCATAAGCGAGGCCATCAAGGGCGCGTTGTGCGGGGCACTATCGATGATGACCCAGGCGACACCCTCGTCCGCTGCCGTGTCTAGGATTGGCCCGATGCTGGTTGCGTCGGCCTGAACTAGGAGGGGCGTCGCGGCCTGCCGGCTCGTGTACCAATCAGTGAGCGAGCCTTGCGGGTCGGCGTCGACCAAGAGCGTCTTGCCATGCTGCTCGGCCAAGGCTCCGAAGTGAGCGCAGATCGTGGATTTGCCCGCGCCTCCCTTCTGTGTAGCGACAAGGATCACATGCATAAGGGGTGCGTCCCGCGTCGGGGCTTCAGGGTCTCGGGCATCCTGCGGTTCCGGCCTTAAGGAAACGCTGACGGCCTGAAGCTCGGAAACCATGACTGTAGGGGTTCGCGCAAGGCTGAAAGTTCGAAGCCCGGTTTTCCTATCTTCAGTGTTTCAGGGATTGCGGATTTCAGTTACGCTTATCCGCGTGTGCTGTAACTTCCGACAATCGTCGTTCTCGAAAGATACGAGCGGGCGGGTTGAAAGCGAGCGGACAAAGTGAAGCCTTGGCTATACCGCTGGCCGTTGGCACGTCCGGCGCGCGTTTCCCACTCAAGCCAGTATGCAGCTCGTCAAGCACCGGCTGACGGCGGATCAGCTGCTAGCTCGGCATCACGCCTGCGTGTCTGGAGGCGGCGGCAGAGGAGCCACCGCCCCTTCAAAGTCTCATTCGGCAGTCGCGGCCTTGCGCGGTCGTCCAGCCTTCTTCTTCGCATCGGCCGGGGCCTCAGAGATCACATCCCCCGCATCCGCGACCTTTGCCGAAGCCTTGGTCTGGCCCTTCCGACTGTGGCCGAGCCCCAGGGAGCGTGCGAGTTCGGATCGCTGCGCCGAGTAGCTGGCGGAGGTCATTGGGTAGTCGGCAGAAAGACCGTGCTTGGCCCGGTATGCCTCGGGGGTAAGCCCACGAAGCGTGAGGTGCCGGCGCAGCGTCTTGTATGGCTTGCCATCCTCGAAGCTGATCAGCGCATCGGGCGTGATCGACTTCTTGATCTGAGCCGGTGTCGCCTTCTCGACTCCGTCCTTCGCCGGAGCATCAGCTCCACCGGCAGCAAGGCCACTGACAGCGGCATGCACGGAGGCGAGTAAATTGGCCAGCTCGCTCGACGGGATCGAGTTATTGGAGACGTAGGCTGACACGATGTCGGCGGACATCTCGATGTAGTCACTGGACATCTGCGGGGCGGTCTCGTCCATGGTGGGATCTTTCTCGGTCGGAGTGTCCTTTCTCTAAGAACTGATCAATCAAACAAATCAAGTAGAATTATTCACAACGGTCTACCGAGAAAAGAATATTCCTTTCCGGCATTCAGAATTTTGATGCCAGCGATCCTGAGGCTACTTTAGCGCGATCCGCCTCATGTTCCGGCCGTGCTGCAGCGACGGCGGCCTGGCTGCGAGCCCTCGCCTGAGGAAAGTAGCTGTAAAAGGTGTCCCGGCTGACCCCAAGGCGCTTGGCTATGGCCGCGATGGAGATGGTGCCTGAGTGCAGCAGGGCGCGACCCACCTCGATGTCGGCTGGCGTGAGCTTCTTGGGTCGGCCGCCCTTGCGCCCCCGGGCGAGGGCGGCCTTCAGCCCTTCCATGGTCCGCTCGCGGTTGAGGTCGAGGAAGTACTCCGCCATGGCGCCGTGCATCTGCAGGGCAAAGCGTCCGTGTGCCGTGTCGCTGTCGAACTGCTCGGTCAGGGAGCGAAAGTGGATCTCCTTCACCCGTAGGCTGTCGATGGTACGCATCATCTCGACCAGCGAGCGACCAAGCCGATCGAGCTTCCAGACTACAAGCACGTCGGTGGGCCGCAGGTAGGCGAGGGCCGCTTCGAATTCGGGACGCTTGGTGCCGGCTTTGCCGGACTTCTTCTCCTCGAACAGGCGTTCGCAGCCTGCACGTGTCAGCGCGTCGCGCTGCAGGTCGAGGTTTTGGTCGAGAGTGGAAACGCGGGCATATCCGACGAGCATGTCGGGATAGTGATTCCACTGCGTTTAATCCGCAATAGAAATCCAGTCATATTTTCCCGACAGAAACGGAGCTGTTTGAGGATGCTCGAACTGAGCCCCGCGATAATGTCGGAAAAACGACCGAATAATCTACGCCGTAAGGCGTTCGGTTATGCAGATGGCAAATCATAAACGCTGGGTCAGTGTATGCGACAGTCCAAATCAACGAACGGGATATTGTCGGCAACGTAGTATGGATGTTATGGATATGTCTGCCGCTGAATCTTTTGCCCCAGATCATAAATAAATAAAACTCTTACTAGGATAGAATAATGCCAGTAATAAATGGAACAGTTTACGATGACGTTCTCGATGGTACGGAAGATGATGATACGATTGATGGAGGAAGCGGGGGCGCAGATACTATTAATGGGAAGGGTGGAAGGGATACCGTCAGCTACGCCTCGTCACAGCGCGGCATCATCATCGACCTTAACGCGCAGATTACGTGGGATGGCGAAAACAACGACAAGCTCAGTAGCATCGAGAATGCGATTGGATCGTCATTCAACGATACGCTGAACGGCAGCAACGGCAACAATGTGCTCGACGGGGGCGCCGGCGGCGCCGATCAGATCGACGGCAACGGCGGGATCGACACTGTCAGCTACGCCTCTTCGCGACGCGGCACCATCATCGATCTCAACGCGCAGCTTACGTGGGACGGTGAAAACAACGACAGGCTCAGCAGCATCGAGAATGCGCTTGGGTCATCCTTCAATGATACGCTGAACGGCAGCAACGGCAATAATGTGCTCGACGGCGGCGATGGTGGAGCCGATCAGATAAACGGCAATGGTGGAAGCGACACCGTTAGTTATGCTTCATCAAGTCGAAGGGTGACGATTGATTTAACCGCGAGATCAACGTGGGATGACGTCAACAACGACTCACTAAGCAGCATTGAGAATGCTATTGGATCTGCGTTCAACGACACTTTGATCGGTGATTCAACCGACAATGTGCTCGACGGCGGCGACGGTGGCTCTGACGCGATCGACGGAAAAGCAGGAAGCGATACAGTTTCTTATGCCACGTCCTCCCGTGCTGTAACGATCGACTTTTATAACTCTCTTACATGGGACGGAGCAAATAACGACCGGCTTTTTAATATCGAGAATGCCATCGGTTCGGCTGGGAATGATACTTTACTTGGAAACAGCTTAGATAATGTGCTTGACGGCGGCAGTGGCGGTCGAGACATCATCGATGGGCAGGGCGGCATCGATACAGTTTCCTATGCGCAATCCTCTCAGGGTATTTTTGTTGATCTCGCCAATTTTTTAGGTCGAGATGATCGTGATGTAGACACGATTTTGAATATCGAAAATATCCGAGGATCTTCGTTCAATGACATCCTCTACGGGAATGACGCTGATAACCTGATCGACGGTGGCTCGGGCGGCGCAGATCTAATCTTTGGGGGTGGTGGCAGGGACACGGTAAGCTATAGAAGCTCAGATCGTTCCGTAATTATCGACATGGACGCAGATATTACCTGGGACGGCACTAATAATGATCGACTGAGTAGTATCGAGAATGCTGTAGGGTCAGCGTTCGATGACACGTTTGTCGATGACGTTGGGAATAACTCTTACGTCGGCGGCGGCGGCAATGATGTGATAACTTACGAAAAGGCTGTGAGCGGAATCTTTTACGAATACACAACCGTGAGATCTGGTGAATACCTCGATAGTATATCGGGAATAACCGGGGTGATTGGTTCAGATTACGCTGACACGTTCAAGGCCTACGTTATTAAATCTATTGATGGTGGAAATGGAATAGATACCGTAGACCTCAGCGACATAGGATATACATCCAGCTATGGTCGAGTTATAACAGATCTAGATACCGGATCTGTTAGAGCTGTGTCCCAATATTTTATTATTCCGAGCGCATCCGGAACAATCAAGAATGTCGAGAACGTAATAGGCAGCGCTATTGATGACTACATTATTGATAAGCGTGGAGTAGATAATGTTCTCTCTGGCGGAACGCGAAATCCAGCTGATTCATCAGGAAGCAGTAGATCTGATACATTCGAATTCATAAAAGGTTCTGGCAACGATACGATCACTGATTTCGATAGTCAGGATAAGCTTGTGTTTAGAGGATACGGATCAATCTATGACGGTGCGCATTTCGAAAAAATTGATAATACTCATTGGGCGATCCATTCAGCCGATGGAACATCGCATGATACCATTACGTTCTCGAACGGAGCTACCATAAGCGACAGCGCATATTTGTTCATAGCTTAAAGACCAGATATTTCGAGATGGTGTAAGCCGAATAGGCTAGAAATTCATAATAATATATGGATGCAGGGTCAGTGTTGAAACTGCATCCATACATAGGTATCTCGTTTCTTCTTGTTAGTAAGCAGGCGAGTCAATAGAGGTCTGCCTCTTTCATCAGATTGGACTAACTCACGGATGTCGTGAAAACGAACGTTTTGCGGGCGCGTTGAGCGCGTCCGCTTTGCCGAACGTGGGGGTTACTCCCAATAGCTAAAGTCGGACTGGGCACATTCCTCAGGTCCGGCTTCCCGTTGGTCGGGATCATCGAAGTATGTCGGCGCGGCATCCTTCGCGTAGTCTTCGACGGAGTGTCCCTCGCTGTCCTTCGGACCTGCAATCCGCAGCATCTCGGTTACGAACCGAGCGCAGAATTGTTCCTTGGTGAGTTCTTCGACCATTGTAGACTCCATGTCAGGAAAACGACCGTTTTCCCGACATTGTGTCTTGGGGGCGATAGCCTGCCCGTTCATGAGCCGAACCGTCTGCTTCCGCCTCGACAAATACGATAAATCCATGAAGCCTGAGCCGGCCAGGAATAATAGAAATAATACATATCTCGAAACCCATCTCCGGATGTCTCGAAGTAGAATAATTATAACATAGAGAGTATATGATGTTAACGGTCCGTGGGGTGCTTGCCACGGGAAGCATCGTTGATATACGAGATGGACTTGCAACATCGCTCCGGCTGTCATTCGCGGGCAGGGGTCCATGCCTGTCGTTACTCCTACGCGCGATGAGCGCATCAGCCAGCTTGCGAGTTTGTATCGTACGCAGTGCAAAGCCTTGTTGCGCTTTCTCGGCCGCAAGGTTGGTCAGCACGATGCGGCAGATCTCGCACACGAGGCGTTCATCCGCATCGCGCGTGCTGACCTTAGCCAAACGCCCCTGCACAACGAACGTGCCTTCCTGTTCCAGATCGCTGCGAACCTTGCCGTGGACTACCAGCGTGCGCAGCGGCGCCAGTCCCGCGTTCTCACGACCTCCGAGATCGACGATCTACTGACGGTGGCCGACGAGGCACCCGGCCCGGAGCGGGAGGCGCAATCCCGTGTCGAGCTGCAAGGCCTCGGCGCGGCGCTGCGCGAACTGCCACCCCGCCGCGCCGAGGCCTTCCGCCTCAGCCGTCTCGAAGGCCTGAGCCACGCGGCGATCGCCACGCGTCTCGGTGTGTCGCTTCGAACCGTGGAGGCGGACGTCAGAATGGCCCTCGATCACTGTGCCGAACGTCTGCACGCCCGACGGCATCCGGATTGATTGCGGGATCGTCCTCGTGGAAACGTCTCACTGCATGGAGCGCTCTCCCTGGGAGGGCCCGCAACCCTTCCGGCAATCGGCAAAAGAAGAATGAGCGTGCCGAACCAACAGGGCAGGCCTTCGGGCGACGGGGATCGAAGTATCGACGGGGAGGCGCGCGCCTGGGTGGTCCGCCTGACATCCGGCACGGCAACCCAGGACGATGCGCGGGCCCTCGCGGACTGGCGCGCGAACCCGGAACACGATGCGGCGTTTCGCGCCGCCTCAGGCCTTTGGAAAGCGGCGGGTCACGCGCTGGCGGCCTCAGGAGAGGCACCGGCCTCTCGTTCCAGCACATCTGGGCTGACCCGGCGCCGCATGCTCGGCCGGGTGGCCGCGGGCGGGGTTGCGTCGGCCTCCATCGCAGCCGCGGGCGCCACGTTCGCGCTGCGATGGCCGGCCTTGAACGCGGCTCACCGGACCGGAACCGGCGAGATCCGGACATTGGCCCTTGCGAGCGGCATCCGCATCGAACTGGATGCCGAGACGGCGCTGGACGCAGATCCCGATCCAAAAGGGCCGGCGATCGCCCTGCACGCGGGTGCGGTGGTCGTCACGGTGCCGGCCGGCCATGCGGCCCTCACCCTGAGCGTCGGAGAGGCTCGCCTCGCCACGCAGGCCGGTCAAGCAACGGAATTTGCCGTTCGCTGCAAGCCAAGCGACGGTCTCTCCGGCTGGGTCGGCGGCATGGATGCCGACCTGACCTGCCTCTCCGGCCTTGTCACGGTCGTTCCCGCGCCGGGCAGAGGCGCAACGCGCCTCACGGCAGGGCAGGCGATGGCGACCGGGTCGGATGCGCGCGGGGTCCATCCCGTCGACATCGCCTCCGTCGCGGCCTGGAGGCGAGGCCTCCTCGTGTTTCGCGACACCCCCCTCTCCCAGGTCGTGGAGGACCTCAATCGATATCGCCCGGGCCGGATCATCCTGGGCAGTTCGAGCGCGGCCTCCCGGCGGGTGACGGGGATCTTCCACCTCGAACGTCCGGAGGAAGCCCTCGGCAGCATCCGGACCGCCCTGGCCTTGTCCGAGGTCAGACTGGGCGACCGGATCGTAGTCCTGCGCTGATCCCGAGAGCGCTCGCGCGTGACGACGTGAGCCACGATCTTTTTTGCGGGTTCGTCATCCGCCGCACGTCTGAGGATTCAGGCGGGCGATCACGACCCGTCGGGCAGCGGTCAGAAGACCGCGCGGAGACGGTGGGTCTAATGACGGTGCGAGGACGTGGGCAGAACCGGACGGGGGACGGCTATCGGATGGTGACGGGCTTGAGTGGTGTCGCGGCGCTCGTCCTCGCCCTGCCGGCACCGGCCTCGGGGGCCATCGGCCATGCGGACCGGAGCGACATGGCCCTCGGTCCGCAGATCGTTCGCGTGGCCGCGACGAGGCCGGGTACGGAGGAGATCCTCGACTTCGCGATTTCCGCTCAGCCCCTGGATGAGGCCCTGGCGACGTACGGTGCCGTCAGCGGCGTTCAGCTCATCTACGACAGCCACGCCACCCGTCGCCTGCGTGCGATGCCGCTTGCCGGACGCTACGACCGGGCGGAAGGACTTCGGCGGCTCCTCGTGGGAACTGGCCTCGTGCCGCACTTCACGGCGCCGCACTCCGCAACCATCATCGGCCTCGTCGCCCAGGCCGATCTCGGCAGCATCCATGATGGCGCCGTCACCCTGGATGCCCTGGAGGTAACGGGGGATACGGCGCTCGGTCCGACGAACGGCTATGCCGCCCAACGCAGCGCAACGGCGACCAAGACCGGCACCTCGATCCTGGAGACGCCCCAAGCGGTCAACGTGGTCGGCCGCGAGGAAATCGAGGATCGGCAGGCGCAGAGTGTCAGCCAAGCCCTGCTCTACACGCCGGGCGTTCTCACCCAGTACGGCACGGACCTGCGCTACGATTGGCTTTATGTCCGTGGCTTCGTACCCGGACGCTACCTCGATGGATTGCGTCTGCCCTTCGGCGCCCGGGGCTACTCGCAGCCACGCATCGAGTCGTACGGCCTGGAGCGGATCGAGTTGCTGAAGGGGCCCTCATCGGGGCTGTATGGGCAGAACTCGCCGGGTGGCTTGCTCAACCTCGTGAGCAAGCGACCGAGTGCGGTGCCTTTGCGCGAAATCCAGCTTCAGACCGGCAGTTTCGGACGTGCGCAGGCCGCCTTCGATCTTTCCGGTCCCGTCGATCCGGACGGTCGGATCCTGTACCGGCTGACAGGTCTCGCCCGCACCACCGGCACCCAGGTCGATTACCTGGAGGAAGACCGGGTCTTCATCGCTCCGAGCGTCACGTTCCGGCCGGATGCCGACACGTCCCTCACGATCCTGTCGCAGTATCTGCACATCGACTCGCCCGGAGGCGGTGCTCCACAGGGCTTGCCAACCCTCGGAACGCTCTACAGCAATCCCCGTGGGCGCATTCCCACCAATCGCTTCATCGGTGAACCGAACTACGACCGCTTCAAGCTCGACCAGGGCTTCATCGGCTATGCCTTCGAGCATCGGTTCAACGACGTCTGGACCGTGCGCCAGAACCTCCGGTTCTCTCACGTCGAAGCCGACACCCAGCGCGTGCAGGCAATCGGCCTTGCAGCCAATGGCCGGACGCTGTCCCGCTACGCCTGGGCTTTCCCGGAGCGCTCCAACCTCTTCAACGTCGACAATCAGGCGGAGGCACGTTTCTCCACGGGACCTCTCGCGCATACCCTCCTGTTTGGGGCCGATTACCTGCGCGAGGATGCACGCTACGACGAGTCCGAACTCCGGGTCGTCCCGTCCGTCGATATCTTCACCCCGGTCTATGCCGGGACGGTCACGCGACCCCCGCTGGGAACCCGGATCACGCAAGGGCGCAACCAGGCCGGCCTCTACGTCCAGGACGAGATTCGCGTGGGTGGGTTCAGTCTCACCCTGAGCGGCCGGCAGGACTGGGCCGATGCCGTCACTCGGACCCAGACGGCTGCGACCGGCGCGGTGAGCCGGGTCAAGCAGGACGATGCGGCGTTCACCGGCCGCGTGGGCCTGAGCTACCTGTTCGAGGGGGGCTTCGCGCCGTATGTCAGCTATGCGACCTCGTTCCAGCCAACATCCGGGACGAACCGTCTGGGCACCCCCTTCGCCCCGACCACGGGCGATCAGATCGAGGGCGGCATCAAGGTGCAGCCGGCAGGAACCAACCTCCTGCTGACCGGCGCGGTCTTCGACCTGAAGCAGCAGAACGTGCTGACGCCGGACGCCCTGGATTTTCGCTTCAATACCCAGGCCGGCGAAGCACGGGTCCGCGGGCTGGAGTTGGAGGCTAAGGCAAGCCTGAGCGAGAGCCTCGACGTCATCGCCTCCTACGCGGCGATGACCAGCGAATTCACCAAGGCGAACGCTAATGCAGCTGGCGTCAGCATCGTCGGGAACGAACTCCCCTTCGTTCCGCGCCACCAAGCCTCCGTCTGGCTCGACTACACGATCCGGACCGGTGACTGGGCTGGTCTCGGCCTGGGAACGGGCGTGCGCTACATCGGCGTCTCGGTCGGCGACAACGCCAACCTCTACAAGACCCCTGTGGTCACGCTCGTCGACGCGGCAGTGAGGTACGATTTCGGGTATCGCTATCCATCGCTGAAGGGTGTCGATCTAGCGCTCAACGCCACGAACCTCTTTGACAGGACCTACGTCACGACGTGCATCGCCGCCACCGGCTGCTTCTACGGAAACAGGCAGACGATCCTGGGCACGCTGAGATATCGCTGGTGACGATCGCCGGGAGCGGACGAACAGTCTGGAACGGTGCGCTGCGATCCGACTACGGCAGCACGGCTGATGATCCACCCAAACAAGACATTCATCCTATAAGGTCGAATGTCGGAGATACGGTCGTTTTTCGGTCTGATCATCTAGGTTGGGATCAGCCATTAAATCGGCTGAAGCGCTGCGGGCCCGCCTTCCCTCACGGGCACGGGTGAAATCACTCGTGCCACGTCCTGTTCGCAATGCCCTCGCCGCTGTCATTACGAGGTATCGGGAGGATGTGGCACCGATGCCGTGATCTTCGGTGCACACTCCTTGAGGGCAGGTACCTCACCACTGCGGCTGAACGGGGCGCAGATCTCGCCCGCATCATGGATCAGAGGGGGCACCGCGATCCAAGGACGGTCGTCAGATACACCGCCGCGCCAACGCCTTTGAGGATCACTCCGGAGGCGGGTCTTCGCAGACCAATTCTTCTTATACTTGGAACACAGTAACTTAATTTATCGATCACATCGCAGATAATCAGTGCATCTGAGGGTATCTGTAGATAATTTTCTGCATATTTCCATCGAGAATTTCAGCAGATGTTGGCTGTGTTCCTACGGCTTTACCATCAACACATTTCTGTGCTTGGGTCTTTGCAGAATCCAGATCACCAGTCCAAGGTATCGAACCTAACGCACCTTTTTCATTGCGGACAATTATTCTAAACATTTCAAATCTCCAAAATCTCAGATGTCTGCGTACACTACTATTTGGCGATTTAATACAACTTTATATTTTAGTGATCGATTAAAATCGCTTGTCAGCAGATATCGCAAGGCGCATTAGTGCAAGCAATTATGTTTTGTCTTTGATCGCAGCTCTGTCTGCGAGGCTTTCTCGCATGAAGAAGAGAGGGGGGAACCGACGATGGACGTTGTGCTCGCACCGGTGGGATCGGAGGTCGATGTATGGTCCTTAAAGGATCGACTGGGGCGCGATTTAGGGACGATTGTGAAAGGCGCGAAGGCGGATAGTTTCCGCATTAGGCCCATAGCAGGCTCTGCTTTGTGCGCCGTCAAGATCGAGCATCCGACACTTGATGAAGCTATGTCAGCGATCGCCAAATTGATGAATGGGGCTTGTAATCTTGACAGCCAGCAGTGGAGTTAAGGCACATTCATATGCATAAACCTCAATAGACACGTTTTCTAGGTTGACTGGTTCCCGCCGTGAAAGATCTAAACCCACCCCAGTATCATGCCAGCTTCTTCGCGAATAACGGCGCGATTATATGCGACGTCATACTGTTTGCTGAAACTGACATCGATGCGATGCGTCAGGTTAAAGCGATGGTTGACATCCATTCGATCGATCTGTGGTGTGGCCCTCGATTTATCGAGTACTATCCGGCAGTTACCCAAAAAGCATGAACAGTATGGATCGCTGAGCGAAGAAACGGTCGGAGGCAGCGGCTACATCCAACTTCCTTCGTTGATTTGTGCCCTAATCGGATGCTGCTCTGCCAGAACATGAGCGTGCGACATCCCCGCTGCGAGGGCGAGGGAAGCAGATGGATAGGAGCTTGTGGATCGATAGGGGTGGTAGCCGGCTGTGGTCACGGACCATCGAAAGCGGCCCTTTGCGCTCCAGCAAGCCGATACGGCCACGCTATGGTTGGGCAACGAGGGAATTTGCATGTGTACCTTATGGCACGTCGTGCGACCTTAACCAAAGTCGAGTCGATCGTTGTTGAGAAATCCTCGCCTTAGCAGCCATACTCGCGGCTGGAATTGTGGCTGTCACGCCATAACGCTTGCCTACCCGTGGAGGTCTCTAGCGAAAGAATGCACCGGTTGTCTGCTCATTTATTGGAGGCGGCTCAGAATACATAGCAAATTTTATAGCAGACAAATCTTCAGAGGCGCCAATCGCAGGGTTAAACTTGGCCTCAATCACCTGTGTCTGACAATCTATCCCGGCAATGATAATGATCTTGCCAAGGACTGGATGCTCTCCGGTGGAAACGTTAGCTCTCCGAACAGATGCAAACTTTGTATCCTTTAAAACACCCCATAAGTCCTCACTGCCAGCTTCGTAGTCGGTGATCTTCATGGTGAATTTCTCCATCTGGTACGGTCTGATCAGCCTTGCGGCGGGGTACTGTACGCGTTGCGTGCTCATCCTTCGAACTTAGGCCGCCGCAGCCGCCTCTTGGATGTCTGTCACAGCTTCCATCTTGACGAGGGCTGCCACCGCTCTGCTGAGTCGGTTGGGCGCCGCCTCATCTAAAATAATTGGGAATGCCGCCTCCAGAGCCCGGGTCGCACCGACGACAGCAGCATGCGCTGCCGATGATCGCGGCAAACGTCGAAGTTTGATGATGGGCATGAGGGTTCCTATGAACCGTCAAGCATGCGCCACGATCTCGTATTCACCTAGAACTATCGCAGATTGGTCAGGATGCCTCGGGATCAGCGAGAAATTCCCATGATCGTGCTCGATCGCCTCTCCCACGATGGCTGCTGCCGACCGACAAGCGCGATTGAAACTAAAAATTGCAGTTGAAGGTTTTTTCTATCTATCGTAGTGCAAGGCCCCTAGTGTCCACGAGCCGCTTCGGTTGCGTTGCCCCGTAGTTCAGCGGCGGCGGTTGGGACCCTTCCCTCCAGGCGCCCCAACCGTCACTCTTGGCGACCTCTGGCAGATCCATCGACGCGCATCCGGTATGTTCTGCTCGCTCGTACCGGATCGAGCGAGAGCGGCCACTGCCAAGCCCCAACTGAACAGAGATGGGCCAGCTTAACGCCGGGCTTTCCTGGCGTTAACAATTTGTATCATCGAAAGTTTTCCTCGCTACGAATAGCACCTTAGCGTAGCATCGCTGCTTAGATGCTATCGATTGGAGTAGGTCCATGACCCGCCTCGATGCCAAACGTCTGGAAATCGCCGAGTTGATTGCGGTCGAACTGGGCTTCGATGATCTGGAAGGGATGGGTGTAGTTGACCGTGCGATGATCGATCAGCATACCGACGAAGCTATTGACTGTTGCGCAGAACACCTTGCAATTCCTGCAGACGACAAGAACTCAAACATCCGTCTGAGGCACCTTCTAAAGCAACACACAATCTTATATAAGTTATAATATCATTAGTCTTTACTCCTTGTCATTTTATTGGAGGAGCATGCGCTGTGGTTATTTCAAATATCTACTCATTTAAATTGTGTGATACCATTCTACTAGCAGACTGGGCGCAGCTAGCAAATATCTCATCGAGAAATCTTGGATTTGAGAAGGTATTGCCATCCTTAAGCTCAGAGCAGTGGCAGATGGTGCTTACAAGCGTCATGTCGCGAATGAAGATGCGCGGCATCCACCCGCCGTTTGGCTGGAAGGTTTCACTCGCAGAGTATGTTGGACGAACGAGTGACTGAGCTTCCTTCCATGGACAGTACTAATCTGATCTGAATTAGAAATTGATCAGTTCAATCGATACGGGCACTGGTCGGCGCCTACATCCACCCCACTAAAACCGCCAATTCCCCCGCTTCCAGCGCGAGGTTGAGAGCTGGGCGCCCAATGTCTACGGCATGACATGCCAGGCCAAGCTCGACACAAGGGGTGGCCCGAGCACAGTGGGGCTGCCGTCGAGGACCTGAGCCATGTGCAACCTCTACAGCCTCGTGACGCCCCAGGCTGAGATCCGCGCCTCCTTCGGTGTGTCGGTCGATCGCACCGGTAACCTGCCCCCCCTGCCGGGCATCTTCCCCGATCAGCGCGCGCCCATCGTGCGGGTGGGCGAGGACGGTAAGCGCGTCATGGAGATGTTCCGCTGGGGCATCCCCGGCCCGAAACAGTTCGGCGAGCATCCCGTCACCAACGTCCGGAACGTGAAGAGCCCACACTGGCGGCCCTGGCTGAAGCCGGAGTACCGCTGCCTCGTGCCGGTCTCGTCCTTCAGCCAGTACGCCGACACCAAGCCGAAGAAGACGCCGACTTGGTTCGCCCTTGATGAGGATCGCCCCCTGTTCGCCTTTGCAGGCATCTGGCGCCCCTGGACGGGCGTGCGAGGCACGAAGGCCGAGAACCCCGACCGCGCAGAGGAGGTGCACTGGCTGTTCTCGTTCCTAACCTGCGAGGCCAACGGCGTGGTCGGGCCGATCCACCCGAAGGCCATGCCGGTACTGCTGACGACGCCGGAGGAGTGGAGCGCTTGGCTCGCGGCACCCACGGAGATCGCCCTGGAGCTTCAGCGCCTATTGCCGGACGCAATGATGAGGATCGTGGCTACGGGTTCTCGTAGGGACCCGGCGGAATGAGGTTCGATGCGGAGCAGTACGCGTTTTCCGAACCTGCCTCCTGCGAACGCCGTTGATGCCGTCAGGTCTCAGTCTTGAGGGTCAGCAGGTGATGGAGCGCTACTTCTTCGACGTCGAAGACGGTCACCTCACGATGGATGATGACGGGAGGGACCTTGATGGAGCCGATGCTGTCGCAGCCGCTGCAATGAGCACCCTGCTGGAGATCGCCAGGTTCGAGGTCGTCGCCAACAACGAGCGCGAGCTTTCGGTGACGGTGCGGAACGAGGCAGGGGACCCGATCTACCGAGCTTCTATTACCGTGAAAGCCGGATGGCTGGCAGGGTTGAACCGAATGGCCTCTGCTTGAGGATCATTCGGGGAGCGCGGTTCGGTAGGATGACAAGACGGAAGGACGGTCACGCGAGCCACCTCATCGAAGCCGACAAAAATTCATACTTCAGTCAGGGCTCGGGACGGGCTGTGCTGTCGAAACTATACGGGTATCCCGCGTCACTCCTGCGCCAGGCTGTCCATCTTTGGTCACGATCCGCTCGAACTGAACGGGAGCAGCAGCAGAATTGTTACCAGATTGCCTTTCTACCGCTGCGACAACCTGAAGAATTTCTGCAACCTGCTGCCGGTGCCATGGCTTCCAACTGCCTGTAGACGGTATGAGGCCGATGGCTCGGGCCAGTTGACCGTACTGCATTGTATTGTCGGTAAGCTCTAGCGACCGAAGAACCGCCACAGCAGAAATCGCGAACTGTAAGCGCTCGCTTACGTTCAGACGTTTCTTGGCTTCGGGTTCAATCCCTGCGTCACTCATACCCCCTCCTATTACGACCGTGCACCATATCCGCTGCCGGTGCATCTGCACCTTCTTCATCTAACAGGCGGTTTCGTCCTTTTTGGCAGAGCGTGATCCTCAGTTCCCTCAGGTGCTCGCGCTGGGTGTCGCTTGAGACAGATCTATGAGCTAGGCTTCCCTCAGAAATCGTTAGTGTTGGGGAAGTACGCTGATGGAATTCGCGAGCATCAACGTCGAAGGCATGAACGAGACAGATGTCCGCGAGACGATTGTCAGGCCATTTATCCATGCCCTGGGATACGCTCACAACACGGTCAATAATATCCGTACTGAAGTTACTCTTCGATACGAAAAAGCGTTCCTTGGCCGCAAGAGCCCGTCCAAGGACCCACCGCTACGAGGACGTGCCGACTACATTTGTGAGGTAATCTCCCACGGTCGTTGGGTGGTCGAGGTCAAGGCTCCCCATGAAGATCTAACATTAGACATTTCACAGCAAGCCCACACATATGCCGCACATCCCGATGTTGCAGCGCTATATTACCTAGTTACGAACGGTAAAGAGTTCAAAGTCTATAGGACTAGCCATCCCGATGCCCCGGCTTTGGCTTGGCACTTGGCAGCCACGAAAGAAAAATTCTCGACCATACGAAATATAATCGGTCCGGCGGCCATCAAGCGCCAGTCTTTGAGTAGTCAAGTAGATACTGGTAAGCCGCTCGCAGAAGGCATCGGTTCCACCGCACGCATTGTAGGTGGCTATCTTACTTACGACGATCATTATTCTATTAACCCGCAAATCAATGCTGGTCTTGGTGTCATGAATGGGATGCGGGCGACAATCAACGGTCGCTCTGTAGTTCGAACGGAGCACGGTCTTATTAGAGCAGAGGTTGATCTTGTTCGAAGCAACAATCTGCTCGACGCACTTAATAGAGCCTCCGGTTTTGAGACTCTTGTCTTTGAAAGCGCGGTAGATTTTGTGTCTACTGACGAGGAACAGCCCTCGATTTTTCAGAACATTGCTGGAGGAGAAATTTTAGCAGGCACCGTCATGCAGGGTATCTCGGGTATACCACCGTTTCAGATCCCATTCCCAATTCAAACGGCTGCGTTCACTCAGGCAGTTTGCTACTTCGATGGATCGAGCATCCAAGGGACGTTCTCGATGCAGTATTTCTATGATGTTCCTAATCCAAGCATGGTTCCATTTCAATTCCGGCAGTTCGTCGACTCGTTAAAGTCAGCCGGTATCACTGGAGCGGGCACCTTCATAATGAACGTCGTTTGATCGCAGGCGAAATGAAGGCGAATCCACGTGCTAATTGCTAGGGGTATCAAGTGCCTGAGAGTACGAACGGCTTCACAGATACTTTTGACGATCTTGTCTTCGGTATTTGGCAGGCTGGGAAAGACGGCGTTGATCCGGAGACGGACACAGATGGTCCAGAAGATCCAGCGAAAGCCATTGCTACCGTCCTGAGCAGGGCACGAGGTGCCTTTAGCGCCTCTGAACAGTACGACGCTCTAAGCTCCGCCGAGGCGTGGGGGCTTCAGGTTATCGCCGCCCTTGAGCAGGATCTGGCACAGGCCCGGCGAGCGCTGGCGGCCCTCCAGCTCGGCCCCGCCCATTTGATGCGCTCACAGATCGCGGAAGTGAATTTGCCTCAATGAAACGCGACATGGACCTCGTGCGTAACATCCTTCTCGCGGTCGAAGACGGCTACCAAAGTTTCGGCGGCAGCAAGCTTGAGACTCGTTTCGCTTTCATCCCGCCGATAGTTCTTCAGCACGTCAAATTGCTGGAAGAGGCGGGTTTGATCAAAATAGCGGGGCGCAATCTCTCCAATGATATCCATGTCAGTGGCCTGACGTGGGAAGGCCATGACTTCCTCGATACCGTGAGAGATCCGGAGGTGTGGAAGCGGACGAAGGACGGCGCGAGCAAGATGGGCGGCTGGACCTTCGGCCTGCTGAAGGATCTGGGGACCGCCTACCTTAAGCACGTCGCGAAGGAGCGGCTGGGGATCGACTTATGAGCGCTCGCACCGAATTCGAGCGCCGCTGGAGCGCAGACGGCAAGGTGCTTGTTGCGCCCGACATGATGCTGTTCGTCGGCCCCATGCTGGAGCGCGCGCAGGAGCAGTATGGGCCTGTCGTCTGGGAGGACGGGTGGGCACTTGAAGGGGTCGTGTTCTACGGGGACGATCCCAGCGTCCGCCCACTTCCGGACATGAAGCGCTTCGCGATCGTCCTGCCGGCAGATGGCATAGACGACCACGATGTCGCGTTGGCCTTCCTCGCGCATGAACTCGTCCACTGCACCCATGTGGACGGCGCGGGCGATGCGCCCATGATCGAGGAGGGCGCAGCCGTTCGGTTCAGTCTGATCGAGGCGGCAGCCCTTACGCCCGGCTTCGCAGCGATCCTACGGGAGCACCAGACGACAGCACCAGGAGTCGAGCACTACGCCGAGGCGCTGATTGCCGTGGAGCAACTTCTGGACCTCGACCCGAACGCCATCCGCACCCTGCGAACGGCCGATCCGGATTGGAACGCGATCACACCCGAGCGGATCAGGGCCGTGGTGCCGAGTGCGTCGGAGGAGTTGGCTTCGCTGCTCTGCGAGGTGCGTGAGATGCGACCGAATCACGAGCATGCCGCATGGCTAGCCGAACAGGAGACGAAGACGTGACAGACCAGCTTATTCCAAGCCGCATCATCACCGTTCGCAGCATTAACAACCGTCTCACAGACGGAGAGGAGATGGCGAGTACTCAGACTATCCCGAGCGCTTGGCGTGACGGCGACTGCGTTACCGTGATATTTCCAAACGATGAACGTCTTCACCTGTTCTGCGATTGCGATGATCATGGCCCAAATGCTTTTTGGTACCAGCGGAACGCATCTCAACACTGGACGATCGTTATTGAGACAGTGCCAGCGACGGCAGGCAACTACGGCGCCCTGAAGGCGAAGTTCAGTAGCGACCACTTGGACGTCCAGAAGCGAGACGACGAGGAAGGGCGATGACACGACGCAAATCCGGCGCAAGTACCTTGGCCGCCGCTCGCATCCAGGCGGAAACCGGCGGCACGGCGCCGACACCCCTCGCGGAACGGTACGAGGGCAAGGCCCGCGAACGCCTCGATCCGAACAGCGTCACGATCGGGGCCGGCGGGGAATTGGTGCCGGGCGACGACTTCGCGTCCAACACCCTGCCCGCGATCCTCGACACGCTGGCGAACCCTGACCATGTGGCAGCCGATGCCAGCAGGGACCGGCTCGACCTGGCTGACCGTGCCGGCGCCCTGGAAATTGCCCTCGACACGGCCGACAGCATCGGGACCACGGACAGCCTCGAACGGATGCTCGCCCACCAGCTTGCGGCAGTCCATGTCGGGGCGATGAAGCTGGCCGGGCTGATGAACGATCAGGCCACCCACGCGGCCCGCACGCAGGGCCAGGAGCGGCAGGCGGCGTGCATTGAGGCGGCCCGGCTGGCCGGCGGCGTGGCACGGCTCTCCGGGTCGTTCCAGGCCGGTATGACGACCTTGCAGCGGATGCGCTCGGGCGGGAAGCAGATCGTCGTCGTGAAGCACCAGCACAACTATGCAGCCGGCGCTCAGACCGTTGTGGCGCCCGAGGTTGCCCCAGGGGGGCGGGGGCATCGGCGCTCAAAGGTGGCTAGGGGGTAGGTCTCGATTATGTGCAACGAACCTCATGCCCACGGTTGGCGGGTCGCGCTCGATGCCGCGTGGGAGGCAAAGCGGTGCGGAGCGAAGACGCGGGCCGGCGGGACATGCACCGGCCCCGCGATGAAGAATGGCCGGTGCCGGATGCACGGTGGCACCAGCACGGGACCGCGAACCGCTGAGGGGCTGGCACGGTCGAAGCGGTCCACTTGGAAGCACGGGCGGCGCTCGGCCGAGACAATCGCCCTTCGGCGGATGGTGGCGAAGGCGGGTCGGGATCTGCGGGCGCTGATGAAGGCGGCGGGCAGCTACGTCAAAGGGTGATCTTCGGGAGCAGTACGGGCGCACGGGCGAGGATTGGTCATTTCTTGATAAAGGGCGGCGGTCCATCATGCGGGCCGTAGATGTAGCCATCGCGGATATACCATTCGCCGCTCTCTTCCGGGCCGTAGATGAAGCCATCAAGCAGGTAGTATTCCCCGGTTTGACCGGGGCCGTAGATGTGATCGAGATGGATGTAGTACTCTTCGGCGATATCCGGGCCACAGATGTTATTGCCCTTGATGTAGTACATCCCGCTCATGCCCGTCGTCCAGTTCGAAACCCGTTACCTGCCTTGGGCACCGTAGCATCCATTCTATTCAATCGTCTCTTGGAACCTGTCCCGCTCGGATGAGCCTACCGTGATCGGTTCGAGCTTCAAGCCCTCAGCCGCCTCCGCGAATGCTGCCAGGGCTTCGGCTGTGAGGCACTTCCGGAAACTGCCAGCATCCTCGGCGCACTCGATGGTGATCGCGACGATCTGGGCGGCGTTGATCGCGGCCTTGATGCCGGCGTTGTAGGCGGCGCGTTCAGTGGGGGTCATGCGTACTGTCTCCGGATCACAGGTCTGGGATTGCCTGAACGAAACGGCCGCGCTTCCATCAGCGTCGGTTCAGCGCATGGAGCGCAGCCTTTGGTTTCTCCGGTCAGCCGAGGCTGAGGCCGGACGCCAACAGGGTTCAGGTCATGATGCGCGTGAAGGTGCTGGGAATAGGTGCTGTGCTGGCTGCCGGGCTCGGTCTGGCAACCTCGGCCAAGGCTGCTGACCTCTCGTTCGACCCGTTCGAACAAAGCCGCGGTGAGCCCTTGATCGAACTCGCGGCGGGAGGCTGCGGCCCCGGCTTCCATCCCAATCCGTGGGGCCACTGCCGGCGGAATGACCGCGGCTACGGCTATGGCGGAGCTCGCCGGTTCTACGAGGGACGGCACTACGGCTACGGCGATGGCTACGGGCGCGGAGTTGGCTACGACTACCACCGCCGTCGTCCGTTCTATGACGGCGATTGATGGCATCACGGCTGGTG
>NZ_JAKSYI010000047.1 GCF_022829285.1 Methylobacterium sp. J-078
ATCTGGCCCGGATAGATCAGGTCCGGGTTGCGGATCTGGGGCTGGTTGGCGTCGAAGATCACCGTGTAGCGGGTGCCCTTGCCGTAGATGCGCCGGCTGATCTGCCAGAGGCTGTCGCCCCGGACGATCCGCGCGGTGCCGCCGAAGGGATTCGAACCCTCGACCCCAACCTTGGCAAGGTTGTTCTCTACCCCTGAGCTACACCCGCTCACAACCGCGCCGCTGGAGGAAATGACCCGCCGGCGGCCCCGGACGGCGTCTCTAAACACCATTCCGCCGGGTGTTGCAAGCGCTGAATCGCCGG
>NZ_JAKSYI010000051.1 GCF_022829285.1 Methylobacterium sp. J-078
GGACACCTTGAAATACCCCTTCCTTGCGGGACGGTGTCGTGATTCCGTGCTGCTGTTGAGGTTGGGGAGGCTCGGATGGGTTAGCCAGGGTTCTTCGATCTGGATGAGCGCTATCAGCGTCTGTCGGAGAACGGCGACCCGCTGGTGAAACTCGCGGCCTTGATCGACTTCGAGGCTTTCCGACCGAAGCTGGCCACCGCACTGAAGCGGTCCGATGGATCGAAGGGCGGCCGCCCGCCCTACGACCCGGTCCTCATGTTCAAGATCCTGATCCTCCAGACGCTCTACACGCTGTCGGACGACGCGACAGAGTTCCAGATCCGGGACCGGCTCTCGTTCATGCGGTTCCTCGGGCTGGGGTTCGAGGATGCGGTGCCGGATGCCAAAACCGTGTGGCTGTTCCGCGAACAGCTCACGCGGGCCGGTGCCATCGACGATCTGTTTGCCGCCTTCGACGTCTGGCTGAGGGGCAAGGGGTATCTCGCGATGTCGGGCCAGATCATCGACGCCTCGATCATCGCTGCTCCGCGTCAGCGCAACACCGATGCCGAGAAGGCGGCTCTGAAGGAAGGCCGGATCCCGGACGAATGGGCGGCAAGACCGAAGAAGCTCGCACAAAAGGATCGCGATGCTCGCTGGACGCTGAAGCGGGCCAAGGCACGGCCCGCAAAGGCGGCTGGCACGAAGGCCAAAGTCGAGATCGCCATCCCGGTGTCCGGGTACAAGACGCACGTCAAGATCGATCGCAGGCACGGCTTCGTCCGCCGCTTCAGCGTGACCAGCGCGGCCGCCCATGACAGGGCGCAACTGGCCAACGTCCTCGACCCTACCAACACGGCGAGCGACGTCTGGGCCGACACCGCCTACCGCTCGAAGGCCAACGAAGCCCATCTCGCCAAAAACGGCCGACGCTCAAGGATCCACTTCCGGAGACAGCCCGGCCTCGATCTGACGCCGTCGCAGCGCAAGGCCAACCGCGCCCGCTCCAAGGTCCGCTCGGCGGTCGAGACGGTGTTCGCCGGCCAGAAGCACCGCTTCGGCCTGTTCGTGCGCACCATCGGCCTGGCCCGAGCCCGGACCAAGATCGGGCTCGCCAACCTCGCCTACAACCTCAAGCGCTTCCTCTGGATCGACGGCCGGCCAGTGGCGGCCTGAGGCAACCCCGGGATGGGCCCCTGAGCCCGCTCACGACCATCGTCAGCCTGCCAGAACGCCGGTCCGATCACGTCAGAGCCGCGAGCGGCATCGAATCGACGGCCAAAACCGCGCAACTGCATGGTTCTTCGAGGTGTCCCATCGGGGCTTGGTTGCAAGGTTTGCTCGCACGCGCTCACCCGAACGTGGTCGTGGTGGCACTCGCCGCTAAGCTGGCCCGCATGGTGTGGGCGCTGCTGCGCCGAGAACAAGCTTTCGATCAGGACGCGCTCGCGACGGCCTGATTGTACATCAACAGCGACCAGCGGTTCCTGTCGGAGTTAAAGCAGTCTGCGTGAGATGACGGACAGATGGCATAATGGTCGAATCGGCGTCGTGGTGATCCTGGTTTTAAATGCGGTGCTGGACACCGCAGGCTTTATGAAGACCCGAGGCGCGCGGATATCCATCTTGGCCAGGACACGATCCTGAGACCGGATACATCGCCATCAAAACGCATCTTGCAGACGGGGCGGGCCATACGTTTTAAAACCGGGGATCGCGTCTGGGGCTTGAGCGTGATGGCGCGGGCGGGCGGAGAGCTTCCGATAGCCCATGCCCCGCAGCACCCGGCTCAGTGTCTGCTCGGATACCGACACGCCGTGGTCGTCAAACAGGATCTGGGCGAGATCAACCAGCCGCCAACGCACCACCCCGTGGGTGACCGGCATCAGCCCTTGCTCGACCAGGGCACGCAGCACCTCCCGCTGCTCGATGCTCAGGCGCGGGCGGGCGCCAGGGGCCTTGCCGCCGATCAGCCCGTCCGTACCGTGCGCGTTGAACGCCACCACCCAGTCCCGCACCGTCTGCAGCCCGACCCCGCCAAGCGCGGCAGCGGCCGAGCGTGAGCCGCCCGCATAGATCGCCGACAAAGCCAGCAGGCGCCGGATCTGGGCAGGATCGCGCGCGGCCTTGGCCAAGGCGCGCAGGCCCTCGGCGTCGAAGTCCCGCCGCAGCAGCACCGGAGCAGACATGACATCCTCCTCAGGCTCCAAGCCCGAAGACAGAATCACCACTCAGCCCGGGAGGTTACCCCATGAGTCCCCATCAATGAGGGTTGGTATAAGTTAATTGATACAACGCCCCGAGGGGGCTTCCTCAGTATGGACATTTATTTTAGGTTATGAGAGCGAGATACCTTTCTGCACATTCGTCATAAGTAAGTGGATTCCGAATGTTCGCTTGAAGTTTCGAGTGAAGCTCAGGCGCCGCTCCCGCTCTGCTGAGCACTTCAGCAAGGTCTAGAGCATTACGTGCTTCAAAGTGAAGGCCGTCAACACCGTCCCGTACCTTCTCTCCCATTCCACCCAGACCCGAGCAGATTACTGGTTTGCCAGCCACGAAGGCTTCCTGGATCACCATTGGCGAGTTCTCCCACCAAATTGATGGAACTATCACCCAGCCAATCTTGCTCATACGACGGCTAAGCTCTGCTGGCTCATAAGGGCCAACCCACCGCAACACACCCTCCGCCACTAACGGATCGCGAAGTTTTTTTATTATCTCTTGAAACCACTCACCTTGAAGTTCGAGATTTGCTCCATGAACCTCAAAATATAGACGCGACCTAGTACTCCGGTCTATTTGATGAATAGCTTGAAGAAGTATCTCAACACCTTTATACTCAGTAATCTGACCGAAGAATCCAAAACGGTTATAGTAGCTAGGGTTTGCGTAGGCTAAGCTGGACTGAACTGAGTTCTGTCCGTTTTCTATCACGAACAAATGTTCATCCGGAATACCCCAAGCTACATACCTATCTTTCAAAAATTGCGACGGAGACACGAAGCCATCTACAAATTCAAAATGCTTCTGAATATAATGCTTTCGGAGCCAGAAATCTTCTGGCGAATGCTGCGGAAAGCACGCATGACATTCTTCAATCGATTCACGGTAGCATAGTCGTTTGGATCCATTCTTTACCATCTGACCGTTGCGATTGCAAATTGCAATGTACTCATGTAACGTTAAAAATATTTCTGCCTTCGGCAAAATCCAGCGAAGTTCACGAAGGAGTTCGATACCAATATGCGCGTAGTGATGAATAAAAACAACATCTGGCTTGATAATATTCAAAAAGTCTCGCAGATTGCTCTGCATGGAGCGAATATTAGCGGAACCTAAGCGGAACCAATCGGACATGTCTTGGCGCCATAGGAATTCATTCTCCCTCCGAAGCATGATTGAGCCGGGCGATAAATTCGACTGGCCTGTTCGTGCAAGGAAAGTGACAGCTTCTAGGTCGGTTCTTTTTCTTAGTGCCTGAAATAAATTGTAGGCTGCGATTTCCGCTCCTCCTACGCTAAAATCAGGATGAGCGTGGGAGATCACTAAAATCTTCATTACAAATAATCCCTCGCACTAGGGTCTAACGAACGAATAGTATCGCCCCACCTCTGATCGTGGCGCCATGCGTTGAACCGCGCCACTTTATCACGAAAACTATTTGTACCGAGGCTAGCAAATGACTGACGCTCCAAATGGGTCAGATGGAAATCGTGCACACACTTAATAGACAAACCTTTTTCCAGCATTTTCAAGCATAAATCGGAGTCTTCAAAATCTCCAACAAGGAACTGGTCATCCAAGCCTCCAATGGTTTTATAATCATTCAGTCTCAAAAGCATACATGCTGCGGTCACTGCGACTTCGTTTGTGACAGATGGGCTATGCAGACTCTGAGGATCCATCCCCGAATTTGGATGTTTGTTTAGGTAGCAGTTCCAACTCGACTCCCAGACAAATTGCATGCCATCATGCTGAATAGCTCCGTTTGCAAATAGAAGACGACTTCCAACTACACCGACACTCTCGTTTCGCCGAAGTATATCTGCCATGCGATCAAGCCATCCATGCTCCAGAGGTATGACGTCGGAATTTAGCAATAATAACAATGAACCTTTTGCAATGCTGCTCCCTAAATTGGTAGCTCCCGCAAAGCCTCTGTTCACCTCACTGTAGACCACTTTGAACGGAATACGATAACTATCGTAAAATATTGATGCAGATCCCCGTAGTGCATCTTCCAAGAGAGGGTCGTCGAGAACATAGATTAATTCGCACCTCTCACTGATGAATGGGTCGTTTGACAGCTCAAGAAGCTGGTTTTGCATGAAATCGTATCTCCGATAAAGCGGTATTATAATGCTACAGTCCGGCGAATTATGCTCGGATCCATAAATGGATATGGCAAAGGGTCTGCTATTGGTGCTATCGCTATGACGGCGGATCAACTCTTGTAAAATTGGGCCATCATGCTTGCTTAGCCTCGAGTGGAATTTGGCTATTGGTGTTGGAAAATCGAAAGCCCACCGCGCGAAGCTAAGCGGATCTTTAGGTGCTTGCTCCCATACCGCTTGTGAGACTCGATAAATCTGGTCGCCTTCGGCAGAAAGGAGAAAAATTTTTTCGCCATATGAAAAAATACTCTTTTGAGAAGAGATAAATCCAGCGAATTGGCTTAAATTTCCATATGTAGAAGAGAATGCTTCTACAATGTCAGCTCTGTTCCAACGAATAGATTCTTCCATAATCGATAATGCGCCACTTTCCGAAACCATAAAAAGTTGGCTCTGCCCGGTCGTAATTGCCCAGCCGACAACTAATCCACCGATGTCATCAATGCCGCGCGCTGCCTCCAGGTGCCCTTTCGCATCTCCATTCGAGGCGAATCCTGGGGCTGCATGCGCAAGAGATTTGCGCCAAAACAGAGATTCTTTGAAAAACAAATGAATGAGCGCGACGTGTTCTTTAAAATCAATGACGAGATTTGCAGCAATGCTCGGTGAAATGGGTGCGGCATCTGCAACCTTCAATTCTGCTCGAATTATATCCGCACCTTTTGTGAATTCTATAACAAAGTCTCTAGACTCATCGGCTAAGCCTACTAATAGAAAGCCTTTCACAAGAACATCTTCGTATCCAAACCCTTGAGAAACATCGCTTCGCTGAAAGTGGCGTAGTTCCGTCATACAATAGTTGATCGTATCAAATTTTTCGTGACCCAGGTCACACTTGTATGCCCATCCGGAAACTAAAAACGCTCCGCCGTTGGTGATGCATCGATCGACGCAGAAGGCAATTTTGCCTTCGGTGCTCTCGAAATCGAATGGTGAGCCTATCTTGATTTTCAGCATCTGTGGATACTTCGCTTTCCAGTTCGCTACTAATAGGGCTATAATCTTTATCGATTTTGTTTAAAAAAAGCTCTTTCGGGTGTTTTAGCCAGCTAGTTTGACGCTAAATACCGAGGCCGAGGCGCTCGCCGGTGTAGCGGCCCTCGCGGATCGGGCGCCACCAGGCCTCGTTGTCGAGGTACCAGCGCACCGTCTCCTCCAGCGCCCGCTCGAAGTCCTTGGTCGGGTGCCAGCCGACCTCGGCCTCGGCCTTGCCGGGATCGATGGCGTAGCGCCGGTCGTGCCCGGGCCGGCTGGTGACGTAGGTGATCAGGCGGTCGTGCGGCGCCTGCTCGGGGCGTAAGCGATCGAAGGCGGCGCAGAGCGCCTTGACCACCGCGAGGTTGTTGCGCACCGAGCGCCCGCCGAGGAGGTAGGTCTCGCCGACCCGCCCCTTCTCCAGCACCGCCACGAGGCCGCGGGCGTGGTCCTCGACATGGATCCAGTC
>NZ_JAKSYI010000053.1 GCF_022829285.1 Methylobacterium sp. J-078
GGTATTTCGGGATATCCGCGATGGCGAGTTCGGCCACTCCGGGTTGTGCGTCCAGCGTCACCTGACGCCGCCCCTGAGATGACCAGGGACAGGTCAGGGTCCGGAGCGTGGCCCGCGACATCGCCGCCTGAACGTAGACCGGCAGCGTCACATTCCCCAATCCGAGAGGAAGCGACAGCGTCGCCTCGATGAGGAGGCGAACCTGGCCCGTCCTGACCGTCGCATTCGGGCTTCCGGGCCGGACATTACCCGAACTCTGCTGCCGTTCGCCGATGCTGAGCGTGATCTGTGTCCGGAGCAGACCGGGTATCGATGCGCCGAGATCCACCGACACTTGCTGCCGGCCGTTCGACAGCGCGACGGCGTCGGTCAACGCATCCATGACGTCGATCAGCGTGCCGCTGGCGCCGAGGGCGGGACCGAGCGCTGCGGCATCCCCGAGAGCGAGGACGCTGCCGACCTGAAATGCCGTGCCGCCGCCACGCGTAGCTGACACGACCTGCCCGAGGGCCGACGCCGCCCTGCCGCCATCGGTCAAGGCGTTAGAGGCGATCTGAAGCGCCGCGGTCAACTGGCCCACGGTGGCGGTGGCGACGGCGATCTCAGAGTAGTTCCCAACTTCGAGCCCGAGCATGGGTGCCAGCGCGTCGAGCACACGGTTAGCATCGACACGGGTGCTCGCAAGTGCGTTGTAGTCGACCACCGACAGCGTCAACGGCTTCCCCAGCATTGCGCCCAGGACGGCGTTCGCGACGCCTGCATCGAGGCCGGCCAGTCCGGACCCGATCGTGAAGGACGCGAACTGTGCCATCGCCGCGGTGCTCTGTACCTTGATGGCGATCTCGCGTCCGAGGCCGAGGGCGGGAGCGAAGTAGGTCGGAGTTGCGGTCTGCAGGGTCACCCGGACCGCGTTAGGCGCCGACGTCTCCGTGCTGAAACGCGCATCGACGGCAGTCCTGCCGTCGGCGCTGTAAGAACCGGGCTGGACCCGGATCACGGCACCGGCGGCGTAGCCGTTATCGGCCAGGGAATTCCGGGCCACCGCCTCCGCGAGCGCAGGGTTCGCGGCGGCCAGCGTCGCCGCGATGTCCACGGCGCCCTGCGCCCGCCGATGAGCTAGGGTCGCCGACCCGTAATCAATCCCAATTGCCGCAGCCCCGAGGATCACCGTGAAGCCGAGCGCGGTGAGGATCGCGACCGATCCACGCCGGTCGGACATCACACACCGCATCAGAGCCCACCCTTTCGGATGCTGACGCTGCTACGGATCAGATCGGGTGGCAGCGGCACGAGACCGGAGAGCCCGGACAAGCCGAGATTCTTCGAATCGAAGCTCAGTGTGACCCGATAGAGGGCGGAGTCGCCGGGATCCGTTGCTACCTGCACGTCGATCGTGCCCGGTCTGAACATCGTGCCGCTCACGAGGGCGGCGTTGACCTGCTGGCGCGCGAGACTTGCCCGCTCGGCATCGCTGATGCCGGAGATGGAGGCCCGAGCCGCCTCCGATGTCAGCTGACGGAGGTTGTGGGCCGCGCCGAGATAGATGCCGAACACGATAATGCCGGCCAGGAAGGCCAGAAGGATCGGCGCGACAAGAGCAAATTCAACGGCCGAACTTCCTCGTTCGCATTGAGGAAGCAGCTTGTATGGA
>NZ_JAKSYI010000064.1 GCF_022829285.1 Methylobacterium sp. J-078
GGCATCCCGCACCTGCTCTCCCCCGTCGTGATCGACCCGAAGAAGGCGGTCATCGCCCTCAAATGGGCCGTGCGCGAGATGGAGGAGCGCTACAAGAAGATGTCCAAGATCGCCGTGCGTAACATCGACGGCTACAACGCACGCATGGCGGGGGTCCGTGCCAAGGGGCGGACCATCACCCGCCAGGTCCCTACCGGCTTCAACCGCGGGGCCGGCCAGGCCGTCTACGAGACGGAGGAGATGGACCTCTCGGTGATGCCCTCCATCCTGATCGTGCTCGACGCGCTGGCCGCACTGATGCTGGTGGCGGGCAAGGCCATCGACGGCGCGATCCAGCGGCTGGCGCAGATGGCGCGCGCGGCCGGCATCCACCTGATCATGGCGACCCAGCGTCCCTCGGTCGACGTGATCACGGGCACGATCAAGGCGAACTTCCCGACCCGGATCAGCTTCCAGGTCACGTCGAAGATCGACAGCCGCACGATTCTCGGCGAGATGGGCGCCGAGCAGCTGCTGGGCCAGGGCGACATGCTGTTCATGGCCGGCGGCGGGCGCACGACGCGCGTGCACGGGCCGTTCTGCTCGGATGCGGAAGTCGAGAGCGTGGTCGCCCACCTCAAGCGCCAAGGCCGGCCCTCCTATCTCGAGGCCGTCACGGCCGACGACGGCAGCGGCGACGAGAAGCCCGCCAAGGGCGCGAAGGCGGACAAGGCCGACCGGGCCGAGAAGTCCCAGGCCACCGAGATCGAGGACATCGACGCCCCGATCTTCGATGCGGGCGCCTATGCGGGCAGCGGCGGCATCGATCCCGGCGCCGAACTCTACGACCAGGCGGTGCAGGTGGTGCTGCGGGACAAGAAGGCGTCCACCAGCTACATCCAGCGCCGCCTGCAGATCGGCTACAACCGCGCCGCCTCGATCATGGAGCGGATGGAGATCGAGGGCATCGTCGGCCCGGCCAACCACGCGGGAAAACGCGAGATCCTGATGGAGGGCGGCCATGCCGCCTCCGGCATGATGGACTACGACGACTGAGCGACGAGCCTGAACGGATCCCTCTCCCCGGCGGATCTCGGGCCTGCCCGAGATCCGCCGGGGAGGCGTGCCGCGTCGCGCTTGAACCCCCACCCGTCGCATATTCGCCACAGGGCGGGCTTCTAAGCGGGCACCACCCGCGCATGTCTGAATCGCCTCAAGGGAGCGTCCCGATGATCGGCCGCCGTCACCGCCTCGCCGCCGGTCCGCTGCTCGTCCTGGCGGCCGGGCTCGCCCTGCCGCAGCCGGCCTCCGCGCAGGTCTCCTCGTTCCTCGACGGTCTGTTCGGCCGCAAGGAGCAGCCGGCCCCAGCGCCTGAGCCGGAGCCCGCCCCGGCGGCCCCGGCCCCGGCGACCGCCCCGAAGAAGCCCGTCGCCCAGGCGCCGAAGGCCGCCAAGCCCGCCGACAAGGCGACGGCCGACAAGGCGGCCAAGGGCGAGGCGAAAGCGGGCGCCAAGGGGGATGCGAAGGGCGCCGATCCGAAGACGGCCGCCAAGGTCGCGGCCGTCGGCGCGCCGGCGGCGGCCGTCGCGGCGGAGGCGGACGACGCCACCGTGATTGCGCAGGCCAACGCCTACTTCAACGGCATGACCACGCTCACCGGCAGTTTCGTCCAGATCGGCCCGGACGGGCGCCGCATCGGCGGCAAGCTGACGCTGGCCAAGCCCGGCCGCCTGCGCTTCGACTACGACCAGCCCTCGCCGCTGGAGATCGTGGCCGACGGCACCTCCGTGGCGGTCAAGGACCGCAAGCTCGGAACCCAGGACCTCTACTTCATCTCGCAGACGCCCCTGAAATTCCTGCTGCGCGAAAAGATCGACCTCGCCAAGGATCTCACCGTCAACGACGTCTCCAACGATCCGGGCGGGGTGCGGATCGCCCTGGAGGACCGCTCGACGCTGGGCGGCACCTCGCGCATCCAGCTCTTCTTCGATGCCGAGGTGAAGACCCTGAGCCAGTGGCGGATCACCGACCCGCAGGGCTACCAGACCACCGTGCAGCTCTCGAACCTGCAGAAGGGCCGCGCCGTCGAGGGCGCCGCGTTCTTCATCAATTACGGCCGCTCCGAGGACAAGGCGGCCGAGCGCCAGATCCGGGCGCAGTAGGGCCGCCGATCGCCGGCCCGACCTTGTCGGGCCGATGCCGATGCTGCAAAGCGTCGGGCTCGCGACACACGAGCCGAGCCCATGCACGACATCCGCGCCATCCGCGAGAATCCGGACGCCTTCGACGAGGCCCTGCGCCGCCGCGGCCTGTCGCCGCTGGCCGCCGAGCTGGTCGCCCTGGACGACGCGCGCAAATCCGCGATCTCGGCCGCGCAGGCCAACCAGGAGCGCCGCAACGCGCTCGCCAAGGAGATCGGCGGCGCCAAGAAGGCCAAGGACGAAGCCCGCGCGCAGGAGCTCATGGCCGAGGTCGCCCGTCTCAAGGACGAGGCCCCTGCCCTGGAGGCCGTGCAGGCGCAAGCTGGCAAGATCCTCGACGAGCGCCTCGCCGCGATCCCGAACTGCCCGAATCCGGACGTGCCCGAGGGCGCCGACGAGCACGGCAACGTCGAGTACCGCCGCTTCGAGGCGCACCGCCCCCAGCTTGCCATGGGAAAGCAGCATTTCGAGATCGGCGAGGCTTCCGGCCTGATGGATTTCGAGGCCGCGTCGCGGATGTCCGGCGCCCGCTTCGTGGTGCTGAAGGGCCAGCTTGCCCGGCTGGAGCGGGCGCTCGGGCAGTTCATGCTCGACCTGCACACGGGCGAACACGGATATACGGAGGTCGCGCCGCCCCTCATGGTGCGTGACGAGGCGATGTTCGGCACGGCGCAACTGCCGAAGTTCCGCGACGACCAGTTCCAGGCGGGCGAGCATTGGCTCATCCCCACGGCGGAAGTCCCCCTCACCAACCTCGTGCGCGAAAGCATTCTGCGCGAGGAGGAACTGCCCTTGCGCTTCACCGCCCTCACCCCGTGCTTCCGGGCGGAGGCCGGCTCGGCGGGGCGCGACACCCGCGGCATGCTGCGCCAGCACCAGTTCAACAAGGTCGAACTCGTCTCCATCACCACGCCGGAGCAATCGGCCGACGAGCACGAGCGCATGCTCGGCTCGGCCGAGGCGGTCTTGAAAAAACTCGACCTGCCCTACCGGATCATGACGCTGTGCACCGGCGACATGGGCTTCGCCTCCCAGAAGACCTACGACATCGAGGTCTGGATGCCGGGCCAGGAGACGTTCCGCGAGATCTCGTCCTGCTCGGTCTGCGGCGACTTCCAGGCGCGGCGGATGAACGCGCGCGTCCGGGGCAGGGACGGCAAGGCGGTGAATTTCGTCCACACCCTCAACGGGTCCGGCGTGGCCGTGGGCCGCGCCCTCATCGCCGTGATGGAGAACTACCAGAACCCGGATGGCAGCGTCACGGTGCCGTCGGTGCTGAAGGCCTATATGGGCGGGATCGACCGGATCGAGGGGTTCAAGAGCTGATGCGCATTCTCGTCACCAACGACGACGGCATCCACGCGCCGGGGCTCGAGACCCTGGAGGGGATCGCCCGGGCCATCTCGGACGACGTCTGGGTGGTCGCGCCCGAGACCGACCAGTCCGGCGTCTCGCACTCCCTCTCTCTGAACGATCCCTTGCGCCTGCGCCAGGTGGCCGAGAAGCGTTTCGCCGTGAAGGGCACGCCCTCCGACTGCGTGATCATGGGGGTGCGCCACATCCTGAAGGACCACGGGCCCGACCTCGTGCTCTCGGGCGTCAATCGCGGCCAGAACGTTGCCGAGGACGTGACCTACTCGGGCACCATCGCGGCGGCGATGGAAGGCACGATCCTTAACGTGAAATCGATCGCGCTGAGCCAGGCCTACGGGGCCGGCGGCCGGGGCGCCATCAAGTGGCACTGCGCCGCCGAACACGGCCCGGGCGTGGTGCGAAAGATCCTCGACATCGGGATCGAGCCCGGCATCGTCATCAACGTGAACTTTCCGGATTGCGAGCCCGGCGAGGTGCTGGGCACGGCGGTGGCCGCGCAGGGGTTTCGCAATCAGGCGCTGCTCGCCATCGACGCCCGCCAGGACGGGCGCGGCAACCCCTATTTCTGGCTCGCCTTCGCCAAGGCCACGTTCCAGCCCGGAAACGGCACCGACCTCAAGGCCATCGCCGAGAAGCGCATCTCGGTGACGCCGCTTCGCCTCGACCTGACCGACGAACCGAGCCTGACCCGCTTCGCGCAGGGCTTCGCGGAGTAGGAGCGCGTCCGCCCTGGGACGGCCCGCGGAGTTCGGCCACGATGCATGAGGGCTCGATCGAGGACGCTGCCTTCGTCATGGCCCTGCGGGGCCGGGGCGTGCGCGACACCGACACCCTGCGGGCGATGGAGCGGGTGCCGCGCGAGCGCTTCGCCCCCGCCCGGCATCGCGACCTCGCCCGGCGCGACCTCGGCCTGCCCCTCCCCTGCGGGCAGACCATGACGGCGCCGACCATCGTGGCGGGGATGCTGACGGCGCTGGCGGTGCGCCCCGGCGCCCGCATCCTCGAGATCGGCACGGGGTCCGGCTACGTCACCGCGTTGCTGCTGCGCCTGGGCGCCGCCCATGTCCGCAGCCTGGAGCGCTACGCCACCCTGGCGGAGGATGCCCGCGACAACCTCGTACCCGAGGACCGGCCCCTGGCCGAGATCGTCGTCGGCGACGGGCTCCACCCGGGCGGCCTCGCGGGGCTCGAACCCTTCGACCGCATCCTGCTCAACGGGGCCCTGGCGGCCCTGCCCGGGCACCTCGCCGAGGCCCTGGCGCCGGGCGGGCGCCTCGTGGCGGCTCTGGGCCGGCCGGAGGCGGCGACGCTCATCACGCTGGTGCACGAGGCCGACGGCACGTACGCCGAGCGCCGCGGCGCCACGATCCGCCTGGCGCCCCTCACCCCCGGCCGGGCCTGCGTGCTGTAGGCCGCCGAAGGTTCCCGGACGGCCGGTATGTGGCGGCAACGTGGTGAATCGGAACGGTTGCTTAACCTGAATCCGGTTTGAATGACGTCATCAAGTTGCGTCAGGCAAACAGGTGCGTCGATGCGGGTTCGCGGGACTGGTCGAGGGTTGAGGACGCTGTCGCGCTTCGCGCTCATCGGCGTGATCGGAGGCGGTGCGGCCGCCTGTTCTTCGGATTCTTCGCGGCTGGGCGATCCCTTCGGGAATCCCTTCGCCTCGAATGTTTCCAGCGAGCCGTCGGCCACCGGCAGTCTGCCGGACGGCGAGATCGCCCCGGCGCCGGTGGTGCGCACCAGCCGCATCCAGTCCCAGGCGCTCGGCGCGCCGGGGGCGGCGATGTCGCCGCGCCCCATGGCCGCCGCGCCGGTCCCGGCCCGTCCCCAGACCAGCCGCCTGGCCTCCGCCGAGCCGGTCTCGGGTGGCATGAGCTCGGGGGGGATGGCGTCCAGCGCCGCGGTCTCGGGCATGAACCCCGATGCCGGGCGCATGCCCACCCGCGCGGTGCCCCCCGCCCCGGCCCCGAAGGTCGTCGACCGCGCCGCCGAGAAACGGGCCGCCGAGGCCCGTCGCGAGGCGGAGGCCCGCGAGGCCGCCGAGGCGAAGCGGGAGGCCGAGGCGGCCAAGCTCGCCGAGGCCCGGAAGCTCGTCGAGGCCGCCAACGCGCGCAAGGCCGCCGAGGCCGCGCGCCACGCCGAGGCCAAGGCGGCCGAGAAGAGCGCGAGTGCCGCCAAGCTCGCCGAGGCGAAGAAGCTCGTCGAGGCCCGCAAAGTGGCCGAGGCCAAGGCTGCGGCCGCGGAGACCAAGGCGGCCGAGGCCCGGAAGGCCCATGTCCGCCCCGGCCAGGCCGTGGCCAAGGCCGAGGACAAGCCGGTCCGCAAGATCGAGATCAAGGAAGCCAAGGCCGAGGTGAAGCCCGACGCCAAGGTGGACACGGCCAAGGCCGACGCCGCCAAGAAGGCGGAAGCGGCCCGGAAGGCCGCCGAGGCGGAGGCCAAGCTGGCCAAGGCGGAGGCCGCCAAGGACGCCGCGCGCAAGGTCGCCGAGGCGAAGGCTGCGGCGGACGCCAAGGCCGCCGAGGCCGCGGCCAAGGCGCCCGTGAAGGTCGCCTCGGCGGAGCCGGCCAAGGTCGAGCCCGCGAGCACGGGTTCGGTCGCGGTCGACCAGTCCTTCCGCTGGCCCGCCAAGGGCCGGGTCATCTCGGGCTACGGTTCCTCCGGCAACGAGGGCATCAACATCTCGGTGCCCGAGGGAACCCCGGTGAAGGCCGCCGAGGACGGCACGGTGGCGTATGCGGGCTCGGACGTGAAGGGTTACGGCAAGCTCGTGCTCGTGCGCCACACCAACGGCTACGTCTCGGCCTATGCCCATAACGGCGAACTCGACGTGCGCCCCGGCGAGAAGGTCAAGCGCGGCCAGACCATCGCCAAGTCCGGCGCCTCGGGCAACGTGACCTCGCCCCAGCTCCACTTCGAGATCCGCAAGGGCGCGACCCCGGTCGACCCGATGCCGCACCTCGCCAGCAATTAATCTGTCCTTCGCCCGAGCTTGGACGAAGAACGGCGGTCCCTCGGGGCCGCCGTTCTGCGTTTGGGCCAAGGTCTGGGCTGACCTCCGCCGGCCAAGGTGCTGCGCTTCGCGGCGATCCCGTTGTAGTGCGACTGATTGCAGGGCAGGGCCGGGCAACGGATGAGCCAGGAGATCAGATCATCGGGCCGTCGCCGAAACCTGTTCGGGGTATAGGCGCACGCGGGGCGATGTTGGCCTGGCCCTCGGTCAGCCTGTGCGACTGCACGGTGGCGGCGGCCGACTTGGCATCAGGGCTCCACACTGCCGTCGCCTGTGAGTTCTGGGCCGTCCTGCGTACGGCAACCCCAGGATTCCCTGCTCACTTTGCTGAGTTCTCCGTTTCGCTTCCAGTCCCCAGCGGCGGGACAATTGCTGAGGACGAGGCTCTGGCGATCCTTCGAGAAGGCATAGGTGCAAGCCTGAGCATGTCCGTAGTTATCACGCACCATCAGTCGCTGTCCGTCCACGCGCCAGCGCTTGCAGAAGTCCCAGCCATCGCCTGCGTCGAATGTCGTGCCGCCGATGGCCCGGCCAGGGTGGAAGCACCACGTGGTTTCCGAGGGCCAGCGTGCAGATGCGGGCTGCGGCCACCTCACCTGCCAGCATCCGTAAAAGAGTCGTTTCGCGCGGTATGTATCTAACAGCTCGGCAGGCAGTGGTTGCGCGTGCACGCGTCTCGCCGGAACGCTCACGACAAAGAGGGACAACGCTGCCGCCGAGAACAAATACCGTGCTCGACGTAAGCCCATTAGTCCCTCCCGTAGAACGTGAACTCATCAAATAACACAGCCGTGATCGCTCCCGACCCCATACGGCCCTCTCGGCAAGCACAGTGATACGGGGCGCTTCTTCTAACTGAGGTGATCCTCTACGGCCGATATGCCCGTTCCGGCGCTGCCTGTGAGCCTCGGACAGTTGTGGGTCAGGTACCGAATTCTGCGACCAGATTTGATGGAGTTCCTCCCACCTCAGCGCCCCGTCCGCACCCGCGTCCAGCTCCGGGTGACGAAGCGCTGGGTGCGGTCGTCCCAGGCGGTGTTGTTGGAGAGGCGCTGCATCGTCGCCTCGTCCGGGTAGATGCCGGGATTGGCCAGGATCTCCGGCTTGACGAATTTCCGCGCCGCCGCGTTGCCGCTGGCATAGGAGACGAAGTTGGTGTTGGCCGCCGCCACCTCGGGCCGCATCATGTAGTCGAGGAAGACGTGGGCCTCGGTGGGATGCGGCGCGTCCTTCGGGATCGCGAAGGCGTCGAACCACATCAGCGCGCCCTCGCGCGGGATGAGATAGCCGATCTCGACGCCGTTCTTGGCCTCCTCGGCGCGCTTGCGGGCCTGCATCACGTCGCCCGAGTAGCCGACCGCGAGGCAGAGGTCGCCGTTGGCCAGGCCGTTGATGTATTCCGAGGAGTGGAACTTGCGCACCGAGCCCCGCACCTTGAACAGCGCGTCGGTGACCTGGGAGATGTCGTCCCAGCGCTTGGAATCCGGCTTGAAGCCGTAGAACGGCAGCATGCTGGGGATCAGGTCCTCGGGCGAATCGAGGAGCATCACGCCGCAATCCTTGAGCTTGCCCATTAGGGCCGGATTGAGGATGAGGCTCCAGGTGTTCAGGGGTTGGTTCGCCCCCAGGCGCTCGCGCACCTGGGCGAGGTTCACGCCGATGCCGGTGGTGCCCCACATGTAGTCCACGGCGAAAGCGTTGCCGGGATCGTAGGTTGCGAGCCGCGCGGCGATCTCGGGCCAGGCGTGGACGAGGTTCGGGATCTTCGCCTTGTCGAGGGGCTGGAACACGCCGGCCCGGATCAGCCGCTGCAGGAACGGCCCGGACGGCGCCACCACGTCGTAGCCCGAGCGCCCGGCCAAGAGCTTGGTCTCGAGGATCTCGTTGTTGTCGTAGGTGTCGTACACGACCTTGATGCCGGTCTCCTTCGTGAAGGCCTCCAGCACTTTCGGGTCGATGTAGTCCGACCAGTTGTAGATGTTGACGAGGCGCTCGCGGGCCGGCGCCTGCGCGCGGGCGCCGGGGTCGGTCCCGAAGGCCAGGGCGGCGAGCGCCCCGGCCGCCAGGATCCGGGTCAGGAGCGCGCGGCGGGTGCCGGCTCGGATCATGCGTTCCCCTTGGCGGCCACCACGACGATCTCGACGCGGTATTCGGGGGCGGCGAGCTTGGCCTCCACCGTGGCGCGGGCGGGGGGATTGTCCCGGGCCACCCAGGCGTCCCAGGCGGCGTTCATCTCCGCGAAGGTGGCGATGTCGGCCAGATAGATCGTCGCCGTGAGGATGCGGCTCTTGTCGGTGCCGGCCGCCGCGAGCAGGCGGTCGATCTCGCCCAGGATCTCCTGGGTCTGGGCGGTGACGCCGGCGCCCACCACGGTGCCGGCCACCTGGCCCGCGAGGAAGACCATGTCGCCGTAGGTGACGGCCTGGCTCATGCGCGGGCCGGATTCGAAGCGCTGGATCGTCATGGCGGGAAAGCGTGCCTCTCGCGGGCCGGCCCGGCGCCCCATGGCACCCGGACTTCCGGCGCAAGCCTTGTGCCGTGCCGTGCCCCCGAGCGTAAAGGGGGCCCGCCGCGTCCGGCCCCCAAGTGCGCCCTGCGGAGCAATGCGACAAAGTCCCTTCCCGCAGCGCAACTCATCCTGTGGGTGCGGCGTTCTCACCCCAGGCGCAAGGCCAAGGCGACACAGCCAGCCGTTATGGCCTGTGAGGTCCGACCCAGCGGGTTCGGCCAAGTATCGAGGATCAGCTCATGGGTATCATCTGGACCATCATCATCGGCTTCCTGGCCGGTGTCATCGCCAAGTTCATCATGCCGGGCAGCAACGAGCCGGCCGGCTTCATCCTGACCACGATCCTCGGCATCGTCGGCGCCTTCGTCGCCACCTTCCTCGGTCAGGCGCTGGGCTGGTACGGTCCCAACCAGGGCGCGGGTCTCATCGGGGCCGTCGTGGGCGCCATCGTCGTGCTCGCGATCTACGGCTTCATCCAGGGCCGCCGCTCCACCACCACGCTCTGATCCGACCCGAATTCGGGACAAACTGAAGGGGGCGCCTCATCGAGGCGCCCCCTTTTTCGTGTCCGCTTATCACGGCCGATCCGCCCGATGCCGGCCGGCACCGGGCTTTGAGCGGTTCAGGCCTCGGTCACGGCCTTGACGGCGCAGTGGCCGGTCGCACCGCGGATGGCGAGGCCGGCGCCGACCACGAGGGCGGCGAGGCTGAGCCACTTGTTCGGGCGCGGCTGGGCGGCGGCGGCCGCGATGCCGAGGCCGAGCACCACGGACACCGCCCGCTCGGTGGTGGTCAGGTTCGGGGTTCCGCTGAAGATGTCCTGGATCATCGCATTGGCCATGGCGGGCGCTCCTATGTTGCGTCGCGGGGCGAACGCGGTGGGCGGAGCGGCGTTCCACGTCCCGCGTCGACCCCATGTCGCGGAGCCGGCCGCGTTCGGGTCGCGGTGGGAATAGGTGCGGCATTTTCGTCACAAGGCCGGATGGCCCGAACAGCTGGCTTTGATACAACCTTGTCGATTACCGCTCCATTCATCACAACCCTTGGACCGTCGCGAAAAATCGCTCGGACGACGGACTGGGGGCAGGAATGAACACGTCAGGAATGGCCGCCGCGATGCTGATCGCGGTCGGTGTCGGCGCGTGCGGCAGCATCACGCGCGGCACGACGGAGAAGATGGCCTTCCTCACGGAGCCGCCCGGCGCGACCATGACGACCACCAAGGGCTATGCCTGCCCCGCCACGCCCTGCTCCCTCGAGGTCGAGCGCTCGGACGAGTTCGACGTGACCTTCGTCAAGCCGGGCTTCCGGCCCGAGACGGTCCCGGTCCGCACCAAGGTGGTGGGCGCGGGCGCCGCCGGCATGGCGGGCAACGTGCTCGCGGGCGGCGTCATCGGCATCGGGGTCGACGCCTATACGGGAGCCGCCTTCGATCACACGCCGAACCCCGTCAGCGTCTCCCTGGTGCCCTCCGCCCTGCCGAGCGCCCAGCGCAAGCGGCGGCGCCAAGCCCCCGATAGCTGAAATCCCCGGCGCTACCGCGCGTTCGGCAGGCGGACCTTGACGTTCGCGCGGTCTGCGGCGGCCGGGGAGACCGGGGCCGCGTCGCCCCAGCGGGTGGCGTCGATGCGCACCGTGCCCCAGCCCGTCGCCACCGCGATCGAGAGCGGCAGCAGGAGCGTGCCGTCGGCGACCGGCGCGAAGCGCACGTGGAGGTCGTCGCTCTCGGCCATGCGGCGAACGTTGGCCCCTTGCGCGCGATGCCCCGAGATCGGAACCCAGCGCACCCGGCAATCCAGCGCGGGTCCGCGATAGGCGCCCTCCGCCACCGTGAGGACGCTGCCGCGCGACAGGACGAGATCGGCCCGCGTCGCCCCGTCGAAGACGGCGATGCGCCGGTCGCACAGGCTCGGCTCCAGGGCGGATGCGCCCACGGGAATCATCAGCATGGTGAGGGGATCGACGACGCCGACCCGATCCTCCGGCGCCACGGGCACCCGGTCCGGGCGCGGGGCCGGGGGCGGCTCCACCGTGGCGCTGCGCACCCGGCCGCCTGCGAGATCGAGCACGACCGAGATCGGCTTGCCGGCATAGCGGCTGTCGAGCCGGAACGTCGCCGTGGCCGCCCCGTTGCGCGCCAGCGTGCCGGCGACCATCGACTTGCCGGTCCCGTCCAGGAAGAAGCCGGCCAGGCCGCGCAGGCCCGCCTCGACCTCGAGGGCGTAACGCGCATCCGCCCGCTCGAGGGCCAGCGTGGCCTCGCCCACGCGCAGGTTCAGGAAGCTCAGGCTGTAGGCGATGCTGAAGCGGGCGGCCGGAATCTCGCCGACCGCGTTCGCGGCTGAAGCGCCGGAGACGAGCGCCAGGAGCGCGACGGCCGGGATTCGCGGCATGGCCCGGGCTCCCCTTCGCCTCCACACGGCCTTCATGCCTCGCTCCTGCCGCGCACGGATCTTCTGCGCATACTCGACGACGCTACCACCGTCCGCACCGCCTGCGATGCGCGCTTCGGCACCCGGCGTGCAGGGCCACCCTCCCCCTGGGAGCGAACCATCCGCCGCGGCTGTCCGCGCATGAGAATGTCCCTCGAACGAGAAAGAGCGCGGCCCCGGCGGGGACCGCGCTCTTCACTTGTTCCAGCGCATGGGCCGGGCGCTGACGCACCCGGCCGGATGCCGCCTCACGCCTCCTGGCGGGGTCCGCGGGCGCGGTCCTGCTCGGCGTTGCGCTCGGCCTTGAGCTTCTCGGTGAGGTCCTCGCCGGTCTCCTGGTCGACGACCTTCATCGAGAGGCGGATCTTGCCGCGGTCGTCCTGGCCGAGGAACTTGACCTTGACCTTCTGGCCCTCCTTGACGACGTCCGTCACCTTGGCGACCCGCTGGGCGGCGAGCTCCGAGATGTGGACGAGGCCGTCCTTGGCGCCGAAGAAGTTCACGAAGGCGCCGAACTCCATCGTCTTCACGACGGTGCCGTCATAGATCATGCCCGGCTCGGCTTCCGCCACGATCGAGCGGATCCAGTTGTAGGCGGCCTTGATGGCCTTGCCGTCGCTGGAGGCGATCTTCACCGTGCCGGTGTCGTCGATGTTGATCTTGGCGCCCGTCTTCTCGACGATCTCGCGGATCACCTTGCCGCCGGTGCCGATCACTTCCCGGATCTTGTCGGTGGGGATCTGCATGGTCTCGATGCGGGGCGCGTACTCGCCGAGCTCGGGACGGGCGTCGGTGAGGGCCTTGGCCATCTCGCCGAGGATGTGCACACGGCCTTCCTGCGCCTGATGCAGGGCGACCTTCATGATCTCCTCGGTGATACCCGCGATCTTGATGTCCATCTGCAGCGAGGTGATGCCGGCTTCCGTGCCCGCCACCTTGAAGTCCATGTCGCCGAGGTGATCCTCGTCGCCGAGGATGTCGGACAGCACGGCGTAGCGCTCACCCTCGAGGATGAGGCCCATGGCGATGCCCGCCACCGGACGGCGCAGGGGCACGCCGGCATCCATCAGCGACAGCGAGGCGCCGCAGACGGAGGCCATGGAAGACGAGCCGTTCGACTCGGTGATCTCGGACACGACGCGGATCGTGTACGGGAACTCGTGGGCCGGCGGCAGCACGGGGTGCACGGCGCGCCAGGCGAGCTTGCCGTGGCCGATCTCGCGGCGGCCGGGCGAACCCATGCGGCCGGTCTCGCCCACCGAGTAGGGGGGGAAGTTGTAGTGCAGCAGGAAGGTCTCCTTGTAGGTGCCTTCCAGGGCGTCGATGAACTGCTCGTCCTCGCCGGTGCCGAGCGTCGCGACCACGAGGGCCTGGGTCTCGCCGCGGGTGAACAGCGACGAGCCGTGGGCGCGCGGCAGCACGCCGACCTGGGACTCGATCGGGCGCACGGTGCGGACGTCGCGGCCGTCGATGCGCGAACCCGTGTCGAGGATGTTCCAGCGCACGACCTTGGACTGCGCTTCCTTGAACGCGGCCTTGACCTTCTCGGCCGGGAAGCGGGCCTCGCCCTCGGCGGGGCAGAGGGCGGCCATCACCGTCGCCTTCACGGCGTCGACGGCGGCGTAGCGCTCCTGCTTGATCGTGTTCTTGTAGGCGGCGCGCAGATCCGCTTCGCAGACCTCGAGCACGGCGGCCTCCACGTCGCCGTTCTCGGGCGCCTGGAAGTTGCGGGGCTCCTTGGCGGCCTTCTCGGCGAGACGGATGATCGCCTCGATGACCGGCTGGAAGTGCTTGTGGCCGAACATCACGGCGCCGAGCATGACTTCCTCGTCGAGCTCCTTGGCCTCGGACTCGACCATCAGGACGGCGTCCTGGGTGCCGGCGACGACGAGGTCGAGGGTCGAGGCTTCGAGGTCGGCGACCAGCGGGTTCAGGCTGTACTGGCCGTTGGCGTAGCCGACGCGGGCGGCGCCGATCGGGCCCATGAAGGGCACGCCCGAGAGCGTCAGGGCGGCGGAGGCCGCGACCATCGCGAGGATGTCGGGATCGTTCTCGAGGTCGTGGGTCAGGACGGTGACGACGACCTGGGTGTCGTTGCGCCAGCCCTCGACGAAGAGGGGGCGGATCGGGCGGTCGATGAGGCGGGAGACCAGGGTCTCCTTCTCGGACGGGCGGCCCTCGCGCTTGAAGTACCCGCCGGGGATGCGGCCGGCGGCGTAGGCGCGCTCCTGGTAGTTCACGGTGAGCGGCAAGAAGTCGATTCCGGCCTTGGGCTCCTTGCCCGACACGACGGTGGCGAGCACCGAGGTCTCGCCGTAGGTCGCCATCACGGAACCGTCGGCCTGGCGGGCGACCTTGCCCGTCTCGAGGACGAGCTTGCGGTCGCCCCACATCAGCTCTTCGCGTTGGATATCGAACATACTGTCTTGCCTTCCTGCGGTCGGGCGAACCCGGCGCCGCCAGGGGCAAGATGGCGGGAGCGTCCTCATGGACGCCCCCGCGATCCTGTCCCCGGCGCATGCGCCTTCAAGTCGCCCGGGTTTTTCGGAAGCCGGACCCATTCCGGCGGACCGAACATGTGGAAACGCGGTCCCGGGCCGGGCCCGGAACCGCGTGAACGCCGTCGCTTAGCGGCGGATGCCGAGACGCTCGATGAGGCTGCGGTAGCGGGCCTCGTCCTTGCGCTTGACGTAGTCGAGCAGCGAGCGGCGCTGCGAGACCATCTTCAGGAGTCCACGGCGGGAATGGTTGTCCTTGCCGTGGGTCTTGAAGTGGCCGGTGAGGTTGGTGATCCGCTCGGTAAGGATCGCCACCTGGACCTCCGGAGACCCGGTGTCCTTACCGCCGGTCGCGTATTCCTTGATGAGCGCGGTCTTGCGCTCTGCCGTGATCGACATCGCAGTGCCTTTCGGTACGGGTTTTCGAAAAAGGGGCGGCCTCGTCGCGAGGACCGCGCCACGCTCGGGGCTGGCCGGTGCCGGGATGTCGTCCAGCACGGTCAGGCCCACAAGCAGCTTGTGCCCCGGCCCCGTTCGCACGGGTCGGAGCGGCGCGGACCATACACGAAACGGGGTGGGATGCCAGCCCCGGGCTGTCCGGCACGCCGCGCGGGACGCGATCGGAGCCCGAAGCGCGGTCACACCGCGAAGAACGCGTCCTGGCCGATTCCCGTGACGCCCACGACGGTGACGAGGAACTCGCCCGTCGCGGTGATCCGGACGAGGGTGTCGCCGCCGGTCTCGACGAGGGTCAGATCCGCCGGCGTGAGGTCGCCGGCCAAGCCGATCCGGTCGCCCTTCGCGAAATCCAGGATGACGTCGGCCGTCTCCCGCGTCGCGCCGCCGTCGCCCGCCGCGAACAGGAAGCGGTCGTTGCCGGACCCGCCGATGAGGACGTCGGCGCCCTTGCCGCCCCACAGGGTGTCCCGGCCCGCGCCGCCGTCGAGGCGGTCGTTCCCGCCCACGGTGGCGCTGCCCCCGGCATCGCCGAACAGGAGGTCGTCTCCGGCATCGCCGAACAGCAGGTCGTTGCCGCCGTTCCAGGCCGCGGGATCGACCCGGATGTCCCCGCGCGCATCCCCGTAGAGCACGTCGTCGCCCGCCCCGCCCGAGAGGGTGTCGTTGCCGTCCAGGATGAAGGCGGAGGGATCCTCGCTGATCATGTCGCCGCCGGCATCGCCCACGAGGACGTCGTCGTCGTCCCCGCCCCGGAGCGTATCGTTGCCGCCGCGCAGGAAGCTCGACCCGAGGCGCACCACGAAGTCGCCGCCGGTATCGCCGTAGAGGGTGTCGCGCCCGTCGCCGCCCTCGAGGATGTCGTGCCCGCCGTGGAAGACGGCCTCCTCGACCCGGATCTCGGCCGCGGCATCGCCGAACAGCGTGTCGTTGCCCGCGCCCCCGTCGAGCACGTCGTCGCCGCCCTGCGCGAAGCCGTCGCTCGACCCGGCGAACACGCCCGCGCCCGCGTCGCCGTAGAGCATGTCGTTGCCCCTGCCCCCTTCGAGGCGATCGGCGCCGCCATAGACCGAGCCCTCGGCCAGGGCGACGAAGCCGCCGCCGGTGTCGCCGAAGAGGCGGTCGCTGCCGTCGCCCCCCAGGAGGGTGTCCGCGCCCCCGACGATCCGCGCGTCCGAATCCAGGGCGACCAGGTCGGAGACGGCGTCGCCGTACAGGCTGTCGTTGCCGGTGCCGCCGTCGAGGCTGTCGCGTCCGCCCAACACCTGGCTGTAGCGGTCCGCGACGAAGCCGCCGCCCGCATCGCCCGCCAGGAGGTCGTCGCCTGTGCCACCGGCGAGCCGGTCGTCTCCACCCCGGATGATGGTGCCGTCGGGGTTGGCGGAACTCGGCCCGGCGGACAGAGTGCCGGAGGTGTCGCCGAACAGGCTGTCTCGGCCGCCGCCGCCCTCCAGCCGGTCGTCGCCGCCGCGCACCAGAAGTCTGTCGCGGGCGAAGAACATACCGCGCACGTCGCCGATCAGGACGTCGTCGTCGGCGCCCCCGAGGAGGGTATCGGCGAAGCCGTCGGCCTCGCTGTCGCCGGACACGTCTCCGACCAGGATGTCGTCGCCGCGCAGTCCGTCGATGATCTGTTCGCCTGGGCCGCCGGTGCGCCGGTCCGGTCCCGCGGTGCCGGTGATGAGAGTCGGCATGTTCGCCTCCCTGACTATGGAGGCTCGATACCTTTCGCCGGTCGAGGATCGGCGCAACACGTCTTAAGTCGTAGGGGCATCGACAATTCGATGCCGCGTCTCCGGCGTCGCATCCGATGATCGCCGTCCCGCGACGTATCGCGGCGCGGCGGCATTCGGAGGCCCGGCCCTACGCCGCCAGCCGGCTCAGGGCGCGGATGTCATCCGCCAGGGCGTCGATCCGGGCCGGGTCCGAATCCCAGGCGAACATGAAGCGGGCGCCTCCGCCGATGAAGGTGTAGAAGCGCCAGCCCCGGGCGCGCAGGGCCTCGAGGTGCTCCGGCGCGGCGCGCAGGAAGACCGCGTTGGCCTCCACCGGGAACATCAGCGCGAAGGCGGGGACGTCCGCCACGGCGGCGGCGAGGCGACGCGCGCAGGCATTGGCGTGCGCCGCGTGGGCCAGCCAGGCGCCGCCCTCCAGCACCCCGACCCAGGGGGCCGAGAGGAAGCGCATCTTCGAGGCGAGCTGCCCCGCCTGCTTGCAGCGATAGCCGAAATCCTCGGCCAATGCGGGCTCGAAGAACAGGATCGCCTCGCCCGCCGCCATGCCGTTCTTGGTGCCGCCGAAGCAGAGGAGGTCGACGCCGGCCTTCCAGGTCATCTCGGCGGGGCTGCAGCCGAGGCTGGCGCAGGCATTGGCGAAGCGCGCCCCGTCCATGTGCAGGCGCAGGCCCAGATCCCGGCAGGTCTCGGCGATCGCACCGATCTCGGCCAGACTGTAGAGCTGGCCCGTCTCGGTGGGCTGGGTGATCGTCACCACCCGGGGCTTGGGGAAATGGATGTCGGACCGTCCCGTGGCGACGCCCCGGATCAGAGCCGGGTTCAGCTTGCCGTCGGGGCTCGCCACCACGAGGAGCTTCGAGCCGTTGGAGAAGAACTCGGGGGCGCCGCACTCGTCGGTCTCGACATGGGCCGAGGCCGAGCAGATGACGCTGTGGTAGGACTGGCAGAGGGAGGCCAGCGCCAGGGCGTTGGCGGCGGTGCCGTTGAAGGCGAAGAACACCTCGGCGGCGTCCGTCTCGAACAGGGTCCGGAACGCGTCGGCCGCCCGCTTCGTCCACGGATCCTCGCCATAGGCCGGCACCGAGCCCCGGTTGGCCGCCTCCATCGCGCCCCAGGCCTCGGGGCAGATGCCGGCGTAGTTGTCGCTCGCGAATTGCTGGGGCTCGGGGGGCATGGTCGCTCTCGTCTGGCCAGGATCCGCATCAGGAGCGCGGCGACCGACGGAGAGGAGATATGGCGAAGCCCGTTTGGTTGCCGGTCCGGCCACATCCCCACCGGATGCCGGAGGGTGCCACCTTGCCCGGGCGGGCAGGTTGGCGTCAGGGATCGCCCCGACTCTTGATGCTGGCCGCTTCCCTACCAGAGCGGTGCCGCCCTGACAACACGGATAGGTTGCCGCCCGGGGCGCGCTCCTCTGGCGCGCGATTTGCCCCGCTCGATGCGCGATCCACCGCCATGCGAAGGTTCGGCCGATGACGGGCAACAGCCTCACCGCGCGCAAATCCGTCGCGGACATCCTGGCGGCCGACGCCGAGGGCGACGAGGCGGCGCGCCTGCCGCGCTCCCTCTCGGCCTTCGACCTCGTGGCGCTGGGCGTCGGGGCGACCATCGGGGCGGGCATCTTCGTCCTCACCGGCACGGCGGCCGCGAACTATGCGGGGCCGGGCCTGACCCTGTCCTTCGTCCTCGGCGGCATCGCCTGCGGGTTCGTGGCTTTGTGCTACGCGGAACTCGCCGCGATGGTGCCCGCCCCCGGCAGCACCTACACCTACGCTTACGCGACGCTGGGGGAACTCTGCGCCTGGATCATCGGCTGGGACCTCGTCCTCGAATACGCCATGAGCGCCGCCACCGTGGCGGTGGGCTGGTCGGGCTATGCCCGCTCGCTCCTCGGCAATGCCGGCCTGCACCTGCCCCCATCCCTCACGGCGGCCCCCTTCACCGCCCTGCCCGGCGGCGCCACCGCATGGTTCGACCTGCCGGCGGCGGCCATCATCGGCGTGCTGACCCTGCTGCTGGTGCGCGGCAACCGCGAATCGACCCGGGTGAACGCCGTGATGGTGGCGATCAAGATCGCGGTCATCCTGGGCTTCGTCGGCATCGGCGCCGTCCACGTGGACACGCGCCTGTGGTCGCCCCTGGTCCCGGAGAACACCGGCAGCTTCGGAGAATTCGGCTGGAGCGGGGTCCTGCGCGGGGCGGGCGTGGTGTTCTTCGCCTTCATCGGCTTCGAGACGATCTCGACGGCGGCGGGCGAGACGCGCCGGCCGCAGCGCGACGCGCCGATCGGCCTCCTGGGATCGCTCGGCGTCAGCACCCTGCTCTACGTGGCGGTGGCGGCGGTGCTCACCGGCCTCGTCCCCTACCGGGCGCTCGACGTGCCCGACCCCATCGCCAAGGCGGTGGAGGGAATCGGGCTCGGCGCCTTCTCGGTGGCGATCAAGGTCGGGGCGATCCTCGGCCTGACCACGGCGGCCCTGGCCGCCCTCTACGGGCAAGCCCGGATCTTCTACGCCATGGCGCGCGATGGCCTGCTGCCGCCGGCCTTCGCCCGCGTGCATCCGCGTTTCCGCACGCCGGCGATCAGCCAGATCGCCATCGGGGCCGTCACGGCCCTGGTGGCCGGGCTGGTGCCGATCGACCTCCTCGGCGAGTTGGTGAGCATCGGCACCCTCTTCGCCTTCATGGTGATCTGCACCGCAGTGCTGGTGCTGCGCCGGACCGACCCGGCGCGTCCCCGACCCTTCCGGGTCCCGGCTATGCCGGTGGTGCCGGTCCTCGGCATCCTGTCGTGCCTCGGCCTCATGCTCGGCCTGCCCGGCGACACCTGGCTGCGCCTCGCCCTATGGCTCGCCGTCGGTCTGGCGATCTACTTCGGCTACGGCCGCAGGGCGGCACGGCTGCGCCGGATGGGCGCGCCGGGCCCATAGGAGGCTCCGGCGCGCTGACACTCAGGAATAGTGGCGCGGGCTCGGACGGCCGGAATAGCGGCGGCGCAGGTAGGAGACGAGCTTCGGGAGCAGGAAGGCGACGAGGAGCTTGCGCATGGGGAAATCTCCGGTTGGGGTGGGCGGCCCGAGGGCCGCCGCGTCGGAGACCCAATGCGGGGTCGGGTCCGGGCGTTCCGGAGCCGGCTGAATCAATCTGCGGCCGACAGCCACCGCGCCTCAGCGCGCGATCACCGCGTGGACGCAATAGCCCCGGAAGCGCTGGTTCACCCGCGCGTGCGCGCCCGCGGCCCCAGCGACGCCCGCGACCGCCTCCGGCAGATGCGCGCGCGGGGTCACCGAGAAGGCCGCGAGCCACCGGTTGAGGAGCGCGCGAACCGGCCACGGCAGGCCGGCCTGGCCGCCGAAATCCACCACGTGGAGCTCTCCGCCCGGCGCGAGGTGCCCGGCGGCCTCGGCCAGCACGCGCTCCCAGGGCGGGATCATCGACAGGGCGTAGGAGATCACGATCCGGTCGAAGGTCGCCCGCCCGAACAGGGCCTGCGGATCGAAGGCGGTGGCGTCCCCGCGCGCCAGGCGGATGCGGGGCGCGAGCCGGGCGCGAGCCACGCTGCGGGCGGCGGTCTCGAGCATCGCCGCCGAGACGTCGAGGCCGTGGCAGGCCGCCTCCGGATAGGTGCGCGCGATGCGCACGAGGTTGCGCCCGGTGCCGCAGCCGATCTCCAGCACGGCGCCGCCCGGCGGGACGGCCAGGTCCGCGATCACCCGGTCGCGCCCGAGGAGGTAGAACTTGCGGCTGGCGTCGTAGAGGTGGCGCTGGCGCCGGTACATCCGGTCCATCGCCTGCGCGGCGTCGCTCACGCGGCACGCAGGCGGTAGAGGTGGAAGCCGCCGTAGATCGCCGAGCGGTCGCGGGACTGACCCGCCCGGCTCTCGGCCTCGGCATAGTCCCAGGCACCCAGGATCGCCTCCGGCACCCGGCCGGGCAGGCAGCGCTCGTCGGCGGCCGTGCGGAAGATGACCCGCGCGCCCGGCCGGGCGGTGCGGGTGATCTCGGTCCAAAGAGCGGTCAGGTCGGCGTCGCTCATCCAGTCCTGCGCGTCGAGGAGCACGTAGGCGTCGGCGCTGGCATCGGGGCTCGCGGCCAGGAACGCCGTCATCGACTGCTGCCGGTAGCTCACCCGCCCGGCCCGGGCCCGCAGGGCCTCGAAGTGGCGCGGCTGCAGGTAGGGCGGCAGGGCGGCATCGGGCCCCGGCGCATAGCCCCGGCCGAAGGCCTGCCAGGCGAAGTAATTGTCCGCGAGGTCGAAGTCGCAGGCGAGGCGCTCCAGGCGGTGGCGCAGGGCGTCGACCATGCCGCCCGGGTGGTCCTTGGCGAGGGCGTGGTACTGGGCCGGCGGGATCCCGAGGCCGTAGAGGGAGGCAGGGCGCCGGATCAGCCAGCGCACGAGGCGCTTCTCGAACAGCGGCGCCACGTGCGCGTCGAACAGGACGCGCTGCTCGGCCAGGGTGCGCGCCGTAAGGACGGCGGAGAGGTCGCAGCCGTAGAGCCGGGCGAGCCGGTGCCCGGTCCCGATGAAGCGCCCGAGGAGGCCGTGCCGGAAGATGTTCTCCGAGAAGGCCGCGATGCGCCGGCGCCCGTCGAGGCGCCGGGCCTCCCAGTAGGCGCGCGCGGCGGCGTCGAGATGGGGCGCGATCCGCGCGTCGTAGGCCGCCACGTTGTCGGCCGTGTCGGCGCGCCCGAAGAAGCGCAGGTAGGCCGCCGCGTCGGGCAGTCGTGTCAGGGCCGCGAGCTTGAGGCGCCCCAGGGCGATGTGCGCCCCGTTGAGGTCGATCGCGCTGATCCGCGCCGGATCGGCCGTGAGGTAGGACAGCACGTTGCAACTGCCCGACGCGATGGCGACGACGTGGTCCTGCGGCCCCAGCGCCAGGGCCTCCAGATCGACCGCCGGGTCCTCCCAGATCTGGGGATAGACCAGCCCGCTGAAGGCCAGGGTGAACAGCCGCTCGGCCAGGCCGGCGCGCGATAGCGCCCGGCTGCGATGCACGGCCTGGGTCAGGCCGAGGCTGGTCTCGCGGCGGACCGCCCGTGCTGCGGAATTCATGCGGGCTCTCGGGCTGTTCCTCGGGGATGATGGACGCCGCCCCTACGCCCCGCGCATGACCGGCCGGTGACAGCGGACGCGGCCCGGGGTCTGCCAAGCGGGATATCCGGCGATCGGGCAGGATGCCTGGGATTTCAGCAGGAACGGCCGTGTCTCCCCACCCCTGTCGAAGGTATACCTGAGGCGGCGGCGATCGGACGCCGCCCAGCCCGAGGTCATCCGTCGTCAGCGCACGCCAGTGGAGAACCGCGATGGGAACGATCACCGTCAAGGACGGCACCGAGATCTTCTTCAAGGACTGGGGACAGAGAGAGGCGCAACCCATCGTCTTCCACCACGGCTGGCCGCTGAGTTCCGACGACTGGGACAGCCAGATGCTGTTCTTCCTCGGCCAGGGCTACCGCGTGATCGCCCATGACCGCCGGGGCCACGGCCGCTCGACCCAGACCGACACCGGCAACGCGATGGACACCTACGCGGCCGATGTCGCCGCACTCGTCGCCGCCCTCGACCTGAAGGACGCCATCCATGTGGGCCACTCCACCGGCGGCGGCGAGGTGGCGCACTACGTCGCGCGGGCCGAGCCCGGCCGGGTCGCCAAGGCGGCGCTGATCGGTGCGGTCACCCCCGTGATGGTGAAGTCCGAGGCCAATCCCGGCGGCCTGCCGCTGGAGGTGTTCGACGGCTTCCGCGCGGCGCTGGCGGCCAACCGGGCGCAGTTCTACCGCGACGTGCCGGCCGGCCCGTTCTACGGCTTCAACCGGGCGGGGGCCGCGGTGTCACAGGGCGTGATCGACAATTGGTGGCGCCAGGGCATGATGGGGGGCGCCAAGGCGCAGTACGACTGCATCGCGGCCTTCTCGGAGACCGACTTCACGGAGGATCTCAAGGCCATCGACGTGCCGGTTCTGGTGATGCACGGCACCGACGACCAGATCGTGCCGATCGCCGATTCGGCCCTGCTGGCGCACCCGCTCCTGAAGCACGGCACCCTGAAGACCTACGAGGGGTTCCCGCACGGCATGTGCACGACCCATGCGGACGTGATCAACCCGGACCTGCTGGCCTTCTTCAGGGCCTGAGGGTTCGGGCCGGCGTCCGCCTCACAACTCCAGGGTCAGCGTCACCGGCGCGTGGTCGGAGGGGCGCTCCCAGCCGCGCGCGTGGCGGGCCACGGTGACGTCGCGGACCGTGCCGGCGAGGTCGGGCGAGACCCAGGCATGGTCGAGGCGCCGGCCCTTGTTGGCCGCGGCCCAATCGGGCGAGCGGTAGCTCCACCAGGTGTAGATTTTCTCGGGTTCGGGCACGAGCAGGCGGGCGCTGTCGATCCAGCCCGCCTCGCCCCGCAGGGTCTCGAGCGCCTGCGTCTCGATGGGGGTGTGGCTCACCACGTCGAGGAGCTGCTTGTGCGACCAGACGTCGTGCTCGAGCGGCGCCACGTTGAGGTCGCCGACCAGGATCGCCGGGCCCGTGACCCGCCGCCCGCCCCAGGCGCGCAGTTCGTCGAGGAAGTCGAGCTTGTGCGCGAATTTCGGGTTGAGGCCGCGGTCGGGTACGTCGCCGCCGGCCGGCACGTAGAAATCGTGCAGCACGATCCCGGCGGCCTTGCCGGCCTCCGGCCCCAGCACCGCCGAGATGTGGCGCGCGTCCTGGCGCTCGCAGAAGGCCATCACGTCGCGGGTGAGGAGGGGAAAGCGCGACAGGATCGCGACGCCGTTATAGCCCTTCTGGCCGGCGAACACGACGTGCTCGTAGCCCGTGCCCCGCAGGGCCTTGAGGGGAAACGCGTCGTCCGGGCACTTCGTCTCCTGCAGGCAGAGCACGTCGGGCCGCGCCTCGGCGAGGAAGCGCAGGACCAGGTCGATGCGCAGGCGCACCGAGTTGATGTTCCAGGTGGTGACGGTGAGGCGCACGGCGTTCGGCTCGCGTGAATCGGGAAAACGTTTAAAGGAACGGTCGCGCCTCGGCGCGGCGAGCCGGCATAGACCGGATCGCCGCCGCCGTCGCCGATGAAATGCCACGCTCAGGCGCCCCGATCCGTGCCGGGTCGGGCGGCTTGAGCGAGATCGAGGGAACCACCCCGTGTCGCGCATCCGTTCCGGGCTCTTCAACGCCTACTGGGCCGGTTGGACCGGCCTGTTCATCGTGCCGCTGGCCGTGCTCGCCCTCCTGGGCGCGCCGCCCCGGCCCATCCGCGCCTTCACGCGCCTGTGGTCGCGGGGCATCCTGTTCGGGCTGAAGACGATCGTCGGGCTCACCTATGTGGAGGAGGGCCGCGCGCGCATCCCGTCCGAGCCCTGCCTCATCGTGGCCAACCATCAGTCGGCCTGGGAGACCCTGGCCTTCCTCGTGCTGGTGCCCAACGTCGCGATCGTCGCCAAGCGCGAGCTCGTGGCGATCCCGATCGTGGGCTGGTTCCTGCGCCGTTCGCCGATGATCATCATCGATCGGGCCAACGGCACTCAGGCCCTGCGGGTGATGATCGACGAGAGCCGCGCGGCGATCGCGCAGGGCCGCTCGGTGCTGATGTTCCCCGAGGGCACGCGCGGCGGCATCGCCGAGCCGGTCCAGTTCAAGCGCGGCGTCGAGCTGCTCTACGCCAAGCTCGGCCTCCCGGTGTTGCCGGTGGCGGTGAATTCCGGCCTGTACTGGCCCCATGGCGGCGCCCGCCACAGCCCCGGCGCCGTGACGGTGAGTTACCTCGCCCCCCTGCCCCCGGGCCTGAGCGGTGCCGAATTCATGCGGGGCACCCAAGGGGCGATCGATGCCGAGCTGAACCGCTGGCGTGACCCGGCCGCGCCCGTGGCGCCGCTCCGGGCCGAAGTCTCGTAGAGGGGAGCCGGCGCCTTACGGCTCCAGCCCCTCGGCCGCCCGCTGGGCCTTGCGGCGGCGCTCGACGCGGGCCACCGAGAAGATCGAGGCCTCGTAGAGGAGCAGCATGGGGATCGCCAGCGAGAGCTGCGAGATCACGTCCGGCGGCGTCAGGATGGCGGCTGCCACGAAGACGAGGACGATGGCGTAACGGCGCTTCTCGCGCAGGAACGCGGTGTCGATGACGCCGATCTGCCCGAGGAGCGTCAGGATCACCGGCAGCTGGAAAGCGATGCCGAAGGCGAAGATCAGCGTCATGATGAGCGAGAGGTACTCGTCCACCTTGGGCAGGAGGGCGATGGTCGCCTCGCCGGGCTGCCCGATCTGCTGGAGCGAGACCGAGAACTGGATCAGCAGCGGCATCGCCAGGAAGAACACCACCAGGGCGCCCAGCACGAAGAACACCGGTGTGGCCACGAGATAGGGCAGGAAAGCCTGGCGCTCGTTGCGGTAGAGGCCCGGGGCCACGAAGGCGTAGACCTGCGTGGCGATGACCGGGAACGCGAGGAAACCCGCGCCGAACACGCTGAGCTTGATGTTGGTGAACACCTGCTCGAGGAAGTGCGTCGCGATCAGCTTGGCGTTCTCGACCCCCACCACCGAGACGTAGGGGTAGACCAGCACGTTGTAGATGTGCCGCGAGAAGAAGAAGCACCCGAAGAACATCACCACGAAGGCGGCCAGTGACTTGATCAGCCGCGAGCGGAGTTCGATGAGGTGGTCGAGGAGCGGGGCCCGCGAGGCTTCGATCTCGGCGTCGTCGGTCTCGGTGCTCATCGGCCGGAATCAAGCTCGGGTTTGGCCGCTGCCTCGGGACGCGGGGGCGCGGCATGCGGCGGCTCGGTGGGGGGCGGAGACGTCAGCGGGTCGCCGCTCCAGGTGTGGGTCGCCGGGTGGTGGGGCGCCTCCGGCGCGGGGCCATGTGGCTGAGGCTCCTGCGGCGGAGATTCCGGCTGCGCGGGTGCCTGGATCGTGGGCTCCGGGCCGAGCTGCTCGGCGACGTTGGCGAGCCCTTGCGTCGGCGAGGGCGTCGTCTTCGTGGATGCGCGCCCGTCGACGGCACCCTTCAGCTCGTCGCGGATGGTCTGGACCGGGTTGAAGGTCGGCCCCATCGTGCCGGCCGATTTCTTGACGCCGTCCACCTCGCGGCGAATCTCGTCGAACTCGGCCTCGCGGATCGCCTCGTTGAACTGCGACTGGAACTCCCCGGCCATGCGGCGCATCTTGCCGGTGATCTGCCCGACCGCGCGCAGGGCCTTGGGCAGGTCCTTCGGGCCGATGACGATGAGGGCGACGCCGCCGATCAGCATCACCTCGCCCCAACTCATGTCAAACATGGTGTCGACTGTCCCGCGGCCGCGCGCTGCCCATCAACGGCGCGCAGGCCATGGCAGGTCACGGCGGATTCCGCCAGACCCGCACGGCCGCATGCGCCTCACTTCAGGTCGCGCGTCAGACGACCTTGCGGTCGGCCGCGACCGTGTTTGCGGTTGCGGGCTCACCCTGGTGGGGGAGCGTGCGCACCGGCTCGCCCGTGCTCGGCGGCGGCACGGCGGTGGTGGACGGCGTCTCGTCCTCGGCCATGCCCTTCTTGAAGGCTTTGATGCCCTTGGCGACGTCGCCCATCAGGTCCGAGATCTTGCCGCGGCCGAACAGCAGCATCACGATGCCGGCGACGATGATCCAGTGCCAGATACTCATGCTGCCCATGGCAACCTCCCGCGCCGCAGCCCGAACGCTGCGCGGCGCCGTCTCGTGTGTCGATTGAGGGCGAACCTAAGGATCGGGCACCCCGAGCACAAGAAGTGCGGGTGACGCGCGCTCCGTTCCGATCGCCGCAGCGGGCATGCAAGTTTCCGGCCCGCCGCCGGTTCATAGACCAGCCGCGCGCCGTTGTCGCCTGATCTGGGTGTCGCCTGATCCGGGCCCGCGCGCTCAGGCCGCGAGGGACAGGGCAGCCGCGAAGCGGGCCCGGGCCTCGTCCACGTCGAAGGCGTCCGAGCCGGCGGGCAGGCGCGCCAGGGCGGCCTCGGCCCGGCGCAGGGCCGCGCCGGCCAGGGCCGGGGCCCCCTCGGCGACGCCGCGCATCTCGTCCGCGTCGCCGTTGCAGTGCAGGCCGACGTCGATGCCGGCGGAAAAGCAGGCCTCGGTGCGGGCGCGGAACGTCCCCTGGAGGGCGTGCATCGAGAGGTCGTCGGTCATCAGCAGGCCGTCGAAACCGATGGCCCCGCGGATGATGTCGCGGATCACGGTGGCCGACTGCGTCGCCGGGTGGACGGGATCGAGGGCGGTGAGGACCACGTGGGCGCTCATGGCCATGGGCAGGTCGGCGAGCGCCCGGAACGGCACGAAGTCCTGCGCGCTCAGGGTCGCGAGGTCCGCCTCCACCACGGGCAGGCCCTTGTGGCTGTCGCAGCCGGCCCGGCCATGGCCGGGGATGTGCTTCATCACCGGCAGCACGCCGCCCTGCATCAGGCCCTCGGCCACGGCCCGGCCGATCTCGGCCACCCGGCCGGGGGCGGTGTCGTAGGCGCGGTCGCCGATCACGTCGTGGGCGCCGGCCACCGGCACGTCGAGGACGGGGGCGCAGTCGACGTTGATGCCCACATCGGCGAGGTCATGGGCCATCAGCCGGGCGCCGAGCTGCGCGAGGGCCACGGCCGAGCCGTTGAGACCGCCGAAGCGTCGCCCCGCCGGGTAGGCCGGCCAGTGCGGCGGCCCCATGCGCTGCACCCGGCCGCCCTCCTGGTCGATCAGGATCGGCGCGTCCGCCCGGCCCACCGTGGCCCGCAGGGCGTCCGTGAGGGCCCGGACCTCGTCGGGGGTGCCGATGTTGCGCTTGAACAGGATGAAGCCCCAGGGCGCCACGTCCCGGAAGAAGGCGGCCTCCTGCCCCGAGAGGGTCTTGCCGGCGCAACCGAGGATCAGGGCACGGGAGGTCATGGCGGTGGACGCGTCCTCGGGGATGGAGGCCGGCTCGGGGGAGCGCGGCCGGGAAGCTCGGTGACGATTCAGGCCAGCCGGCATCGCTGCCGGATGGGGCCGGAACATGGTCGGATGCGGACGGTGCAGACACAAGGGCGGGCGCGTGGCCCTGCGGCCACAGGGCTGGCCGGATCCGGACTGAGGTGTCACTTCGACGCCCGGATCGCGCCGTCACGGAACGCGCACGCCGCGTTCCGTGACGGATCATCGCTTCGAAAAGATCAGTTCTTAGCCACGAAGCACTGGCCGCCCGCACCCTGCAACTGGGTGCACAGGCTGGTCGCCTCATTTTTGCCGAGGGGGCCGACGCGGACGCGATAGATCGTCTTGCCGTTGACCTCGGCCTGCCGGATCAGGGCCGGCTGGCCGGAGAGCTGGCCGTACTTGCCCTGCATCTGCCGGAAGGCGGCCTGCGCCTCGCTCTCGCTGGTGCGCACGCCGAGCTGGACGGCGTAGCCGCCTCCGCCGGTTGCGGCCGCGGCCGCCGCGGGGGGCGGGCTGGCGATGGCGGACGTCGCCTCGGGCGCCACGGCGGCGACGCGCTGGGGGGCCTTGGGGCGCGGGGCCGGGGCGGGCTCGGCTGCGGCGGGCGCCTCGGCCACGGGCGTGGTGGCCACCGGCGGCGGAAGCCGGGCGGCGCGCTGGCGCAGGGAGCCGCTGGCGGGCGCGCCGTCGGCGGCGGCGCCCGGCAGGGTCATGGTCGGGATCACGGAGGGCGGCGTCGCCGTCGCCTCTGCCGGGGCTTCGCGCTGGGGCGGCGGGGGCGGCGTGTCGGGCTTCACCGAGACGGTGCGGACCCGGCGGGGCTCCCCGAGGGAATCGGTGAGGCCGCCCTGCTGGCCCTGGGCCGGCTGGGCCTGCGCGGCGCTGCCCGGAGTGGCGCCGCCCTCCCCCGAGCCCAGGGCCGCGCGGGCGGCCTGGGCGACGTCGAGGGGCTGCTCCTCGCGGTTGACGATGCGGATCTGCCCGTCCTTGGCGGTGCGATCGTAGATCTGCTTGTTCTGGTCCGGAATCTCGACGCCGTCCGCCTTCTGCGGCGCGATCTTCAGGGGCGCGGTATCGGCCATGATGGTGGGCACGCCGCCGGCCCCGCCGGTGCTCCCGTGCAGGCCGCGCCAAGCCAAGGCTCCGGTGACGCAGAGGGCGAGGACGCCGAGGCCGGCGCCCACCGAGACGAGGCGGCTGCGCTGGCGCGGCCGTTCCAGGGGGCGGACCCGGTCGTCGGCATCGTTGGGCGCGAACTCGGCGGCATTCGCATCCGGGTAGGGCTCCTGCGGATCGCGGTAGGCGCCGTGATCGACGGAGGCGAGATACTGGTCGAAGGCGTCGGCGTTCGAGCCCGCCTGCGGCGCCGGCTGCTGGGCGTAGGTCTGCTGCGCGTAGGGCTGGGCCGGCGCCTCCCCGAAGCTCGGCTCGACGCGGGTCCGCCCGGCGACCTGGGCGTCGCGGGCCTGGAGCAGGGCCCGGAACGGATCGTCCTGCCCGACGATCCGGGCGAGCTCGGCCAGCGGGTCGGCCTTGGGGGCCGCGCCTGCCACGGGCTGAACCTGGGGCTGAACCGGCGCCTGGGGCTGCTGCAGATCCCGCGCGAAAGCGTCGAAATCGACTGTCGCTCGCGAAGCGTTCGTCGTCATGCCAGCATCCCTCTTCACGCCGAGATCACCTCACCGCATTTCATCCGGCGCGGTGACGCCCAACACCGCGAGGCCGGAGGCGACGACGCCCCGCAATGCCTCAACGAGGGCCAATCGGGCCCGAGTGGAGTTTCGGTCGTCAGGATTAATAAACCGTAATTGCGGCAAGTCTTTGCCCTTGTTCCACAAACCGTGGAGCGAGCTTGCCAGTTCGTAGAGGTAGAACGCCACGCGATGCGGTTCGTGCGCGCCCGCCGCGGCCTCGATGACGCGCGGGTACTGCGCGACGAGCCGCATGATCTCGATCTCGCCCGGGTCGGTGAGCAACGCCAGATCGGCCTCGCGGAGCAGGCCATCGCGCGAAAAGTTCTCGTCCGGCATCGCCTGCGCGGCCTGGCGGAACACCGAGACGCAGCGCGCATGGGCGTACTGCACGTAGAAGACCGGGTTCTCCTTCGACTGCTCCACCACCTTGGCGAGGTCGAAATCCAGGGTGGCGTCGTTCTTCCGGTAGAGCATCATGAAGCGGATCGCATCGCGGCCGACCTCGTCGACGACCTCCCGCAGGGTGATGAACTCGCCCGCGCGCTTGGACATCTTCACGGGCTCGCCCGCGCGCAGCAGCCGCACCAGCTGGCAGAGCTTCACGTCGAGGGTGGCGTGCCCGTCGCTCACCGCCTTCACGGCGGCCTGCATGCGCTTGACGTAGCCGCCATGGTCGGCGCCCAGCACGTCGATGAGGTCGGTGGCGCCCCGCGCGATCTTGTCCCGGTGGTAGGCGATGTCGGAGGCGAAGTAGGTGAAGGAGCCGTCGGACTTGAGCAGGGGCCGGTCGACGTCGTCGCCGAACTCCACGGTGCGGAACAGGGTCTGCTCGCGGTCCTCCCAATCCTCGGGAAGCTGGCCCTTGGGTGGCGGCAGGCGTCCCTCGTAGACGAGCCCCTTTCCTCGGAGTTCGGCGAGGAGAACGGGCACCGCCTCCTTCAGGGTGGCTTCCGAGAAGAACACGTCGTGGTGGATGCCCAGACGCGCGAGGTCGGCCCGGATCAGGTCCATCATCGCGTCGATGGCGAAGGCCCGGACCAGCGGGAGCCATTCCGCCTCCGGCTGGTCGAGGAGGGCGCGGCCATGGGCCTCGGCGAGGGCCCGGCCCACGGGCACGAGGTAGTCGCCCGGGTAGAGTCCCTCCGGCACCGGCCCGACGGGCTCGCCGAGCGCCTCGCGGTAGCGCAGGAAGGCCGAGCGGGCGAGCACGTCGACCTGCGCGCCGGCGTCGTTGATGTAGTATTCGCGCGTCACCTCGCGCCCGGCCGCCACCAGGAGGTTGGCGAGGGCGTCGCCGAACACCGCGCCGCGCCCGTGGCCCACATGCATCGGGCCGGTGGGGTTGGCCGAGACGTACTCGATGTTGACGCGCCCCGCCGGCGAAGCGCCGCTCGGCATCGTGCCGCGCCCGTAGGCCTCGCCTTCTGCGAGGGCGGCCCGCACCACGGCATGGAACGTCCCCGGGGCCAGCCGCAGGTTGATGAAGCCGGGGCCGGCCACCTGCGCCTCCACCACGTCGGGGTCGGCGCGCAGGGCGGCCGCCAGGGTCTCGCCGAGGGCCTTCGGGTTGGTCTTCGCCTCCTTGGCCAGCACCAGGGCGGCGTTGGTGGCGAGATCCCCATGGCTGGCGTCGCGGGGCGGCTCCACCACCACGCGGGCGAGGTCGAGTCCCTCGGGCAGTTGCCCGGACCGGATGAGGCCCTGCACGGCCGCGCGGACGCGGCCCTCGAAGGTGGCGAAGATGTTCATGGCACGATCGAATCCGCTTCGGGGGCTGGGGCGGGGTCTTGGTGCGGGTCTTGGAGCCCGCCGGCTCGCCCGCCAGCCCGGATCGGAGGGGCATAGCAAGGGCGCCCCCGGGTGTCACGGCGGGGGGCGCATCGTGAGCGGAGCAGGAGGGTTACCGGATCCTTGGGGAAATCGCGCGGGTTCGCGGCATCGCCGTGAGGCGGCGTTCGGCCTGGCGCGCGAGAGGCGCCGGGCTGCGCCGAATCGATAAAATTGCGCGGATCGACTTCAGCGCGGGACAGGCTCCGTGGCGGCACGATGACGGCGTTGGACCTGAGGACGCCGCCATGGGCAGGACGAAGACGATCGCGCTGGCACTTCTCGCGGCCCTGGCCGCGAGCGCGAGCCCGACCCAGGCGCAGACCCTGGCCGCCCTGCCCTCGCCGACCCCCTCGGCGCAGCCCCTGCACGAGGCCAAGCCGCTCGCCGCCTGGTCCGCCTTCTGCCAGCGCTACGCCGCCGAGTGCGCCATCGACCTCAACGAGGCTCCGCGCATCACCCTCACCCCCGCCACCTGGGCCACCATCGCGGCGGTGAACCGCCGGGTGAATCGCACGCTGCGCCCCCTCACCGACATGGATCACTGGGGCGTGCCGGACCGCTGGGACCTGGCCGAGGACGGCGCCGGCGACTGCGAGGATTATCAGCTCCTCAAGCGCAAGCTCCTGGCCGAGGCCGGCCTGCCGCGCCGGGCGATGCGCATGACGGTCGTCATCGACGAGAAGGGCGAGGGCCATGCCGTGCTCACCCTGATCACCGACCGGGGCGACTTCGTGCTCGACAACAAGGTCGGCGACGTGCTGGCCTGGCATCGGACGGGCTACGTCTTCATCAAGCGCGAATCGGCCGAGACGGTGGCATGGGTCTCGCTTGGGGGTGTCACCTCGCCGGTCACGACCGCCAACCGCTGACGGTTGGCCGCCCCGGCGCGGATGCCGCGCAGGCGCGAGCGGGACCGAGGTCCCGTGCCGTCCCGCGACGATGACACGAAAACCATATCGTCACGCGGAACCTTCTCCTGCCCTCGCGGGTTAACGGGGGTTTAACTTTCCGATTGAGCCTCGGCCGCTCCCGTGCAACCTTCGTCGTCTTACGAGGGACGGCAGGGCGACCGGCATGCGGCACGCGATTCTGCGAAGTGGTGATGGGCTCCCGCCGGTCTGGGGGCGCCGGGTCCTGTGGCGACGGATCGGTCGCGCGGTCCAGTTCTCCCTGGTGGGCTCGATCCTGCTCCTCGGAGGTGCCACCACGGAGGCGCAGACCGTCGCCGCCCTGCCCGAAGCCCCGCGGGTCGATGAGGGGCCGCCCGCCCGTCCGGTCGCGGCCTGGACCGCGCTCTGCGCGCGGATGCCGGCCGAGTGCGCGGTCGACACGAGCGAGCCCGCCATCATCACCCTGACGCCGCGCATCCGCGACCTGCTCGCCCGCGTCAACCGCCGGGTGAACGCCCGGATCAAGCCGATCACCGACCTCGCCCACTGGGGCGTGGTGGACCGCTGGGACTATCCCGACGACGGTTTCGGCGATTGCGAGGATTACCAGCTGCTCAAGCGCCGGATGCTGGCGGAGCGCGGATTGCCGCGCCGTGCCCTGCGGATGACGGTGGTGATCGACGATATCGGCGAGGGGCACGCGGTGCTGATGGTCCGGACCGACCGGGGAGACCTCATCCTCGACAACAAGACCAACGCGGTGCTCTCGGCCCCCGCGACCGGCTACACCTTCATCAAGCGCGAGGGCCAGGACGGTCTCGCCTGGGTCACCCTCAACGCCGGCGCCTCCCCGGTGGCCACCGCCAACCGCTGACGGCGGCGGCGAGCCGGGGATCACGCGGGTCTTTCAGAGGCCCGTGATCAGGTGCGCGAGGTCGAGGGCGATGCGGCCCGACATCAGGCTCCAGCCGCAGGCGATGATCGTGGCGATCATCACGAAGGGGATCGGCCGACGCTCGAAGCGCCGGCCCCGCACCGTGTTGCGCAGGATGATGAAGGGCGCCCCGAAGGCCAGCATGGGCAGGGCCGCCACGGCCGTGACGCCGCCGCGCTCGAGCAGGCTGAAGCTGGCGCGGCGCGCGGTGAAGAGTTCGAACGCGCTCGCGAGCAGGCCCGACAGAGCGAGACCGACGCAGAGGGTCCGAAGGGATTCGATGGCCGAGGGGCTGAGGGTCATGACGCGAACGCTCCAGCATCGAGAACGATGTGGAGCGCACTGTGCCGCGTCGTTTACGAAACGTTAAGGGTTTCCTGCCGTCAGGGTTAAATCCACGCACAGGGGTGTGCGACACGTGGGCGTGCGGCGGACCCGTCAATCCGGCAGGCGAAGGGCCTAATCTGCGAGGTCGATGTCCAGGATCGCCATGGCGAAGTTGAACGAGCGGTCCCCGTCCTCGTCGTCCACCGAGACCACGCCGAGGAACTCCTCGCCGATATAGACCTCGGCCGAGTCGTCCTTCTTGGGACGGGGCACGAGGCGGATGTTGGTGTTGGCGAAGGTGCGGCGGAGGTAGTCCTGCACCTTCGCAATGTCGGTCTTGTTCACGCTGATCGCCTCTCGCGTTGGGATCGGGGCCTCCGGCGCACGGGACGACGCGCGGCATGCCGCGGGGCTCGGCCGGGCGCGGCCTTGGGCCGGGCTGGCCCCCGCTTGCCACGCCATCGGGGGATGGGCAAGCGGGGCCGAGTCCCGAGCCTTAAGCGTCGTCAGATGCCCTCGGCCATGTGAATGAACTGATCCATGGCCACGAGCTGGTCCATGGCCCGCGACGGCTCGGCGCAGCCGGCGGTGCCCACAACGCGGGCCGGCACGCCGACCACGGTGGTGTTGGCGGGAACCGCGCGCAGCACCACGGAGCCGGCTGCGATGCGCGCGCAGGCGCCCACCTCGATGTTGCCGAGGATCTTGGCCCCGGCCCCGATCATGACGCCGTGGCGGATCTTCGGATGGCGGTCGCTGCCCTGCTTGCCGGTGCCCCCGAGGGTGACGGCATGGAGGATCGAGACGTCGTCCTCGATCACCGCCGTGGAGCCGACCACCAGCCCGGTGGCGTGGTCGAGGAAGATGCCGCGCCCGATCCGGGCCTGCGGATGGATGTCGGTCTGGAACACCTCCGAGGAGCGGCTCTGGAGGTAGAGGGCGAGGTCGCGCCGGCCCTGCCCCCAGTACCAGTGCGCGAGACGATGCGCCTGGATCGCGTGGAAGCCCTTGAAGTACAGGACCGGCTCGATGGCCCGGCTGGTGGCGGGGTCGCGGTCGAGCACCGCCGCGATGTCGGCCCGGAAATCCTGACCGAGCTCCGGGTTCGCGCCGATCGCCTCGTGGAAGCCGTGGGCGACGAGCTCGGCCGGCAGGGAGGCGTGCCCGAGGCGGGCCGCCACCCGGTGTGCCACCGCGCCCTCGAGGGACGTGTGGTTGAGGATCGTGGCCACGATGAAGGAGGCGAGCTGCGGCTCCTCCCGCACGATCGCCTCGGCCTCGGCCCGCAGGCGCGCCCAGATCGGATCGCAGACGGCGAGCGGCTCAGGCCCCTTCGCGGCGATCGGGAATGCACTGGCGGACATCGGGGCCTCCTCTGGGCCGGCCTCTCAAGCGCCGGACGCGGCGGGCCGCCCCGCGACGACCCCCGCTAGGTGGTCGCCGGGACGACGCGTCCGCCGTACGGCGTTCCGGTGGATGGTTCGTCTGTCGTCGTCGGTTCCGGCAGACGGAAACGCCGCCGGGCCGGTCTTCCGTAGCTTGGTGTGCCTCGGGCGGCCGATCAAGGCCGGGCGGCATCCCGGGCGAGCGGGTGCGCGCCGATCGTCAGGCGCGGCGGCGCTGGTCGAGATCGCCGAACCGGGCCTCGATCGCCTCGGCGAGGCGGTCGACCATCACCTCGACGGGCACGTCGGAGGTGTCGACCACCGACGAGGCGCGGGCATAGAGCGGCTCGCGGCTGGCCAGGACCGCGCGCAGCTCCTGCATGGCGGACGGGTGGTCGCCGGTGGTGGCGAGGTCGCCCTGGTCGCGCACCCGCTGCATGTGCTCCTCGGGCCGGGCCCGCAGCCAGATCGTGAAGAAGGCCTGGAGCAGCAGGTCGTAGGTCAGGGGCTCGGCCACGATGCCGCCGCTGGTGGCGAGCACCAGGGGCCCGGGATGCTCGGTGAGGCGGCGCAGGGCCGCCTGCTCCAGCCGCCGGTAGCCTTCCTGTCCGTAGATCGCGAAGATCTCCTTCACCGAGAGGGCGTTCTCGCGCTCGATTTCGGCGTTGAGTTCCACGAAGGTCCAGCCCAGGCGGTCGGCGACGCGGCGCCCAAGGGTCGACTTGCCAGCCCCGCGCAGGCCGATCACGGCGACGCGCGGCTGCGGCACCTCGCCGCTCGCCGAGGATTGCCCCGACAGGATGCCCTTGGCCAGGGCGACCTGCTCGGGCGAGGCGTTGCCGAGGAGGTCCCGGATCACGTGCCAGTCCGGCCCGATATCCTGCCCGGCGATCAGGTCGTCGAGGCGCACGCCCATCGCGTTGGCGACGCGCCGCAGCAGGATGATCGAGACGTTGCCCTGCCCGCTCTCGAGCTGGGCGATGTAGCGCTCCGAGAGGCCCGAGGTCTGCGAGAGGAGCTTGCGAGACAGGCCGCGCACGGTGCGGGCGTGACGGACCCTCCGGCCGAGCTCAGCCAGGAAGATCGATTCTTGTTCTGCCGCGCCGGCCATGCCGTCGTCCGCTTCCTCGATGCGCGCCCAGGTGGTCGGGCCTGCGCGCAGGTTGCAATACAATAGGCCACTTCGTTCCAAGGATCGAACGATACTTGGAAGTATGGTGCCTGAATGTGTTCATGGCTCCTGTTGAAGGAACACTGGCATGCACCATTGTCCCGAAAGCGCCACGTCTGGCGGATGCTGCAGCGATCGTGCCCGACCGGCCTGACTGCAGTTCATCGCATTGCACCATGTGAGACCAGGCAGGCCGCGACGCAAGCCATTCCGGACATTCGAAGCGGTGGAAAACCTTTCCCGAGGTCGGCGGTGCCCGAGTTGGGCTTGCCTGAAATCTGCCTTCGGGCGGGCTTGGCCGCGTTCCGGCGGACCGTTTCGGGTGGCTTTCCCCGGCCCTCGGCCGGAGGAAGACCCCCGCCTACTGCACCGGCAGGGCCGAGGCTTCGAGGATGGTGCCGGTCGCGGGCGCCTTCTTTGCGACGATTGGCCGCCCGACCGAGGCCAGGGCGAGGGCCGAGGGCCGACGCGGCGGCAGCGGCACCTCGATGGTCTCGCCGAAGGCCGCCTCGACCGGGGCGCCGGTCTGAACCACGGCCGGGGCCAGGCCGGGATTGGGGCTGATCGCCGGGGTCGCGGCGGTCGGAGCCGGCTCGGGGGCCAGGGCCGCCACCTCCGTTGTGGTGAGGCCCGCGAGGGAGGCGGGGCGGCGGGGCGGCAGCGGCACCGCGACGACGTCCGTCGGTATGCCGTTCGCCGCGGGGCTCGGAGCGTAGGCGAGCGCGGTGTTGGCGGCGGCGACCGACGGCGTGGCGGCGCGCGCGAAGACGCTGCCGAAGGCCTCGCCGGATTTCGGCGCGTCGAGGTCGTCGGGGACGGTGGTCTCGATGCCGAGGCGTTTGGCGGCGTAGTAGTAGCCGCGATTGTAGAAGCCGTAGGCGCGGGCGATGTCGCCCTTGGCGGCACGGTAGGCGCCCGCCAGGTAGGCGATGCCGTAGCGCAGGTTCACGCGGGGATCGAACAGCCCGGCCGCGTCGCCCTGGTAGCCGAGGCCCTTGGCGGTGGCGTGCTTGATCTGCATCAGGCCGAGGGCACTGCCGCCCTTGGCGTTCGGATTGTAGTTGCTCTCGCGCTTCACGACCTGGTGGACGAAGCTCGACGGGACGCCCTGGGCCTTGGCCTGCTGCTCGATCAGCGCGTCGATGTTGTCCCGGGCCGCCGAACCCTGCGCGGTCGCCGCGCTGGGCGCGAGAACCCGGCAGGGCACGGCGACCGCCACGACGGCGAGGAGCAGGAGGCGCTGGTTCATACGGAGACCCGGATCGACCTTGTTCTTGAACGGTCAAGGTCCGGTCGAATTGCGGCCGGAAAGCGGCTCTGGCAGGGTGAGCGTGGCCGTTTCCCGATGTGCTGTGGCGCACATGGCACAGGTGTGCCGCACGTTTCCGGATTGTATCGGAGGTGATTCGCGAGAGGTTTCAACGACCTCTGGCGGTTGTGAGGAGTCCCTGCCGGAGCGGTTCCTCAGCGCCGCAAAATGAATTCCGCGATGGCCTTCGCGAACCCGTCCGCGTCGTTTCCGGCCGTCACGGCCCGGGCCGCCGCCTGTACCGCCGGGGCGGCGTTGCCCATGGCCACCGAGAAGCCGCTGCGCGCGAACATCGGCACGTCGTTTCCCGCGTCGCCCAGGGTGGCGATGCGGGCCGGGGCGATGTCGAGATGTCGGCTCATGGCGTCGACGAAGCCGGCCTTGCCGACGCCCGGCGGCGTCACGTCGAGGTAGTAGGCCTGCGAGCGGTGGACGTCGGCGCACTCACCCAGCGCGGCGGCGACCCGCGCCTCGCAGGCCGCGAGATGGTCCGCATCCGCGCTCACCCCCACGATCTTGGAGGCCCGGCCGAGGAGCGGCCCGAGGTCTCCGACCACGTGCGGCTCGGTGAGCAGGGTGCGGCGTTCGAGATCGGTGTAGGGGCCGTGCGGGTCGGTGAGGTTCCAGCGCCCCTCGGCGAAAACCCAGATGTCGAGGCCGGCCTCCGCGAAGAGCCGGGCCACCGCGCGGGCGGCCTCGGCGGGGATCAGGGTCTCCGACAGGACGGTGAGGTCGGGGGCCACCAGGGTGCTGCCGTTGAAGGCGCCCATGGGCAGGGTGAGGCCGAGTTCCGCCGCCAGCGGCCCGAGTCCGACGGGGGGGCGGCTCGACGCGATGGTGAAGGCGATGCCCGCCTCGCCCAGGCTGCGCACGGCCGCGCGGGCGGCCGGCGTCAGGCGCTTGTCGGAGGTGACGAGGGTGCCGTCCACGTCCGAGATCACCAGGGCGATGTCGGCGGGGGCCGTGACCGAGGACGGATGGGACGGGGTGCTCATGCGGGATTTCGGGGCTCCTGTGCGCCCTCCTCCAATCCCGCCCGGACCGCGATCGTTGCGGCGATGGCCTCGGGCGGGCCCTCGATGTCCACCGCGACCGCATTTTCCTCTGGCCCCGGCGGCTCCAGGATGGCGAACTGGGTGTCGAGGAGGGCCGCCGGCATGAAGTGCCCCCGGCGCAGGGCCAGGCGCCGGTCGATCAGGTCGCGATCGCCGTCGAGGTAGACGATCCGGACCGCGTCGCGCCCCCGCACGAGGACGTCGCGATAGGCTCGGCGCAGGGCCGAGCAGACGACGATGCCGGGCTCGCGCATCTGCAACTGCGTGTCGATCCAGGCGCCGATCGCGGCGAGCCAGGGGGCGCGGTCGTCGTCGTCGAGGGGATGCCCGGCCCGCATCTTGGCCACGTGCTCCGGGCTGTGGAAGCTGTCTCCGTCGACGAAGGCCCAGCCGAGGCGCTCGGCGAGGCAGGCCGCCACCGTGCTCTTGCCGGAGCCCGACACCCCCATCACCACGAGGATCGCGGGGGTGCGGCCCGACGCCGGATTCGGGGCTGACGACATCGCGCTCTCCTGTGCCGAGCCTGCTCCTTAGCAGGCTTTGCGGCGGAATTCGGCGGCGTGGGGCCTCAGGTGGCGAGGATTGCTGGGCCGGTCTCCGGCAGGCAAGGGTTCAGCACCCGCTCGCGCAGGCGCTGGGGGCCGAGCGTCATCGCGAAGAAGTCGTAATACCCCCGTTTGTCGTTGGAGAGGAGGAACTGGAAGTGCATCCGGAAGGGCCGCCAGCGCACCTTCGTGTAGGTCTCTGCGCTGATGATCTCGCGGAACCGGGCCGAGCGCACGAGGGGATTGGCGGCCGGGTGGCCCCGGAGGTCGAGGTCGAGGTCCCTCACGGGGTTGAAGCCCGGGAAGTTCATCCAGTCCTGCGGCGCCTGGAAATCGACCCAGACGAGGCGGCGGGACGTCACGAGGGTCGCGATCTCGCCGCGCAGGCGATCGACGCGCGGCTGGAGGGCCACCAGCGGCAGGCCGGAGCCCAGGGTGACGAGGGCGAGCGTCGGCCCGACGCGTCCCAGGTCGGGGTCGCGCGCGAGCACACGGGCCGCCACCTCCACCGCCGTCAGGGCGCCCGAGGAATGTCCGAGGATCATGATCTCGTCGGGGATGTCACCGGATTCCGCGAAGGCGGCGCAGCGGGCGAGGACGTGGTCCGCGAAGAGGTCGAGGCGGCGCTCGTAATCGGGGCGGCTGCCCCGGCCGTGCTGCCAGTTGAAGACCCAGTCGTTCAGGAGTTGCCAGAAGAAGATCCGGTTGAGGACCGCCTCCATCGCCTTCACCCAGGCGAGGCCGATGACGAGCCCGGCCGGGATCGTGGCCCAGAGCGGCCAGCCGAGGCTGTGCGCGAAGCCCGTGCCGAGATGGGCATGGACGAAGGCCGCGATGGCCACGGTGCAGAGGGCGAGGAGCACGACCATCAGCAGGGGGTAGAGGATGACGTTGCCGTACTTCCAGTTCAGCCGGTAGAACTGGACCATCATGCCGGAGGTGATGGCCTGGAGCGTGCCCACCACCAGGAGGGCGACGCTGACGAGGCGCAGGCGCCGAAAATCGTCCCGGACGATGTCGTCCCAGAGCAGCACGTCGTAGCTGGTCTCGGCGCCCCCGGTCTCGGGCTGCGCGGCCACGCGCCAGCTCTGCACCGTCTCGTCCGCGTTCATCGTGGCGCGGGTGATGCTGCGCTTGGGTTCGTGGAAGCGCTTCGCGTAACGCGTCAGTTCCCGCACGAACAGCATCCGGTATCGGCTGCTGCCCTCCGGATCATAGCCTGGAACGTAGAAGACGTGTCGCCGCCGGACGGCGCCGGGGACCCCATCCGCAAGGCCCGGAGGTGTATAGTCGAATGACGATGTCATGGAGTCGGGGGCGCCGAGAAATCAGATCTCGACAGATACCAGATCTGCGTAGGGTGAGAACGCCTATCTCGAGTGGATGTTCGATGTCTCCCGAATGTGAATCTCGCGCGGATCGGCGGTGAGTAGCGGGGATGGTTTCCCGTTCCTGGCCGCTCCCGGGCGAAGTGTGACCCCACCGCCACGGACATGGCTGCGGCAATGGTCTAGGCAGCCAATGAGAGAAACCGACAGGCGACCCTGCATGCGCGCACTTCCTCTGGCCCTCTGCACCGCCCTTGCGGTGTCGGGCTGTTCGTCGATCCTGCCTGCGGCGGGTCCGACGACCAGCGCGGTCGTGGAGGGGGCTGACGTCTCGACGAGCGAGGGCACGTTCGCCCGCTACGAGATCGTGGACCTGTCTGCGGCGACGGTGGAGGCCCTGCGCGGGCGCGCCCTGGACAGCCTGCTGGCCTCCTTCGGCGACAAGCGCCCGGCGCTGGAGCCCGTGATCGGAGTGGGCGACTTCGTGGCGGTGTCGGTCTGGGAGGCGGGCTCGGGCGGTCTGTTCTCCGGGCCCCTCGTGGCCGACCGCTTCTCGGCCGGCTCCAAATCCGCCCTCATCCCCGAGCAGGTCGTGCCCCGCGACGGGGCCATCACCGTGCCGTATGCCGGGCGCATCCAGGTGGCCGGGCGCCGCCCGCAGGACGTGCAGGG
>NZ_JAKSYI010000081.1 GCF_022829285.1 Methylobacterium sp. J-078
CATGCGAACGCCCCGACACCCACCAGGACACCCCGCCCGATGCGTTCCGCGTGTGACCACGACTGACGGCAGGTCTCCTGGCTCGCGGGTCACCGCCCTCTCATCGTCTTCCCAGGTTCCGGGTCCTCACGGACCGTTCACCCAGTGACGTGTTGATGATGGGCTCGCGGCTTACAGTTGCGGGGGCAGCCGCGGCGTTGGGGTTGCCCCCGCACCGCGTTCCCTTTTGATCCTCGTGAAGAAGAACCGTCCCGGCCAAGCTAGGCTTTGCGGGGGGTGGGCGTCAACAGGCCGCCGTTCTCAGAGAACCGGCATGGCGCCCGCCACCGTGATGAGGGCGCCGGAGGTGTAGCTGCTGTCCTCGGAAGCCAGCATCACGTAGGCGGACGCGAGTTCGGCCGGCTGCCCGGGGCGCCCGAACGGCACCTGGCTGCCGAAGGACTTCACCGAATCCTCGCTCATCCCGGCGGGGATGAACGGCGTCCAGATCGGGCCCGGCAGCACGCCGTTCACCCGGATGCCCTTTTCGGCCAGCAGCTGCGACAGGCTCAGCACCATGTTGCTGAGCGCCCCCTTGGTGGCGCTGTAGGCCATCAGCGAGGGCATCGGGTGCTTGGAGTTCACCGAAGAGGTGAAGATCACCGAGGCGCCCGGCTTCAGGTGGGGGAGGGCCGCCTTGGTCACGTAGAACGGACCGAACACATTGGTGCGGAAGTGATCCTCGAAGACCGCGTCCGCGATGGAATCCAGGCCCTGGTTGGGCTGCTGGAAGGCGCCGTTGTTGACGAGGATGTCGAGGCGGCCGAAGGCCTCGACGGTCCGCGCCACGACCTCGCGGCCGTGGCCGGACTGCTTGAGGTCGCCGGGCAGCAGCAGGGCGCGGCGGCCCGCCTTTTCGACCCACGCGCCCACCGCCTCGGCGTCCCGCTGCTCCTCGGGGAGGTAGGCGATGGCGACGTCGGCGCCCTCGCGGGCATACGCGATCGCCACGGCACGGCCGATGCCGCTGTCGCCGCCGGTGATCAGCGCGGCCTGGCCGGCGAGCTTGCCCGAGCCCTGGTAGCTCGTCTCGCCGTGATCCGGCTCCGGGGACATCCGGCCGGTCTTGCCGGGAAAACTCTGGGGCTGCCCCTCGAAGGGCGGGCGAGGATACTTCGACAGGGGATCGTGGGGCACGCGGCGTCTCCTGAGACGGGTTCGGCTTGGAGGGAATGCCGCGTCAACCGGGGGAATCCGCCGCCGTTCCAGCCGCGCGACCATTCCACCCGGCGCCCAAATGCGCCACCGCCTCGGCCGTGAACCCGACTAGGGCGCCGGCGGTGACATCGGAGGGGAAGTGCGCGCCCCGCAGCACCTGGGCCGCCACGACGCCGAAGGCCGCCGCCGCGGCGACGCCCCGGATCTCCGGATAGGCGCGACTGGCCGCGCACGCGACCGCGACGCTCATTGCCGAGTGCCCGGAGGGAAAGGATTGCCAGGGCCCGACATTGGGGCCGAACCAACCCTTCTCGTAGAGGCCCTCGTCCATCAGCACGTTGGGGCGCGTCCGGTGCACGATGCGCTTGACCGTGGTCTTCGTGGCCGCGGCCAGGATTCCGGACGCGAGCATGTGGCGCCCGGTCGCCGCCAGGCGGCGGTTTCCGCTCAAAGCCCCCCAGGCCAGGGTGCCGGCGGAGAGGGCGAGCAGCCAGCGCCAGCCCCCGGCCTCGCTCGCCGCCGCCAGGGCCCGCACCCGCCGCGTGTCCTTGGCGCGCGCCAGGGACACGCCGAGGCGGACATCCCCCGCCTCCAGGCGCCGGGCGAGGCCGGCAGCATCCTTGATCATCGACGGGTCCATCCTCGGGAAAAGCACGGCCGTAAACGCCGCGCCGCGCGGATCGTTCGAGGCCCCATGGATCCGCCCACCGCTGGGGAACGGCCGGGCCGATGCGGGTCGACCGGGAACCGATCCGCCACCGGGCGATTGACGGTTCATTGGAGTTGTTCTAATTAAGAACAGCACGGACGCCCCGGCGTCCGAACCTCGGAGATCATCATGGCCAGCACCACCAACGCAGCCTGCGAGAGCTGCCGCTTCTTCGACGATCACAAGCTCAACGGCGGCATGGCGGCCGGGGACGAGGGCCTGTGCCGGTTCAACCCGCCCGTGAGCCAGCCCGAGCCGAAGTCGCCGGGCCTGTGGCCGGTGGTGGCGTCCAAGGATTGGTGCGGTCACTTCACCGCCGAGATGTCGGCGGCCGAGTAAGACGGACCCGTCGTCCGGGACCGCCAAGGTTTCACGTCAGGCGATGTTTCATGACTGGAAAGGGCCGGTGCCGCGGGCGCCGGCCCTTTTCGCGTGCGGGTCCGGGTTCGGGCCGATCGGCGAGGGCGGCGGGGCGTTTGCGGACCGGGCCTGCCGGAAATCTCGCGCCTCGGCCGGATGGCGGCCATGATCCCGTCACCTTCGCGTCGGAAGGCGTGCCGATCGCATGACGGGCGCTCGCCGCCCCGCGGGCGAGGGCGGATCGCCGCGGGGCGAGCGCAGAGGGTGAATGGGAAGCATGACGAATCGATCGACCATCGTGGCTGCCGCACGCCGGCTGGCGCCGCTCGCCGGCCTTGCCGCCGCCCTCCTGCCGGGCCTCGCGCTGGCCGCCGCGCCGAACGATGCCAGCGGCACCTGGCTCACCGAGGATGGCCGCGCCCGCATCCGCACCGAGAAGTGCGGCCCGCAGAACACCAACCTGTGCGGCTACGTCGTCTGGCTGAAGGTGCCCCTGAACGACAAGGGCCAGCCCCGGGTCGACTTCAAGAACCCGGACCCGAAGAAGCAGGCCCGCCCCTCCCTCGGCCTGCAGCTCATCATGGGCCTGAAGCCGCAGCCGGACGGCCATTACGGCGGCAAGATCTACAACGCCGACGAGGGCAAGTTCTACGACGTGACGATGTGGTCCGACCAGCCGAGCGAACTCTCGGTGCGCGGCTGCCTGCTCGGCTTCCTGTGCGGTTCGCAGACCTGGAACCGGGTGAGCGACGTGGTGCCGGGCCAGCTCACCGGGCCGACCAACGGCCCGGGCGGCCCGCGCGCCGATGCCGAGTGGGCGCCCGCCCCCAAGGCTCCCGCCGCCGGAGCCGCCGCGACGGGCGGCACCAAGCCGGCGCCGAAGCCCGCCGCCAAGCCGGGCGCCGCCCCGGCCGCCCCGGTCGAGGAGTAGAACCGGCTTAACGCCGCCGCGCGCGCGGAACTTCAAGCCCGAACGCCGCCGTCCCGCCCGGGACGGCGGCGTTCGGCGTTTCCGGTGCCGCAATCCAGCGGGCAGATCCTAATCGACGAGAGCCGCATAGGTCAGCACGCGCAGTTCGCGCCGCAGGGGCAGGGCCGAGGAGGGGATGAGCTGGGTCAGCAGGACCACGGCGAGGTCCTCGGCCGGGTCGACCCAGAAGGCGGTGCTGGCGAGGCCGCCCCAGGCCACCTCGCCCGGCGTGCCGACGATCTGGGCGCGGGCCGGATCTAGCATCACCGAGAACCCCAGCCCGAAGCCGATGCCCGTATAGGCGGTCTCGGAGAAGCGCGGCTGGCCCATGGCGGCGAGATCCCCGTCGAGGTGGTTCGTCAGCATGAGGTCGACGGTCTTGCGCCCGAGGAGGCGGGTGCCCTCGAGTTCGCCGCGCCCGAGCAGGAAGCGGCAGAAGCGCATGTAGTCAGCGGCCGTCGAGACGAGGCCGCCGCCGCCCGAGGGGCAGGCCGGCGGGTTCGCGAAGCGGCTGCCCACCGCGTCGTCGTAGAGCTTCAGGGTGCGGTCCCGGAACAGGCTGTAATTGGAGGCCAGGCGCGGGAGCTTGCCGGCGGGCACGAAGAAGTCGGTGTCGACCATGCCGAGCGGCGCGATCACGCGTTCGCGCAGAAAATCCGCAAAATCCTGGCCCGAGACCACGGCCACGAGGTGCCCCAGCACGTCGGTTGCCACCGAGTAGTTCCACTCGGCGCCGGGCTGTGCCAGCAGGGGCTGCCGGGCGAGGCGGCCCACCACCTCGGCGAGGTTCGCCTCCTGGGCCTCGCCGAAATCGACGCCGTTCTGGCGGTAGAGGGCGTCCACGAGGGTCGCCTCCATGAAGCCGTAGGTGAGGCCGGAGGTGTGGGTGAGGAGGTCGCGGATGGTGATCGGGCGCCGCGCCGGCTCGCTGTCGAACTTCGCCCGGTTGCCGCCGGTGAGGACCCTGAGATCCGCGAAGTCCGGGAGGAAGCGGGTGATCGGATCGTCGAGCTGGAAGCGGCCCTCCTCGTAGAGCATCATCACCGCCACCGAGGTCAGCGGCTTCGTCATCGAGTAGATGCGCGCGATGGTGTCGGGGGCGAAGGGCTTGTCGCGGGCCATGTCGGCGCGGCCGTGCGCGCGGAAGAACGCGGTCTTGCCGCCCCGCGCCAGCATCACCGAGAGGCCCGCGACCTTGCCTGCCTCGACATTGGCCCGCATCCAGCCGTCGATGCGCTCCAGGCGATCCGGGCAGAGCCCGAGGGCCCCCGGCTCGCTTGCGGTCTCGCCCTGCATGAATTCCGCTCCGTCCAGATCCGTCGCGCCCGGCATAGCGCCGGGCAGGGCCCGAGCAAACCCCGGCCCGGCGCCCGCTACGAATCACCAGCGCCGGGCGGAGTCCAGGCGAGGTCGTGGTGGAGGTCGCCTGCCCGTACGGTCGCGAAGCCGAGGCGCGCGTAGAGGCGGCGCGCACCCGCATTGTCCGCGCTCACCGCGAGGCGGAGCGGCAGCCCGGCGAGGCGCGCCGCCGCCATGGTCTCGTCGATCAGCCGGGTGCCGAGCCCGCGCCCGCGCCATTCCGGCAGGAGCACGATGTCCACGAGGGTGACGGCGTCGGCGCCCAGGTCGGTCACGATCCGGCCGATCGACGCGCCGTCCTGCGCGATCACTTCGAAGCGGGCGGCGGGATAGCGCGCCCGGTAGGTCGCGCGCTGCCCCGCGAAGCCCTGGCGCAGGAGCAGGTCGCGCAACGGCGGGTCGAGCCCGGCCAGGGGGAGGCCGTGGGCGGAAGCGAAGAGGACGAACAGGAACGCGCCGTCCGCTTCCGCCTCGGGGCGCCGATCGGGCTCCCGCGTCATGGCCTGCGCGTCATGGCCGGGGCGGGAAGATGCCCTGGAGCGCGATGATGAAGTTCACCGTCTGGTAGGGCTGCCGGTTCTCGTGCGGCTGGCTGCCGCCCTGGAGGGCGATCGTGCCGCCGCTCAGCTGAACCGGGCTCGCCGGACTGCCCGTGGTGAAGCTGTTGAAGGGCGTGTCCCCGGCCGGATTCTCGGTCTGCGCGAGATTGGCGCCGGACGGCGCGCTCGTGGAACCGAGCGTGGCATCGGCATTCACGCCATGGGAATGGGCAGGCATCTGCGGAATCTGCAGCGTGACGCTCTCGACGCCGCCGGACTGTCCCATCGGGTAGGGCTGGAGGCCGTTGCCCTGGCCCTGGTGAACCGGAACCCGGCTCCGCAGATCCGGCAGGGCGAAGGTTCTCACGCCGTCGCCGCCGAACTGCGTTCCGAGCAGGGCGTAGAGTGCCGAATTGGTGCTGATCTGTAGAATCTGGCCGTTGCACAAGGCCCAGCCCTGGGGCGCGTAATTGAAGCCCACCATCCTGATTTCGCCGAGATACGGATCCATCGCTTCCTCCCGTCTTCTTGTCTCGATCTTGTGTCTTCGTGATCCTGCCGGCGCCCGGCCGTCTCGGCGCGGTCGAACGCGGGAGCGCGATGCCGCCCGCCCCGTTCCCGGCATCGACGCAATCTGTGCTCAGATGTCACCCGCAGGCGAATCCTCAGGTTGCACCCACGGCATCAAGACAGAAGCCGTTTCGCTTGTCACTAGACTTCACGCCTTTGCAATCAGGATTACGTTCCTGGCGCGAACGGGCGCAACCCAAGATTGTTGCGACAATACAACATCGAACGAGATAGTGGATTCCGGGCATTCCGCCGAGAAGGAATAAAGCTTAGGCTTCATACCAATGCACGAGTCGCCGGTTTCGATTCCTGCAACGTCATATTCAATGATGTCGAATCGAGGGTTGGGCGATGGCTACTGTCAACTATACCTACGAGTTCACCACGAACGGAAACACGGGCGTCATCACGCTCACCGTCGATACGACGGTACTCTATACCTACAGTGCGAGCGGGAATTTTCAGGGATATCCGATCACCGGGATCAGCGGCAGCTTCAACGGTCAGACCATTACCGGGTTGCTTCCGTCCAACAACACGACACAGGGCGGCACCCCCGCGACGGCTGACGGGACCGCGAACGGAGGCGGTGCGGCCGGCACGTACAACAACGTGTTCTGGCTCGACGACAGCCAGGGCAACGGCGGCACCGCAGCCAGTGGAAAGGCGAGCATCTACGGCCTCGACAACCGGGGTGTCGCCTTCAGGGCCGGCGGAACCGACTACCGCATCTCCAAGCAGAGCGCCTCCAACACCAACTTCATCTATCAGTCGAACGGCACGGCGTCCCAGCCGACCACCTTCGATCAGGCGGATTCCAACGTGCCCTGCTACGTCACCGGCACGCGCATCCGCACGGCGCGCGGCGAGGTCGCCGTCGAGGATCTGGCGGTGGGTGACCTCGCCGTGACGGCGTCCGGCGCCGAGCGACTGATCCGCTGGATCGGCCACAGGACGGTCGAATGCGCCCGTTACAGCGACCCCTGCACGGCCTGGCCCGTGCGCATCGCGGCCCATGCCTTCGGGGACGGCAAGCCCGCCCGCGACCTCCAGGTCTCGCCGGCCCACGCCCTCTGCGTGGACCTCCTGGGCGAGGTCCTCATCCCGGCAAACGCCCTCGTCAACGGCACCACGATCACGCAGGAGCCGGTCGAACGCGTCACCTACTGGCACGTCGAACTCGACAGCCACGACATTCTCATGGCCGAGAACATGCCGGCCGAGAGCTACCTCGACCTGAGCAATCGCGGCTTCTTCGTCGAGGCCGACACCATCGACCTGACGCTCGGGCCGGACGCGCCGGCCGCCCACGGCACCGCCGACTTCTGCCGCCCCTTCCATGCGAGCGGTCCATTGGTCGATCTCGTGCGGGCCCGCCTGCGGGAACGCGCCGAGGCCGAAGGCTGGCGGCTCGTCGAGGCGCCCTGGGCCGACCTGCACCTCGTGGCTGACGGGCAGGAGATCCACGCCGATGTGGAAGGGCTCACCGCCCGCTTCGTCCTGCCGGCCGAGGCGCGCGACGTCACCCTCGTCTCGCAGGCCAGCCCGCCCGCCCAGGTCGCGGCCGGCATGACGGATCTGCGTCGCCTCGGCGTCTCGCTCGCCGCGCTCACGATCGATGACGGCCTGACCGGCGCCCGCGCCATCGCGCTGGACGATGCGCGGCTCGGCGCGGGCTTCCACGCGGTCGAGGGGGATGGCACCGTGCTCTGGCGCTGGACCGATGGCGCGGCGCTGCTTCCGGCCTCCCTGTGGGCGGGCTGCCGAGGCACGGTGTTCCTGCGGCTGACGCTGACGCATGCCGCCCCGCCGCGCTGGGTCGGACCGCGCGCGGCGGCCGATGCGGTCGATCCGACGGAAGTCCGCCACTGCGCCTGATCCGCCGACGACCGGACCGACCGGTGGCCCGGCTTCGCGCGCCGGCTCTGCCCCCGGTCGGAACGGACCCGCATCCCCCTGCGGCGTTTAACCCCGATACCGAACTTCGGTGAGCCCGCCCCATCGGTCCGGCTCACGGACCCCTGATCTGAGCCGTGGGACCGGAAGCGCCCCCGCGGCTCACCAGCCCATGCTGCCCGGCCCACCCTTGAACGGGCCGACGATCCCGGGCGTGATCCAGCCGCCGTAGAAGCCGCCGGGCTGCGGGATCACCCGCGCGTCGCCGACGAAGCAGGCCTCCATCGATCCGGCATAGAAGGCGACGTAGCCGGCGATCGGGGCGAAACCCGGCGTCGGGTCGGGATAGGACCAGGCGGCCCCGTCCGCCCGCAGGCCGCCCGCCGCGACGTCGTACAGGACGGCCCGGCCCTTCCATTCGCAGATCCCGGCGCGGCGGGCCGGGCCGAGCACGCCGGCCGCCACGTCCCCGGGCGGAAGGTAATAGGTCGGCGGGTGGCTGGTCTCCAGCACCCGGTAGCCCGCCAGGGTCTCGGCGATGACCCGCCCGCCGAAGACCACGCGCAGGCGCGTCGTCACCGGCTCCAGCCGGGGCGGGCGCGGATAGTCCCAGACGCTCTCCGCGTTCGGGCCGGGCGGGATCGGGGTGGGCCACATGCGGTCGGAACCTTGCCTGGAGGGATCGGAACGGTCCGGCGGGACCGGACACCCGGGCAGATAGGGCAGGGGGTTGCCCCGGCCCCGATTTCCCCGCCGCCCGTGTTTCTCGTGTCCCGTTTTCCCTCGCCACGTTTTCCCCTGGCGCGCGGCATGCTAGCGCAGGCCCGGATCAGACGAAGGGACATCCTGCGTGACCGAGCCGACCGCCTTCGCCCTCTATCTCGACTTCGACGGCACCCTGGTGGAGATCGCGCCCAAGCCCGACCAAGTCCGGGTCGATCCGGCCCTGGCCCCGGCCCTGAAGCGCCTGCGCGCCCGGCTCGGCGGCGCGCTGGCCATCGTCACGGGGCGGCCCATCGGGGTGATCGACGACTTCCTGAGCCCAGCCCGCTTCGATGTCGCCGGCCTGCACGGGGTCGAGCGGCGGATCGACGGCGTCGTCTCCGGCGGCTCCGCCGCGGACCACCCGGCGCTGCGCGCCCAGGTGCCCGCCCTGCACGCGGCGGTCGCCCCCCTGGAGCACGTCCTGATCGAGGACAAGGGCGCCTCCGTGGCGGTGCACTGGCGCCTCGCCACCCCGCGCGACGCCGCCGCGGCCGAGGACGCCGTGAAGGCCGCCGCCGCCGGCCTCGGCGCGGATTACCGGCTCCAGCTCGGCAAGGCGGTGGGCGAGATCGTGCCGGCCTCCGCCACCAAGGGCCATGCCATGCGGGCGCTTGCCGAGAACCCGCCCTATGCGGGCCGCCGGGCGATCTTCCTCGGCGACGACCTCACCGACGAGAAGGCCTTCGCGGTGGTCAACGAACTCGGCGGCGTCAGCGTCCGCATCGGCGGGGCCGAGACCATCGCGGCGCGCCGCCTCACCGACCCGGAGGACGTGCGCCGCCTGCTCTACGCCTGGGCCGACGGCGCGGCCATCGACCCGGACGCCCTGCCGCCGGCCTGAGCGGCCCCCTCACCCCGATCCCCCTCCACGCCCGCCCCTGAGCCGGGCCCCAGACGGAAGTGGCGCGCATGTTCGAGTTTCCCGTCCTCGTCGGCGATATCGGCGGCACCAATGCCCGCTTCGCGATCGTGCCCGAGGCCGGCGCCGAGCCGGTTCTGCTCTCCCGCGAGGAGACGGCCGGGCATCCCGACCCGAGCGCGGCCATCCGGGCCTCCCTCGCCAGGGGGGCCGGGGCGCAGGGGAGCCCGGCGCCGCGCTCGGCGATCCTGGCGGTGGCGGCCCGGGTCGACGGGCCGGCCGTGCAGCTCACCAACGCCCACTGGGTGATCGAGGGCGCCCGGATCGGGCAGGATTTCGGGCTCTCGCGCGCGGTCGTGGTCAACGATTACGTGCCGGTGGCGGCGGGGGCGGCGGCGATCAGCCCGAGCGAGCTGACGCCCATCGGCCCGCGCCGCGAGGAGGGCCGGGCCGGGGACCAGGGCGCCCGCCTCGTGCTCGGCCCCGGCACCGGCTTCGGCGCGGCCGCCCTTCTGCCCGTGGACGAGCGTCTCCTCATCGTCTCCACCGAGAGCGGCCACGTGGATTTCGGGCCGGCCACGCCGGCCGAGCTCGCCCTCTGGCCGCATCTGGAGCGGGTCGAGGGCCGCGTCACCGTCGAGACCCTGCTCTCAGGACCCGGCCTGACCCGGCTCCATGCCGGCCTGCACCGCCTGCGTACCGGCGCGGACGGCCCGCATCTCGACCCCGCCGCCGTCACCGAGGCCGGCCTCTCGGGGTCGGACCCGGACGCGGCCGCCGCCCTCAACCTGTTCGCCAAGCTCCTCGGGCGCGTCTGCGGCGACCTCGCCCTGACCTTCCTGGCCACCGGGGGCGTCTATATCGGCGGCGGCATCGCGCCCCGGATCATCGACGTGCTGCGCCAGGGCGCGTTCCGCCGGGCCTTCGAGCACAAGCCGCCCTTCGTGGCGCAGATGCAGGCGATCCCCACCAGCGTCATCGCCGTGCACGACCCGGCCCTGACGGGCCTCGCCGCCCTGGCGAGCCAGCCCGACCGCTTCGCCTATCACGGCCAGGTCTGGCGGGCCGCCTGACCGCCCGCCGCACCCGCGCGGGCCTGGCCGCGCTCGCCGCCGTGCTGGCCAGCCTCGTCGGCCACCTCGTCCTCGCTGCCCTGCTGACGGCGCGGCCGGGCGATGCCGGCCTCTACCCCGCGCGCGAGGGGGACGGCGTGGCCATCGCCCTCGTCTCGCACGGCTGGCATTCCGGCCTCGTCCTGCCGCGGGACGTCCTCACCGGTGCCGGGCCGGCCCTGGCCGACATCGCCACGCGGTTCCGGGCCTATCCGGCACTGGAGTTCGGCTGGGGCGAAGCCCGCTTCTACCGGGCGACGCCGACGCTCGCGCAGTTCGATCCGGGCCTCGCCCTGGCGGCCCTGTTCACCCCGGGGGGCCGGCCGGGCGTGGTCCAGGTGGTGGGCCTCGAGCGGCCGGCGCGGGACAGCTTCCCGCATTCCGAGATCGTGCCGGTGCGGGTCTCGCACGCCGGGCTGGCCCGCCTGCTCGCCCGTCTGGAGGCAAGCTTCCGCCTCGCCGAGGGCCGCCCCGTCGCCGGGGGCCCCGGCCTCTACGGGCCGAGCCTGTTCTACGAGGGCGCGGGGCGCTTCTCCTACGCCAATGTCTGCAACCATTGGGCGGCGGGCCTCCTGAACGCCGCCGGCCTGCCCGTCACCCCGGTCCTCGACACGCACCCGGCCGGGCTGCTGCGGGACCTGCGCTGGCGCGCCGGCCTGAGCCCCATGCCGACGGCGAACCTGTCCAAACCGTAATCTGAGCGCCACGCGCGGGTCAGGCGGGGCCCCCTACAAACCGGATCACGGCCCGCCGCTGGCGGCCCCCCGATCCGGAGACCCCGATGACCACGAAGCCCACCCGCCCGCGCCGCAACGCCCTCGCCTCCGTCGCCGTGGCCGCCCTCGTGGCGACCGGCGCGGCCGGCGTCGGCCTGACCCAGCCGGCCGTCCCGGCCTACGCCCAGTCCCTCTCCAAGAACCCGATCGAGACCCCCGACCATCCGCCGGGCTCCTTCGCCAGCGTCGTCGACAAGGTGAAGCCCGGCGTCGTCGCCGTGAAGGTGAAGCTCGACGACAGCGCCGATTCAGACGACGACGGCGACGGTCCCGGCCAGCAGCAGGTGCCCCCGCAGCTGCGCGAGTTCTTCAAGCGCTTCGGCCAGGGCGGTCCCGGTCAGGGCCAGGGTGGTCCGGGCCAAGGCTTCGGCGGCCAGGCGCCCAAGCGCCAGGGCCAGCGCGGCGCCATGGGCTCGGGCTTCATCATCTCGGCAGACGGCTACGTCGTCACCAACAACCACGTGGTCGACAAGGCCAAGTCCGTGCAGGTGACCCTGGACGACAACCGCACCCTCGACGCCAAGGTCATCGGCAAGGACCCCAAGACCGACCTCGCGCTCCTCAAGATCACCGAGGGCGGGACCTTCCCGTACGTCTCGCTGAGCAAGACGGCGCCCCGCGTCGGTGATTGGGTGGTGGCCATCGGCAACCCGTTCGGCCTCGGCGGCACGGTGACCGCCGGCATCGTCTCGGCCCGCGGCCGCGACATCGGCGCCGGCCCCTACGACGACTTCCTGCAGATCGACGCCCCCATCAACAAGGGCAATTCCGGCGGCCCGACCTTCAACGTCGGCGGCGAAGTGGTGGGCGTGAACACCGCGATCGCCTCGCCGTCGGGCGGCAGCGTGGGTCTGGCCTTCGCGATCCCCGCCGAGACCGTGCAGGCGGTGGTCGACCAGCTCCGGGCCGACGGCAAGGTGGCGCGCGGTTACCTCGGCGTGCAGGTGCAGCCGGTGACCAAGGACATCGCCGACGGCCTCGGCCTCGACAAGGCCAAGGGCGCCCTGGTCGACCATGCCGAGGCTGGCACGCCCGCGGCGAAGGCGGGCCTGAAGTCGGGCGACGTGATCGAATCGGTCAACGGAACCCCGATCAACGACGCCAAGGAGCTGTCCCGGAAGATCGCCGGCATCAAGCCGGGAGCCAAGGTCGAGCTGACCTACCTGCGCAGCGGCAAGTCCGACACCGCCACGGTGGAACTCGGCGTCCTGCCCAACGACACCAAGGTGGCGGGCACCGAGCGCGGCTCCGCCAGGGACGGCCAGCCGCGCCTGGGTCTCAGCCTCGCCCCGGCCTCGGAAGTCGGCGCCGGTTCCGAGGGTGTTGCGGTGATGGAGGTCGATCCCGACGGCCCGGCCGCCGCCAAGGGCATCGAGCAGGGCGACATCATCCTCGATGTGGCGGGCGCCAGCGTCTCGCGTCCCTCCGAGGTCGCCGAGCGCGTCCGCTCCGCCGAGACCAGCGGCCGCAAGGCCGTGCTGATGCGGGTCAAGAACGCCAAGGGCATCACCCGCTTCGTCGCGGTGGCCCTGAACAAGGCCGGCTGATCCGGAGCGGGCGTCCCGCCCGCTCTTGCCCCCGCAACGTCCAAAGCCATGCCGGCCCGCACCCGTGGGCCGGCATTCGCGCGTCTAACCCTGTGCAAACGCGCAACACTGCGCGTCCCCCTGTGCGAATCCCCCGTAAACGCGAACGGCGTCGATTGACGAATAATTAACCTCAGATTTACTGACATACCTGAGGTTGGTTCGGGGTTCGGCGTGGCGTTTGTCGGGACAGTCATTCGGGTGTGCGTCGCGCTTCGCGCGATCCTCGCGCCACCCGTACCCGTCATCGCCGCGCTGCTGCCCACCGGCGCCGCTGCCCGGGACGTGGTGCTCCCCTGGCAGGAGACGGTGCAGATCGAGCACCGGGACCGGACCGAGCGCCTGCGCCGGCTCTCGGACCAGGCGCTCGCGGCCAGCCCCCGGTTCTTCGAGGAGCGCGTCTCCCGCGGCGAGCTTCCGGCGACGTTCGGCACGGACATCCCCGTGCTGCGCGTGGTCTTCCCGCAGCGGGTGTTCTTCGACACCGACGCATTCGAGGTTCGAGCGGAGGCGCAGGCCGTCATCGACGTGGTGGCCGCCGCCCTGCGCCGCGAGGCCTCCGACACCGCCGTCTTCATCGCGGGCCACACCGACGACCGCGGCAGCGACGCCTACAACTACGCCCTCTCCGTGAAGCGGGCCGACAGCGTCGCGCGGGCGCTGGCCGCCCGGGGCGTGCGTCAGGCCAGCGTCTGGCGCGTCGGGTTCGGCGAGGCGATCCCGGTGGTGCCCAACACCTCCGACACCGCGATGGGGCGCAACCGCAGGGTCGAATTCCTGTTCGGCCGCAAGGCGGAGGCCGTGGGCGTCTGGCTGGCCAAGCAGGAGGCGCGCGTCTGCGCGGGCGCCGGCGAGAGCCAGCGCGCGGAGTGCCTGCGCGCCTTCGCGGCGCTGCCCCGCGTCGAGGCCGCCCCCGTGCGCACGGGTCGGGAGGCCCGGACCCTGGTGACGCCGCCGCCCTCGGACGCCGTCCCCGTCCTGCCCACCATCGAGACGAAGAACCTCGTGGCGGTCGGTCCGCCCGTCCCCCCGGCCCTGGTCGCCCCGGAGCGCATCGCGCCCGCGCCCGTCCCGGCCCCTCCGATCGACAGGACCGTGGTGACGATCACCCGGGACGAGCCCGTGATCATCGACCTGCGTGAGAAGCGTGTGCTCGTGGAAAGGCTGGAGCGATGAGTCTCGACGAGTACAGGTCCCTCGACCTGCGGGTGGACGGGCCGATCGCGGCGGATCTCGCCGCGCAGCTCGACGAGGAGGCGCCACGCCCGGTCCTTCCCCTCTCGGCCCCGCACGGGGCCAGCGCCGAGACCCCGGCCCTACTCACGCCCGCCATGCTGGCCTGGTACCAGCGCCACGTGGCCTCGGCCCGGCGCAGCGCCCTCGCGGAGGTGCGCCGGGCCTTCGCGCAGGACCCGATGGCCTCGGGCAACCACGGCTTCCTGCTGGAGGCCGAGCTCGACCGGGTCGAGCAGACGAAGCAGGGGCACCTGCGCACGGAGCGTGAAATCTTCTATCAGCGCCGCGCCGTCTCCGATCTCACCGCCGAGATCGACCGCCTCCACGCCGCCTACGATCACAAGCGGTCCGAGCACGGACGCGACGCGGGGTCCTGGAACCCGGTCCTCAAGTATGGCGGCGTGGTCGCGATCATGCTGCTGGAATTCCCGCTCAACCTGTCCTCCTTCCTCAAGATCGACTTCCTGACGCCGGCCCTGGCCACCGCCTCGGTCTGCCTCATCGCGATCCTGTTCGCGTTCTCCAGCCATCTAATCGGGCGCATCCTGCGCCAATGGAGCGAGCGCTTCGGCGACGACGTCACGGCCCGTCTGCGGGCGGACAGCTATCGCCAGCTCGGCCTCGGCTTCGTCCTGTTCGCCATTGGGGCGGCGGCCATCGTCTTCAGCCGCTCCTACCTCGTTGCCGAGGCGGTCGCCCGCCAGGCGGCGCTCGGCGAGGAGGGCGGCAGCCCCGTCTCGATCTACGGCATCGCGCTGATCGGCAACCTCGCCGTTTACGCGGCCGCGGTCGCCTGGGTCCTCTTCACCGAGGACCCGGTGCCGGACTTCGCCGAGGAGCGTCGCCGCCTCGACCGGCTCAAGGCCCGGCAGCAGCGCTTCTACCGGACCGGCCTGGAGCGCCAGAAGCAGCAGCGCATCGAGCAGGCGCGGCGCGAATGCGAGCAGCTCGTCCGGCGCGAGGCCGACCAGATGAAGCGGCTGCGCAACTACGGCAGCTATCGCGGCCAGTTCGATGAGGTCCGCCGGAACGACGCGCGCGTCCTCGCGCTCCTGCAGGGCTACCGCGGCCGGCTGGTGGCGGAGACGCGGCGGCGCGGCCTGCAAACGACCTTCACCTACGACGACCTGAGCAGCGGCGACATCAGCACGAAGCGCGACCTCGACGGGGACGCCTATCTGAGCCGGCCCCTGGCCCTCGGCCACGCCTGACGCGGAGAGTTTTTGCAATGCCGCGCTCCCCGCTCAAGGCCCTCCTCGCCGGATGCTTCGCCACGGCCGCGCTCGCGTCCGGACCCGCCGATGCGGCGGCGAGCTACGAGGTCGTCCGCCAGGAACAGACCTGCCCCAAGGAGCGCCAGCCCCGCTCCCTGCGCCAGACCCTCGTGATCCTCGACGAGGCGATCGTGTCGGCCGAACCGGAGGCCAACCAGCGCTGGACCCGGATGGTGGTGGAGGCCGCCGACGCCCGAGACGCGGGCACCGGCGGGCTCGGGACACGCGAGCGCTTCACCCTCCTCGTCGCGCGGCGCGACGGCAGCGAACTCGTACCGCTGTTCTTCGGCTGCTCGCCCAACCTGCCGCCGGAGGAGAGCGAGCGGGCCAAGGCGGGTGATTCGATGTTCGACCGCTTCATCGGCAGCGACAGCGAGGCCCGGCGCAAGGCGGCGCGGGACGCCTTCGCGGCCGGCCTCGCCCGCGCGCTCGCCCAGGTGCAGAAGCGCGCCCCCGAGATCGCCGCCCGGCCCGCTCCGGCGGACAGCCTCCTGAAGGCGCTCCAGAACGCCGGGCGCCTCGCCGATCTCAACCACGGCCTGCCCCGCATCATCCTGGTCACGCCCTTCGGGGTCGCCGAGAAGGGCCGCACCGGCGATGTGCCGGCGGCGCGGCGGGCCGGCTTCGAGCTGGCCGAGCGCAGCGCCATCGATTTCGGCCGGGCGGAGGTTTACCTCGCCGGCGCGGCCCTGAGGGACAGCGCCCCCCTCGAATTCGCCCGCGCCCTGGTCCTCGGCGCCAAGGGCCAGCTGGTGGGCGTGCGCTCGGACGGTCTGCCCCGGCTGAGCCCGGAGCCGACCAGCCTGCGCCTCTATGCGGGCTTCATCGACTATGTCGGCCAGCGCACGCCCCTGCAGGTGCGGCTGGCCGCCTCCGCCCAGGGCGATCTCGTCAACAGCTGGGTCGAGACCACCTTGAGCCGCACCACCGCGACGCCGCTGGCCGGCAAGATGCTGTGCCGGGGCCAGGAGAAGGGTCAGGCCCCCGGCGAGGTCTGCGAGGTGCGCGGCGACGGGCGCTTCGCCCAGGTCTGGTTCCCCGATCCGCAGGCCGAGCCCGCCGACCGGGGCAAGCTGCCCTTCGGCGGGGCCCGCACCATCGCCCTCGACCTCAAGGGGCGCATTGCCGCGGGCCGCATCCTCGATCCGAAGGTGATCTTCAGCGGCGAGAACGGCCAGCGCCGCGAGGAGCTGACCTTCGAGATCCAGCGCGTCGAGGACGGCCAGTTCTGACGGCATCCCGGCACATTCCATGACCGCGCGCTCCCGGGGCCGGGGCCGCGGGACCGCGCGCCAGACCGGCGCCAGCCAGCACGCACGGCCCCGGGGGCGATGGACGATGATGACACGGACGGTACGAACGATCGGCGCGGCCCTGTGCCTCGGCGCGGTCCTGGCCGGATGCACGAGCACGCGGGGCGGCGGTGCCGCCTCGGCGGGCCCCGGGGGCTCGATCGACGAAGCGGTGAGCCGCTGCATCGCCTCGACCCTGGTAGGGGCCGGCGTCGGAGCCCTGCTCGGGGCGGCGGTGGGCGGCGGGCGCCGGGCCGGCGTGGGCGCCGCCATCGGGGCCGGCGTCGGCGGCCTCGCCTGCACCGTCCTCACGGCCCTCGACGCCCAGGACAAGCAGCGGATCCGCAACGCGCAGATCGCGGCCGCCGCGACGAACAGGCCGCAATACCTGGCCTATCAGGGCGCCGACGGCGCCCAGCGGGCGATCACCGTGCGGCCGCAGCCCGCCCCGGCTCAGGCGGCGACGGGAATCCCGGACCGGATCTGCCGTGCCACCGACACCCAGGCCACCATCAACGGCACCGGCAGCGCCGAGCTGCCTCAGCAGCTCGTCTGCCGCACGCCGGGCGGCGACTGGCTGCCGGCCTGAGGAACCCCGTCGCTCACGGGCGAAGGCTCCGCCGCCTGGCATGCCACGCAACCCTGTGACCCCGAGCCCCGCGCTCGCGCGGGGTGACGCGGGCGGCGCGAGGCGTCATGGTGCGCGCGCTTTTTTTCGCGCGCCCGCGCGGCCCCACCCGGACCTGGACCACCATGACGACGATCGCCGACCGCAGCACGGCTGAACTCGCGGACCTGTGCGCGCAGGCGCAGGCCGCCTACGACGCCTTCAAGGCCCGGGGCCTGAAGCTCGACATGACCCGCGGCAAGCCGGCGCCCGAGCAGCTCGACCTCGCCACCGGCATGCTCGCCCTGCCGGGCAACGGCGATTATACGACCGCGGCCGGCGAGGATGCGCGCAACTACGGCGGCCAGCAGGGCCTGCCCGAGCTGCGGGCGCTGTTCTCCCACCTCATCGACGCGCCGGCCGACCAGATCGTGGTGGGCGGCAATTCCAGCCTCGCCCTGATGCACGACACCATCGTGTGGGCCCTCCTCAAGGGCGTACCGGGCTCCGAGCGGCCCTGGTCGAAGGAGGAGGAGCCGGTCTTCCTCTGCCCGGTGCCGGGCTACGACCGCCACTTCGCCCTCTGCGAGGAGTTCGGCATCCGCATGATCCCGGTGCCCATGACGGGGCAGGGGCCCGACATGGACGTGGTCGAGGCCTTCGTCGCGAACCCGGCCGTGAAGGGCATGTGGTGCGTGCCGAAATACGCCAATCCCTCGGGCGAGATCTTCTCCGACGAGACCGTCCGGCGCCTCGCCGCGATGAAGACCGGCGCTCCCGATTTTCGCCTGTTCTGGGACAACGCCTACGCGGTGCACCACCTCACCCCGGATCGTCACCCGGTGCGCGACATCCTGGCCGCCTGCGCCGAGGCCGGCCATCCGGACCGGCCGTTCCTGTACGCATCGACCTCGAAGATCACTCTGGCGGGCGCCGGCCTCGCGGTCTTTGCCGGATCGCCCGAGAACACCCGCTGGTTCCTGGCCCGCGCCGCCAAGCAGACCATCGGCCCCGACAAGCTCAACCAGCTGCGCCACGTGCGCTTCCTGCGCGACGGCGCCGGACTCCAGGCCCACATGGACGCCCACCGCGCCCTGATCGCGCCGAAGTTCGCGGCCGTGCAGGAGGCCCTGGAGCGCCACCTCGCCGGCACCGGGGCCGCGCGCTGGACCCGTCCGGAAGGCGGCTACTTCATCACGGTGGAAGCGCGCGCGGGCACGGCCACCGAAGTGGTGCGGCTCGCCAAGGAGGCCGGCATCGCCCTGACCCCGGCCGGCGCCACCTCGCCCTACGGCCGCGACCCGCAGGACAGCGTCCTGCGCCTCGCGCCGACCTTCCCCAGCCTCGGCGACGTGACGAAGGCGGCCGAGGGCATCGCCCTCTGCATCCTTCTTGCATCCCTGGAGGCGGAGCAGGGGGTCCGCGCGCGCAACGCGGCCTGATCCCGTGGCGCAATCCGGAAACATGCGCGCTGGATGATGCACCACGCATCCGGGAGGTGAGGCGATGGTGATCCCGACACGGTTCCGGCGCGGCGGCGCGCGGGTCATGCCCGGCCTCGTGCTCTGCATCCTCGTGGCCGGGACGGCCCCGGCCCGGGCGCGCACCGCCTGGGCCTCCGGCACTTTCGTGTATGCCGACCTCTGCACCCTGCCGGAGACCGGCGCCCGCAGCGGCCAGCGCATCATCCTGCGGCGCTCCCCGAACGGCGACGCGCTGACCTACGAGGGGGCCGAGCATCCCGGGGCCCGCGCGGCCGCCGACATGACCCTCGACGATGCCACCAAGGCGATCACCTTCGCGGTGGAGACCGAGGCCGGGCCGATCCACTTCCAGGGTGTCGCCGGTCCGGACGCGCTCACCGGCACCTTCGAGGACGAGACGGGCGCGCACCCGGTGCACCTGCCCCGGGTCCTGCGCTCCCACGCCCACGAGGCCTGCCAGGGCGAGGCCACGGGTTCGATCGCCCCGCGGCGATAGGCGAGGGGCGTCCTCTGCGATAGATCGGGACGATGATGCTTTCCCTCCGGTGCGCCGCGCTCCTGCTTCCCCTGGCCCTGGGCACCGCGATGCCCGCCGCGGCGGCCGATGCCTGCGACGCCCTGACCGCGCGGATGATCCGCGCCACCGGCGTCTCGCTCGCCGGGCGCGAAGGGGCCCGCGCCGTGTTTCGCGCCGCCGATGCCGAGCGGATGAGCCTCGATTGCCGGGCGCGCCGGATGGTCTTCTCCGCCCTGGAACGGGAGCCGGGCCGCCGCTACTACGAACTGATCGGCCTCGCGGCTGGGGTTCTCACCGGCGCGAAACCCGATTCCGTCGAGGCCCTCGCCCTCGGCCTGCACCAGGGCGCCCTGATCGCGGGTCAGCCGCAGCAGGGTGTCGCCGGGCGGGCGGCGCTTCGCTGCGAGACCGCTCCCGACGCCGATCCCTTCGCCAGTCCGCGCACGCGCTGCGTGCTGGTGCCGAGCGCCCGGGCCGTGCTTCGCCGCCGCGCCGGCCTTTTCGCGGGCGCCCGGGCGGGCTAGACCCGCCGCATGTCCAGAACCACTTCGCCCGAGCCCGCTCCCTCCGCCATCGTCACCGCCGGTTCGGTCGCCTTCGCGAATCACCTGCACTTCGCTCTCATCGCCGGCCCGTGCCAGCTCGAGAGTCGCGACCACGCCGTCGAGATCGCCGACGCCCTGAAGGCGATGACCGATCGGCTCGGCATCGGCCTCGTGTTCAAGGCGTCCTTCGACAAGGCGAACCGGACCTCCGGCAGCACCGCGCGGGGCCTCGGTCTCGCGGGAGCGCTGCCGATCTTCTCCGAGATCAAGGCGCGCTTCGGCCTGCCCGTGCTGACCGACGTGCACGAGGCGGCGCAGTGCGCGCCCGCGGCCGAGGTGATCGACGTGCTGCAGATCCCGGCCTTCCTCTGCCGGCAGACCGATCTCCTGCTCGCCGCCGCCGCCACCGGCCGGGTGGTGAACGTGAAAAAGGGCCAGTTCCTCGCGCCCTGGGACATGGCCCACGTGGCCGCCAAGGTGACGGGGGCGGGCAACCCCAACGTGCTGGTGACCGAGCGCGGCGCCTCGTTCGGCTACAACACCCTCGTCTCCGACATGCGCAGCCTGCCGATCATGGCGCAGGTCACGCAGGGCGCCCCGGTGGTGTTCGACGCGACTCACTCGGTGCAACAGCCGGGGGGCCAGGGTGCAACATCCGGCGGCCAGCGGGAGTTCGTGGCCGTGCTCGCACGCGCCGCCGTTGCAGTGGGCGTGGCGGGCCTGTTCATCGAGACGCATCCCGACCCGGACCATGCCCCCTCCGACGGACCCAACATGGTGCCGCTGAAGGCGATGCCCGCGCTGCTCGCCGAACTGCAGGCTTTCGACCGGCTCGCGAAGGCGCGGAGCGGACAGGCCTGAACCGCTTCGAGCCGGTTCGAGACCCGGCGGGCGTGAGCTGAGGGATGCGGGAAGGGAACGATCACGGCAGCTTGACGTTGGAATACCCAATTCGTTCTCGAACGCTGAAGGTCATCATGCGCAAGCTCGCCCTCGTCTCCGCCCTGACCCTCTCGCTGGGCGGCCTCGCCGCCGCGACCTCGGCCGAAGCCGGCCCGCGCGGCCACGGCTATGGCCATGGCGGCTACGGCCACGGCCACGCCTATGGCGGCCGGGGCTACGGACGCGGTTATGCCTATGGCGGTCGTCGCCGTGGCGGTGGAATCGGCACCGGTGCGGCCGTGGGCCTCGGCATCGCCGGCCTCGCCGCCGGTGCGATCGCGGCCGGTGCGGCCCGCGACGCCTACTACCGTGATGGCTACGCCCGTCCGGCCTATGGCTACGGCGCCCCGGCCTACGGCTACGGCTACTGAGTTCTCAATTCTCGCGGTTCGGTGAGGGGCGGTCGGCGCAAGCCGGCCGCCCTTCGTCGTTTCGGAGACGTCCGCTTCAGCGCGCCCGGTAGGGCGGCACACCCGGATCGGGCAGCCAGACGGATTTCGGCGGCTCGCCGGTCTGCCAGAACACGTCGATGGGAATGCCGCCGCGCGGATACCAGAACCCGCCGATGCGCAGGTAGCGCGGCGCCAGCAGCTCGGTCAGGCGCAGGCCGATCCCCACCGTGCAATCCTCGTGGAAGGCGCCGTGGTTTCGGAAGGCCGTGAGGTAGAGCTTGAGCGACTTCGATTCGACGAGCCACTGGTCCGGCACGTAATCGATGACGAGGATCGCGAAATCCGGCTGTCCCGTCACCGGGCAGAGCGAGGTGAATTCCGGCACGGTGAAGCGGGCGAGGTAGTCGGTCCCCGGATGCGGGTTCGGCACCCGGTCGAGGCGGGCCTCCTCGGGCGAGGCGGGCAGGGGGCTCATCTGCCCGAGTTGCAGGCCCTCGGGCCCTGAATGCTGGGTCATGACGGAAACTTTCGGGGCCGGCGGCGGGGTTTCGGCCGGCGGCGTCGGGACGGAAAACGATCGATTTCGCCACCCAAAGTGGTTTTCGAGGGGTGTCCATGAGTGGCAGGCGCGGGGTCCGCGTGCCATATGGGAACCATGAGCGACGAAAACACGGCTACCTACCCCTACACCCTGGAGATCCAGCCGCCCAAGGCCCCGGGCTCCCCCTATCAATGGGCGATCCGTCGGAAGGGCAAGCTGATCCAGCGGTCCGACCGCAATCACCCCACCGAGGCCAAGGCGCGTGAGAACGGCATGGCCCAGATTGAGCTGCTGCTGTCGGGGGCGGGCGACCGCTAGACACGCCCTGTCCCGGAAGGGAGCCGGATCGCGGGAATCTCGCCCTCCGGCGCACGCAGGCTGCGCAGGCCGCTTGCCGGAGGCGAGGCGTTGACGGATAAGCCTCGGCGGAATCACCCCGTTCCGGATGCGGCCTCTCGGTCCCTCGGCACGGGACCTCGACCCGCCGTAACGTCCGAAAAGGCGCCTGCATGACCGCGATCACCAACATCGCCGCCCGCGAGATCCTCGACAGCCGGGGCAACCCGACCATCGAGGTCGACGTGCTGCTGGAGGACGGCTCCTTCGGCCGCGCGGCCGTGCCGTCGGGCGCCTCGACGGGTGCCCACGAGGCGATGGAGCTGCGCGACGGCGACAAGGGCCGCTACGGCGGCAAGGGCGTGCGCAAGGCGGTCAACGCCGTGCAGTCCGACATCCTCGACGCCATCGGCGGCATGGATGCCGAGGACCAGATCGCCATCGACGAGGCGATGATCGAGCTCGACGGCACCCCGAACAAGAGCCGGCTCGGCGCCAACGCGATCCTGGGCGTCTCGCTCGCGGTCGCCAAGGCGGCGGCCGAGACCGCCGGCCTGCCGCTCTACCGCTACATCGGCGGCACGCAAGGGCGGGTGCTGCCGGTGCCGATGATGAACATCATCAACGGCGGCGCGCATGCCGACAACCCGATCGACTTCCAGGAATTCATGATCATGCCGGTGGGCGCGTCCTCGCTCGCCGAGGCCGTGCGCATGGGCGCCGAGGTGTTCCACACCCTCAAAGGCGCTCTCAAGAAGGCCGGCCACAACACCAACGTGGGCGACGAGGGCGGTTTCGCCCCCAACCTGCCCTCGGCCGAGGCCGCCCTCGACTTCGTGATGCAATCGATCCAGGCCGCCGGCTTCAAGCCCGGCACCGACATGGTGCTGGCCCTGGACTGCGCCGCCACCGAGTTCTTCAAGGACGGCGCCTACCACTACGAGGGCGAGGGCCAGACCCGGGACATCGAGGCCCAGGTGAGCTACCTCGCCAAGCTCGTGGACAGCTACCCGATCCTGTCGATCGAGGACGGCATGTCCGAGGACGACTGGGCGGGCTGGAAGCTGCTCACCGAGCGGGTCGGCGATCGCTGCCAGCTCGTGGGCGACGACCTCTTCGTCACCAACGTGACGCGCCTGTCGCGCGGCATTGCCGAGCAGACCGCGAACTCCATTCTGGTGAAGGTCAACCAGATCGGCTCGCTCACCGAGACGCTTGCCGCCGTCGATATGGCCCAGCGCGCCGGCTACACGGCCGTGATGTCCCACCGCTCCGGCGAGACCGAGGATTCGACCATCGCGGACCTGGCGGTCGCCACCAATTGCGGGCAGATCAAGACCGGCTCGCTCGCCCGCTCCGACAGACTGGCCAAGTACAACCAGCTCATCCGCATCGAGGAGGGCCTCGGCTCCCAGGCCCTCTATGCCGGCCGCAACGCCCTCAAGGCGCTCGCCCGCCGCTGAGCCTCACGGCGCATTCCGAGCCCATGAAAACGGCCGCGAAGCGATTCGCGGCCGTTTTCGTTGTGGCGATTCCCGTGACGGCGGGAAGCCGCGCTCACGGACGGATCCGCCCTAGCGCTCCGTCCTCTCGATGGCCTCCGCGACGACGCGCCGAGTCGGAGCGGCACGGGGGGTCAGGGACGGGGTGGTGGTCAGTTCGGAGGCCGGACGCACCGTGGCGGTGACGCGGGCCTGCTCCCGGTAGAGCGGCGGGGTGACGTAGGTGCGGTCATCCGCCAGCACGGTGTCAGTGGGCGCCGCGGAGATGGCGACCACGGAGGGGGTCGTGGTCAGTTCGGAAGCCGGACGCACCGTGGCGGTGACGCGGGCCTGCTCCCGGTAGATCGACGGCGTGACGTCGATGCGCTCGTCCGCCAGCACCGTGCCGGTCAGGGTCGCAGAGGCGAGGGTGGCGAGGACGAGGGTGCGGAGGGTTCTGGTCTGGATGGTCATGATCGGATGTCCTGAGTGTCGGCGCGAGGACCCGTGCCCCGCGGCGTGAGGGGAAGATGTATTGCACCGCACCATCATTCAAACAGATGCTTTCAATACCCGTTATCGATTGCATCGATGATGGTAGGTGCGGTTCTGCGTGTCGGAGGCCGAGCCTCAATCGGCCGGGGCCTCGATCCGAGCACCCCAGATGTTGAGTGTGCGAACGACCTGGGTGCCCGCGGCGGGCGCGTCTGCGGCGAGGGCCGACGTGTAGGCGTAGCGGGGCGCCGTCGAGAGGTCGGTGCGGCGGGCCGCCTGGGCGTCCGTGACGGTGAAGCTGTGACCCCAGGCTTCGAAGGTCCGGGCCTCCCCCGCCCCGGCGGGGGCGGCCAGGAGGGTGATGCCGACGACGATGGCGGTGGCGGTGAGCGTGGAGCGAACGGTCATGGTGGATCTCCTCGTTTGGGTGAGCGGTCGGCGGCGGTTTCGTGTGGACCGGGCGCCTCGCCTCGTGGCGATAAGGTTGATATAAACCTTTTGGCGTCCATCGCCGTGCGCTCGCACACTTGAGTTGATATCAACTCTCTTGGGAGACCGGGTGTCTCGGTCCCCGCCGGATGCCCGGGACGGGAGGAGGCCCTATATGCTTGGTATCAACCTTTCCAGGAGTCATCGATGGCATCGCGACCCGGCCTGACCCCCGCCATCGCGGCCGATGTCGAGCAGTCCTGCTTCTGCTTCGCGGCCCAGAAGGCGGCGCGCGCCATCGGGCGCCGCTACGATGCGGCTCTGCGCCCGACCGGGCTCTCGAACTGGCAGTTCACGCTGCTGCTGATGCTGGTCTGCGACGCGGCGCCCACCATCGGCGCCCTGGCGCAGCACCTGGCGACGGATCGCACCACGGTGACGGCCAACCTGAAGCCCCTGGAGCGCCGGGGCCTCCTGGCGATCGAGGCGGATGCGGACGACCGGCGCATCCGGCGCATCGTGCTGACGCAGGCCGGGCGCGCGCTCCTCGCCGAAGCGTACCCCCTCTGGGAAGCGGCGCAGGCCGACTGTGCCGCGCAGCTCGGCCCGATCGACCGGGACGGTTTTCGCGGGGCCGCGCGCGCGCTCTCCGCCGAGCGGTCGGGGGAGGGGTGATGCGTCGGCGGCCGGCGCCCTATCTGTGGACGATGACCACGCATGCCGATCCCGCCCTCACCGTCTATTACGACGGCGCCTGTCCCCTCTGCGCCGCGGAGATCCGCCTGTACCGGCGCGCCGCGGGGGCCGAGCGGGTCGCCTGGGTCGATGTCGGAGCCGAGGGGCCGGCCGAACTCGGCTCGGGTCTGACGCGGGACGCCGCCCGCGCCCGGTTCCACGTGCGGCGCCCGGACGGCGCCCTCGTCTCCGGTGCGGCCGGGTTCGCGACCCTGTGGGCCGTGCTGCCGGGCTGGCGCGGGCTCGCCCGCCTCGCAAGCCTACCCGGCGTGACGGCGCTCGGCGAGGTGGCCTACCGCCTGTTCCTGCCGCTCCGCCCCTGGATCGCCCGCCTCGTCCCGGCCGGCGGAGCCCGCTGCGACAAGGCTTGCGGATAGGGGGGCGGGAGCGCAAGGGACGGTGGCCCGGCCCACCGGTCCCGAGGCGCTTCCTTCGAGACCTCCCATGCGCAATCCCCTCCGGGCCCTCCCCGTCCAGGCCTTCTGGTTAAGGCCGCGCCTGCTCGCCTCCGTCGGCCTCACCCTCGTCCTCGCCCTGGTCCTGCCCTTCGCGGACCTGTCGGTGCGGCTCCTCATCGGCTGGTGCCTCGGCGTGCTGGTCTATTGCGGGCTGATCGTGGGCAAGGCGGCGCGGCAGTCGCAGGACGCCCTGCGGGCGGAGGCCACGCGCCTCGACGATTCCGCGCTGGCGGTCTCGCTCTTCGCGATCCTGGCCGCGGCCGCGAGCTTCGGCGCCGTGGCCATGCTGGTGCTCGGCGGCAACGGCAGCGAAGCCTATCGCCTCAGCCACCTGGCGCTCGCCGCCGCCACCATGATCTGCGCCTGGCTCTTCGTGCAGGTGGTGTTCACGGTGCACTACGCGCATCTCTACTACGGCGCGGAGGGCGATGCCGCGCGCGGCGGCCTCGACTTCAACGGCGACGAGAACCCGGATTTCTGGGACTTCTTCTACTTCTCCGTCACCATCGGGGCGACCTCGCAGACCTCAGACACAGACATCACCAGCAAGAGGATGCGCCGGGTCGCCACGGTGCAGACGATCTACGCCTACGTCTTCAACACCAGCGTGCTGGCGCTGGCGATCAACATGGCGGCGGGTGTCGCCCAGCATTGAGGCGCCTCACCGGGCGGCCTCCACGGCCTCCCGCGCCGCCCGGTGATCCTCCGCCGTCGCCTCGGGCGCCTCCTGCAGGCGCGGGGCCCGGTCCGTCCGGTACAGGCTGATCAGGATCGGGAAATGGTCCGACTGGATGTGGGGCAGCCGCTCGATCCGGCCGAGGAGGAAGTCGTCGCTGAAGAAGACGTGGTCGAGGGGCCAGCGCAGCAGCGGCCACTTTGCGTTGAAGGTCGGGTAGAGGCCGCGCCCGATGCGGGGATCGAGGAGCCCGCTGATCCGCTGGAACAGGTCGTTGGTCTTCGACCAGGCGACGTCGTTGAGGTCGCCCGCCACCACTGCCGGGCGCCCGTCCGCCGCCACCTCGCGGGCCACCATCACGAGTTCGGCGTCGCGCGGGGCGCTGCTCTGCCCGGGATGGGGCGGGCGCGGATGCACGCCGAAGAAGGTGAAGGTCTGCCCCGAGCGCAGGGTCACGCCCGCCCGCACGGAGGGCACGTCGTCCTCCAGGAGGAAGCGCACCTGCGGGTCGGTCAGGGGGAGCTTCGAATAGAACATCAGCCCGTAGGTGTTGTCCTGCGGCTGGGCCACCACGTGGGGATAGCGCGCCCGCAGGGGTTCCAGGGCCTCGGCCCAGGCCGCGTCGGTCTCGACGAGCAGGAGGAGGTCGGGGTCCTGCGCGGCGACGAGGTCGAGGATGGGGCCGTAGCTGCGGTTCGATTCGAGGACGTTGGCGATCAGGATCGAGACCCCGGCCTCGGTGCGGCAGGCCCCCGCCTCGGCCGCGACCGCCTGCGGCGAGACCAGCCGCGTGAACGGGTAGATGCACGCCACCTGGTAGGCTAGGGCTGCCAGGAGGGCCGCGGCGAGCGTCAGCCCCGCGGCGTCGCGGGCGACCAGGACGAGGCCCAGGATCACCGGCACGATCAGGGCCGCGATCTGCAATCGCGGAAAGTCGAAGGTGCGGATGAAGCCGGAATTGCTGGGAACGAACGGCAGCAGCGTCGCCACCGCGAGGAGCACCCCGGTGGCCTTGAGGCCGATCGCCATCCACGTCATCGCCGCACTCCGCTCCCCACGCCGTCGCCGGCACGTCGTGGCCAAGCTTCGTGAAACGTCCAGTCCTGGTGAAACGTCCAGTCCTGGCGAAAAGTCCGAGGCCTTCGCAACGCCCGGCATCCCGGATTGTGCCCGCCCCGCGCGGCCGGAATCGCCCCATGGCGCCTGAAACGCCGGCGGACACGGGGACCGCGCAGGCCCGGGCCGACGCCTTCCTCGTGGGCCTCGAGGCCGGCGCACCCTTCGTGGCGGGCGAGGGCCTGGATCTCGGGGGCCTGAACCTCGGGCGCGAGGCGCTCGCGGCGCGGCTCGGCGCGGGGGAGGCGCCCCCCTGGTGGGACGCCAAGCAGACCGGCCTCGCCCTCGCGGGGGCCGACCTCGCCGAGGCACACCTGGAAGATACCGACCTCTCGGGCGCCAACCTCTCGGGGGCGAGCCTGGCGGGCGTGCTCGGCCGCTCGGCGCACTTTGCCGGGGCGACCGTCGAGGAGGCCAGCTTCGCGGGCGCCGACCTCAGCGGCGCCCGCTTCACCGGGATCGCCGGCGGCGAGGCCAATTTCGACGACGCCATGCTGGAGGACGCGCATTTCGGTGGCGCCGCCATGCGCTTCGCCAAGCTCCGCCGCGCCCTCCTGGACGGGGCCAACTTCGACGGCGCCGATCTCTGGGGCGCCGACTTCACCGGGGCGGACGCCGACTACACGCATTTCCGCGGCGCCCGCCTGGACGAGGTCAAGCTCGTGGGCGTCAACCTCACCTACGCGGATTTCGAGGGCGCCAGCCTGAAGAAGACGCAGCTCGGCGGCGCGCGCCTGCGGGGTGCCAACTTCACGGGCGTGAAGCTCGACGGCGCCAACCTGTCGGAGGCGGACCTCTCCGAGACCAGCCTCGTGCGCCTCAACCTCTCCACCTGCGACCTGCGCCACGCGCGCTTCGCCGGGGCTTGGCTCAACGGTACCCGGATGCGGGTGGACCAGCTCGGCGGCGCGGTGGGCGAGGAGGTCGCCCGCGACTACCCGGCCGCCCAGGCGAGCTACCTCGCCCTGGAGCAGAACTTCAAGAGCATCGGCAGCCAGGATGCGGCGAGCTGGGCCTACAAGCGCGGGCGCCGGATGGGCCGGCTCCACGCCGGCGCCCAGGCCCGCGCCGCCTGGGAGGCCCGCTCCGGGCCCGACCTCGCCCGGCACGGCTACCAGTGGGTCGCCGACCGCTTCGTGGAATGGCTCTGCGACTACGGCGAGAGCCTGTCGCGCATCGCCCGCGCCTTCGTCATCCTCATCTTCGTGTTCGCGGGCCTCTACGGCCTCACCGGCGGCCTCATCCCCGAGGGCGGCGACGGCCGGGCGACCTACAACCCCCTCGACCTCGTGAGCTACAGCGCCCTCAACATGATGACGGCCAACCCGCCCGAGATCGGCGTCAAGCCGGTGGGCCGCGTCACCAACCTGCTGGTGGGCATCGAGGGGGCGGCCGGCATCATCCTGATGGGCCTGTTCGGCTTCGTCCTCGGCAACCGCCTCCGGCGCTGATCGCACCCTCCGCCATGCCCCCGCTCAGCGCACGCCTCTCCGGCCTCTACGAAGGCTCGACCGACCGCGCCCACCGCTTCCGCTACGGCCTCCTCGTCTTCGACATCGGCACGGTGGTCTGGGTCGTGGCGACCTCGTTCCTGCCGCGCCACGCCTGGATCGAGGGGGTCGACGTGGCCCTGGGCCTCGTCGTGCTCCTCGATTTCCTGGCCCGCCTCGCCATCAGCCGGGACCGGTTCGGCGAGTTCCGGCACCTCTCGACCTGGGCCGACATCGCCGCGGTGGTGTCGTTCCTCGCGCCCGTGGTCGGGGAGGGGGTCGGCTTCCTGCGCATCCTGCGGACCCTGCGCCTGCTGCGGACCTACCAGCTCCTCGACCGGATGCGCGCCGACAGCGCTTTCTTCCGCGACAACGAGGACGCGATCCTGGCGGGCACCAACCTGGCGGTCTTCGTCTTCGTGATGACCGGGATCGTCTACGCCACCCAGCACGGCAGCAACCCGGCGATCGGCAACGCCGTCGACGCGCTCTACTTCACCGTGACCTCCCTGACGACCACCGGCTACGGCGACATCACCCTGCCGGGCACCTCCGGCCGCCTCATCTCGGTGGCGGTGATGATCTTCGGGGTGACGCTGTTCCTGCGCCTCGCCCAGGTCCTGTTCCGGCCGCCCAAGGTGCGGTTTCCCTGCCCGGCCTGCGGCCTCCAGCGCCACGAGGCCGATGCCGTCCACTGCAAGGCCTGCGGCACCCGCCTCGCCATCCCGGACGAGGGCAGCGATTGAGGCGGCCCCGCTGCGGCGATGAACGGAACCGGGGCCGGCGCGTTTGCGAAGGTCGGGGCGCGCGGCCCGCCATGACGGGCCGGAGCGGAACCTGTTCCGCCAACGATCTCCCCGCGCGAAATCTCCCTGCCCAAAATCTTCACTGCCCCGTGACGTCGAACCCCGTGAACCGCATCACATGACCAGCGCGCCCCCGACCGCCACCGCCCGAGGCTGGCGCAAGCCCCGCCTGCTCGCCGGCCTGCCGAGTTCGCCCCTGGCGCTGGTGCTGATCGGCGTCGCGGTGGCGGCGGGGCTGGGCAATTACTTCGCCGGCGAGGCGAGCCGCGCCGAGGGCGCGCGCCAGCACGACATCCTCACCCAGAGCGACCGCCTGCTCGCCAACATGGTCGAGCTGGAGACCGGGATGCGCGGCTTCGTGCTGCTCGGGGAGGAGGTCTATCTCGAACCCTACGACGCCGCCCAGAGCACCATCGACGGCCAGTTGAGCGCCATCGACGACCTGACCCGCGGCATGGATGCCGAGGCTCCCCGGCACATCGGCGCCCTGCGCGGCGCCGTCGAGGCCAAGCGCACCTATGCCGCCCGCGTGATCGAACTGCGCCGGGCGCAGGGCTACGATCCGGCCGTGGCGCTCGTCCGAACGGGGGAGGGCAAGAGCACCATGGACGCGGTGCGTGCGGCGGCCCGGGACGTGCAGGCCCATGCCAACGCCGTCCTGGCAGCGAGCGAGCGCTGGGACCGGGCCCTCTCCCTCGTTCTCTCGCTGGTCTCGATCGCCTCGGCGCTCGGCGCCGTTGGGCTCCTCGGGCGCCTCGCCTTCGTGCGCCGGCGTGACGAGCAGCGCACGGCCGCGCTCCTCGACGGAGTCTTCGCCAATGCTCCCGTGGGCCTCGGGTTCCTCGATCGCGACCTGACGATCCAGCACATGAACCGGGCGCTCGCCACCATGAACGAGCGCGGCTTCGGGGCCGATCTCGGCGCGCCGATCTGGGCGAACGTGCCCATGCTCCAGGAACTGCTGATCCCGAAGCTCAGGGCGGCCCGCGACGAGGGCCTGGTGACCACCAACGTCGACGTGGCGGTGCCGACGCCGAGCGCCCCGCGCGGGGTGCGCCACTTCCAGATGAGCTTCTATCCCTTGCGCGGGCGCTCCGGCGGCGCCGGGGCGGGCCGGGTCCAGGCCGACGGCGTCGGGCTCGTGGTCTCCGACGAGACCCTGCGCAAGCTCTCCGAGGAGCGCATGCGCCACAGCGAGGAGCGCTTCCGCTCGCTGACCGAGGCCACCACCGCCATCGTCTGGACGACGAATCCTGAGGGCACGATGGAGCCGACCCCCTCGGAATGGACGCGTTTCACCGGCCAGGCGCCCCAGGAAGCCGCCGGAGCCGGCTGGCTGGAGGCGATCCACCCGGAGGACCGCTCCCGCACCGGCGCGGCCTGGCTTCGGGCCCTGGAGACCCTGTCGCCCTACGAGATCGAGCACCGCGTCCGGCGCCAGGACGGCGTGTGGCGGATCATGTCGGCCCGCGCGGTCCCGATCCTGGAGGAGACCGGCAGCATCCGCGAATGGGTGGGCACTCATTCCGACATCACCGCCCGCCGGGAGGCCGAACTCGCCCTGGAGGCCGCCAAGGAAGCGGCCGAGGAGGCCAACCGCGCGAAGAGCCAGTTCCTGGCCAACATGAGCCACGAGCTGCGCACTCCGCTCTCGGCGGTGATCGGCTATTCGGAGATGCTGCAGGAGGAGATCGAGGACCTGGGCGAAGAGAGCCTGCTCGTCGACATGCGCAAGATCGAGGCGAATGCCCGCCACCTGCTCGGCCTCATCAACGACGTCCTCGACCTCTCGAAGATCGAGGCCGAGCGCATGGAGATCTACGCCGAGGTCTTCCCCGTCGCCGAGACCGTGCGCGATGTCGCCGCCACCGTGGAGACACTGGTCGACAAGAAGGGCAACGCCCTCGCCCTGGAGATGGCCGACGGGCTCGGAGAGGCGCGGACCGACCAGACCAAGCTGCGCCAGTGCCTCATCAATCTCCTCAGCAACGCGGCCAAGTTCACCGAAGGCGGCCGCATCGTGCTGGCGGTCTCGCGCGCGTCGCGCGACGGAGTCGACTGGCTCACCTTCCGGGTCACCGACACGGGCATCGGCATGAACGCCGAGCAGCAGGCCAAGCTGTTCCAGCGCTTCACGCAAGCCGACGCCTCCACGACGCGGCGCTTCGGCGGCACGGGCCTGGGCCTGGCCATCACCCGTGCCTTCGCCGAGATGCTCGGCGGGCGCATCGAGGTGGAGAGCCAGGAGGGGACCGGCACCACCTTCACCCTGGCGGTCCCGGCGACCTACGTGCCCTCGGACCCGGCGGAGGGGAGCCACCACGACCACGACGCCCCGCACCCCAGCGGCGAGGTCCGGCCGAACCCCGGCGGCCACGTCCTCATCATCGACGACGACGCGGCCACCCGCGATCTCCTCGCCCGCTTCCTGGAGAAGGACGGCTTCACCGTCGCCACCGCCCGCGACGGGCGCGAGGGCGTCGAGCGGGCCCGCGAACTCCGACCCCGCGTCATCCTCCTCGACGTGACCATGCCGCGCATGGACGGCTGGTCGGTCCTGCGCACCCTGCGGGCCGACCCGGACCTCGGTGTGACCCCGATCATCATGGTGACGGTGCTCGACGAGCAGAACCTCGCCTTCTCGCTGGGGGCCACCGACTACCTCCAGAAGCCGATCGAGTGGAGCCAGCTCAGGTCGGCCATGGAGCGGTTCAAGCCCTCCGAGCACGAGGGGCCTGTGCTGATCATCGACGACGATCCGGATGCCCGCGAGCGCCTGTCCGCGATGCTGACCCGCGAGGGCTGGCGCGTGGCCGCGGCCGAGAACGGCGTCGCCGGCCTGGAGGCGACCGCGGCCAAGAAGCCCTGTCTCATCCTCCTCGACCTGATGATGCCCGAGATGGACGGCTTCGGCTTCCTGCGGGCGCTGCGCGAGCGGGCGGAGTGGCGCGACATCCCCGTCGTGGTGCTGACCGCCAAGGACATCACCGCCGACGACCGCAGGCGCCTGGCCGGGCGCGCCGACCGGGTGTTGCAGAAGGGCGGCCTGAGCCTGAACGATCTCGCCGAATCCCTGCGCCCGCTGGTGGCGCCCGGAGCCTGACGGCGGCGGGCCGGTAAGCGCCCCGAGCGCGCTTGCCGGCCTTCCTGACCGGGCCTATAGCCCTGAACCCAGCATGACAGCCGCGCCGCAACACTTCCCCCACCGGCACCTGCTCGGGATCGAGGGGCTCTCCCGACCCGACATCGAGGTCCTCCTCGACCGGGCGGAAGACGCCGTCGCGCTCTCGCGCCAGGTCGAGAAGAAGCGCACCACCCTGCGCGGCCGCACCCAGATCAACCTGTTCTTCGAGCCGTCCACGCGCACGCAAAGTTCCTTCGAACTCGCAGGCAAGCGGCTGGGCGCCGACGTCATGAACATGTCGGTGGCCTCCTCCTCGGTGAAGAAGGGCGAGACCCTGATCGACACCGCCGCGACGCTGAACGCCATGCGGCCCGACATCATCGTGGTGCGCCACCACGCGGCGGGCGCCGTGCATCTCCTCGCCCGCAAGGTCGATTGCGCCGTGGTCAATGCCGGCGACGGCGCCCACGAGCACCCGACCCAGGCGCTCCTCGACGCCCTAACCATCCGGCGCAACAAGGGTCGGATCGAGGGCCTTCGGGTGGCGATCTGCGGCGACGTCCTGCACAGCCGCGTGGCCCGCTCGAACCTCATCCTGCTCCAGGCGCTGGGCGCGCGGGTGCGCATCATCGGCCCCTCGACCCTGCTGCCCACCGGCATCGAGCGCTTCGGCGTCGAGGTCTTCACCGACATGCGAAAAGGCCTGGAGGGCTGCGACATCGTCATGATGCTGCGCCTGCAGCGCGAGCGCATGAACGGCTCCTTCGTGCCCTCCGTGAAGGAGTATTTCCGCTATTTCGGCCTCGACGCCGACAAGCTGCGGATCGCCGCCCCCGACGCCCTGGTGATGCACCCGGGCCCGATGAACCGGGGCGTCGAGATCTCCTCCGAGATCGCCGACGGCGCCCAGTCGCTCATCCGCGAGCAGGTCGAGATGGGGGTCGCCGTGCGCATGGCGGTGCTGGAGGCGCTCGCGACGCACCTGCCGAACGCGTGAGCCGATCGCCCCGGGCTCATTCCGGCGGGAACAGGATGGTCTCGTAGTCCCGGGCACCGTTAAGGATGTGCAGCACGTCGACGTGGTCGTCCTCGACACGGTAGAAGATCAGATAATCGCGATAGGGGCGGCGGCGGACACCGGACCGTTCGTAGCGCGGCACCAACGGGAAGCCGCGTGGCGCGTCCGCTAAGCGAAGACACCGGTCGAGGATTTCGTTGACGAAGCTCAGCGCCCGATCCGGATTGTCCAGAGCGATGAAGTCACCGATCCGTTCGAGATCCGCTTCGGCCGCATCGGTGATACGGACGATCACGCCTCATCGGATTCCGGCAGAGCCCGATACTTCCCCGTGAGCCGCGCCGCGACATCCGAAATGGACTTGACCCGGTCGGCCTCGGCATCAGCCAATCCTCGAACGATCGCCGCGTCGAGAGTGGCGAGGCGCTTCTCGCGCTCCTCGATCAGACGTACGCCCTCCCGCAGCACGTCACTCCGCGACGGGTAACGACCGCTCTCGACGAGACCGGTCACGTAATGCTCAAGCTTCGCACCCAGGTTCGTACTGCCGGGCATGTGGACTCCTCGTTCCGGCCATATCATGCAGCCACGCAGCGCGGATGATCAAGGCTCTCCGTCGGCCGCAGCTCGAATCCGGCGTTCGCGGCAATTTCGACGGTGCCTCGCTCCCTGACGCAGCACCGGGCTCACAGGCTGAGCAGCGCCCCGTCCGCCGGCGGCACGTCGTCCGAAAACACCACCCGTTCCCCCTCCAGCCGCACGCGCCCGCCCGCGACCAGCGCCAGGGCCTGCGGATAGAGCCGGTGCTCCTGCACCAGGATGCGGGCGGCCAGCGCATCCGGATCGTCGCCGGGCAATACGGGCACGGCGGCCTGCGCGATGATCGGGCCGGCATCGAGCTCGGGCACGACGTAGTGCACGGTGCAGCCGTGCAGGCGCACCCCGGCCTTCAGCGCCTGCGCGTGGGTGTGCACGCCCTTGAACAGCGGCAGCAGGGACGGGTGGATATTGATCATCCGCCCCGCCCAGGCCTCGACGAAGCCGGTGGAGAAGATCCGCATGAAGCCGGCCAGGACCACGAGGTCGATGCCGGCCGCCGTGAGTTCGGCCTGGAGCGCCGCGTCGAAGGCCGACCGGCTCGGATAGGCCTTGTGGTCGAGGGCCAGCGTGGCGATGCCCCGCTCGGCCGCGAAGGCGAGACCCCCGGCCTCGGGGCGGTTGGACGCCACCAGCACGATTTCGGCCGGGAAGTCGGGGGCTGCCGCCGCCGCGATCAGCGAAGCCATGTTCGAGCCGCGCCCCGAGATCAGGATCGCGACCCGGGTCTTCCGCGAGGGCGCCATCAGAAGGCGAGCCGGCCTTCGAAGGTCACGGGATCGGCCCCGCGCGGGGTGATCCGGCCGAGGCGGACCGGGGAGGCGCCGCCGAGATCCAGGGCCTTCGACACGGCGCTGACGCTCTCGGGCGCCACCACCACCACCATGCCGATGCCGCAGTTGAAGGTGCGCAGCATTTCCGATTCGGCGACCCCGCCGACCTCCGAAAGCCAGCCGAAGACCGGCGGCGGAATGATCGCGTCGAGATCGATGCTGATGCCGACGCCGTCGGGCAGCACGCGGGGCAGGTTGTCGGGAAAGCCGCCGCCGGTGATGTGGGCCAGCGCCTTGATGCCGTCCGTGCTGCGCAGGGCGGCGAGCAGCGGCTTCACGTAGATCTGGGTCGGCTCCAGCAGGGCCTCGCCGAGGGTCCGGGCGGGCTCGAAGGGCGCCGGGTCGTCGTAGGACAGGCCGCTCTTCTCGACGATGCGGCGCACCAGCGAGAAGCCGTTGGAATGCACGCCCGAGGAGGGCAGGCCCAGAACCACGTCGCCGGGCACGATGTTGCCGCGCGGCAGCAGGGTGCCGCGCTCGGCCGCGCCCACGCTGAAGCCGGCGAGATCGTAGTCGGCGCCGTCGTAGAGGCCGGGCATCTCGGCGGTCTCGCCCCCGATCAGCGCGCAGCCGGCGAGCCGGCACCCGGCCGCGATGCCGCGCACAATGTCGGCGCCGACCCCCGGCACCAGCTTGGCGGTGGCGAAGTAGTCGAGGAAGAACAGCGGCTCGGCGCCCTGCACGATGATGTCGTTGACGCACATCGCAACGAGGTCGATGCCGATCGTGTCGTGGCGGTTCGTCTCGATGGCGATCTTCACCTTGGTGCCGACGCCGTCGTTGGCCGCCACCAGGATCGGGTCCCGGAAGCCGGCGGCCTTGAGGTCGAACAGCCCGCCGAAGCCGCCGATCTCGGCATCCGCCCCCGGCCGGCGGGTGGCGCGCACCAGCGGCTTGATCGTCTCGACCATGGCGTTACCGGCATCGATGTCGACGCCCGCCTGCGCGTAGGTCATTCCGGTCTTGGGCTCGCCCGTCATCGGCACCTCGTCTCAACGTCCTTCGATCGTTGCTCTAACGGGTCGCGTCGGTTCCGGCGAGTCGGGAATGACGCATGGCCGGGTCGACGCCTCGGCCCGGCCTCGCCGGCACCCGGGGCGGATCGCGGCCCGGAGGGCGTTTCGCGGCCCCGCAGCCTTGACCGTGCCGAGTCCCGTTCCCACTCTTGGAAGGCCCGTTCCCACTCTTGGAACCGGACGACGAAGAGCGAGGACGGCCGATGCGCGGCAGGGCGATGATCGGGCTGGTGGCCCTCGTGGGCCTCGCCCTGCTGATCTACCTCCTCGCCGACGTGCTGCTGCCCTTCGTGGCGGGCCTGGCCCTGGCCTACCTCCTCGACCCGATCGCCGACCGGCTGGAGCGCCTCGGGCTCGGGCGGCTCACGGCCTCCCTGCTCATTCTGGCGATGTTCGTGATCGGCCTCGTGGTGGCCCTGCTCCTCGTGGTGCCGCTCGCCGCCAACCAGATCTCGGCCCTGATCGCGACCCTGCCCGGCATGGTCTCGCGGCTCCAGGGCATCCTGGCGGACCGGGCGGGGCCGCTGCTGCAGCGGGTGGGCGGGGCCGACGTGCTCACCGACCTGCAATCCCAGGTCGGGACCCTGGTGGGGCAGGGGGGCACCTGGTTCCTGGCCTTCCTGAAGTCCCTGTGGTCGGGCAGCCAGGCCCTCATCTCCATCGCCTCCCTCCTCGTGGTGACGCCGGTGGTGGCATTCTACCTCCTGGTCGACTGGGACCGGATGGTGGCGGCCGTGGACGGCTGGGTGCCGCCGCGCCACCGGCCCGTGGTGCGGCGCCTCGGCCGGGAGATCGACGGCGCGGTGACGGGCTTCGTGCGCGGGCAGACGCTGGTCTGCCTCATCCTCGGCACCTTCTATGCCGTGGGGCTGTTCTTCGTCGGCCTGAACTTCGGCGTGCTGATCGGGCTGATCGCGGGCTTCCTCACCTTCATCCCGTATGTCGGCACGCTGACCGGGTTCCTGCTCTCTGCGGGCGTCGCCCTGGCGCAGTTCTGGCCGGATTCCGACTGGCTGCACATCGGCCTGACGATCGGGGTGTTCGTGGTCGGGCAGTTCCTGGAGGGCAACATCATCTCGCCCAAGCTGGTGGGCGAATCGGTCGGGCTGCACCCGGTCTGGCTGATGTTCGCGCTCCTCGCCTTCGGCTCGCTGTTCGGCTTCGTCGGGCTGCTGCTCGCCGTGCCGGTGGCGGCCTCCATCGGCGTGCTGGTCCGCTTCGCCCTGGAACGCTACCTCCAGTCTCCGCTCTACCACGCGGATTCGCCCGTGCTCCTGTCCAAGTCCGTCCTGTCCAAGTCCGTCCTGTCCGAGTCTGTCCTGTCAAAGTCCGATCGCTAGATGGCCTCCCGCGAGAACGTCCCTCCGAAGCAGCTGGCCTTCGACCTGCCGGCCGACCCGCGCTACGGCCGCGAGGATTTCCTCGTGGGGCCGGCCAACGAGGCCGCCTACGCCCTCATCGAGGCCTGGCCGAACTGGCCCGATACGGTCTGCCTCCTCACCGGGCCGCCGGGCAGCGGCAAGAGCCACCTCGCCTCGATCTGGGCGACGCGCTCCCATGCCTGGACCGCGCAGGCCTCGGAGATCACCGCCGCTACCGTGCCGCGCTTCCTCGCCAACGGCGCCCTGGTCATCGAGGATCTTCACCGGGAGCCCCGCGACGAGGCGGCCCTGTTCCACCTCCTCAACCTCGCCCGAGAGCGCGCCTGCCCCGTGCTCCTCACCTCGGCCACCTCGGTGGAGGCGCTGGGCCTGACCACGGCGGACCTGCGCTCGCGCCTGCGCCTCGCCCCCGGCGCCACCATCCTGCCCCCCGACGACGCCCTCCTGCGAGCCGTCCTCGTCAAGCTGTTCGTGGACCGTCAGCTGGTGGTGGATCTCGCCATCGTCGAGGCCCTGGCCCTGCGGATCGACCGCTCCCTCGGGCGCGCCCGCGAGGTCGTCACGGCGCTCGACCGCGACGCCCTCAGCCGGGGCCGGCGCATCACCAAGCCCTTGGCGCTGGCGGTGCTGGAGCGCCTCGGCTTCGGAACGGACGCGAGCGACGACGACGGCGACGATGAGGACGCCGACTGAGCGCGTTTCGTCATCGAACTGTCAAAAACGCCGGCCCTCCCCATGCTAGGGAGCCGGTCCCTCGACCCATAGGAGAGACACACTTGGCGGATATGGACCCGGCGGACATCGACCTGGACGCGACCGCAGTGGAGACCGCCCCCCCGCGTGGCACCCAGGCCCGCCCCCGGCCGGCCCGGCCCGCCGCGCGCCGAACCGCCTCCGCCGGCGTGGCCGCCAAAGCATCCGACACGCCATCCGACCGGGCGGTGGGTGCGGCAGTGCCCCCACCGGCCGCCGTGCCCGATGCCCTCCCCGATGCCGACCTCGACCTGCCGCCGCCCGGGGACCTGCCCGCCCCCACCGAGGCGGGGCCCGGCGCGGAGGCGCGCGAATCCGTACGGGAGGCGGGCATCGCCCTGCGCCACTCGCCCGAGCGCTTCGTCAACCGCGAATTGTCGTGGCTGCAGTTCAACCGCCGGGTGCTGGAGGAGGCCTCGAACGGCAACCACCCGCTCCTGGAGCAGCTGCGCTTCCTCTCGATCTCGGCCAATAACCTCGACGAGTTCTTCATGGTGCGGGTCGCCGGCCTGCACGATCAGGTCCGCGCCGGCCTCGTCCTGCCCTCGCAGGACGGCCTGACCCCGGCCGAGCAGCTCGCCCGCGTCGGCACGGAGGTCTCGCACCTCGCCCTCGACCAGCAGGCGCGCTGGCGCGAACTGCGCCGCGAACTCCTCGGGGTCGGCATCGAGCTGATGGAACCCGGCGGCCTGACGCCGGAGCACCGGGCCTGGCTGGAGGATTACTTCCTCAACCACGTCCTGCCGGTTCTGACGCCGCTCGCCATCGATCCGGCGCACCCGTTCCCGTTCATCCCGAATCTCGGCTCCACCATCGCGCTGATGCTGGTGCGCCCCCGCGACGGCCGGACCTTGCGCGCGCTCATCCGCCTGCCCGCCGTGCTCGACCGCTTCGTGCGCCTGCCCGACGCGGAGAACGACGCCACCGCCCGCTTCATCGCCATCGAGCAGGTCATCGTCCTGTTCACCGGCCGGCTCTTTCCCGGCTACGCCGTGCGCGGGCAGGGCGCCTTCCGGGTCATCCGCGATTCGGACCTCGAGATCGAGGAGGAGGCCGAGGACCTCGTCCTGCATTTCGAGACGGCCCTGAAGCAGCGCCGCCGGGGCGTGGTCATCCGGCTCGAAGTCGAGGCCGGGATGCCCGAGGATTTGCGCGCCTTCGTGGCCGACGAGCTCGAGATCGGCGGCGACGCGGTGATCTTCGTGGAGGGCATGCTCGCCCTCAACGAACTCTCGCAGATCGTCGGCATCGACCGGCCGGACCTGAAGTTCAAGTCCTACAACCCGCGCTTCCCCGAGCGCATCCGCGAGAGCGGCGGCGACGTCTTCGCGGCGATCCGGCAGAAGGACTTCATCGTCCACCACCCCTACGAGTCCTTCGACGCGGTGGTGCAGTTCCTCGCGCAGGCCGCCCGCGACCCCAACGTGGTGGCGATCAAGCAGACGCTCTACCGCACGTCCTCGAATTCGCCGATCGTCGCCGCACTCGCGGAAGCCGCCGAGCTCGGCAAGTCGGTCACCGCCCTCGTCGAGCTGAAGGCCCGCTTCGACGAGGAGGCCAACATCCGCTGGGCGCGCAACCTCGAGAAGGCGGGCGCGCAGGTGGTGTTCGGCTTCATCGAGCTCAAGACCCACGCCAAGCTGTCGATGGTGGTGCGCCGCGAGGGCGACCGCCTCGTCACCTACTGCCACGTCGGCACCGGCAACTACCACCCGATCACGGCGCGCATCTACACCGACCTGTCCTTCTTCACCGCCGACCCGGCGGTGGCCCGCGACGTCAGCCGGATCTTCAACTTCATCACCGGCTACGCGGAGCCCGCCGAGCTGGAGCGGATGGCGGTCTCGCCGCTCACCCTGAAGCCGCGCCTCCTCGAGAACATCGAGGCGGAGGTGGCTCACGCCCGGGCAGGGCGCCCGGCGGCGATCTGGCTCAAGTGCAACTCGCTGGTGGACCCGCAGATCATCGACGCGCTCTACGATGCGAGCACCGCCGGCGTGCAGATCGACTGCGTGGTGCGCGGCATCTGCTGTCTGCGGCCCGGCATCCCGGGGCTGTCGGAGACGATCCGGGTCAAGTCCATCGTCGGACGCTTCCTGGAGCACGGACGCGTCTACTGCTTCGGCAACGGCGTCGGGCTGCCCCACCCCAAGGCCACCGTCTACATCTCCTCGGCCGACCTGATGAGCCGCAACCTCGACCGGCGCGTCGAGGCGCTGCTGCCGATCACCAATCCGACGGTGCATCAGCAGGTGCTGGACCAGATCATGCTGGCCAACCTCCTCGACAACCGCCAGAGCTGGCGTGTACTGGCGTCCGGTGCGGGCGAACGGATCCAACCGGCCGAGGGGGAGGAGCCGTTCAACGCGCACAAGTATTTCATGACGAATCCGAGCCTGTCCGGGCGCGGCAAGTCGTCGAAGAAGTCGAGCCCGCGCGCCCTGAGCCGACGCGCGCAGCGTGGCTGACGGCGGCGTGCCCGACAGTTTGTCCAGAGGAGCCCGCATGGGCCTCGACCCCGCCCGCCCCGCGCCCGTCCAGGGGAATCCCCTGCACGGGGCCCGCGACTACATCGAGCCGGTGGCGATCATCGACATCGGCTCGAACTCGGTGCGGCTCGTCGCCTATGACGGCCTGACGCGGGCGCCGACGCCCCTCTACAACGAGAAGGTGCTGTGCGGCTTGGGCCGCAACGTGCTCACCACCGGCCGCCTCAACGAGGAGGCGGTGCGCCGGGCCCTCGTGGCGTTGGCCCGCTTCCGGGTGCTGTGCGAGACCATGCGGGTCTCGCGGACCTTCGTGCTGGCCACCGCCGCCGCGCGCGACGCCCAGAACGGGCCGGAATTCCTCGCGGCCGCCGAAGCGGCTTGCGGCCAGCGCATCGAGCTGCTCTCCGGACGTCGCGAGGCCGAGCTCTCGGCGCTCGGGGTCATTTCGGGCTTCCATGCGCCGGACGGCGTGGTGGGCGACCTCGGCGGCGGCTCCCTCGAACTCGTGGACGTGCGCGGCGCCACCGTCGGCATGGGCGTGACGATGCCGCTGGGCGGCCTGGCGCTCCAGGATCTCTCCGGGGGCTCGGTCAAGAAGGCCCTCAAGATCGTCCGCGAGAACCTGAAGAAGGCCGCCCCGCAACTGGAGACCCTGCGCGGGCGCAGCTTCTACGCGGTCGGCGGCACTTGGCGGGCGCTGGCCCGGCTGCACCAGTCGGCCCGGGGCTACCCGCTCCACGTCATGCACGGCTACAGCGTCGAGCCCTCCGACGAGTTGAACTTCCTCGAAGTGGTGGAGCGCACCGACGCCGCCCTGCTGCAGGACGTCGAGAGCGTCTCGGAGGCGCGCCGTCCGCTCCTCGCCTACGGGGCCGTGGTGCTGGAGGAGATCATCCGGATCGGGCGCCCGCGCGAGCTCGCTGTGTCGGCCTCGGGCGTGCGCGAGGGCTTGCTCTACGAGCAGCTCGACCGCGACGCGCGGCTGACCGACCCGCTGCTGGCGGCGGCGGCCGAACTGAACAGCCTGCGGGCGCGCTCCCCCGGCCATGCCCGCGACCTCATCGCCTGGAGCGACCGCTTCATCGCGAGCCTCGACCAGCCCGAGACCGCCGACGAGCGCCGCCTGCGCCACGCCGCCTGCCTCCTCTCCGACATCGGCTGGCGGGCGCACCCGGATTACCGGGGCGAGCAGAGCGTCAACGTCATCACCCATGCGGCCTTCGTGGGCATCGACCATCCGGGCCGTGCCTACCTGGCGCTCGCCATCTACTTCCGCCACGAGGGCATCGCGCCGGAGCGGGCGAGCCCGATGCTGCGCAACCTCGCGGGCCCCCGCCTGTTCGAGCGGGCCCGCCTGCTGGGCGCCCTGCTGCGCCTCGCTTTTCCCCTCTCGGCTGGCATGGAGGGGGCGCTCGGCGGCCTGCCCGTGGTCGTCGCGGAGGGCCGGGTGACGCTGACGCTCCCCCCCGGCCGGGAGGCCCTGCCGGGCGACCGCATCCTCAACCGGGTCCGCGGCCTCGGCCGCCTGCTCGGCCTCGACGGGCGGATCGTCGGCGGCTGAGGTCCTCCGGGCGTTTGGTCCGCCGCCTCCGGTCAGGAGGCGGGACGCATCGGGAAGATCGACTTCTTGACGATGGCATGGACGCCCCAGTTGCCGTCCACCACCTGGGTGATGCCGAAATCCACCGCGATGGACATCAGGGAGATCGCCTCGTCCTCGGTGAGCCCGTGCCCGTGCATGAGGAACTGGCGCATCTTGCGGAAAGCGTCGCGCATGGCGAGGTCGATGGAGGACTTGGCGAAGATCGCGTTCTGCGCGTCGGGTCCGAGATCCGCGAGGTAGTTCGGATAGCTGAAGCCCGAGAGCACCCAGTCGTCGGCGGTCTCGATCATGGGGAAGTCGAGGGTCTCCAGGCTGGTGCCGGGCAGGTCCGCCTTCTTGTGCAGGATGAACTGGAAGGTGCCGGTGAGCGAGCACTCGATGGCGGTGCCGCAGAGTTCGGAATCGCCCTGGCTCGCATGCGGGTCGCCCACCGAGAACAGGGCGCCCGGCACCGCCACGGGGTAGTACAGGGTCGCGCCCTTGCCGATGCGCCAGTTGTCGATGTTGCCGCCGGTGTAGCTCGGGGGAATCGAGTTCACCATCTCGGCTTCCTTCGGCGCAAGGCCCATCGTGCCGAAATGCGGGCGGATCGGCACGCGGAAGCCCTTGAGCACGTCGAAGTTGCGCTGGGTCCGCGTGTGGTCCACCGGCAGGCCCGGATAGTCGATGGTGGGGTGGTCGATCCCGGCGGGGTCCGTCACGCCCGGCCAGCGGAAGCTGTAGACCGCCTGCGCCCAGTCGCGGGCCCCCGTGGCGTCGACCTCGTAGATCGTCACCACCTCGCGGGGCCGGTCCCCGGTGATCATGTCCTTGTAGTGGTAGCCCCAGTTGGCGGCGGCGTTGCTGCCGAAGGTGCGGCCCTTGAAGGCCGGGTTGGCGCAGGGGCGGGGCGCCACGTCGAGGATGCGCACCTCCAGCACGTCGCCGGGCTCGGCGCCCCGGATCGCCACCGGCCCGGTGCAGATGTGCACGCCGAGGCCACCGCCGGGGCCGAACTTGGCGTCCTCCGGCCCGGCCCCACGCCGGGCGACACCCTTCCGGTCCTTGGTCCAGAGGAAGACGCTCTCGGCGCCGGGATCCCCCGTGACCATGCGCTCGGCATCGTCGTTGGCGTGGTGGGTCAGGGTCTCGATGGTGACGTAGTCGCCGGAGGCGATCTCGACCTGGGGCTTCAGGCTGCGGCTGAAATAGCCCCAGTGCACCGTCTCGGCGGTTGCGGGCAGGTGGTAATGCGCCGTCGCCTGCGCGCCCCGGCGGGCGCTCGCCTGCGCCAGGGCCGCCCCCGGCAGGGTCAGGCCGCCGGCCATCAGGGCCGCCGCCCCGCCCGAGGCCACGAAACCACTCTTCAGGAAGGCCCGGCGCTCGGGGGCGAGGTCGCCGAGGAAGCGGCGACGATGCGCGGCGAAATGCGCGCAGTTCGGATCGTCACCCTGGCACATTCGGATATCTCCCTTCGATTTCGGCGAGAATTTCGCTTTCCGCAGGAATTTTGTATGCAAGGCTGCGGCCACGCTTCCGATTCAAGGTGGGGCGTCGGCAACGAGTCGGGCCCAGGCGCGTTCGTTCCCCTGCGGACGGCCACGTTCGCGTCAGGGGCGCCGTCCACACCCGGGCGCCCGCCCATCGCGGGCGCCGCCCCGCATGCAGGATGCCTAGGCCTTTGACGACGGGTGTCGACCGTTCCCAGCTCCGCCAGATTATCGCCGGCCTCACCGAGGGCGTGATCCTGATCGAGCCCGATCAGCGGATCACCTGGGCCAACGCGGCGGCGCTGGCCATGCACGGGGCGGCCGACCTCGCCGAGCTCGGCGGCACCGTCGCGGCCTACCGCGACCGCTTCGAGCTGCGCTATCGCAACCACCACGTCATCACGAACACGCCCATCGAGCGGGTGCTGAGCGGCGAGAGCTTCGACGAAGTCATCGTCAACGTGCGCCGGACGGACCGCCCGGACTTCGACGTGATGCACCGCATCCGCAGCCTCGTCATCACGGACGCGGCCGGAGCGCCGGACTGCCTCGTGCTGATCCTCTCCGACGTCACCCCGCAATTCGAGGCCGAGGAGCGCTTCGAGAAGACCTTCAACGCCAACCCGGCGCCCGCCCTGATCTGCCGGCTCTCGGACCTGCGCCACGTCAAGGTGAATCTCGGCTTCCTGGAGATGACAGGCTACACCCGCGACGCCGTGATCGGGCGGAGCGCCTACGAGATCGACGTGCTCAACGAGGCGCGCAACCGCGACCTCGCCATCGCGCGCCTCAACGCGGGCGAGACCATCCCGCAGATGGAGGCCTGCCTGCGCCTGCCCGACGGCGGCACCCGGTTCGTCATCGTGGCCGGCCAGCCCATCGACATGGGCGACGAGCCCTGCATGCTGTTCACCTTCGCCGACCTCGACCTGCGCAAGAAAGCCGAGACGGCCCTGCGCCACAGCGAGGAGCGCTTCGCCACCGCATTCCGCCTCGCGCCGGTGCCGACGATCCTGTGCCGGATCGACGGCTTCTCGGTGATCGGGGTGAACCAGGCCTTCGGCCGCGTCTTCGGCTACCCCGAGGAGGCGCTGGCGGACCAGGGGCTCGATGCCCTCGGCCTGTGGAGCGACCGCGCGCAGCGCGAGCGCTTCGAGGCGGATCTGGCCGCGCAGGGAAGCGTGCTGGGCTTCGAAGCGTGCCTGCGCAGCCGGGACGGGGTCGAGATGGATTGCCTCGTCTCGGCCGAGCGCGTCACCATCGGCGACGAGGCCTGCCTGCTGGCCGTCCTGCAGGACATCAGCGACCGCAAGCGCACGGAGCGCGAGCTGTTCGCCGCGATCGAGACCGTGATGGCCGATACGTCCTGGTTCACCCGGAGCCTGATCGAGAAGCTCGGGAACCTGCGCCATCCCGGCGTCGAGGCGCCGACGGGCCCGAGCCCCGACCTGACGCGCCGCGAGGGCGAGGTGCTGCGACTGATCTGTCAGGGCCTCGGCGACGCGGCCATCGCCAAGCGCCTGGGCCTGACGCCCAACACCGTGCGCAACCACGCCGCCTCTCTCTACCGCAAGCTCGGCATCCACCGACGCGGCGAGGCGATCATCTGGGGCCGGGAGAACGGGTTCGCGACCTGAAGCGAGGGCCGGATCAGATCCTCGTCCCGGCCCCTCCAGCGGACCGGTCGGCCAGTTCCGCGAGGGCAAGCGTGCCGTCCTCGAGCCTCAGGAAACGGACACCACCGTCTTCCAGGGCCTCGACGGCGACGCGGCGACTGCGAAGGCCGACGGCCTGAACGTTCTGCTCGAGACGCCGGATCGTCGACAGGGACAATCCGCTGACCTCTGCCAGATCCGACATCGCCCAGCCGAGGAGCGCGCGTGCGCCGCGCAGATGAGGGCCATTGACGGCGGTTACAACCTCGAAGGCCGTCAGGGCGTTCGGCGGCGTCGGCCTCCGGTGCGCGGGGCCGAGCGCCTGCGCCTGCGCCTCAGGGCGAACCCGGCACGGGTTCGGCCCGTCCACCCGTTTCGTCGGGACGGCGGATGTCGGACACACGACGTCCGGGGACACAGGGATGGGATGGGTGGGAATTGGGTGCGCCTGGCTGGGCCATGCGGAGGAAATCGCCTGGCATTCAGCGTGCAACGACGCCGGCAGCGTCAGGCCACCCGCGAGGGAGAGAAATGATCGATCGGCCTCCGTCGCAAAGTCCAGAGCAATGAGCAGGTTCGTCACCAAGTAACTATTCCGATACAACGTCAGATTTAAATTAAATACTTTCATGGAATTCAGGTTTTGTCAAATTTTCGCAATATTCATAATACTCTGCGCAAATCCGATAGCGCCGATCGATCTCACTACGGTACCAGCCGATACCACGTCGGGGACTGATTCGTTCGGCGGACGGGTCGGACTTGCGCCGAATCCGCGGGATCGCTTCGGGATGGCGGATTCGGGCTTCGGCGGGATCCCATCGCGCTGGCGCAAAGGGTGCCCACCTCGGGCGCCGCGCGAACTGGACGGAGTCCCGCTTCGATCACGCGACATCCCGGATCAGAGGGTGCGCCCGGACTCATGACGCGTCGCGGATGGCGTGCAACCGTACCGTTTGCGGTAGCGCTGCCCGAAATCGCTGAGATGCGCGAAGCCCCAGCGCCGCGCGATCGCGGCAACCGACAGCGCGTCGTTGCCGGGCGAGAGCAGGTCGCGATGGGCGTGTTCGAGGCGTTGATCGATGATGAACTGGACCGGCGTCTGTCCGAGGTCGCGCCGGAAGCGGTCCTGAAGAGAGCGGACGCTGATCCCGGCGGCGGCCGCGATGTCCGCCAGCATCAGCGGGACGCCGAGGTTCGCCATGATGAAGTCCAACGCGGTCTGGAGGCTCCGAGACGGCCCCTCCCGCCCGACTGCGACAGAGGCAGGCGTCTGCCTCGGCCAGACCGAGAGCAGCTGATAGGCCATGATCTCCTGGATCAGCGGCACCAGAAAATCACCGGAGCGGGGCGCTTCCTGGACCTGACGTCGAACTTCACTCACCGTGCAGAGCAGGGCCCGCATCCCGGGGCCGGCGATCTCGGCGACGGGCGCGAGCCGGGGCAGGACGAGCGGATCCCCGCCGGTCAGCGCCGCGTGGGCGGTGGCCAGGTCCGCGGTCCTGAGCGTCGCGCTGATGGCACCGAACGCGCCCGACGCCTCGACCTCGCGCAGATCCTCGAACCCCACCAGGGTCGCGTGCGTCGGCGAACCGACGATGTCGCCGACGCGATGGCGATAGACGATGCTCCCGCTCGTGACGAAGCGGATCGTGACGAGATCGGCATTGAACTTCGGGTGCGTGATGAACCCGCTGCTTGAGCGGGTCTCCCACAGACTCAGCGCCTCACTCTGGCTGCCGACGAGAGTGATCTCGGGTTCGCGCGCGCGCCGAACATCGAAATTGACCGCGACGCCGCCCGTATCGTTGAACATCTGGAGTTGGCGCAGCGACACGATGGTGGCGGCGAACTGACTCCGTGGGCGCCAGATCGTCGAATCGAGCCCTGCCTGTCCTGTCATCCGTCGACCTTGTCCTCGCTTTCGCGGAACGATCCGGGCTCCGGCGCGAACGCGAACCCGCATGTGCATCATATAAGGTCGAAGGGATGCCAGTCATGGGACGCGTCGGACACCGATAGGGGGCCCCGTGACGCGATCGTGATCAGCGGGTCGGACCGTCGCTTCTCGTCGGACGCAGCCATCGTTGAATCCGATCCGATCACCGCTAACTGCAGTGGTGATCGCGCCACGTCTCCTGCGTGGCTCCACCCAGGAGGCCTACATGGACAAGGACCGTGTCGAGGGTGCGATGAAGCGGACCAGGGGCTCGCTCAAGGAGGCGATCGGAAAGGTCACGGGCAATACGCGCGCGCAGGTCGAGGGCCGGGCCGAGGTTGTGGCCGGACGGGCCCAGGGAGCCCTCGGCGAGGCCAGGGACGCCGCGCGGGACGCCCTGAAGAAGTAAAGCGCATCGGCCGCAACGGCTCGGAGGCGACGGCGACAAGCGCGCACCGTCGCCTCGTTGAGGAGCGCCTTACAGGGCCGCCCGGATCGCGGCCGCGATGCGCTTCAGGCCGGCCTCGACCCCGCCGCCCTTGATGTGAACGCGGAGCGCCCGCCGCTTGCGCTCGGCCAGCACCGCGAAGTCGCCCCGGGCCTGGGCCGCCACCACCGTGCCGAAGCCGAGGCTGCGACCGGGAATCGCCAGGTCCGCCGAGGGGTCGGCGGTGATCTGCAGGAAGACGCCGGTGTCGGGGCCACCCTTGTAGGCCTGGCCCGTCGAGTGCAGGAAGCGCGGTCCGAATTCGAGGCAGGTCGCGAGGCGGCGCTTGTCGCGCAGGGCCACCCGTGCCTCCTGCAGGATCGCGTGGTGGCCGGGATTGCGTGCGACATAGGCCAGCAGCGCCACGTAGTCGCCGTCCTTCGCCCGGGCGAGATGCGCGGCGATCGCCGCATCCAGGCCCTCGGCCGCCTGGGGCAGGGCGCCAGCATTGCCCGCATCCGCGTAGAGGGCGATCCCGTCATCCGCGAAGATCGGGGTCTCGCCCGGCAGGGCGCCGCTCTTCTCGGCCGCGTCGAAGAGCTTCTTCGTCTCGATCTTGCTCGCCTCGACGTCGGGCTGGTCGAAGGGGTTGATGCCGAGCATCGCGCCCGCCACCGCCGTGGCGATCTCGAAGCGGAAGAATTCCTGCGGCAGCTGCTCCTCGTTGGCGAGGGTGATGTGCGCCACCGGATGCCCCTCGCGCTCGAGGTTGCGGACGGCCTCGTCCTGGTGGGGATCGGCGCGGCCGTCGAGGCGCAGGTAGACGAAGAAGCGGTCGCGGCCGTAGACGGCGGGCACGTCGACGGGCTCGCCGTCGATGGGGATCAGGCCCTTGCCTTCCTTGCCCGTCGATTCGGCGATGAGCTGCTCGGCCCAGGCGCCGAAGGTGTCGATGCCCGGCGAGGCGATGATCGTGACCTTGTCGCGGCCGGCATTCAGCGCGGCGGCGCCCAGAGCGGTGCCGAGGAGCACGCCCGGGTTCTGGGCCGGCGGCACGGCCGGGCCGCAGGAGCGAACCATGGTCCGGGCGGTGTCGAGGAAGGCCTTCACGTCGATGCCCGAGGCCGCCGCCGGCACGAGGCCGAAGGCCGAGAGCACGGAGTAGCGCCCGCCGATCTGCTTCACGCCGTAGAAGATCTTACGGAAGTTGTCGGCCTTGGCCGCCGCCTCCATGGCCGAGCCCGGATCGGTGACGGCGACGAAGTGGGCGCCGGCCTTGTCGGCGCCGACCGTCTCCTTCATCCGGCCGAGGAAGTAATCGCGAAACACGTTGGGCTCGAGGGTCGAGCCGGACTTGCTCGCCACGATGAAGAGCGTGGTCGGCAGAGCGATCGCGGCCTCGGTCTCACGGACCTGATCCGGATCGGTGGAATCGAGGATTCGTAGCTTCGGAAACCCCTCGCGGCTGCCGTAGGTCTCGGCCAGCACCTCCGGGCCGAGGCTCGACCCGCCCATGCCGAGCACGACGACGTCGGTGAAGCCGCCGGCCCGAACTTCCTCGGCGAAGGCCTCGTACTCGGTGACGCGCTCCAGCTCATCCTCGACGATGCGCAGCCAGCCGAGCCAGTTCTGCTCGTCGGCCCCGCTCCAGACGGTGTTGTCGTGGGCCCAGAGCCGGCGGATCTTTCCGCTGGCCCGCCACGCCTCGACGGCCTTCTTCGCCGCCGTGCTCAGGGTCTCGTCGAGGACGAGGGTCTGGCCGTTCAGCTTCGGCCCGAGCAGGTCGATGCGCTTGCCCGCCACCGCGCCGAGCAGCTTGTCGGCGGCGTCGATGAAGAGCTGCACGCCCTCCTCCACCAGGGTGTCGCCGACCTTGGCGATGTCGATGCCGGCCTCGGCGAGGCGCGCCATCACGGCTTCCGCTCCCGCCACATCGTCCTCGATGGCGGCTTTCAGGGTGCCGTGGTCGCGGAACGCGTCCATGGTCGCGGGGGGCATGGTGTTGACGGTGTCGGGGCCGATCAGCTCCTCGACATAGAGCACGTCGGAATAGGCCTTGTTCTTCACGCCCGTGGAGGCCCAGAGCAGGCGCTGCGCCTTGGCGCCCTTGGCGGCGAGCGCCTGCCATTGCGGCTCGGCGTGGATGGCCTTGAAGCGCTGGTAGGCGAGCTTGGCGTTGGCGATGGCGACCTTGCCCTTAAGGTCGTCGAAGCCGCCCTTCTCGTCGAGCGCCTTGTCGACTGCCACATCGATGCGGCTGATGAAGAAGCTCGCCACGCTGGCGACCTTCGAGACGTCCCCGCCCTTGGCGGCGAAGGCCTCCAGGCCGGCGATGAACGCGCGGGCCACCGCCTCGTAGGTGTCCACCGCGAAGAGCAGGGTGACGTTGATGCTGATGCCGTCCGCCGTGAGCGCCTGGATCGCCGGAATGCCTTCGCGGGTGGCGGGCACCTTCACCATCAGGTTGTCGCGCGCCACCATCTTGTGGAGGCGGCGGGCCTCGTCCAGCGTGTCTTCGGTGTTCAGCGCAAGGTAGGGCGAGACCTCCAGGCTGACGTAGCCGTCGGCGCCGTCGCTCGACTCGTAGACGGGGCGCAGCACGTCGGCCGCCGCCTGGATGTCGGCGATGGCGCAGCCTTCGTAGAGGTCGATGACGCGGGCATCGCCCTGGTCCATCACCGATTTCAGGGCGTCGTCGTACTCGGACGAGCCGCCGATGGCCTTCTCGAAGATCGAGGGGTTCGAGGTCACGCCGCGCAGGCCGTCCTCATCCACCAGGGCCTTGAGCTTGCCTTGCGCGACGAAGCCCCGGGCGACGAAGTCGAGCCACACGGCCTGACCCTGTTCGGGGAAGAGCGCCTTGAGCGGGTTCATGGAAAACTCCTCGTCGTCCGAGCGCCGGGCCCGAAGCCGCGTCGCCGACATCTATCACCGGCTGTGAGCCCCTCCCCACGAGGGGGAGGGGAAACGGTCCCTACTTCTTGTGCCGTGCGATCTGGTCGCGGGCAGCGGCCAGCACCTTCTCCGGGGTGAAGCCGAACTTCGCCTGCAGGTCCTTGATCGGGGCCGAGGAGCCGAAGGTGCTCATGCCGATGATGGCGCCCGCCGAACCCGCGTAGCGGTCCCAGCCGATGACCGAGCCCTGCTCGACGGCCACGCGCGCCAGCACCTCCGGGATGAGGACGCTGTTGCGGTAGGCCTCGTCCTGGCGCTCGAACAGGTCCCAGGACGGCATCGAGACCACGCGCGCCCTCACCCCGTCCGCCTTCAGCAGCTCGTAGGTGTGCACGCAGAGCTGAACCTCGGAGCCGGTGCCGATGAGGATCACCTCCGGCGTACCCTCGCAATCGGCCAGCACGTAGGCGCCGCGTGCCGTGCCGGCAGCGCTGGCGTACTTCGTGCGGTCGAAGGTCGGCAGCGGCTGGCGGGAGAGCGCCAGCACCGCCGGCTGGTTCTTCAGGCCCAGGATCACCCGGTAGGATTCCGCGACCTCGTTGGCGTCCGCCGGGCGTAAGGTGACGAGGCCGGGGATCGCCCTGAGGGTCAGCAGCTGCTCCACCGGCTGGTGGGTCGGACCGTCCTCGCCGACGCCGATCGAATCGTGCGTGAAGACGTGGAAGACCGGCACCTCCATCAGCGCCGCCAGGCGGATCGGCGGGCGCATGTAGTCGGCGAAGACCAGGAAGGTGGCGCCGTAGGCCCGCAGGCCCACGAGGCCGAGGCCGTTCACGATGGAGCCCATGGCGTGCTCGCGCACGCCGAAATGGATGTTGCGCCCGCCCGGCTCGAAGGGGGTAAGCGAACCCGCCCCCTCGAAGGTAAGGTTGGTCTTATTCGACGGCGCGAGATCGGCCGAGCCGCCGAGCATGAACGGCACGTGCTGGGCGATGGCGTTCAGCACCTTGCCGGAGGATTCGCGGGTGGCGAGGCCCTTGGCATCCGCCTCGAAGACCGGGATGTCACGGTCCCAGCCCTCGGGCAGGCGGCCTTCGAGATAGGCGGCGAGTTCCTCGGCATGCTCCGGATCGGAAGCCTTGGCTTCGTTGAAGAAGCCTTCCCAGGTGGCGTAGAGCTCGGCGCCGCGCCGGCCGATGCCATCGCGAAAATTGTCGTAGACGCCGTCCGGCACCAGGAACTGCGCGTCCTCGGGCCAGCCATAGGCGCGCTTGGCGCCCTTGACCTCGTCCTCGCCCAGCGGGTCCGAGTGGGCCTTGGCGGTGTTCTGTTTCTTCGGGGCGCCGAAGCCGATGATCGAGTTGACGACGATCAGCGTCGGGCGGTCGCCGGACTGAAGGAAGGTCTCGAGCGCCGAGGAAATCGCGTGGACGTCGTTGGCGTCGGCCACCCGCAGGACCTGCCAGCCATAGGCGAGGAAGCGGGCCGCGACCTCCTCCGAGAAGGCGAGCTCGGTGTGGCCCTCGATGGTGATGGTGTTGTTGTCGTAGATCCAGCACAGGTTCGACAGGCGCAGGTGCCCGGCGATGGAGGCGGCCTCCGCGGCCACGCCCTCCATGAGGTCGCCGTCCGAGCAGATCGCGTAGACGTTGTAGTCGAACAGCGGCAGGTCGGGCCGGTTCAGGCGCTCCCCGAGGAAGCGGCCGCCCATCGCCATGCCGACGGAGTTCGCGACCCCCTGGCCGAGGGGCCCGGTGGTGGTCTCGACGCCGGTGGTGAAGTGGTACTCGGGGTGGCCGGGGGTGCGGCTGTCGAGCTGGCGGAAGTTCTTGAGGTCGTCGATCGTCAGCGCGGGGGCGTTTCCGCCGTCCTTCTCGGTGACGCCGGCCAGATGGATCAGGCCGTAGAGCAGCATCGAGGCATGGCCGGCCGAGAGCACGAAGCGGTCGCGGTTCGGCCAGTGCGGGTGCGCCGGATCGTAGCGGAGATACCGGTTCCACAGGGTGTAGGCCACCGGCGCCAGCGCCATCGGGGCGCCGGCATGGCCGGAATTGGCCTTCTGCACCGCGTCGATGGCGAGCGTCCGGAGCGTGTCGATGCTGAGCTTGTCGATCTCGCTCAAGGCCGCGTTCGGCTTGGTGTCTGCTCCGCTCATTGCTCGTCGTCCTTCAATCTCTGGGCTTGTTCGCCGTGGGCGTCCGGAACGCTCAGGCGTCGCGCCGTTGGGGTGCGGAGACCGTGTCGGCCGCACCCGGGGATTCGGCTTGGGCGGAGCCGCTGCTCCGCTCCTTGGCCGGGCCCTTGGCCCGGCTGTAGTTGAGAATGGTGTTCACCAGCGTGACATGGCTGAAGGCCTGCGGGAAATTGCCCACGAGCCTCTGTGCCTTCACATCATACTCTTCCGCCACCAATCCGACATCGTTGCAGACGCCGATCAGCCTCTCGATCAGCGCACGCGCCTCCGCGCAGCGACCGAGACCGATGAGGTTGTCGGCGTACCAGAACGAGCAGGGCAGGAAGGCGCCCTCGTCGCCGGGCAGCCCGTCGGTGGTCTGGTTCTCGGTGTCGTAGCGCAGCACGAAACCGTCCCGCATCAGGGTGCGGCCGATGGCGTCGACGGTGCCGACCACGCGGGAATCGTCCTGGGGCAGGAAGCCCATATGGGCGATGAGCAGCAGGCTCGCGTCGAGGCGCTTCGAGCCGTAGGATTGCACGAAGCTGTTCAGCTCCGGATCGAAGCCCTTGGCGCAGACCTCGGCGTGGATCTGGTCGCGGATCTCGCGCCAGCGCGCCACCGGCACGTCGCGGGCACGGCTCGGCCGGTGGTTCACGCCGGTGGCGCGGATCGCGTCCTGCTCGTGCCCTTCCGCCTCCTCGAAGGAGCGGATGGCCCGGTCGAAGGCGACCCAGGCCATCACCTTGGAATGCACGAAGTGGCGGCGCCCGCCGCGCACCTCCCAGATGCCCTCGTCGGGCGTGCTCCAAACCTTCTCGAGGTGGCGCAGCAGGGCCTCGCCCACGCGCCAGCCGTCGACGTCGCCCTGGAGGCCGCGCTGGCGCGCCTGGTAGAGCGCGTCGAAGATCTCGCCGTAGACGTCGAGCTGGAACTGCTCCACCGCCGCGTTGCCGATGCGCACGGGCTTCGAGTTCTCGTAGCCGGGGAGCCAGTCGAGCTCGATCTCGGGCAGCATGCGCTCGCCCGCGATGCCGTAGAGGATATGGGCCTGCTCCGGATTGCCCGCGACCGCGCGCACCAGCCAGTCGCGCCAGGCGCGCGCCTCGTCGAGGTAGCCGCCATCCATCAGGGCGATGAGGGTGAAGGTGGAATCGCGCAGCCAGCAGAACCGGTAATCCCAGTTACGCACGCCGCCGAGATCCTCCGGCAGGGAGGTGGTGGGGGCGGCGACGATGCCGCCCGTGGGCTGGTAGATCAGCGCCTTCAGGGTGAGGAGCGAGCGCTTCAGGATCGCGTCCCAGGGCGTGCCGGAAGCGGCCCGGCTCGACCAGTCGCGCCAGTAGCGGTCGGTCTCGAACAGCACCTTGCGCGGCTGGATCGGGGCCGGGTCGTCCTCGTGGGAGGCGCCGTAGCTCAACGTGAAGGCCACGCTCCGGCCGGCCTCCACGGTGAACTCGGCCACCGTGGTCTGGTCCTCGCCGTGGGTCGGCACTAGGGTGCGCAGCACCACCTTGTGCGGCCCCGAGATCGCGCGGAGATCCCCGAGTTCGTTGTGCGAGACCCACGGCACCGCAAGCCCGTAATCGAAGCGCACGCGCATCCGCATCCGCATGGGCACGGCGCCCTCGAGTCCCTCGACGATGCGCACGAGGTGGGCGCCGTCGTTGGCGGGCATGTAATCGGTCACCCGCACGCTGCCGCCGGCGGTCTCGTGCCGGGTCTCCAGGACGAGGCTGCCCTCGCGGTACTGCCGGGTGGTGGTGGCGGGCTCGGCGGGGCCGAGCTTCCAGTAGCCGTGGTCCTCGGTGCCGAGCAGGGCGGCGAAGCAGGCGGCGGAATCGAAGCGGGGCCAGCAGAGCCAGTCGACGCTGCCGTCGCGGGCGATCAGCGCAGCGGTCCGGCCATCGCCGACGAGCGCATAATCCTCGATCCGTCCGGCCATCCGGGTCCTCGTCCTCGCGACGTCGACCGTCACGGGGCCGCGCAGCATCGCTGATGCGTCCACGTAGTCTTCGAAGCCGGCAGGGTCCAGGGTTCAGGGCCGCTTTTGCTGGCGCGCCGGTCCCGCCGGGGCGCTCAGCGCAGGCGTCCGACCCAGCCGGAGACGGCCGCGCCAACGGTCACGCCCTTGTCGCCGACGAACGCGCCCGCAGCGGCGCTCTTGTCGACGACGAACGCGCCGGCGGCGGCGCTCGCCCGGCTTAACGCGCGGATCGTCGGCGCGAAGGGCAGGGCCACGTCGGGCAACGTCACGTCCGGCAGGGCGACGGCGGGGAGCAAGCCTCCGTCCGTCTCGGCGGCGGCCTGCGAAACCTCGGCCTCGGGCGCGAAGGGCAGCGCCTTCTCGAACACCTGCGGTGTCTTCTCGGCGGCGAGCGGCGCCTTGGTCGCCAGACGGGGATTCTCGACGCGGGGATTCTCGGGCCGGCGCGGGGCAGCGATGCGGGCGGGCCGGGGCACGGCCTTCCGGGCCTGGATCGCGGGCTCGGCCTGGGCGACGACCGCCAGGGGGAACTGGGTCTGGAAGGCGAGGGGCGCCGGGATGAAGGGCGCCTCCGCCGTCGCCTCGGGGGCGGCGGCCAGGGCCGTCGCCGGCACCGAGGCCGGCGGCGCCACGGCGGCCGGCTCGTGGCAGAGGTAGGAGGCGGCGCCGAGGATCACCGCCATGGCCAGGGTCGGCAGGAGGGGCGGGGTCACGCCACGCGCGGTACCCGATTCGAACGCCGCTTGATCGGGGGGCGTGCAGCCTGACATCCGGGGCACCTCGCTGTGCGGTCCAGCAACCGGTTCGATCGCCGGCGCCATTAGCCGGGCCGTTTGCGGCGGAACCTGGGCTGTTTCCTCTCCCAACGGTAACGTTTCGCCGGGCACGCCGCTTGCGTGCCCGTTTTTCGCCTCCGATCGCCACGCTCTCCACTCGCCGCGTCATGTGCCTTGTCATTCCCTCGGCGGGCATGCGACCTGCCGGGACCGCCCCCGCCCCGATTCGATCCGTCCCCGGACACCGATGACCGAGCCGACCCTCACCGTCGCCGTGATCGACCCGAGCCGTGCCCGCGCGGCGATCCTCGAGGAGGGCCTTAACGCGTCGGGGTTCACCCGCGTCGTCGTCCTGCCCGACACCGCAGACCTGCCGGCCCGCGTGGCGGCCCTGAACCCGGACGTGGTCGTGATCCACCTGGAGAGCCCGAGCCGGGACATCCTGGAGCAGATGTCGGGTCTCTCCCGCCACGTGGAGCGGCCGGTGGCGATGTTCGTCGACCGCTCGGACGTGCCGATGATGCAGGCGGCGATGGATGCGGGCATCTCCGCCTACGTGGTGGACGGCCTGCAGCCGCAGCGCATCCGCTCGATCCTCGACGTGGCGATCCTGCGCTTCAACGCCTTCGCGCGGCTGCAGCGGGAACTCTCCGAGGCGCGCGGCGAACTGGCCGACCGCAAGCTCATCGAGCGGGCCAAGGGCATCCTGATGACGGCCAAGGGCCTCTCGGAGGAGGAGGCCTACCGCCTGATGCGGCGCAAGGCCATGAACGAGAAGCGCAAGATCGCCGACATCGCCCGCGCCATCGTCACCGCGGCGGATCTCCTCGGATGAGACTCGCCCTGGGATACGTCCCCCTCATCGACGCGGCCCCCCTGATCGCCGCCGTGGAATGCGGCTTCACCGCGGCCGAGGGGCTGGCGGTCGACCTCGTGAGCGAGCCCTCCTGGGCGACCCTGCGCGACAAGCTGGCCCTCGGGCACCTAGACGGGGCGCACATGCTGGCGCCCCTGGCCGTCGCGAGCGCCCTCGGCATCAGCGGTCCCGAGACCGACCTAGTGGTGCCCCTCGGGCTCAGCCTCAACGGCAACGCCGTCACGGTCTCGCGCCCGCTCTGGACCGCGATGGCGGCCGATGTAGAGGACGGCGACGGCGGTCTCGACCGGGTGGCGCGGGCCTTCGCGCGGGTCGCCCGGGCACGTGCGGAGGCCGGCCGGCCCCTGACGCTGGGCACCGTGCACCCGTTCTCCAGCCACACCTATCAGCTGCGCCTGTTCGCGGCCCGCGGCGGGCTCGACCTCGACGCCGACACCCGGATGGTGGTGATCCCGCCGCCCTGGATCGCCGAGGCCCTGCGCTCCGGGCAGATCGACGGGTTCTGCGCCGGCAGCCCCTGGAACAGCGTCGCGGTGGCGGATGGCTACGGCCGGATCGCCGCCTTCGGCTGCGAACTCGCCCTCGACTGCCCGGAAAAGGTGCTGGCCCTGCCGGCCTACGCGGCGGAGACCTGCGCCGCCCTGGTCCGGGCGGTGCGCCGGGCCGGGGAATGGTGCGCGGCGCCGGAGAACCATCGCGAGCTGGCGAGCCTGCTCGCCCACCCGGCCCATCTCGGCATCGATCCCGGCCTCGTCCGCCGGGCCCTGGCCGGCGCGGTGGTGGTCGATCCCGACGGCACCACGCGGCATGCGGAGCGCTTCGTGGTGTTCGGCGCCGAGGCCGCCCCGCCCGCGCCCGGACAGGTGGACTGGATCCTCGACCAGATGGGCGCGGCCGGCCAGATCGTCGCGACGTCGGCCCTGGCCGCGCGGGCGCGGGCGATCTACCGGCCCGACCTGTACGCGGCAGCCCTCGGCACCTGAGCCGGCGGGCTGCCGCCGACACCGGCAACCTGCCCGCCGATTGTGCAGTGCGGCGGATGGCGCGCGGTGAGGCAACGGGGCGGAGACGCGGGCGGCTCGCGTCCGGTCACCGATGGACCGCACCGCGCCGGACCCGCGGCCGCGCGGTGAGGCATTCTCGACAAATCGCAGTGCGGCGAGGCGCTTGGAACGATTCCGACATACCCCGCATCGCCTTGCTGCGATGGGCAGCCCGGACTTGGCATGCCCCGTGCAAAGCAGCGGAGGCTCGCCAACGATGACGAGCCTTATCCGTCGGCAGAGCCGCTGACCCGAGTCCCCCACGGAACGCACGTCTCGCGTTCGATGGATGTGCTTGGTCGGCGGTTTTTTCTTTGGCGGGTCTCCCAGCTTTCGAGGGTGTCGGGTTCGATGACTGACGGTTTCCGCAACGACCGCCGTGATCTTCTGAAGGGCGCCGCCGCGACGCTCGCCCTGGCGGCACTCGCCCGGACCGCCCTGCCGGGCGGCGCGTTCGCGCAAGGGGCCGGTCCGGAGGTGAAGGGGGCCAAGCTCGGCTTCATCGCACTCACCGACGCAAGCCCGCTCTTCGTCGCCAAGGAGAAGGGCTTCTTCGCGAAACACGGCATGCCCGACGTCGAGGTGCTGAAGCAGGCGTCCTGGGGCACCACCCGCGACAACCTCGTGCTCGGCTCGGAGGGCAACGGCATCGACGGTGCCCATATCCTGACGCCGATGCCCTACCTGATCTCGGCCGGGCGGGTGACGCAGAACAACGTCCCCGTGCCGATGCACATCCTGGCGCGCCTCAACGTCAACGGTCAGTGCATCTCGGTCGCCAAGGAATACCTCGACCAGAAGGTCGCTCTCGATGCGCGGGTGTTCAAGACGGCCATCGAGAAGAAGAAGGCCGCCGGCAAGTCCGTGAAGGCGGCCATGACCTTCCCGGGCGGCACCCACGACCTCTGGATCCGCTACTGGATGGCCGCCGGCGGCATCGACCCCGACAAGGACATCGAGACCATCGTGGTGCCGCCGCCCCAGATGGTGGCGAACATGAAGGTCGGCACCATGGACTGCTTCTGCGTCGGCGAGCCGTGGAACGCGCAGCTCGTGCAGCAGGGCCTCGGCTACACCGCGCTCACCACCGGCGAACTCTGGAAGAACCACCCCGAGAAGGCCTTCGCCATGCGGGCCTCCTTCACCGAGAAGTATCCGAACGCCACCAAGGCCCTGCTGATGGCGGTGCTGGAAGCGCAGGTGTGGTGCGACAAGCCCGAGAACAAGGAAGAGGTCGCCGCCATCGCGGCCAAGCGCCAGTGGATGAACGTCCCGGTCTCGGACGTCGCCGGCCGCATCAAGGGCACCATCGATTACGGCGACGGCCGCGTGGTCGAGAAGAGCCCGCACGTCATGAAGTTCTGGGACGACAACGCGTCGTACCCCTACCAGTCGCACGACCTCTGGTTCCTCACCGAGGACATCCGCTGGGGCAAGTTCGACGCGCAGACCGACACCAAGGCGCTGGTCGCCAAGGTGAACCGCGAGGACCTCTGGCGCGAGGCGGCCAAGGCGCTGGGCGTCACCGCGATCCCGACCTCGACCTCGCGCGGAAAGGAGACCTTCTTCGACGGCAAGGTCTTCGATCCGGCCGATCCGGCCGCCTACCTGTCCAGCCTCGGCATCAAGAGGATCGCGTGATGGCCAACACCTCCACCATCGCCGCCGCCCGTACCGTTGCCGTGGCGGCCAAGCCCAAGCGGGCGCCCCGGGTCACCCTGGCGACCCTGAACACCATCGCGAAAAACCTGATCCCCCCGGTGGTGGTGCTGATTGCGTTCCTGGTGATCTGGGAATTGCTGTGCTCGCGTCCGGGTGCTGGCCTGCCGCCGCCCTCGCGCGTGGTGACGGAGGCCTGGGACATCATCGCCCACCCGTTCTACGACAACGGCGGCACCGACAAGGGCCTGTTCTGGCACATCGCCGCCAGCATCCAGCGCGTGGCCTTCGGATTCGCGCTGGCCACCGTGGTCGGCATCCTCACCGGCACCCTCATCGGGCAGTCGGAATGGGCCATGCGCGGCCTCGACCCGATCTTTCAGGTGCTGCGCACGATCCCGCCGCTGGCCTGGCTGCCGCTCTCGCTCGCCGCCTTCCGGGACGGCCAGCCCTCCGCGATCTTCGTGATCTTCATCACCTCGATCTGGCCGATCATCATCAACACGGCGGTGGGCATCCGCAACATTCCGCAGGATTACCGCAACGTCTCGGCGGTGCTGCGCCTGAACCCGTTGGAGTTCTTTTCCAAGATCATGCTGCCCTCGGCGGCGCCGTACATCTTCACGGGCCTGCGCATCGGCGTCGGCCTGTCCTGGCTCGCCATCGTGGCGGCCGAGATGCTGATCGGCGGCGTCGGCATCGGCTTCTTCATCTGGGACGCGTGGAACTCCTCCCACATCTCCGAGATCATCGTCGCCCTCGTCTATGTGGGCATCATCGGCTTCATCCTCGACCGTTTCGTCGCCTTCGTCGGCACCCTGGTCACCCGCGGCACGGCGACGGCCTGAGGAATTCCCATGACCTATCTCAGCATCGAGAACGTCGGCATCTCCTTCACCCGCTCGGGCCGCACCAACGAGGTGCTGCGCGACGTGAGCGTGAAGATCGACAAGGGCGAGTTCGTCTCGCTGATCGGGCATTCGGGCTGCGGCAAGTCCACGGTGCTCAACATCGTGGCCGGCCTGCTCAAGGCCTCCACCGGCGGCGTGCTCCTCGAGGACAAGGAGGTGAACAGCCCCGGCCCCGACCGCGCCGTGGTGTTCCAGAACCACTCCCTCCTGCCCTGGCTCACGGTTCGCGAGAACGTGGCGCTGGCCGTCGACAAGGTCTTCAAGGGCAAGAAGAGCCGCGCCGAGCGCAGCGCCTGGATCGACCACAACCTGTCGCTGGTGAACATGACCCATGCCGCCGACCGGCGCCCGAGCGAGATCTCGGGCGGCATGAAACAGCGCGTCGGCATCGCCCGGGCGCTCGCCATGGAGCCGAAGGTCCTGCTCCTCGACGAGCCGTTCGGGGCCCTCGACGCCCTCACGCGGGCGCACCTCCAGGACTCGCTGATGGACATCCATGCGCGGCTGAAGAACGCCGTGATCATGATCACCCACGACGTTGACGAGGCGGTGCTGCTCTCCGACCGCATCGTGATGATGACCAACGGCCCCTCCGCCACGGTGGGCGAGATCCTCACGGTCGACCTCGAGCGGCCGCGCCGCCGCCTCGATCTGGTGGAAGACACGACCTACACCCATGCCCGCGCCGAGGTGCTCGAATTCCTCTACGCGCGCCACGCCAAGCCCGCCATCGCGGCCTGAGGACCGGTTCGCGATGAAGCAACGGCTGGTGGTGATCGGCAACGGCATGGCGTCGTTGCGCTTCCTGGAGCGCCTCACCGAGCGGGCGCCGGGCCTGTACGACGTCACCGTCGTCGGGGCCGAGCCGCAGGCGGCCTACAACCGGGTGCTGCTCTCCTCGCTGCTCGGCGGCGAGGTCGACGAGGCGGCGTGCGCCTTCCGGGGCCTCGACTGGTACGAGGCCCACGGCATCCGCCTCATCACCGGCGCGCCGGTTACCGAGATCGACCGCGAGAACGGCCTCGTGATGGTGGGGGAGACCCACGTCCTGCCCTTCGACAAGCTCGTGCTCGCGATCGGCTCCCTGCCGATCCGCCTGCCCAAGCCCGGCATGGATCTGCCGGGCGTGCTCACGTTTCGCGATCTCGCGGATGTCGCCGCCATCCGCAGGGCGGCGGTGGAGCACGCCAAGGCCATCGTGATCGGCGGCGGTCTGCTCGGGCTGGAGGCCGCCGTCGGCCTCGCGCGGCTCGGCGTCGACACCACGCTCCTGCACGTCATGGACCGGCTGATGGAGCGCCAGCTCGACCACGCCGCCGCCGGCCTCGTGAAGCGCGCCATGGAGGCGCGCGGCGTCCGGGTCCTGCTCAAGGCCGACACGGCCGCGGTCGAGGGCGAGGGCCGGGTCGAGCGCCTGGTCCTGTCCGACGGCACCGTGCTGCCGGCCGACCTCGTGGTGATGTCTGTCGGCGTGCGGCCCAACGTGGCGCTCGCCCAGAATGCCGGGATCGAGACCGGGCGCGGCATCAAGGTCGACGACCGGATGCAATCCTCGGATGCCCGCATCTATGCGCTCGGCGAATGCGCCGAGCACCGGGGCATGGTCTACGGCCTCGTGGAGCCCGCCTACGAGCAGGCCGAGGCCCTGAGCCGCCACCTCGTCGGCGAGGAGGCGGCCTATCTCGGCACCGCGCTTTCCACCAGCCTCAAGGTCTCGGGCCTGCCGGTGTTCTCCGCCGGGCAGATCGAGGCGCCCGAGGGCGCCGAGACCGTGCTGATGTCGGATCCCGGCCTCGGCCTCTACCGCAAGCTCGTCGTCGCCGAGGACCGACTCCTCGGCGCGGTCTTCGTCGGCGACATCGCCGAGCAGGGCTGGTGCAAGGATCTGATCCGCACCGGGGCCCCGATGGCCGAACACCGCGACGACCTCATGTTCGGGCGCCCCGCCGCGCCCGCGCCCCAACCCCTCGCAGCGTGAGGAGCCTAGCCATGGCCGACGCATTCAACGCCGAGCAGAAGCGCTATCTCGAAGGCTTCGCCTCCGGCATCAGTGCCGCCCGCATGACCGGCGGCCTCGCGGCCGGGCAGGCCGCCTCCGCGCCGCCGGCCGAGCCCGTCGGCCCGGACGCGATCCACATCAAGGCGCAGGACGCCACCATCAAGGCCGGCGGCAAGCTCTGCGAGCAGGAGAAGTGGAAGCGCGCCGAGAACCCGTTCGACGGCCACAACCGCCTCGTCACGGAGGCGAGCACCGGCAAGACGCCGAAGCCGGAGGACAATTTCCGCTGGCGCTACCACGGCCTGTTCTGGCTCGCGCCGGCCAGCGGCGACTTTATGTGCCGGCTGCGCATCCCCAACGGCATCCTGCAGCACTGGCAGTTCGCCGGGATCGCCGATCTCGCCGACGCGCATGGCGGCGGCTACAGCCACGTCACCACCCGCGCCAACCTGCAGGTCCGCGAGATCACGGTGGAGCACGGCCAGCCCTTCCTCGACGGGCTGATCGACCTCGGCCTCACGGCACGCGGCGCCGGCGCCGACAACATCCGCAACGTCACCGGCTCGCCCGTGGCCGGCATCGACGCGCAGGAACTCCTCGACACGCGGCCGCTGGCCAAATCCTGGCACAACTGGATCCTCAACGACCGCTCGCTCTACGGCCTGCCGCGCAAGTTCAACGTCGCCTTCGACGGCGGCGGCGTGATGCCGGTGCTGGAGGAGACCAACGACATCGGCTTCCAGGCGGTCCGCATCCTCGACGGCGCCGCCGTGGAGCCGGGCGTGTGGATGCGCCTCGTGCTCGGCGGCATCTCCGGCCACCGGGATCTCGCCCGCGACACCGGAATCGTGCTCAAGCCCGAGGATTGCAACAAGGTGGCGGACGCCATCCTGCGGGTCTTCATCAAGAACGGTGACCGCACCAACCGCAACAAGAGCCGGATGAAGTACGTCCTCGACGCCTGGGGCTTCGACAAATACCTCGCCGCCGTCGAGGACGAACTCGGCACCAAGCTCGCCCGGGTCGACCCCGCCCATGTCGCCCCGCGCGGGCCCATGGACCGCTTCTCCCATGTGGGCGTGCACGCCCAGGTCCAGCCCGGCCTGAACTGGATCGGCGTGATCCTGCCGGTGGGCAAGATGACCTCGGACCAGATGCGGGGCCTCGCGGCCATCGCGTCCGAATGCGGCGACGGCGCCATCCGTATGACCGTCTGGCAGAACTTCCTGTTCTCCGGGGTGCCGGATGCGAAGGTCGCCGAGGTCCAGGCACGGGTCGCCGCGCTCGGTCTCACCACCGAGGCCTCCAGCATCCGCGCCGGCCTCGTGGCCTGCACGGGCAATCGCGGCTGCAAGTTCGCCGCCTCCGACACCAAGGGCCACGCCCTCGTCATCGCCGATTACATCGAGGCGAACCTCACGGAACTCGACGTGCCGGTGAACGTCCACGTCACCGGCTGCCACCATTCCTGCGCCCAGCACTACATCGGCGACATCGGGCTCATCGGCGCCAAGGTCGTGGTCTCCGAGGAGGGTGACACCGTCGAGGGCTACGACATCGTCGTCGGCGGCGGCTTCGGCGATTCCCCGAAGATCGGAACCGAGATCTGGAAGGCCGTGAAGGCCGAGGATTGCCCGCCCCGCATCGAGGCGCTGCTGCGCAGCTACCTCGCCCGGCGCTCCGGCCCGACCGAGAGCTTCCAGGCCTTCACCGCCCGCACCGGCGCCGAGTCGCTGCGCAACCTCGCCGAAGAGCAACCCGTCCTGAAGGCCGCCGCATGAGCGAGCACGTCACGCCCCCCCTGGTCCTCATCCCCGAGACCGCCCCCTTCGACCCGGACCAGCGCGCCTGGCTCTCGGGCTACTTCGCCGCCCTGCTGGGCCCCGCCGTCGAGGGCGCCACGGCGCTGGCACCCGGCGACGCGCCGGCCAGTGGCGGTCCGAAACTCGCCGACAACGACGACGCGCCCTGGCACGACCCGTCGATGCCGCTGCCCGACCGGATGGAACTCGCCAAGGAACGGCCCGAGCCGCAGAAGCTGATGGCCGCCATGGCGCAGCAGGATTGCGGCCAGTGCGGCTACAACTGCGCGGACTACGCCAACGCGATCTTCCTCAAGAATGAGGAGCGCCTGAACCTCTGCCAGCCGGGCGGCAAGGACACGCTCCGGATGCTGAAGAAGCTCGAGGAGGAGTTCGGCGCCGCCGGCGGGCCTGCGCCGAAGAAGGCCGAGGATTCGGCGCCCAAGGCCGCCCCCGAACTCGGGCCGCTGGGCTTCTGCCGCGAGAACCCCGTGGAGGCGACCTTCGTCTCCCGCACCCGCCTCAACGCGCCGGGCGGCGAGAAGGAGACCTGGCACGTCGAGATCGACCTCACCGATACGCCGATCGACTACGTGGTCGGCGATTCGCTGGGCCTGTTCCCCGCCAACGCCCCGGCCCTGGTCGACGCGGTCATTGCCGAACTCGGGGCGCGGCCCGAGCGCAGGATCGGCGCCAAGACCCTGCGCGACCGGCTACTGACCGACTACGCGCTCGGCGGAGCGCCGGACGGGCTCTACCAGCTCCTCTCGCTCCTCACCTCGGGCGAGGCCCGCAAGAAGGCGCAGGCGCTGGCCGCCGGCGAGGACCCGGACGGGGACGCCGCGCATCTCGACGTCCTCGGCGCGCTCCACAAGTTCCCCGGCGCGCGCCCCGACGCGGAGGTGTTCCTGGAGGCGCTGGACGAGCTGCAGCCGCGCCTCTACTCGATCTCCTCCTCGCCGAAGGCCGATCCGGGCCGGGTCTCGCTCACCGTCGACGCGGTGCGCTACAGCCACCGCTCGCGCCTGCGCCTCGGCGTCGCCTCGACCCATCTCGGCGAGCGCATCCCCGAGGGCATGAAGGTGAAGGTCTATCTGCAGAAGGCGCACGGGTTCGCCCTGCCCGAGGACCTGTCGAAGGACGTGATCATGGTCGGTCCGGGCACCGGCATCGCGCCGTTCCGCGCCTTCCTGCGCGAGCGCGACGCCACGCAGGCGCCGGGCCGCAACTGGCTGTTCTACGGCCACCAGAAACAGGCCAGCGACTTCTTCTACAAGGACGAGCTGAACGGCCTGAAGGACAGGAAGGTGCTCACCCGCCTGTCGCTGGCCTGGTCCCGCGACGGCACCGAGAAGACCTACGTCCAGGACCGCATGCGCGAGACCGGCGCCGAACTGTGGGCGTGGCTGGACGGCGGCGCGCATTTCTACGTCTGCGGCGATGCCAAGCGCATGGCCAAGGACGTGGAACGGGCGATCATCGACGTCGCCGGCACGCACGGGGGCAAGAACCCCGACGAGGCCGTGGCCTACCTCGCGCATCTGAAGAAGACCGGGCGCTACCAGGCCGACGTGTACTGAGCGCGCCATCTCAACCCTTCCCCCTCTGCGGGGGAGGGTGGCCCGCGCATGCGGGTCGGGAGAGGGGAGCACCGCCCTTTCCGAATTGGTCGCGCGGGCCCCTCTCCCGCCTGCTCCGCGGGCCCCTCTCCCGCAGGGGGGAGAGGGTGGGCGGTCCGCCTCGGCCCGTCTCTTGCCTCCATCCACGACCATAGAAAACCCGCCGAGGCTCACGCCATGAACGCGCACGTCCAGGCACCGGCCGCCCCCGTGAAGACCACCTGCCCGTATTGCGGCGTCGGCTGCGGCGTGCTCGCCACCCCGGACGGGCAGGGCGGCGCGGGCATCGCGGGCGATACCGCGCATCCGGCCAATTTCGGGCGCCTCTGCTCCAAGGGCTCGGCGCTGGGCGAGACGCTCTCCCTCGACAATCGCCTGCTCCACCCGCAGGTGGACGGCGCTCGCACGAGCTGGGAATCGGCGCTGGGCACCGTGGCGGGGTCCCTGCGCCGCATCGCCGAGCAGCACGGCCCGGACGCGATCGCGTTCTATCTCTCGGGCCAGCTTCTCACGGAAGATTACTACGTCGCCAACAAGCTCGCGAAGGGCTTCCTCGGCACGCCGCACGTCGACACGAATTCGCGCCTGTGCATGTCGAGCGCGGTGGCGGCCCACCGGCGCGCCTTCGGCTCGGACACCGTGCCGGGCTGCTACGAGGACCTCGACGAGGCGGACCTCATCGTGCTGGTCGGCTCGAACACCGCCTGGTGCCACCCGATCCTGTTCCGCCGCATGGTCGACGCGCGGACGAAACGCGGCACCAAGCTGGTGGTGATCGACCCCCGCCGGACCCAGACAGGGGAGGAGGCCGACCTCTTCCTCGGCCTCAAGCCCGGCACCGACACGGCCCTGTTCTCCGGCCTCCTGGCGCACCTCGCCAGCACCGGTTCGCTGGATTACCGCTTCGTCCTCGACCACACGAGCGGCCTGGACGGCGCCCTGGAGCGGGCTCGCGCCATCGCACCGAATGTCGCCGCCACCGCCGCCGCCACCGGCCTGTCGGAGGCCGACGTGGCCCGGTTCTTCGAGCTGTTCGCTCGCACGAAGCGCGTCGTCACCGCCTTTTCGCAGGGGGTGAACCAGTCGGCTCAAGGGACCGACAAGGGCAACGCGATCATCAACTGCCACCTCGCCACCGGCCGCATCGGCCTGCCCGGCGCGGGGCCGTTCTCGCTGACCGGCCAGCCCAACGCCATGGGCGGGCGCGAGGTCGGGGGGCTGGCCAACATGCTGGCCGCCCACATGCACTTCGCGCCGGAGGAGGTGGACCGGGTCCGCCGCTTCTGGGCCGCGCCCAACATCATCACCGGCGAGGGCATGAAGGCGGTCGCCCTGTTCGAGGCGATCGAGCGCGGCAAGATCAAGGCTCTGTGGGTGATGGGCACCAACCCCATCGTGTCGATGCCGCGCGCGAACCAGATCCGCGAGAGCCTGAAGGGCCTCGACCTCTACGTCGTCTCGGAGGCGGTGGCCGACAGCGACAGCGCCCGGGCGACGGGCAAGAAGACCGTGCTGCTCCCGGCGCTGGCCTGGGGCGAGAAGGACGGCACGGTGACGAATTCCGAGCGCCGGATCTCGCGCCAGCGCAGCTTCCTCAAGGCCCCCGGCGAGGCCCGGGCCGACTGGCAGATCGTCTGCGACGTCGCCAAGCGCCTCGGCCATGCGCAGGCCTTCGCCTATTCGGGCACGGCCGCGATCTTCCGCGAGCACGCCGCGCTCTCGGCCTTCGAGAACAACGGCAGCCGCGACTTCGACCTCGGCGCCGTGAGCGAGATCGCGGACGCCACCTACGCGACCACGCCGCCGCTGCAATGGCCCCTGCCGAAGCGCGGCAAGGGCAGGACCCGGCTCTTCGCCGACGGACAATTCTACACCTTCGACAAGCGCGCCCGCTTCGTCGCCGTGCAGCCCCCGGCCCTCGCGCAAGGCGTGAGCGAGGCCTACCCCCTCGTCCTCAACACGGGGCGGGTGCGCGACCACTGGCACACGATGACGCGCACGGGAAAGAGCCAGCGCCTCTCGGCCCACCGCGCCGTGCCCTTCGTGGAGATCCACCCGGACGACGCCGCCCCGCTCGGCCTGAAGGAGGGGGATCTGGCCCGGATCGCGACGCCGCACGGCACCGCGACCCTGGAGACCATGGTCACCGACGCCGTGCGGCCAGGCAACCTGTTCGCCGCCTTCCACTGGAGTGCCGCCACCGCCTCGGATGCCCGCGTCGGCGCCCTGGTGCGGGGCGTGCCCGATCCGGTCTCGGGCCAGCCCGAGCTGAAGGCGACGCCGGCCGCCATCGCGGCCGAGCCCTACCGCAACCGCGGGTTCCTGCTGACTCGGGGCGAGCATGGGCTGCCGGAGGGCTGGTGGTGGGCGCGGGCCACGATCCAGGGGGGTTCGGGCCTGCAATTCGCCACGCAGGAGAGTTCCCGCGCCGTGGCGCTGATGATGCGCGGCCTGTTCCAGGGCCACGACCTCGCCGAGTACGCCGACCACGCGCGGGGGCGCTACCGCTGCGCCGTCTACGAGTCCGGCCGCCTCGTCGCCTGCCTGGCGCTGGGCCCCGCCGAGGCGCGACCGGGCTGGGAAGAGGCCAAGGCCCTGTTCGCCGAGGCCGAACCGGAGCCCGCCGCCCGGCGCTCCCTCCTGTCGGGACGCGCCGAGACCGCGTCGGCCGGGCCGACCGTCTGCGCCTGCCACGGCGTCGGCCTCGACGTCATCACGGGCGTCATCGCCGCGGGGGCCCGCACCGTCGAGGCGGTGGGGGCCGCCTGCAAGGCCGGCACGAATTGCGGCTCGTGCATCCCCGAGATCCGCAAGCTTCTGCCCGAGGCGCTTGCACGCAACGCCGCATAGGCTCATTTTCAGAGGAGAAGCTCACCCTCCCCCCTCCGCGGGGGAGGGTGCCTGCGAAGCAGGCGGGAGAGGGGAGCGACCGCTCCGAATATGGCGCTCCCCTCATCCGACCCGCTTCGCGGGCCACCTTCTCCCGCAAAGGGGAGAAGGAATCCGCGTGATTGGACGAGTTCATGAGCACACCCCGTCAGCCCCGTGAAACCCGGCCCGCCGGTATCGATCCGGCCCGTGGCGGAGCCCCCGCAGGCCTCGAGCCGCTGGCCGTGCTGCCCGTGTTCGTGCCGCTCCAGGGCAAGCGCGCGGTGCTGGCCGGCTCGAACGGGGGCGCCCCTTGGAAAGTGAAGCTGCTGGCCGCCGCCGGCGCTCACGTGGACGTCTACGCGCCCGAGCCCAGCGAGGAACTCCGCGCCGTGCCGGGCGAGATCGTTGCGGGCGCCGTGACCCTGCACGCGCGCCAGTGGCACGCCGACGACCTCACGGGCGCCGCCTTCTGCATCGGCGCCATGGAAGACGAGGACGACTGCATCGCCTTCGTGGCCGCCGCCCGGAAGACCGGCGCCATCGTCAACGCGGTCGACCGGCCGCATCTCTGCGACGTGAAGTTCGGCGCCATCGTGAACCGCTCGCCCATGGTGGTGGGCATCTCGACGGAGGGGGCCGCCCCGGTCTTCGGCCAGACCGTGCGCGCCCGGATCGAGGGCATGCTGCCGCGCGGGTTCAAGGCCTGGATCGGCGCCGCCCGCGACTGGCGCGAGGAGGTCACCGGCCGCTTCCACGGCTTCTCGGACCGCCGCGCCTTCTGGGAGCGCTTCACGGATCGGGCCTTCGCCGAACCCGATCGGGCTCCGACCGCCACCGATCTCGCGGAACTACTGGGAGAGACCGAGGCCGCGCCGAAGGGTGGTGCGGTCACCCTGGTTGGCGCCGGCCCGGGGGATGCCGAACTCCTCACCCTCAAGGCGCTACGCGCTCTGCGCAACGCCGACGTGATCCTCTACGACGACCTCGTGGCGCCCGAGATCCTCGACTACGCCCGCCGCGAGGCCCGCACCATGCTGGTGGGCAAGACCGGGCACGGCCCGTCCTGCCGCCAGGACGACATCAACGCGCTGATGGTGCAGCTCGCGAAATCCGGCAAGCAGGTGGTGCGCCTGAAATCCGGCGACCCCCTGGTGTTCGGCCGGGCCGGCGAGGAGATCGACGCCTGCCGGGCGGCCAATATCCCGGTGAGCGTGGTGCCGGGCATCTCGGCGGCGCAAGGGGCGGCGGCCTCGCTCTGCGTCTCCCTGACGAACCGCGACGCGGCGCGGCGCCTGCAATACGTCACCGGCCACGACCGGCGCGGGGCCCTGCCCGAGGACCTGAACTGGGGCGCGCTCGCCGATCCGAGCGTCACCACCGTGGTCTACATGCCCAAGAAGACGCTTCGTGTCCTGCTGGAGCGGGCGGTCGCCGAGGGCCTCGCGCCGACGACTCCGGCACTGCTCGTCTTCAACGCCACCCGCCCGAACCAGCAGGTGGTCGAGGCCGATGCCGCCGACCTCGCCGACCGGGTCGAGGCCTCCGGCCACGAGGGGCCGGCGCTCCTCATGGTGGGCGAGGCCCTGCGCCGCCTCGGCGCCCGGGCGGCCATCGCGGCGATCGAGCCGGGCAAGCTCGCGATCTGAGGGCAGGGGAGTCGCCTCAGCGGGTCGCGCCCGCCGGTCCGAGCCGCCGCAGGCCGACGCGCGGCTCCAGGTCGACCGGCTGCTTCAGGTCCCAGACCAGGCCGAGCCGGCGCAGGGCCAGCAGCACCCACCAGCCCGGATCGTGCTGGCCGGGCTCCAGCCCGAGCCGGGCGGATTCCGGCCAGGCGTGATGGTTGCCGTGCCAAGCCTCGCCGAAGGTGACGAGGGCGGCCGCCGGCAGGTCGTGCCCCTGGACCGCCGTGCCGTCCACGACCCAGCCCTGCGGGCCTCGACGATGGGTGAGATGGCCGACGAGCCAGTGCCCGGTGAGGCCGACCGCGATCCGCACCGGGATGCCCCAGACCAGCCACGGCATCCCGCCGATCCCGTAGAACAGCACGGCCCAGGGCAGTTGCTGCGCCATCCAGGTCGCCTCCAGGCCGGCGAGGAACGGGTCCCGCGCCAGAGCCGCCTCCGGCACGAAGCGGGGCGGATGCGCCAGCACGAGGCGGCTGTGCATCTGCCACCAGGCATCGCGCAGGAAGCCGGCCCCGTGCGCGTGCAGGGGATGGCAGGCGGCCTGGCGCTGCGCCCAGTCCCGGGTGTCGTGGAGTTGCACCATGCCGAAGGGGCCGGCCATGCCCACCAGCGTGCCGAGATAGACGAGCAGGCGTTCCACCCAGAGGGGAGCGGAGAAGCTGCGGTGGATCAGCAGCCGGTGGAGGCCGATCGAGTGCCCGGCGCAGAGCGTCACCGCGCTCGTGGCGAGGAACAGAGCCACGGCCCCGGGGGTGACGTAGGCGGGCGCGAGGGTGAGCGCCGCCAGCGTCATGCCGCCGACCCAGAGCGAGCGGGCGGGCGCCCAGACCACCCGGCCCTCGGTGGCCGAGGTGGCGGGATCCGCGAGGATCCTGGGCGTGGAGGAACAGGGCATCAGGCGCTCCGTGTCGCGTTTGGAAGAAGGCTGGGTCGGTGGTCGGCCGGCCCGTGGACGATTCCGTCAGTACCGACCGACCGTTGCGGGTCGCGGCATCGGCCCCTCCGCCGGTCCGAGCCGGCGCACTCCGGCGCGCGGCTCCAGGTTGCTCGGCTGCTTCAGGTCCCAGACGAGGCCCAGGCGCTCGAGCCCCCGCAGCAGCCACCAGCCCGCATCGGCCTGGCCCGGCTCCGTGCCGAGGCGCGCCGAGTCCGGCCAGGCGTGGTGCGTGGCGTGCCAGGCCTCGCCGAAGGTGAGCCAGGCCGCGGCCGGCAGGTCGTGCCCCTGGACCGACTCGCCCTCGACCACCCAGCCCTGCGGGCCGTCACGGTGGGTGAGATGCACGACGAGCCAGTGCCCCGTCAGCGACACCGCGATGCGGACGGGAATGCCCCAGATCACCCACGCCCATCCGCCCACCGCGTAGAACAGCACCGCCCAGGGCAGTTGCTGCAGCATCCAGGTCGCCTCCAGCCAGCGGAGAACCCGGTCCTCCCCGACCCGCCGCTCCAGGTGGAAGCGCGGCGGGTGCGCCAGGACGAGGCGCGCGTGCATCTGGAGGAGGGCGTCGCGCGGCATCGACAGCCGGTTGGCATGCAGGTCGTGGCAGGCCGCCTGCCGCTGCGCCCAGTCGCGCATGTCGTGCAGGCGGATCATCCCCACCGGCCCGGCCATGCCCACCAGCGTTCCGAGATAGATCAGCAGGTATTCGACCGAGGGCCTGGCCGAGAAGCTGCGATGGACGAGGAGCCGGTGCATTCCGACGGAATGCCCGGCGCACAGGGTGACGATTGTGGTGGCGGCGAACAGCGCCACGGCCCCCGGCGTGACGAGGACGGGCCCGAGGAGCAGGGCCGTGACCGCCATCCCGGTGATCCAGAGGGACTTGGCCGGCGCCCATTCCAGGTGCCCCTCCGTGGCGGAGGTGTCCGCCTCGGCGATCATCCGAAGGGTCGAAGTGCAGGGCGGTGCATCGGTCACGACGGAATCTGCTTCGTTATTTAGGAAATAAACTAATCTCCAACGCCTCGGCGCTTGTCAATGGTTAGTTCATCGCCTAACTCATCGGCCATGCAGCGCGTCTTCGAAGCCCTGTCCTCCTCCGTGCGCCGGAAGATCCTGGCCTATCTCGCCCATACCGAGCTCAGCGCGGGGGAGATCGCCGGGCGGTTCGCCATGTCGAAGCCCTCGATCTCGCAGCATCTCTCGGTGCTCGAATCGGCTGGGCTGATCGTGGGCGAGAAGCGCGGGCAGTTCGTGTTCTACCGGCAGGTGGAGGACAGCCTCCTCAACACCCTCAACGGCTTCGTGCAGGAGGCCTGCCCGGTCGGGCGGCCGCTCCGGCGCGAGAGCGCGGCCCTGGCGGAGGAGCGGCGGCGGGGTGAGCCGGAAGCTGGCGAGCCCGAGCCGCGACGGGGCTGAGCCCGCCCGGCGACGGTCTGGTGGCGACGGTTTGGTGGATTGCCCGGCGGCGGCGCCTGTGGTCTTGAGGCCGCCATATCCCTCGACCGCAAGGCCGTTTCCCCATGCGTCGCACATTCCTGCCCATCCTCGCCTTCGTGGTCGGCCTCGTGGGGCTCTGCGTCGCCGCCTTCGTGGTGCTGATGCCGAAGCAGGAAGTGGGGACGAGCAGCGTCGGCGGCCCCTTCGCCCTGACCAACCAGGACGGGCAGCGCGTCACCGAGCGCGATTATGCGGGCCGGACGCACCTCGTGTTCTTCGGCTTCACGCACTGCCCCGACGTGTGCCCGACGACGCTGCAGCAGATCGGCGACGTGCTCCAGGCCCTCGGGCCGAAGGGCCGGGACACACGCGCGCTCTTCATCGCCGTCGACCCGGAGCGCGACACGCCGGCCGCCCTCAAGACCTACCTGGCGAGCTTCGATCCGCGCATCGTCGGCCTGACCGGCTCGCCCGAGGAGGTGAACGCGGCGGTGAAGGCCTACCGGGCCTATGTCCGCAAGGTGCCGACCAAGGACGGCGACTACACCATGGAGCACACCGCCCTCGTCTACGTGATGAACGGCCAGAACCGCTTCCTCAACGCCCTGAACCTCGCCCGCCCGCCCGAAGCGGCGGCGGCCGAGCTCGCCAAGATGCTGTGAGCGCCCAACCCTGAAGACCACGGGAGGCGCCGCCTCCCGAAAGTGCCCCCGGAGCGACCATGCCCGTCCTGTCGGCCTTTCCGATCACGCCCGCGAGCGCCGATGGCGCGGTCGATGTCGGCGCCCTGCGCGCCCTCCTGCACCCCCTGGTCGCGGCCGGCGTCGGGTCGATCGGGCTGCTGGGCAGCACCGGCACCTATGCGTTCCTGGCACGCGACCAGCGCCGCCGGGCCGTGGAGACCGCCGTGGACGCGGTGGCGGGCCGCGTGCCGCTCCTCGTCGGCATCGGCGCCCTGCGCACCGACGACGCGGTGCGGCTGGCCCAGGACGCGAAGGGCGCCGGGGCCGAGGCCGGGCTTCTCGCGGCGATGTCCTACACGCCGCTGACCGAGGACGAGGTGTTCGCGCATTGCGAGACGGTGGCGCGGGAATCGGGTCTGCCGCTCTGCCTCTACGACAATCCCGGCACCACCCATTTCCGCTTCACCCCGGCCCTCGTCGGCCGCCTCGCCCGGGTACCGGGCATCGTCGCCATCAAGAGCCCGGCCCCGGAGCCGGCGGAGGTGGCGGGCCAGTTCGCGGCGTTGCGCGCCGCCGTGCCGGACGGGTTCTCCCTCGGCTACAGCGGCGACTGGAACGCGACCGAGGCGCTGCTGGCCGGCGGCGCGGCTTGGTACAGCGTCGCGGCCGGGCTGTTCCCGGAGCCCGCCGTGGCGATCGTCCGGGCGGTCGAGGCGGGGAACGCCGCCGAGGCGCGCCGCCTGAACGCCCGGCTGGACCCCCTCTGGGACCTGTTCCGGACCTATTCGAGCCTGCGGGTGATCTATGCCTGCGCCGAACTCCTCGGGCGCTGTCGGACGGCACCGCCGCGCCCGATCCTGCCGCTCGCCGGGGACGCGCGCCGGCGGGTCGCCGAGACGCTGACGGCACTCGACCTGGCCTGAGGGCCCTCAGCCCACCCGCACGGCACCGCTGCGCGAGGTGCGCGCCAAGCCGTGCTCGGTCTTGTTCCAGCGGTTCGGCGCGCGGACGAGCTCGATCAGGCCCGCCCAGGCGGCCAGACTCACCAGCAGGAAGTAGAGGGGCATCAGCGGCACGAAGGCGAGGCAGTCGAACCAGCCGCGGCGGACGCAGCCCAGCGCCGCCGGCAGCAGCATCGCCAGGAGGCCGGAGACGAACAGCGTGATCGCCGAGCCCGTGGGCAGGCTCGCCCAGAAGCCGCCGGGGGCGGGCAGGCCGCTGAGGACGAAGTGGGTGAAGTCCCAGGCCGCCCGCCCCATCAGGAACGGGTAGGCGAGGGCGGAGATCACCGTGCCGGGCACCAGCGCCACGGCGCAGAGCGTGCCCAGGGGGCCGAGTTGCCGGGCGGTCGTGCGGGGCGTGCGCGCATGGGTCAGGGTCGTCTGCAGGAACCCCTTCATCCAGCGGGTGCGCTGGTGCAGCCAGGGCCGGAGCGTGCGCGGCGCCTCCTCCAGGGTGTCGCTGGCCAAGTCCCCCACATGGTAGCCCGCCCGCGCGAGGCGGATGCCGAGGTCGGCATCCTCGGTGACGTTCCAGGCGTCCCAGCCATGGACCTCCCGCAGCGACGCGGTGCGGAAATGGGTGGAGGTGCCACCCAGGGGAACCGGCAATCGCCAGGAGGCCAGGGCCGGGACCAGCACGTCGAACAGGGCGGCGTACTCGATGGCGAAGCACCGGGTGAGGCGGCCATCCGCCATGTTGTCGATGACGAGGCGGCCCTGGAGGCAGGCGGTGGTGCGGGAGGCGCGGGCAAAGCGCGTCGCGGCGGCGCGGAGCTGGCCCGGATCGGGCACGTCCTCGGCATCGTAGACCACGAGGCAGGCGCCCCGCGCCAGGGGCAGGGCGGCGTTGAGGGCGCGCGGCTTCGTGCGCGGCAGGCCCGCGGGCACGCGCACGATCTCGAACCGGGCGGGGAGGGCGGCGGCCTCCAGGGCGTCGGCGGTCTCGCGGTCGTCGGCCTCGATCACGAACTTGATGTCGAGCTTGGCCGCCGGATAGTCGAACCGCGCCAGGGCGGCGGCGAGGCGGGGCACCACACGCGCCTCGCGGTGGAGGGCGACCAGCACGGTGTAGACCGGCAGGGCCGCGTCTGCGAGCGGGCTGTCGAGCTTCGGCTCGGCCTCGACGCTGACGGCGGCGATCCGGAACGTCACCATGGCGAGGAAGGCGAGCTGCACCAGGGTCCAAGCCCCGATCAGCAGAGGGGCGGGGATGAGGGCGCCGGCCACGCCACCCGCCCCCAGCACGAGGGCGACGATGGCGAGGCGCGGCCCCTGCGAGCCCGGACCGAGGGCCCAGTCGGGGCGCCGAACCTGCAGCGTGTCGGCGGCGTAGGCGGCGATGCCGGAGGGGTTGGCGGCGAAGACCGCCGCGGACAGGGCGCGGGGCGTGGTGATGGCGGCCGCGTTGCCCTCCCGCAGGAGGGCCGCGATGGCGGCCCCGCGCGGCGCGCAGACGAAGGCGGCGGGGCCCGGCCGCGCCAGGGGGGCGAGCCCGGCCTCGAGGCTGCCGGGAAAGCGCGTGCCCTCGCCGAGGCGGAGATCGCCGGCCGCCAGGAACGGCACGCCGAGGGCGGCGGCGAGGGCGCGGTAATAGGCCTCCTCGCCGATCCGGTCGGCCTGGATCAGGGTAGTGGCCGCGTCGCTGCCGCAGGCCCGCGCCAGGGCGGCGGCCTCGGCCAGCGCTGCGGGATCGAACCCCTGGCGGGCGAGGAAGCCGATCTCGGGCGGCAGCGCGCCGGCCGTGGCGGCGCGCGAGCTGACGAGGAACGACACCGCAGCCGGCCTCCCGATGGCCCGGGGATGTGCTAGGGGAGACGCCGTGAGCCAGACCGTTCCCATGCGCAACCCGCGCACCACCCCTGCAACTTCTCCGTTCATGCGCCCGATGGCAAGGCGAAGGTGCGGCCGGACCACCGCTTTCGTCGTCATGGCGGCCCTGTGCTGGGGGGGGCCGGCCGGGGCCCGGGCCGAGGGCGTAACGATTCCGAACTTCTGGAACCCGCGTGCCCGCCAGGAGCGCATGGAGACCCAGCCGAGTGCCCGCGCGATCCGCTTCCTCACGGACGACGAGTTCCCGCCCCTGCACTTCGCCGGGCCCGACGGCACGCCCACGGGCTTCTCGGTGGAACTCGCCCGCGCGGTCTGCGAGCGTCTGGCGATGGCCTGCACGGTGCAGGCCCGGCGCTTCGACACCCTGCTCGACGCCCTGGCCGACCGGCAGGGCGACGTCGTCGCCGCCGCGATTCCCCTGACGCCGGCCCTGCGGGCGCGCTTCCTCGCCACGCGGCCGTATTTCCGCTGGCCGGCGCGCTTCGCCGCCCGCACCGACAAGGGCCTGCCCGCCCCCTCCGCCGCCGCGCTCGCCGAGCGCAGCGTCGGCGTGGTGGGCGGCAGCGCCCACGCGGCCTACCTCAAGGCGTTCTTCCCCAAGGCGGCGGCCAAGGACTTCACCGATCTCGCCACCGCCGAGGGGGCCCTGCGCCGGGGCGAGGTCGACTACGTCTTCGCCGACGGCCTGAACCTCGCCCTCTGGATAGGCGGCGCCGAGGCCGCCAATTGCTGCGCCTTCACCGGGGGCGACTACCTGGAGAACCGCTACTTCGGCGAGGGCATCGGCCTCGTCACCCGCGCCGACGACGCGGCCCTGTCGCGGGCGCTCGACGACGCCCTTCAGCGTCTCTGGGACGAGGGGAAGTACGCCGAGCTGTACCTGCGGTTCTTCCCCGTGAGCCCGTTCTGACGGGAATTGGCGCTTCCTGCTCCGGATGCGCAGAGAGCGGGCGATCCGCGCTTCATGGTGCGGCCGCGCGGATCGCACGGTGCGACGAAGCCCGCTTCGTCACGGGGAGTGTCCGCAGCGGACGCCTCGAAACGCCGCCGCGAGCCACCTTCCGCGCCGGCGAGGCCTGCCGAGGGACGCTGCGCGTGGCGTAGGAAGACTCGGGAATTCCACGTCCAGGACCATGGCGCGCGCGTGCCGAACCTGCGATTGCTTTTCCGGACGCCGATGCACGTCTTCCTTGCCAGGCACGACCCCGTCCATGCGCCATCTCATCCTTCTCGCCGCCTGCATCCTCCTCATGTCCGCAGCGGGCCGGCTCCAGGCGCGGGAGGGATTTGAACCGCGATTCCAAGGCGTAAGCCCGGACTATCAGCTGACCCTCGCACGGATCATCTATCGCCGCATGAGGAGCAGCGGATACCGCACGCTCTCCGGCGGGGTGGCCACCGTCGTGTTCACGGTGGAGAGGAGCGGTACCGTTTCAGCCTCGACGATCAAGATGCCGTCCGGCTCGCCCTACATCGATGCACTCGCCCTGGCGGCCGTGCGGGTGGGCTCGACATTTCCACCCTTTCCGCCTGACTTGAAGGCCGATCGGCTGACCGCCACTGTCCCGTTGCGCTTTCATTCGGGTCCTTGAACCGAGGTCCCGTCCACGGGGTGCCGCGCGGGAGGATTCCGGCCGACCCACATCCTCGAACGCCCTCGCGCACCCCTCAGGTGCGCAGCCGCCGGGCGCCGGCCGCGACGACGACGAGGAGGGCGGCCACCACGAGGAGGGCGAGCGTCAGGCTGGTGGCATGGGCGAAGAGCCCGATGGCGGCGGGGCCCGCGAGCACCCCGGCATAGCCGAGCGTGGTCACGGCCGGGATCGCGAGGGCGGCGGGCACCGCGTTCTGACGGCCGGCGGCGGTGAACAGCACCGGCACGATGTTGGCGCAGCCCGCCCCCACCAGGGCGTAGCCGAGGAGCGTCACCGGCCAGAGGGGCACGGCGATCGCGAGGCCGAGGCCGCCCGCCGCCAGGAGCGCACCCAGCACGACGATGCGGCGGCGCCCGATCCGGCGCACGAGGGCGTCGCCGGTGAGCCGGCCCACCGTCATCGTCAGCGAGAAGGCCGCGTAGCCGAGGCCGGCGCGAGCCGGATCGAGGCCGCGCTCCTGGATCAGGAAGACGCCGCTCCAGTCGAGGGCCGAGCCCTCAGTGAGGAAGACCACGAAGCACAGGAGCCCGATGCGGAGCACCGGCCCCCGCGGCCGGGCGAAGGCCGGGCCGTGCGACTCGCTCCCCAAGGCCGGCAGGATGCCGGGCAGGGCGGCGAGGAAGGCGGCCGCGATGGCGGCGACCACCGCCAGAGTGGCGGCCGAAGGCGTCAGGCCGAGGCTCAGGAGGGCGCTGAAGCCGGCCGCGCCCAGGATGCAGCCGAGGCTGTAGAGGCCGTGGAAACCCGACATCATCGGCCGTGCCGACCGGCGCTCCACCGCCACGGCCTGCAGGTTCATCAGGCAGTCGAGGAGGCCGAGACCGATCCCGAGCCCAGTCAGGGCCGCGGCGAGGACGGGCAGGCCGGCGGCACGCGACAGGACCACCAGCGCCGCCCCGGTGACGAGCACGGCGGCGGCCAGGACGGGGCGGGTGCCGAAGCGCCCGGCGAGCGTCCCCGCCACCGGCATGGTGGCGAGCGACCCGATGCCGAGGCAGAGCAGGAGCAGCCCGAGGGTGGCGTCGTCGAGGCCCGCCCGCGCCTTCACGAGGGGCAGCAGGGGCGCCCAGGCCGCGACGCCGAAGCCGACGATGAGGAACAGGAGCCGGGTGGCGCGGATCTCGGGCGTGTCGGTGACGGACACGTGCGGGAGGACGGACGCGGTCATGGGGCCTTTCCTGCGCGATCCGTTCGGCCCCTGCGGGACGGCGGATCCGGGCTCCGCTCAGGCAGCCGGGCCGAGCGACGCGTGCTGTCTCGCAGGGAGACACGGCAGACGTATGAAGCCGGGGGCCGGGGGGCGGGGCGGCTGCCATGTCCCCGGCGCAGGGCGCTCGGCCTCACGTTGACCCTCCGGGACGCGCTCCCTACGGTGCCGCCGGTCTCGACCCATCACCCCCGACACTTCTTGCAGAACTGACGCTGTCCATGCCGTCCCCGCTTCCCTCCGATCCCGATCTCATCGCGGCGGCCGCCACCGCTGCCGCCTGGCCCTTCGAGGAGGCGCGCAAGCTCGTGGCGCGGCTGGAGCGCCGGCCGAAATCGGAGGTCCTGTTCGAGACCGGCTACGGGCCCTCGGGGCTGCCGCATATCGGCACATTCGGCGAGGTCGCGCGAACCTCCATGGTGCGCTACGCCTTCCGGGTTCTCACCAACGACAGCGTGCCGACCCGGCTGATCGCGTTCTCGGACGACATGGACGGCCTGCGCAAGGTGCCGGACAACGTGCCGAACAAGCCCCTGCTGATCGGCGCCCTGAACCAGCCGCTGACCCGGGTGCCGGACCCGTTCGGCACCCATGACAGCTTCGGCGCCCACAACAACGCCGAATTGCGCCGCTTCCTCGACGCCTTCGGCTTCGACTACGAGTTCCGCTCGGCGACCGAGTGCTACCGCTCGGGCGTGTTCGACACGGCCCTGCTCACGGTGCTGGAGCGCTACGAGGCCGTGATGGCGATCATGCTGCCCTCGCTGCGCGCCGAGCGCTCGGCGAGCTACTCGCCGTTCCTGCCCATCCATCCGGTGACGGGCGAGGTGATGCAGGTCGCCATCGACGAGGTCCGGGTCTCGGCCGGCACCCTGGTCTGGCGCGACCCGAAGACCGGCGAGGGCTACGAGACCCCGGTGACGGGGGGCCATGCCAAGCTGCAGTGGAAGCCCGACTGGGCCATGCGCTGGGTGGCGCTGGGCATCGACTACGAGATGGCCGGCAAGGACCTCATCGATTCCGTGAAGCTCTCAGGGGAAATCGCACGCGCGCTTGGGGGCGAGCCGCCGGAGGGCTTCAACTACGAGCTCTTCCTCGACAAGGACGGCAAGAAGATCTCGAAGTCGAAGGGCAACGGCCTTTCGATCGACGACTGGCTGGTCTACGGCACCGCCGACAGCCTGGCGTTGTTCATGTACAACAAGCCGCGCGAGGCCAAGCGCCTGTTCGTGGAGATGATCCCGCGCCAGGTCGACGACTACCTCAGCTTCCTGGAGAAGTACCCGACCCAGGAGCCGGCCCAGAAGCTCGGCAACCCGGTCTGGCATCTGCATGCCGGGCATCCGCCGGCGGCGGAAGCCGTCGGCAAGGGCGGCGCGCTCACCTTCGCCATGCTCCTCAACCTCGCGGCGGTGGCCAACACCGAGGATCCGGCGGTGCTGTGGGGCTTCATCCGCCGCTACGACCCGGATGTGGGACCGGAGAGCCACCCGGTGCTGGCCCGCCTCGTCGGCCACGCGCTGGCCTATTTCCGCGATCTCGTGCGCCCCGCCAAGACCTACCGGGCCGCCACCGAGGCCGAGCGGGCGGCGCTGGAGGACCTCTCCGCGACGCTGGCCGCGCACGAGGGTTCCGTCGATCCGGAGGGGCTGCAGGCGGTGGTCTACGAGGTCGGGCGCCGTCACTTCCCCGACCTGTCGGGCAAGGCGAAGAGCCCGGACGGGCGCCCCGGCGTGTCGCAGGCCTGGTTCGGCACGATCTACAACGTGCTGTTCGGGGAAGCCCGCGGGCCCCGCTTCGGCTCGTTCATCGCCCTCTACGGCGTCGCCGAGACCCGGGCGCTGATCGGACAGGCCCTGTCGGGCGCCTTCCTGACCGAGGCGCCGGCCGCCTGAGCCCGCCCACGCGCCGGCGTGCGTTGCGCCGGCGCAGGATAACATCCTCGAAATGATGTGCGTTTGCGCACAATTTTGCTTGTCGGCGCGCCAACTGACGGATAAAACGCCGGTCCCGGACAGAAAAAAGGCCGCCCCGGTGAGGGAGCGGCCTGAAGTCTAGGGAGGAAACGCCCAAGAAGGGCACACCGCGGCGACGCCATCGCCGCGGTGCATGGCGATGAAATGCCATTCCGCACCGCACCATGCAATCGCTTCCATGTGGGAGGGGGCATGCGTGCAGTGCATGAAAACGTTTTCAAACAGTCATGCTTGCCGGATGATCGCGCTGCCTTCTCCTGGGCGGAAGCTCGGTATCGGCGTTTCAGCCGCCCGGTTCGGCCAGGCCGAGTTGCTTGAGGCTCAAGGCCCAGACGCGTTCCTGCAGGGCTTCGTCCCGCCCCCGGGCCAACGGCTCGACGGGCTTGCAGCGGTCGAAGTAGAGCCCCGTGACGCCCTCCACCTCGGGAGAGGTCGCGAGGTGGATCGAGGTTCTGGCACCGTCCTCGGGCTTCGACAGGAAGGGGCGGATCAACCGCCAGCCGAAGCCGAACCAGCCGCCGGTCCCGGACGCGAACCCGCTGGCGATGACGCCGGGATGCAGGGCGTTGCTGGTGACGCCGCTGCCGGCCAGCCGCCGGGCCAGGGCGGCGCTGAACAGAACGTTGCCGAGCTTGGCCTGGGAATAGGCCGTGATCGCGCTGTAATCCCGGGCGTGGCCGATATCGTCGAAGGCGATGCGGCCGCGCCGATGCGCCGTGGAGGCGACGCTGACGATGCGGGCCGGTGCGGCGGCCTTCAGGAGATCGAGAATCTCGAGGCTGAGCTGCAGATAGGCGAGATGATCGAGCGCCCAGGTCCGCTCGATGCCGTCCACCGTCGTGGCGTGCCGGTCGAAGATCGCGCCGGCATTGTTCACCAGCACGTGGAGGCGCGGATACAGCGCCCGCACATCGGCCGCGAGGCGCCGGACCTCGGCCTGCGACGCGAGGTCGGCCACGAAGCCGTCGATCACGGCACCGGGCACGGCCTCCCGGATCCGGGCGGCGGTCCGGCCGGTCCGGTCGGCATCCCGGCCGACGAGGCCGACGCGGAACCCCGCCCGCGCCAGACCCAGGGCCGTCTCCGTGCCGATGCCGGAGGTCGCTCCGGTGACGAGGGCGATCCGCTCCGGCATCGGCCTGGGCCTAGAACACCGCCTGCCCGATGGCGAAGGCGACGACCACGATGACGATGGCCACCAGCAGGAACAGGCCGAACAGGATGCGGGCCAGGGAGCCGGCGCCCGAGGCGATACCGGTGAAGCCGAGGCCGCCCGCGATGAGGGAGATCACGAAACAGATGAGGGCCCATTTCAACAGGGTCATGCGCAACACTCCAGATCGCGGAACCGACCGATAACCACCTGGGGACGCAAGCGTTCCGCCCAAGCTCGGCTGTTTTACGCGGCGGGTCCGGGGGGCGCCGCCGGCGCCGGTGCCGCCGGACGGGCGTCCGTTCCGGCCCGCTCCAGGAGGATGTGCGCCAGGGCGTGGTAGAGCCCCTCGCGGCAGACCGCCTTCGAGACCGCGTCGGCGATCAGCGCCGCGACCATGAGGGGGATCATCAGGGCGTGGTCCTGGGTCATCTCGGTGACGATGACGAAGGCGGTGATCGGCGCCTGCAGGGCGCCGGTCAGGTAGGCGACCATGCCGATGAGCACCAGGGCGGCCACCGGCACGCCGGAGAACCAGCCGTGCAGGGCGGCCCCGAGGCCGGCCCCGACGCTGAGTGAGGGGGCGAACAGGCCGCCGGGAATGCCGCTGATCGCCGACAGCAGGGTGGCGAGGAACTTCAGGGGCGCGAAATCGGGATGCGGGTCCGCCGTGCCGTGCAGGAGGCTGCGCGCCTCCTCGTAGCCGGTGCCGTAGACCGTGCCGCCCGAGGCGAGGCCGCACAGGGCGACCCCGAGGCCGCAGGCCGCCGCGAAGGCGATCGGCCGGGCGGCGATGGCGCCCCCGAGGCGCCCGGGCAGGCCGCGCGCGAACAGGATGACGATGCGGGAGAAGCCGCCGCCGGCCAGGCCCCCCAGCGCCCCGAGCACCGGCACGGCGATCCAGCCCGGCCCGAAGGGCAGGGCGGCGCTGGCGGTGCCGAAATAGGTGTAGTTGCCGGTCAGCGCCATCGCGGTGAGGCCGGCCGCCACGATGGCGGCGACGATGAGCCCGCCCGTGCGAGCCTCGTAGGCCCGGCCGAGTTCCTCGATGCCGAAGACGATGCCGGCGAGCGGCGTGTTGAAGGCTGCCGCCACGCCGGCCGCACCGCCGGCGAGGAGGAGTCCCGGCACCCGCTCCGGCGTGAGGTGTCCGGCCGCCGCCATGATGGCGGCCCCGACCTGCACCGTCGGCCCCTCGCGCCCCGTGGAGGCGCCGAACAGCAGGCCGAGGCTCATCACCACGATCTTGCCCGCCGCGACCCGCAGGGAGACCAGGGACCGGCGCAGGGCGAGCCGCCCGGTCTGGCGCGCCGCGATCACCTGGGGGATGCCCGACCCCTGTGCGTTCGGAAAGACGTCGCGGGCGAGCCAGGCGCAGAGGGCGAACCCGAGGGGCGTCAGGCCGAGGGCTGCCAGGGGCGAGAGGCCGAGCACCCGCCGGAAGCCCCCTTGCGCCGCGTCGGCCAGTTCCGCCATCAAGACGGCGGCGAGGCCGACGCCGATGCCGCCGACGAGGAACAGCAGGCGGTGGCGCCACAGCCCGAACGCGTCGCGGGTGGCCCCGCGCAGGCGCCGCATGCCCGGCGTCACCCGGGATCGGACCTTGGCCCGGAAAACCTTGGCCTCCAGAACCTTGACGCGCAGCACCTTGGGGGGACGGGCGGGGGGCATGCGGTCCGGGGCTCGGGGCGGGAACTCGGGAAAGGCGCGTCGGCGGAGGGCTCAGGCAAGGGGCATACCCAGGCGGGCCTCAGGCCGCGTTCTCGGCTTCCGCCCGGCAAAGCGCCTCGACGGTCTTCAGGTAAGCCTTGGCATCGAATTTCCGCAGGGAATTTTCGCTCTGGTAGCGCACGGTGCCGAAAATCTTGCGCCGGGCCCAGGGGCGGTCGTGCAGGCCGTAGACCCAGGCGACGTTGGTGAAGGAGTTCGCGTCGCGGCCGTCGAGGAAGTAGCGGTTGTTGAGCCTGAGCGTCCGGGCGAAGCCCTCCTCGGGGCTGGGCGACCATTCGAGGATCTTCTTACCCCAGTACATGCGCAGGTGGTTGTGCATGTAGCCGGTCTCGCGCATCTCGGCCTGGGCGGCGTTCCAGTAGACGTCGTGCGTCCGGCCCTCCGCGAGTTCGGTCTCGGTATAGGTCTTCGGCCTCGGATCGTCGGCATGCTCGGCCAGGACCTTGCGGGCCCATTCGGGCACGGCGCGCGCATAGTCGTCGTAGCCCTCCGTGTAGTGGACGTGGTTCATCGCCAGTTCGCGGCGGATGACGACCTCCTCGACGTAAGCCGCCTTATCCTCCCGGCCGCCGGCCTTGGCGGCCCGCACCGCCCGCACGATCTCCACCGGGGAGATCTGCCCGAAATGCAGGTAAGGGCTCATGTGCGAGGCCGCCCCGGCCTCCGGCCGGTTACGGTCGCTGCCGTAACTGGCGAAGGGGCCCTCGAGATAGGCTTTCAGGCGTCGGCGCGCCTCAGTCTCGCCCCCGGTGAAGCGCCGCACCGGGCCGACGATCCGGTCGAGGCTCATGCCAGCCAGCACCGCCGCCGGGTCAGCGATGTCGACCTCGGATTTCGGCAGGCCGCGCTTGGCCGCGTGCTTCACCTTGCGGGCGGTCAGGGGCGCGACGTAGTCGTCGAGGTGCTTGTGCAGCTTCGGGCGCAGGGTGCGGGCGGCATATTCGTGCTTCCCCGAGGTGACTTCCACCGGCACCACGACGTCACCCTCGACCTGCACGATCCGGGCGTCGACGGCCTCCACGATCTCAGCGTACCAGCGTTTCTGGATCGCGAGGTAGCCCCGGTCGAGGACGAGGAGGGCGGCGTCCTCGGCCAGGTCGATGGCAACTCGAGCGGGCGAGGCCTTGCGCAGGCAGAAGCCGATGCCCCGGGCCTCGAGGCCGGACGCCGCGTCGGCGAGGCCCTGGAGCAGGAAGGCGTAGTGCCGGGCATTGGCCTCGGGAAAGCCGTTCTTGCCGTCGAGCAGCCCGAAGCAGGCGAGCACCGGCAGGCCGAGCCGGTTCGCCTCCTCGATCGCCAGTTCGAGCGCCGGGTTCTCGTGCGCGCGGTTCGCCTGCTGCAGGAGGTAGAGCACGTAGCGCCCGTCCCCGCGGGGCTCGACATCCTTGAGAACCCGAATTCGTCCCGCCTGAATCGCCATCGTCCGCCATCGCTTCCTGGATCGTGGTGAGAAGTAGAGCGCCCGGCACGTTCGGCGCGGGATGCAATCCCCGCCGTTCCGGCAGGATCGGACCGCGCGAAGCGCAGCAATCCCGGTCGCGAAACCTGAATTCGAACAACGCCGTAAGGTGCGTTCACCGCGTCAGGGCGCCAGCTCCGCCGATGATCCTTCGCCGTATCGGCGGATGCGTCATTTTGGCGACAGAAACCGCTCAATGTGCGGTCGGACACGAAAAGCGACAGGGACCCTGCCCTAACCACCTTGCATTTCCCGGGGAGAGGATCAGATTGTGCATTGCGGGAACGCGATGGCGTCGCGGTTTCGCTGCCCTCCTTGGGCGTTTCCTCCCTAGACTTCGGGCCGCTCTTCGGAGCGGCCTTTTTTCTGTCCCGAATCGACCGGTCAGCCCCGGGCGCGGGCGCGGATCATGAAGTTGTCGTAGGTGTATTCCGCTACCTGGAACCAGAGATACTCCTCGTTCCGGAAGGTCTTCAGGGCCTCGTAGACGCGCTTGAAGTCGGCGTTCTTGGCCCCGATCTCCGCATATACGTCGTTGGCGGCCTTGAGCGCGGCCTCCATCACCTCCTGGGGGAAGGGACGCAGCTGCGCGCCCCCGGCCACGAGGCGGCGCAGGGCGCGCGGATTGCGCGCATCGTACTTGGCCTGAACGTCGGCATGGACCTGGGCGGCGGCGGCCTGGAGGATCGTCCGATAGCCCTTCGGCAGGCCCTTCCAGGCCTCGGCGTTGAACCAGGCGTGCAGCATCGAGCCGCCCTCCCAGAACCCGGGATAGTGGTAGGTCGGCGCGACCTTCTGCAGGCCGAGCTTCTCGTCGTCGTAGGGGCCGATCCATTCGGCGGCGTCGATGGCCTTCGTTTCCAGGGCGGCATAGATCTCCGGACCCGACGTCGCCTGCGGCACCGCCCCGAGCTTGGCCAGGACCTGCCCCCCGAGGCCGCCGATCCGCAGCTTCAGGCCCTGGAGGTCGGCCACCGTCTTGATCTCGCGGCGGAACCAGCCGCCCATCTGCGCCCCGGTATTGCCCGCCGGCAGGGCCACGAGGCCGTGCTTGGCGAAGATCTCCCCGAACAGTTCGGCGGCCCCGCCCTGGAGCCACCAGGCGGCCTGGCCCCGGGCGTTCAAACCGAAGGGCATGGCGCCGGCGAGTGCGAAGGTCGGGTCCTTGGCCAGGCCCAGGGTCGCCGGGCCGTAACCCATCTCGACGGTGCCGGCGGCGACCGCGTCGAGGAGGCCGGCGGCGGCCACCGGCTCGCCCGGTCCCAGGGGCTGGATCTGGAAGCGCCCGTCGGTGGCCTCGGCGACGAGGCGGGCCAGCATCTCGGTGGCGCCGAACAGGATGTCGAGGTTCTTTGGATAGGCACAGGCGAGGCGCCAGCGGAGATCCGGGGCGCCCTGGGCGCGGGCTGGGGCCGCGAGGGCGGCGGCCGCGCCGCCGAGACCCGCGGAGAGAAAAGCGCGGCGCCCCGCGGGGGGGCGCACGGAGGATGGGGGCATGACGCCTCGCTGCAAGATCTCGAATCGTCCCGACTACGCGCCGGACCGCCGGCAGGCGGCCCGGGTGTCCGCCGTTCACGAACGACGAAGCACCGGAAACGATCCCGAAACGGTCAATCCGGACACAGGCCGGCCGCGCCCCGGCGCCGGGGCGGCTCGCCATAGAGGCTATTTGGCATACGTAAAGGCGCCGTCGTTCCAGACGTAGAGGACATAGCCCTGGGCGGTGACGTCGCCCTTGTTGTCGAAGCCCACCGAGCCGAGCACGAGGTCGAAGCGTTCCGTGTGGAGCGTGGTGGCGATGCGCTTGGCGTCCGTGGTGCGGGCGAAGTTGCCGGCCGCCACCAGGGCCTGGAGGGCGGCGTAGCCGTAGATGGTGGAGCCCTCGGGATCGACACCCTCAGCCTTGAAGGCGGCGACCACGGCGGCGGCCTCGGGCTTGCGGCGCGGGTCGAGGTAGAAGGTCATCAGCACGCCGTTGCTCGCCGGCCCCGCGATGGTGGCGAATTCCTGGGTGGCGATGGCGGAGGTGCCGAACCATTGCGGTTTGAAGCCCCGCTCGGCCGAGATCCGCACGAGGCGGCCCATCTCGCGGGCATCCCCGCCGTAATACGCCACCGCGATGCCGGCCTCCCTCAAGCGGTCGGCGAGCGCCGCGTCGTCGGCGTCGCCCGCCGCGAAGGCGGTGGCGACCGCCTCGTTGATGCCGATGCGGTTGAGGTTCTCCTTCGTGGCGGCGGCGAGGTTGCGCGAGCCGGGCGTCAGATCGTTGAGGATCGCGATCTTCTTCTCGCGAAACCGCTCGGCGAGCACCGTGGCCGAGAGCTTGGCCTGATCGTCGTCGCGTCCGCAGGCCCGGAAGATCGTCGGCAGGCCGCGATCCGTGAGCTTGGCGGCGACCGAGGCCGCGGTGATCATCACGGTGCCGTTGGCGGCATAGACTTCCGATGCGGCGAGGGACGCGTTGGAGCAGACATGGCCGACCACGAGGCGCACGCCCTGCGCGGCGTAGTGGTTGGCCACCGCCACGGCCTTGTTGGAATCGCAGGCATCGTCCTGCACGTCGAGCACGATGGTCTGCCCGTCGAGGCCGCCCTTGGCATTGGCGTCGCGAGCGGCGGCCTGGACGCCGCGCAGCACCTGTTCGCCCACACCCACATAGGCGCCGGAGCGGGGCACGGCGACACCGATCACCACGTCCGCCCGGGCCGCGACCGCACCGAAGACCTGGGCGGCGGCCAGCCCGAAGGCGCCGCCGGCCAAACCGAAGGCGCCGCCGGCCAAACCAAAGACGCCGCCTGCGAGCCCGATGCGCCGGACCGCGCGCCTGAACCTCATGCCGCCCCGTCTCACGCCTCGGTCGACCTCGCGAAGAATATAGACGGATCGGCCGGGACGGCCAGCCGCCAAGGTTCGGCACGCGCGCCGAAGCGACGGCCCGGCGCGTGCGTTCGGCGCGACCGGACCGTAGGACCCCTGCGGGATGGCGCGGAAGAACGCAAGGGGGGCCTGAGTGCGCCGCCCTTACCGGGCGGTGGCGTAGAGGGATGCGCCGGCAGAGACGGGGGCGGTGACGGTGGAGAAGACGGAGAGGACCTTCTGGACCTCGGTGAAGGGGGCGTTGGAGACGTAGACGAGGTCGCGGTTGCGCATGCGGAAGGCCTGGGTGAGGAACAGGCTGTTGGGGTCGCGCATGTTG
>NZ_JAKSYI010000083.1 GCF_022829285.1 Methylobacterium sp. J-078
GAAGGTTTTGTTGTCCTTGACCAGCGCGTTGGCGAGGACGACGAGACGCCGGCCCATGGCGATGATGGCGACCTTGGCGGGTTTGCCGGCGTCTCGCATGGCCCGGTAGGGCACCTTGAAGGCCGGGCACGTTCGGGCCGCGACCATGCCGGCCATATAGAACGCGGTGCGCAGGCAGGGGCGACCGCCCGCGATGGCGTGACGTCCGGGATGGCTCCCGCTCTGGGTGGGATGAGGGGCCATGCCGGCGAGGCTCGCGGCGGCCTTGCGGTCGAGCCGTCCGAGTTCGGGCATGTCGGTGATCAGCACGGTCGCGATGCGCCGGCCGATCCCCGGGATCGAGGTGAGGATCGTGCGTCTGCGGGCCAGGCCCGGATCGGCGCCGATGCGCTGATCGAGTTCCGCCTCGATGGCCGCGCACGCCCTCTCCAGGGTCTCGATCACCGCCCGGTGACTGTCGGCCACCAGCGGATCGAGAGCCTGCTTGAGACGTGTCTTCTCCATGGCGATCAGTTCGGTGATCTGGCGCCGACGGGTCGAGAGCGCCTTGAGCCGGACCTGATCGGGCTCGGGCGCGGGGTGCAGGTGCTCGGGCATGCGCTGAGCAAAGCGCGCGATGAGCGCGGCGTCCAGCCGGTCGGTCTTGGCGATCTGTCCTTCCGCCGTGCGGAAGGCCCGGACCCGGCGCGGATCGACCAGGGCGACCGCAAAGCCGGCCTCGGCCAGGGCCGTCGTGACGGGATGGGCATAGGAGCCGATCGCCTCGAGGGCGACGCGCAGCACGCCGCGCTGGCGCAGGGCGTCGATCAGGCATTCGATGCCGGTCGGGGTGTTGTCACACCGGAGCGGTTTGGCGGCGGGATGGAACCCGAGGTCGAGGACGTGCTTGCCGACGTCGATGCCGGCCACCGGTACGAGGCTGAGCATGGCGGATCCTGTCCTGTACGCGGGCGCCCGC
>NZ_JAKSYI010000085.1 GCF_022829285.1 Methylobacterium sp. J-078
GCCAGGGGGGAGACGGAGAGGACGGGCGAGACGAGAGAGAGCGTTCGCAGGCACGCGTATCGGTAGCGACAGGACACGGGACACGACACGGCGGACGTCTGTGGCACCTCACCCCGAACGATGCCTAGCAGATTGCCTGTCGTGAGGACAGCCGAACGCATCGACACCCATCAGGACACCCCGCCCGATGCGTTTAGCGTGTGACCCCGACTGACGGCCGGTCTCCTGGCTCGCGGGTCACCGCCCTCTCATCGTCTTCCCAGGCCCGAAGACCCAGTGACGTGCTGATGATGGGCTCGCCGCTTACAGTTGCGGGGG
>NZ_JAKSYI010000086.1 GCF_022829285.1 Methylobacterium sp. J-078
CCGGCCTCGGGCAAGTCGGGCCTAGTGCGGGCCATCGTCGGCTTCTGGCCTGCGGTGCGCGGCAAGGACCGCCCCGACGGGGCGGCCCGCGTCCAGTGGTCGCCCGACTGCCTCGCGCCCCAGATCGGCTGCCTGCCCCAGGAGATCGAGCTGTTCGCCGGTACCATCGCGGAGAACAAGGCCCTCTTCGATCCGGCCGCCACCCCGGAGGCGGTGACCGCCGCCGCCGGGGCGGCGGGCGTGCACGAGCTGATCTTGCGCCTCTCGGAGGGCTACGACACCCGCATCGGCGAGGGTGGGGCGGGGCTCTCGGCCGGCCTGCGCCAGCGCATCGGCCTGGCGCGCGCCCTCTACGGCGACCCCTTCCTCGTCATCCCCGACGAGCCCAACGCCAACCTCGACGCCGAGGGCGAGAACGCGCTCACGGGGGCGATCCTCGGGGTCCGCCGGCGCGGCGGCGTCTGCATCGTCATCGCCCACCGCCCTTCCGCGCTCGCCGCCCTCGACCTCATCCTGATGATGGCCGACGGCCGCGCCCAGGCCTTCGGCCCCAAGGACGAGGTCTTGAAGCGCGTCCTGCGCCCGGCCTCCGTGCCGGCTTCCCCCGCCGCCCTGCAGGAGCGCGCCTGATGGCCCTCGCCCTCGACACCGGCCCCGCGGCGGCACTGGCCC
>NZ_JAKSYI010000089.1 GCF_022829285.1 Methylobacterium sp. J-078
CGGCCAGAGAGCCACCACGAGCCCCTCCGCCAGGGGCCGGCCGAGCCAGGGCGTGGCGAGGCCGATCAGACCGGCCAGGGGCGCACCGACGAGGCGGGCCCAGTCCATGCCGGCACCGTCCGGCGGCATCAGCCGGTGCTGGACCACGTCCAACCCGCCCTGCCCCGCCACGAGGTCTCGCACCTGATCGCGACGCCTCCCCCCGCCGGAATCAGGCAGGCGCACGCGCCCGACCACCGCGCGCAAGTCGGCGAGGGGCTAGCGGGTGGAGAGGCCCAACACCACGAGGCGCCACAGGATCCCGGGATTGTCGAAGGCCGGGCGGTCGTGGGAGGAGGACCGTTCGGCGCTGGACGGCGCTGGAAGCCGGTAGGTTGCTCTCACTGATCCGTCCGCCCGGCCGTGTCATCCGCTCCG
>NZ_JAKSYI010000112.1 GCF_022829285.1 Methylobacterium sp. J-078
AGGGTGTCCCGGTAGATGGCGCAGGCGGCGTCGAGATCGCGGACCGCGATGGCGACGTGATTCAGGCGTCCGATCATGGTTTGCTCCCCTTCGAAAAATCCGCGACGCAAACAATCCCTCTCCCCCCTACGGGAGAGGGTGGCCCGCGAAGCGGGTCGGGCCGGGACGAAGTCCCGCATGAGGGGAGCGCCGCTTCCGAAGAAGGCTTCCCCCTCTCCCGCCTGCTCCGCAGGCACCCTCCCCCGCAGAGGGGGGAGGGTTTCAGCACTAGACCTCCACCACCTGCACGTGGCAGGCGGGCTTCTTACCCCAGACCTCGTTCACCGCCGAGCGGATCGCCCGGTCGACGGCCTTCTCGACCGCCTCGGCGTCCTTGCGCTTGGGCTTCGACAGCCCCGAGAGCGTGCGCGAGACGGAATCGACCACCACGTCCAGCATCGGCTGGCCGGTGCGGCCGCGATTGGGCAGGCCGATGATGTCGATGGCGGGTTCGCCCAGGATCTCGCCCTGAACGTCGATGGCGATGGCCACCGACACGAGCCCGGCCTGCGAAAGCTTGCGGCGCTCGGGGATGGCCCGGTCCTTGCCGTCGATCAGGACGTTGCCGTCCTTGAACAGGCGCCCGGCCTTGACGTGGTCGACGATCTCCGGCGTGCCGGGGGCGAGGCGCACCACGCTGCCGTTGCGGGCCTTGACGATATTCGGCACGCCCTGGGCCCTGGCGAAGCGCGCGTGCTCGTCCAGGTGGAGGGCCTCGCCGTGCACGGGGATCGCCGTCTGCGGACGGGTCCAGGCGTACATCTCCGCCATCTCGTCGCGCCGGGGATGGCCCGAGACGTGGACGAGCTTCGTGCGGTCGGTGACCACCTCGATGCCGGCGTTGATGAGGTCGTTGATGATCGCACCCACCGCCCGCTCGTTGCCGGGAATGGCCCGGGAGGAGAAGATGACGCGGTCACCGGCCGCCAGGGTGATGTCGGGGTGGTCGTCGCGGGAGACGCGGGCGAGGGCCGCCCGCTCTTCGCCCTGCGAGCCCGTGAGCAGCGCGACAACCTTGTCCCGGGGCAGGTAGCCATAGCTGTCCGACGAGCGGAATTCCGGAAGGCCGTCGAGGAAGCCACACTCGCGCGCGACGCCGATGACCCGGTCCATGGCACGCCCGACCGCGATGACCTCGCGGCCGCAGGCCTGGGCCGCCTCGGCGACCGCGCGCATGCGGGCGACGTTGGAGGCGAAGGTGGTCACCGCGACCCGGTGGGGGGCGTCGGCGATGAGCTCGCGGAGGGTGGCGGCGACCTCGGCCTCGCTCGGAGAGCGGCCCTCGCGCACGACGTTGGTGGAATCGCTGATCATCGCCAGGATGCCCTCGTCGCCGAGCGCCCGGAAGGTGGCCTCCGAGGTCACGTCGCCGAGGATCGGGGTCGGGTCGAGCTTCCAGTCGCCGGTGTGAAGCAGCAGGCCGTGCGGCGTGCGGATGGCGACGGCGTTCGACTCGGGGATCGAGTGCGAGACCGGAACGTACTCGATCTCGAAGGGCCCGACCTGGACGCGGCGGCCGGCCTGGATCTCCTTGAGAATGACCTTGGGCGCACCCGGCTCGCTGAGGCGGCGGGCCTCGAGCAGGTTCTTGGCGAAGCGCGTCGCGTAGACGGGCGCCTTGAGCTTGGGCCAAAGCTCACCGATCGCGCCGATATGGTCCTCGTGCGCGTGGGTGATGAAGATGGCGAGGAGGTCGTCCTTGCGCTCCTCGATGAAGCTGAGATCCGGGAACATCAGGTCGATGCCGGGGAATCCCTCCTCGCCGGCAAAGCCCATTCCGCAATCGACCATGATCCATTTGCGGCGCTTGGGCGGCCCGAAGCCGTAGAGCGCCGCGTTCATGCCGATCTCGCCCACGCCGCCGAGCGGCACGAAGACGAGTTCGTCTTGCCCTGTCGTCATTGTCCGTAAAACCTCAAGCCGCCGTCGCGGCCGTTCCCAAATGCACCTCGCCCGCCGTCACGGTCCGTCGCGTTCCATCCTCCGATCGGACCACGAGCCGCCCGGCCTCGTCGATCGTCTCGAAAATTCCGTGTACGAGAGTGTCGCCTGTCCGCACGGAGACCGGCGCACCGATCCCGGCCGCGTCGGCGATCCAGCGCTCGCGGATCCCTGAGAACCCGCGGCCACCATCCCAAAGTCGCGCGGCGTCGACGATCGTATCCGTCAGCTGGACGAACAGATCCTCGGCGCGCGTGTCGTACCCTCTCTGCCTGAGGCACGTCGCGCGATAAGGCAAGCCCTGTGGCGTCGCAGCGACGTTGACGCCGAAGCCCATCACCACCGCGCGGCCGCCGCCGGGCCGGCTCTCCGCCTCCAGCAGGAGCCCTGCGAGCTTGGCACCCGAAGACAGCACGTCGTTCGGCCATTTGAGGTCGAAGAACTTTGAGGCGCATAAAGCGCCATCCACATCACTGCGGATTTCCGGATTCGGCGCCTCCCTCTCCTGGACGGAGAGGGCTGGGGTGAGGTGTGGTCCATTTCCGGAGAGGTCACGCACCTCACCCTGTCCCTCTCCTTTCAGGAGAGGGGACCCGCGACGTCCTTGATCGGCCGAACCGCCACCCACCAGGGCCAGCGAACCGCCCTCGGTCGCCCGCTTCAGCGCCGCGACAAGCGCGACGCCCGCGACGAAACCCAACGTCGGCACTTGCGCCGGATCGATCGCGTCCACCGGCCAGAGCAGGCTCGCGGTCAGGTTGCCGGCCTCGGACAGCCAGGCATTGCCGCGCCGGCCCCGGCCCGAATCCTGACGCCGGGCGACGATCCAGAGGGGCCCCGCCTCGCCTGCACGGAAGAGATCCAGGGCCTCGGTGTTGGTGGAGCCGAGGCGGTCATGGACGTGGAGGCGGTGGCCCTCCCCCCGCGCCAGGGTGCCGAGGCCGTAGCCGTCCAAGGGTCTAGAACAGCGACTTGGCGGCGGCACCGGCGGCACCAACGAGCGGGGCCGGCACGATCCAGAACAGCACCACCACCACGCTCGCCAGGCCGAGGACGATGCGCAGGCCCGGGGGCATCGGCTCGTAGGCGGCGACCGGCTCGTCGAAGTACATCACCTTGACGAGGCGCAGGTAGTAGAAGGCTCCGACCACGCTGGTGACGACGCCGATCACCGCCAGCGCCACGAGGTCCGCTTTGATGGCGGCGGCGAAGACGTAGTACTTCGCGAAGAACCCGGCGAGCGGCGGGATGCCGGCCAGCGAGAACATCATCGCGGCGAGGCAGAAGGCCAGGATCGGATGCGTGCGCGAAAGCCCGGAGAGATCGTCCACGGTCTCGAACATCTCGCCACCGCGCCGCAGGGACAGCAGCACCGCGAAGGCGCCCAGCGTCATCGCGAGGTAGATGATCATGTAGACGACGACGCCGCGGATGCCTTCCTGCGAGCCGGCGGCGAGACCGACCAGGGCGTAACCGACGTTGCCGATGGACGAGTAGGCCATCAGGCGCTTGAGCGAGCGCTGGCCGATGGCGGCGAACGAGCCCAGCGCCATCGAGGCGATGGCCACGAAGACGATGATCTGCTGCCAGACGGCGGTCACGTCCGGGAAGGCGCCGATGAAGAGCCGCACCGTCATCGCCATGGCGGCCATCTTGGGCGCCGAGGCAAAGAAGGCGGTCACCGGCGTCGGCGAACCCTCGTAGACGTCGGGCGTCCACATGTGGAACGGCACGGCCGCGAGCTTGAAGGCGACGCCGGCCGCCACGAAGACGATGCCGAGCACGATGCCGAGGCCCGCCGTGCCGTCGAGCGCCGCGACGATGCCGGGGAACGAGACCGTGCCGGTGAAGCCGTAGACCAGGGAGGCGCCGTAGAGGAGCATGCCCGAGGAGAGGGCGCCGAGGACGAAGTACTTCAGCCCGGCTTCCGTCGACTTTAGATTGTCCCGGTGGAAGGCCGCGATGACGTAGGCGGCGAGCGACTGCAACTCGAGTCCGAGGTAGAGCGAGATGAGGTCGTTGGCCGAGGCCATCACCATCATGCCGATCGTGCAGAGCACGAGCAGGATCGGGAACTCGAACCGGTCGATGCGGGCGCGCTGGAAGTAGTCCCGAGACAGCAGGATCGTGGCCGCCGAGCCGATCAGGATCAGCGCCTTCATCACCTTCGAGAAGTTGTCGACGATGAAGGAGCCGTTCAGCGTCGTCACCTTGGCGCCCGACTGGGACATCACCGCGAACAGCGCGACGACCAGCAGGATCAGCGCGCCGACGTTGACGCCTTCGGCGGAGCGCTCGCCCCGGAACGCACCATAGAGGATCAGCACCAGCACGCCGAGGCTGAGGATCAGCTCCGGCAGGGCGGGTCCGAGCGCGGGCAGGACGATCTGAGCGGCGTTCATCGGGTCAAAGCCTTCAGCGCGACGCGGGCGGCAGGGTGGCCGCAGCGGTCTGCGTGTTCGAGAGCGCGGTCCGCATGCTCTGCATCAACGCTTCCGTCGAGGGCGCGAAGGTGTCGAGCACGGGGGCCGGGTGGACGCCGTAGTAGATCGTCAGGGCGACGAGGGGCGCGATGATGATCTTTTCGCGCAGATCCAGGTCGAGGATGCCCTGCAGGTTGGGCTTCTCGAGCTTTCCGTAGATCACCCGGGCATAGAGCCAAAGGGCGTAGCCGGCCGAGAGGATGATGCCGAAGACCGAGAAGAAGGCCACCGTCGGGTTGGCCCGGAAGGCGCCCATCATGGCCAGGAACTCGCCGACGAAGCCGGAGGTGCCGGGCAGGCCGACATTGGCCATGGTGAACACCATCATGGCCGCCGCGTAGAGCGGCATCCGCTTCACGAGGCCGCCATAGGCGGCGATCTCGCGGGTGTGCATCCGGTCGTAGACCACACCGACGCAGAGGAAGAGCGCGCCCGAGACGATGCCGTGCGAGATCATCAGGAACAGCGCGCCCTGGATGCCCTGCTCGTTCATCGTGAACAGGCCCAGCGTCACGAAGCCCATATGCGCCACCGAGGAGTAGGCGATGAGCTTCTTGATGTCGGTCTGCATCAGCGCGATCAGCGAGGTGAAGATGATCGCGATCACCGAGAGAGCGAACACCATCGGCGCGAAGGCGTGGGAGGCGTCCGGGAACATCGGCAGCGAGACGCGGATGAAGCCGTAGCCGCCCATCTTCAGGAGGATGCCCGCCAGGATCACCGAGCCGGCGGTGGGCGCCTCCACGTGCGCGTCGGGCAGCCAGGTATGGACCGGCCACATCGGCATCTTCACCGCGAAGGAGGCGAAGAAGGCGAGCCAGAGCCAGGTCTGCATGCCGACCGGGAAGCGGGTGTGCAGCAAGGTCGGAATGTCGGTGGTGCCGGCGTGCCAGTACATCGCCATGATGGCGAGCAGCATCAGCACCGAGCCGAGCAGGGTGTAGAGGAAGAACTTGAAGCTGGCGTAGATGCGCCGCTTGCCGCCCCAGATGCCGATGATGAGGAACATCGGGATCAGGCCGGCCTCGAAGAACAGGTAGAACAGCACCAGGTCGAGGGCGCAGAACACCCCGATCATCGTCGTCTCGAGGACGAGGAAGGCGACGAAATACTCCTTCACCCGGGTGTTCACCGAGAGCCACGAGGCGCCGATGCAGAACGGCATCAGGAAGGTGGTCAGCAGGATCAGCGGCATCGAGAAGCCGTCGACCCCGAGCTTGAACCGGGTGGTCTCGCTCAGCCAGGCATGGGTCTCGACGAGTTGGAAGCTCGCGGTCGTCGCGTCGTAGCGGCCCCAGGCCACCAGCGAGAGCAGGAAGGTGGCCAGCGTGGTGATCAGCGCGGCCCAGCGGGCGTTGCGTTTCGAGGCCTCGGTCTCCTCGCCGAGGGTTAGGATGAAGGCCGCGCCGCAGAGCGGCACGATGAGGAGGCCGGAGAGGATTCCGAGGCCGAACATCAGCAGGCGCTCCGATACGTGACAGCGGCCATCAATGGGCGACCTTGGGCAAGCCGGTCAGCATGTACCAGCTGATGAGGGCGGCGACGCCGACGAGCATGACGAAGGCGTAGTGATAGACGTAGCCGGTCTGGAAGCGGACCACGCCGCGGGTCACGTCGAGGACGCGGGTGGCGATGCCGTCCGGACCCATGCCGTCGATGACCCGGCCGTCGGCCTCCTTCCAGAGGAACTTGCCGAAATCCTTGGCCGGCCGGACGAAGATCCGGTCGTAGAGTTCATCGAAGTACCACTTGTTGAGGAGGAACCGGTACAGGCTCGGCTGCTGGGCGGCGAGCTGGCCGGGCAGTTCGGGCCGGCGGATATACATCCAATAGGCCAGCACGAAGCCGATCAGCATCATGATGAAGGGCGAATACGCCACCAGCGCCGGCACGGAGTGGATGTCGTGCATGATGTGGTTGTCGGGACCGTGGCCGAGCGCGTGGCCCCAGAACTTGTCCATGCCCTCGCCGATGAAGCGGTTCTTGAAGATCAGGCCGGCGAAGAGCGCGCCGAAAGCCAGGATGCCGAGCGGGATCGTCATCACCAGCGGGCTCTCATGCGGGGTGTGCGCATGATCGTGGTGCTCGATGGCGCTGTGAGAGGCGGGCTCGACGTCGTGGCCGTGATCGTCGTGGGCGACGCCCTCGTGATGGCCCGGCGCGCCGTCGGCCTGGGCCGATGCATGTGCCGCCGCATGGTGGTCGTCGTGATGGGCCGCGCCGTGATGGGCCCAGCGGGCGGGCCCCTCGAAGGTCATGAAGAACAGGCGCCAGGAATAGAACGACGTCATCAGCGCGGCGACGACGGTGCACAGGAAGGCGAGCGTGTGGCCCGGCCGCGTGGAGGCGTAGGCCGCCTCGATGATCGCGTCCTTCGAGTAGTAGCCGGCCGTGAACGGGAAGCCGATCAGCGCGAGCGTGCCGATGGTCATCATCGCGGAGGTGAAGGGGATGTAGCGGCGGAGATTCCCCATGTTCCGCATGTCCTGCTCGTGGTGCATCGCGTGGATGACCGAGCCGGCGCCGAGGAACAGCAACGCCTTGAAGAAGGCGTGGGTGAAGAGGTGGAACACGGCGGCCGAATAGGCACCGACGCCGAGGGCCACGAACATGTAGCCGAGCTGCGAGCAGGTCGAGTAGGCGATCACGCGCTTGATGTCGTTCTGCACGAGGCCGATCGTGGCCGCGAAGAACGCCGTGATGCCGCCGATGACCGTGACGACGATGAGGGCGTTCGGCGCGAGTTCGAACAGCGGCGACAGGCGCGCAACCATGAACACGCCGGCCGTCACCATGGTTGCGGCGTGGATGAGCGCGGAGACGGGGGTCGGCCCCTCCATCGCGTCGGGCAGCCAGGTGTGCAGCAGGAACTGCGCCGACTTGCCCATGGCGCCCATGAACAGCAGCAGGCAGGCGAGCGTCCAGGCGCTCCAATCGTAGCCGAGGAAGTGGAAGGTCGCGTCCTTGATCTCGGGCGCGCGGGCGAAGATGCCGTCGAAGGCGATCGAGCCCGTGAGGACGAAGACGAGGAAGATGCCGAGCGAGAAGCCGAAATCACCGACGCGGTTGACGATGAAGGCCTTCATGGCGGCCGCATTCGCCGAAGGCTTCTCGTACCAGAACCCGATCAGCAGGTAGGAAGCGAGGCCGACGCCCTCCCAACCGAAGAACATCTGCACGAGGTTGTCGGCCGTCACCAGCATCAGCATGGCGAAGGTGAACAGCGACAGGTAGGCGAAGAAGCGCGGCCGATGCGGATCCTCCTCCATGTAGCCGATGGAGTAGAGGTGCACGAGGGTCGAGACCGAGGTCACGACCACCAGCATGATCACCGTCAGGGTGTCGATGCGGAAGGCCCAGTCGACCACGAGGTCGCCGGCGGTGAACCAGGTCGCCACCTGGACGCGGGTGGCGTGCTCGCTGCCGGGCACTTCCAGGAAGGCGCCCCAGGAGAGCAGAGCCGAGAAAGCGAGGAGCCCGGTGGTGATGCCCTCGCTGAGCTTCGGGCCGAGCTGGCGGCCGAACAGGCCGGCGAGCAGCGCACCGACGAGCGGGAGGAAGACGATCGCGTGATACATCGCTGGCTTGTCCGGCCTCCTGGGACGCGCTCGGATCCGCGCATGGCGCGGGAGCCGGGGCGGCGCCCTGTGGTTCGTGTCACCGCAACGGCTTCGCGCGGAGCGCGACGCCGAGCGTCAAGGGGATGGGCCTCCCGCTCAGCCCTTCATCATGCTGACGTCCTCGACCGCGATGGAGCCGCGGTTTCGGAAGAACACGACGAGGATGGCGAGGCCGATGGCCGCTTCCGCCGCCGCCACGGTCAGCACGAACAGGGCGAAGACCTGTCCGGTGATGTCGTTGAGGTGCGTGGAGAAGGCGACGAGGTTGATGTTTACCGCGAGCAGGATCAGCTCGACGGACATCAGGATGACGATGACGTTCTTCCGGTTCACGAAGATGCCGAGCACCCCCAGGGTGAACAGGATCGCCGCGACTGTCAGGTAGTGGCTCAGGCCGATCATCGGCGGTGTCTCCCGGTATCGGCCATCAGACTTCGACGCCCTGGCGCGAGGGTACCTTGCGGGTCTCCACCGCCATGCCTTGCGTGCGCGCGTTCTGCACCGAGATGTTCTGGCGCTTGACGCCCGGACGGTCGCGAAGGGTGAGCACGATGGCGCCGATCATCGCGACGAGGAGGATCAGGCCGGCGAGCTGGAAGAAGAAGACGTAGTCCGTGTACAGCACCCGGCCGAGCGCCTGGGTGTTGGTCACGGCCTCGGCCGGGGGCACCGGGTTGAGGGGCGTCTGCACGAGGCCGGGATCGATGGTCCACGATCCCACAACGAGCAGGAGTTCGATCAGGAAGACGGCGCCGATCAGCGCGCCGATGGGCAGGTATTGCTGGAAGCCCTGGCGCAGCTGCGCGAAGTCGACGTCGAGCATCATCACGACGAACAGGAACAGCACCGCGACGGCGCCCACGTAGACGACCACGAGGATCATCGCGAGGAATTCGGCGCCCATCATCACGAACAGCCCGGCGGCGTTCACGAAGGCGAGGATGAGGAAGAGCACGGAGGCCACGGGATTGCGCGAGGCGATCACCATGAAGCCCGAGGCGATGGTCACACCTGCGAACAGGTAGAAGAAGGCAGCGGCTGCGCTCATGCGATTCTAGAGATCAGCCGTCCCGAGGACGGCCCCTTCTGCCGAAATTGTGCCACGGCCCACCGGCCGCCCGTCTATAGAACCCGCCCCTGCGGCGCACAACCGCCTCGGCGCCTCGGCACCGTATCCGTGGGCACGGAATCGGCGCTCTGTCTCATCCGCGTTCCGCGGACGGCCCGCACTCAGCGATAGGGCGCGTCAACCGCGAGGTTGCGGGCGATTTCGCGCTCCCAGCGGTCGCCGTTCAGGAGGAGCTTCTCCTTGTCGTAGAGGAGCTCCTCGCGGGTCTCGACCGAGAACTCGAAGTTCGGCCCCTCCACGATGGCATCCACCGGGCAGGCTTCCTGGCACATGCCGCAATAGATGCACTTGACCATGTCGAGGTCGTAGCGGGTCGTGCGGCGCGTGCCGTCGTTGCGGCGCGGGCCGGCCTCGATGGTGATCGCCTGGGCGGGGCAGATGGCCTCGCAGAGCTTGCACGCGATGCAGCGCTCCTCGCCGTTGGGATAGCGGCGGAGCGCATGCTCCCCCCGGAAGCGCGGGCCGCGATGGCCCATCTCGAAGGGGTAGTTGATCGTGGCCTTGGGCTTGAAGAAGTACTTCATCGCCAGGACGAACCCGGACGCGAACTCCTTGAGCAGCAGACCCTTAGCGACCTGATCGAGCTTCATGGCTCGGATCTCCGTGATGTCAGGCGCCCGGCGCGAGGCCGGTGAGCTTGAGGACAAAGGCGACGACGACGACCGAGACGAGCGAGAGCGGCAGGAAGACCTTCCAACCGAGGCGCATGAGCTGGTCGTAGCGGTAGCGGGGCACCATGGCCTTCACCATGGCGATCATGAAGAACAGGAAGCTGGCCTTGAGGGCGAACCAGATCAGGCCCGGCACCCAGGTGAAGGGCGCGAACGGGATCGGCGAGAGCCATCCGCCGAGGAACAGCACCGTGCCGAGCGCGCACATGGTCATGATGGCCACGTACTCGCCCAGCATGAAGAGCAGGTACGGGGTCGAGGAATACTCGACCATGTAGCCCGCGACCAACTCAGATTCGGCCTCCGGCAGGTCGAAGGGCGGGCGGTTCGTCTCGGCGAGCGCCGAGATGAAGAACACCACGAACATCGGGAACAGCCAGAGCCAGTACCAGCCGAGGATGCCGAGCGAAGTGTCCTGCGCCATGACGATGCGCGAAAGGTTGAGGGAGCCGGCGCAGAGCAGGACGCAGATGATGACGAACCCGAGAGAGACCTCGTAGGAGATCATCTGCGCGGCCGAGCGCAGCGCGCCCAGGAAGGCGTATTTCGAGTTCGAGGCCCAGCCGCCCATGAGGACGCCGTACACGCCGAGCGACGAGATCGCGAAGATGTAGGTGATGCCGACGTTGAGATCGGCGATGGCCCAGCCCTCGGCCAGCGGAATCACCGCCCAGGCGGCGAGCGCCAGGGTGGCGAAGACCAGGGGCGCCAGCAGGAACAGCGCCTTGTTGGCGCCGGCCGGGATGATCGGCTCCTTCAGGACGAACTTCAGGAGATCGGCGAAGGACTGGAACAGGCCCCAGGGCCCGACCACGTTGGGGCCGCGACGCAGCTGCACCGCCGCCCAGATCTTGCGGTCGGCCAGCAAGGCATAGGCGATGAAGACGAGGAGCAGCGCCAGGAGCACGAAGCTCTTGAGCGCAAGCAGCAGGACGGTGCCGAGGATTTCCCAGAAGGTCATCGCAGGAGATCCTTATTCGGCCGCTTCGAGGCCGCGCACCCGGGCGAGGCTCGAACACTCGGCGAGCACGCGCGAGGCGCGGGCGATCGCGTTGCTGAGGTAGAAGTCCGGGACCGCCGCGACGAAACCGGTGCGGGTGGGCTCGCCGCCGAGGCCCGACAGGGTCTCCAGGGTGGTGACCGCATCGCTCGGCGCGATGGCGTCGAGGGCGGCGAAGTGCGGATGCTCGGCGTAGAGCGCCCGGCGCAGGGCGCTCAGCGAATCGAACGGCAGGCGCTTACCCAGCACGTCGGACAGGGCCCGCAGGATCGCCCAATCCTCGCGGGCGTCGCCCGGCGGGAAGCCGGCGCGGTTGGTGGTCTGCACGCGGCCCTCGAGGTTGACGTAGGTGGCGCTCTTCTCGGTGTAGGCGGCCCCCGGCAGGACGACGTCGGCGCGGGTGGCGCCCCGGTCCCCGTGGGTGCCCTGGTAGACCACGAAGGCGCCCGGCCCGATCTCGACCTCGTCGGCGCCGAGGCTGAAGACCACGTCGAGAGCGCCGGCCTGGGTCATCCCGGCGAAATCGAGGCCGCCCTCTGCCGGCACGAAGCCGAGATCGAGGGCGCCGACGCGGGCGGCCGCGGTCTGGAGCACGCCGAAGCCGCTCCACTCGGGCATGACCGCGCCGATGTCCTTGGCGAGCTTCGACGCGGCGGCGAGGATCGCAGCGCCGTCCGGCCGGGCGAGCGCGCCCGTGCCGACGATGATCAGGGGCCGGTTCGCCGCCTTCAGCGCCTCGCCGAAGCTGTGCTGGCCGGAGGCGAGATCGGCCAGGGTCTCGGGGCCGGCACCGAGATAGGTATGGGGATAGGTGAGGTCGACCGCCTCGCCGATGAGACCGACCGCCAGCGGCCCCATGCGCCAGCGCTTGCGGATGCGGACGTTGAGGAGGGAGGCCTCCAGGCGCGGATTCGTGCCAACGAGGAGGATCGCGTCCGCTTCCTCGATTCCGTCGATGCTGGTGCCGAGGGTGTAGGCAGCCCGGCCCCAGGCCGGATCGATGGCCTCGCCGGCCTGTCGGCAATCGAGGTTCGTTACCCCGAGGGACGTCATGAGCGCCTTGAGGGCGTAAATTTCTTCGACACCCGCAAGGTCGCCGACCACGGCGCCGATGCGCTTCGGGTCGGTGCCCTTCACCTTGGCGGCGATGGCAGCGAAGGCCTCGCCCCAGGAGGCGGGGCGAAGGCGGCCGTTCTCGCGCAGATACGGCCGGTCGAGGCGCTGGGTGCGCAGGCCGTCCACGGCGTGGCGGGTCTTGTCGGAGATCCACTCCTCGTTGATGCCCTCATGAACGCGCGGCTCGATCTGCATGACCTCGCGGCCGCGGGCATCGACCCGGATGGCGCAGCCGACCGCATCCATCACGTCGACGGACTCGGTCTTCGACAACTCCCAGGGCCGGACCTCGTAGCTCTGCGGCTTGTGGACGAGGGCGCCCACGGGGCAGAGGTCGGCCACGTTGCCCTGCAACTCCGAACCCATGGCGGATTCGAGGTAACTCGTGATCTCCATGTCCTCGCCGCGCCCGATGGCGCCGAGGTCCGGTACGCCGGCCACCTCCGCGAGGAAGCGGACGCAGCGCGTGCAGTGGATGCAGCGGTTCATGGCGGTCCGCACTAGCGGACCGATGTACTTCTCTTCCACCGCGCGCTTGTTCTCGCCGTAGCGGGTCGAGTCGACGCCGTAGGCCATCGCCTGATCTTGCAGGTCGCAATGGCCGCCCTGGTCGCAGATCGGACAGTCGAGGGGGTGATTGATGAGGAGGAACTCCATCACCCCCTCGCGCGCCTTCTTGGTCTGGCCGGAGCGCGTCAGCACCTCCGGCGGCTCGCCGTTGGGGCCGGGCCGGCAATCCTTGACCGCGTAGGCGCAGGAGGCCACGGGCTTCGGGGCGCCCTTCAGCTCGACAAGACACATCCGGCAATTGCCCGCGATGGACAGCCGCTCATGGAAGCAGAAGCGCGGAATCTCCGCGCCCGCCGCCTCACAGGCCTGGAGCAGCGTGTACTCCGCCGGAACATCGACCTCGGTGCCGTCGACGACGATCTTGGTCATGCGTGGGTCTCAGGTTCGAATTCGGGTTGATGCGAGGCGCGGATCACTCCGCCGCCATCGGCACCGGATCGGAATGAGGATTGGCGCTGTAACGGTCGATGCGCTTCTCGATCTCCGGCCGGAAGTGCCGGATGAGCCCCTGGATCGGCCAGGCCGCCGCGTCGCCGAGGGCGCAGATCGTGTGGCCCTCGATCTGCTTCGTCACGTCGAGCAGCATGTCGATCTCGCGACGTTGCGCGCGCCCCTCGGCCATGCGCAGCATCACGCGCCACATCCAGCCCGTGCCCTCGCGGCAGGGCGTGCACTGGCCGCAGGATTCGTGCTTGTAGAAGTACGCGATGCGGGCGATCGCCGAGACGATGTCGGTGGACCGGTCGAGGACGATCACCGCCGCCGTTCCGAGGCCGGAGCCGAGGTTCTTGAGCGTGTCGAAGTCCATCTTGGCGTCGATGATCTGCTCGGCCGGCACCAGGGGCACCGAGGAGCCGCCGGGAATGGAGCAGAGCAGGTTGTCCCAGCCGCCACGCATGCCGCCGCAATGCTTGTCGACGAGTTCGCGGAAGGTGATCCCGAGCTCTTCCTCGACGTTGCAGGGCTTGTTGACGTGCCCGGAGACGCAGAACAGCTTGGTGCCGGTGTTGTTCTTGCCGCCGAGGCCGGCGAACCAGGCGCCGCCCCGTCGCAGGATCGTGCCCGCCACCGCGATCGACTCGACGTTGTTTACCGTCGTCGGGCAGCCATAGAGGCCCATGTTCGCCGGGAACGGGGGCTTCAGGCGCGGCATGCCCTTCTTGCCCTCGAGGCTCTCCAGCAGCGCCGTCTCCTCGCCGCAGATGTAGGCACCGGCGCCGTGGTGGACGTAGATGTCGAAGGGGTAACCGTGGACGTTGTCCTTGCCGACGAGTCTCGCCGCATAGGCTTCGTCCACCGCGCGCTGGAGGGCGTGCTTCTCAGCCACGTACTCGCCGCGGATGTAGATGTAGCAGGCATGGGCCGCCATCGCGAAGGAGGCGAGCATGCAGCCCTCGATCAGGAGATGCGGATCGTGCCGCATGATCTCCCGGTCCTTGCAGGTGCCCGGCTCCGACTCGTCGGCGTTGACGACGAGGTAGTGCGGGCGCCCATCGGACTTCTTGGGCATGAACGACCACTTGAGGCCGGTGGGAAAGCCGGCGCCGCCGCGCCCGCGCAGCCCCGACTGCTTCATCTCGTCGATGATCCAGTCGCGGCCCATCTCGAGCAGGAACTTCGTGCCGTCCCAGGCACCGCGCTGCTTGGCCGCGTCCAGGCCCGGCGAGTGCAGGCCGTAGAGGTTCGTGAAGATGCGATCCTGATCGGCGAGCATGTCAGTTCCCCTTCTTGGGGTCGGACGGGTGGGGAGCGGAAGCAGGTGCCGGCGCATCGGCGCTGGCGCCCGAATTCACCGGCTGCGGCGGCGGTTCGTTGCGAGGCAGCGCCGACTGCGTACCCGCTTCGGCGCCGGCCGCCTCGGCCTTCGCGATGGTCTCGGGCGCGGCGGGGGCCGACTTATTCGGCTGGGCCGTCGATTCCGTGCGGTCGGCGGCATCCACCTTGTCGCCGGCCTTCACAGGCGTCTCGCCGGCGGCCGCGCGCTGGGCCGGGGCATCCGTGGCAGACGTACCCACTGCGCGACCGGCATCCGGACGGGCGGGCTTCGGATCGGAGGCGGCGCGCTGCTCTGAGGACGCAGCCTCCGCCTTGCCGGCCTCGTTCTCTTCGTCCTTCTGCTCGAAGCGCTTGCGCCACGCACCCACCCGCGAGCCATCGAACAGGGTCGCGTCGGTCAACGTGTCGGCGCCCCCGAGGGGTTCGGAAGAGGTCCGGCCGACCTGGGAACCGATCTTCACGGGACGTCCGGCGGCCAGATCGTCCATGAGCTTGCCCAGGAGATCCGGCGTCAGGTCCTCATAGTAATCCTGGTTGATCTGCGCCATCGGCGCGTTGCAGCAGGCACCCAGGCACTCGACCTCGAGCCAGGAGAAGTTGCCGTCGGCACTCACGTGGCCCGGCGCGCCGAGGCGATGGTGCAGGTAATCCTTCAACCCGCGGGCGCCGCAGGAATCGCACGGTACCGTGCCGCAGAGCTGGATCCAGAACTTGCCCACCGGCTCCAGGGCGAACATCGTGTAGAAGGTCGCGACTTCGAGCACCCGGATATGCGGCATGCCGAGTTCGTCGGCCACCGCTTCGATGGCCTTCTGCGGCAGCCAGCCACCGTTCTGCTCCTGCGCCTTCCACAGCAGCGGGATCACGGCCGAGGCCTGACGCCCCTCCGGGTATTTTTCGATTTGCCCTTTGGCCCAGTCGGCGTTCTCGGATGAGAACGCGAAGGCGGCGGGCTGTTCGGAGGCGGGGGCGAGTCTGCGGTTGGCCATCAGTTCTGAACCTTGATCCTCACCGGTCCACTTCGCCGAACACGATGTCCAGCGTGCCGAGCACGCAGGACACGTCGGCCAGCATGTGGCCGCGGCACATCCAGTCCATCGCCTGGAGATGGGCGAATCCCGGAGCGCGGATCTTGCAGCGGTAAGGCTTGTTGGTGCCGTCGGAGACGAGGTAGACGCCGAACTCGCCCTTGGGCGCTTCGACGGCCGCATAGACCTCACCGGCCGGCACGTGGAAACCTTCGGTGTAGAGCTTGAAGTGGTGGATGAGCGCTTCCATCGAGCGCTTCATCTCGCGGCGGGGCGGAGGCGCGATCTTGCCGTCGGTGGCGGCGATCGGACCTTGGCCGGCAGGCTCGCGCAGCTTGGCGCAGCACTGCTTCATGATCTTCACGGATTCCCGCATTTCTTCCATGCGGATGACCTGGCGATCGTAGGTGTCGCCGTTCTTGCCCACGGGAATGTCAAATTCCATCTCCTCGTAGCACTCGTAGGGCTGCGATTTCCGCAGGTCCCACGGGATGCCGGAGCCGCGCACCATCACGCCCGAGAAGCCCCAGGCCATGGCCTCGTCCACGGTGACGATGCCGATGTCGACGTTGCGCTGCTTGAAGATGCGGTTGCCCATGACGAGGTTGTCGAGATCGTCGACCACCTGCAGGAAGGGGTCGCAGAACGCCTCGATGTCGTCGATCAGCACGGGCGGCAGGTCCTGGTGCACGCCGCCGGGCCGGAAGTAGTTGGCGTGGAGACGCGCCCCCGAAGCGCGCTCGTAGAAGATCATCAGCTTCTCGCGCTCTTCGAACCCCCAGAGCGGGGGCGTGAGCGCGCCGACATCCATCGCCTGCGTGGTGACGTTGAGAAGATGCGAGAGGATGCGGCCGATCTCGCAGAACAGCACGCGGATCAGCTGCGCGCGGCGCGGAACCTGGAGGCCGAGCAGCTTCTCGATGCCGAGGCAGAAGGCGTGCTCCTGGTTCATCGGCGAGACGTAGTCGAGCCTGTCGAAATAGGGCGTCGCCTGAAGGTAGGTCTTGTGCTCGATCAGCTTCTCGGTGCCGCGATGAAGCAGGCCGATATGCGGATCGACCCGCTCGACGATCTCGCCGTCGAGTTCGAGCACGAGGCGCAGCACGCCGTGCGCCGCCGGGTGCTGCGGTCCGAAGTTGATCGCGAAGTTGCGGATATTGTGCTCGGTCATGGCCTCGCTCCGCCGCTCAGGCCGACTTCTTCTCGTCGCCCGGGAGCACGTACTCGGTGCCCTCCCATGGCGAGAGGAAGTCGAAGTTCCGGAATTCCTGGGTGAGCTTCACGGGCTCGTAGACCACGCGCGCCTCGTCCTGGTCGTAACGGACCTCGACGAAGCCAGTGAGCGGAAAGTCCTTGCGCAAGGGGTGCCCCTCGAAACCGTAATCGGTGAGCAGCCGGCGCAGGTCCGGGTGGCCCGAGAACAGGATGCCGTAGAGGTCGTAGGTCTCGCGCTCGAACCAGTTGGCCGCCGGGAACACATCGATGACGGAAGGCACCGGGCTCTGGTCGTCGGTCTGCACCTTCACGCGGATGCGGGTGTTATGGCGCAGGGAGAGCAGGTGGTAGACCACGTCGAAGCGCTTTTCGCGAGACGGATAGTCGGCCCCGCAGATGTCGATGAAGCAGCGGAAGGCGCAGGCCGGGTCGTCGCGCAGGTAGGTCAGCGCGTAGACGATATCGCTGGCCTGCACCACGAGGGTCAGTTCACCGAACGCGATGGTGCGTGAGACGATGGCGGGCCCCAGGGCGCCGGCGACGTGGTCGCCGATTCGCTGAAGGGCGCCGATGCCGGATTCGGGCGCCGTATGGGCGAGAATGCTGATGCCGTTTGTCATGCGGTACGTCCTCCCTCAGCGCTCGATCGTGCCGGTTCGGCGGATCTTCTTCTGGAGTAGGAGCACGCCGTAGAGCAGCGCCTCGGCCGTGGGCGGGCAGCCCGGAACGTAGATGTCCACCGGCACCACCCGGTCGCAGCCGCGCACCACCGAGTAGGAATAGTGATAGTAGCCGCCGCCGTTGGCGCAGGAGCCCATCGAGATCACGTAGCGCGGCTCCGGCATCTGGTCGTAGACCTTGCGGAGCGCCGGGGCCATCTTGTTGGTGAGCGTGCCGGCGACGATCATCACGTCGGACTGGCGCGGGCTCCCACGCGGCGCGAAGCCGAAGCGCTCGCAATCGTAGCGCGGCATAGACATCTGCATCATCTCGACGGCACAGCAGGCGAGGCCGAAGGTCATCCACATCAGCGAGCCGGTGCGGGCCCAGTTGATGAGATCGTCCGTGGAGGTGACGAGGAAGCCGCGATCCGCGAGTTCGCTGTTGATCGACAGGAAGGTCGGGTCGTTGGCACCCACGGGCAGGCCCGTATTGGGATCGATGATCCCCTTGGGGGCCGGTGCGATCGCCGGGGCGCGGGAGAGGTCGGGGCTGAAGGCCATCGGTTTCTCGGGATCAGGCTTCGGACGGTCGGACTTCGAGGATTGCGCGATTCGGGGGCGTTAGTCCCATTCGAGGGCGCCCTTGCGCCACTCGTAGACGAAGCCGACGGTCAGAACGCCGAGGAAGGCCATCATCGACCACATGCCGAACCAGCCGAGTTCCCCGAAGGTGATGGCCCAGGGAAACAGGAACGCGACTTCGAGATCGAAGATGATGAACAGGATCGCCACGAGATAGAAGCGTACGTCGAACTTCATGCGCGCGTCATCGAACGCATTGAAACCGCACTCGTAGGCCGACAGCTTCTCGGGATCGGGGCTGTTATAGGCAACGAGGAACGGTGCCACGAGGAGCGCCACGGCGATGAACATGGACACGCCGATGAAGACGATGAGCGGCAGGTAATCTGCCATCAGGCCGGTCATGCTGGACCTCTCGTGTTCGCGGGCATGCGGGGCGCCCAGGGCACGGCCGGCCACATGGAATTGCTCCAATGCCAGACTGCACGGGCGCGAGGCTTAGACGACCCCCCGAGGTGAAACAAGGGCGTCGTGCGTCGCACAAATTCGGCCATGCGCCTCAGGTAGTTCTCCTATCGTTCCGCACAACACGACCGATCCGCGCAGGGGAAACGGCGGCCGGCTTCTTGCAGGACCGATCAGCGGCCCAGCTGGTATACCAGACAGCGCGAACCAGGGATATCGGGGACATCTGGGACGAAGTGTCAGGCAGGGCTGGCGGACCCCGAACCTCGGGAACCATAACCTTGGCTGTCTGTTTCGTTCATGTCCCACTCAGGCCGGATCGCGTTAGGTCGGCGCAACAATTCGACCTCACAGGAGACGCTTCGTGCGCATTGCTCAGATTGCTCCGCTCTCGGAGGCGGTACCCCCGAAGTTCTACGGCGGCACCGAGCGCGTGGTGTCCTGGATCACGGAGGAGCTGGTCCGCCAGGGCCACGACGTGACCCTGTTCGCGAGCGGCGATTCAGAGACTTCGGCCAAGCTGGCGGCCTGCACGCCGGAGGGCCTGCGCCTCCTCGGCTACCGGGACCACACCGCGAGCCATCTCGCCATGCTGCACCACGTGCACAAGCGGGCCCACGAATTCGATATCCTGCACTTCCACATCGACCTGCTTCAGTACCCGATGTTCGAGGATCTGAACCACAAGTGCCTCACGACGATGCACGGTCGCCTGGACGTGCCCGACTTCATGCCGGTCTACCGGACCTTCACGGGCATGCCCCTGGTGTCGATCTCGGACAACCAGCGTGATCCGATGCCCGAGAATGTCAACTGGCTCTCGACCATCCATCACGGACTGCCGGCGCAGAACTGCCCCTTCTACCCGGAGGCCAAGGGCGGCTACCTCGCGTTCCTCGGCCGCATCTCCCCGGAGAAGCGCCCCGACCGCGCCATCGAGATGGCGATCCGCTCGGGCGTCAAGCTCAAGATCGCCGCGAAGGTCGACAAGGCGGACCAGGATTATTGGGACGAGGTCATCGAGCCGATGATCCACCATCCCCTCGTCGAGTTCATCGGCGAGATCAACGAGGAGCAGAAGAAGGACTTCCTCGGCAACGCCCTGGCGCTGGCCTTCCCGATCGACTGGCCGGAGCCCTTCGGCCTCGTCATGATCGAGGCGATGTCGGCCGGTACGCCGGTGATCGCGTTCCGCAACGGCTCCGTGCCGGAAGTCATCGCCGATGGCGTATCGGGCGTTCTCTGCGACTCGATGGACGATGCTGTGGAAGCCGTCGCCAAGGTCAAGACCATGAGCCGGGCCGGCGTGCGCAAGCACTTCGAGTCCCAGTTCACCGCCGAGTGCATGGTGCGCAAGTACGTGGCCGCCTACGAGCAGCTGCTCGCTGGCTCCGCCGACATCATCAAACTGCCGCATGCCGGGGCGTTCTCCTCGCATTACGGCGAGATGAACGGCTCGTCCCTGCCGTCGATCTCCGTCGCGGCCATGCCGGCCTGACGACCGGTCCGCCGGGCCGTCCGGCATCGCTCTTGCTCGGTGCCGGTTCGGGCTGGCGCCGCAAGATTGCCGCACTACCTCTGCCTTTGAGGGCCGCCGCGCCGCAATTTTGCGACCGGCGGCCCTTTTCGATTCGACCCCCATCTCCGGAGACGCGCAGGCATGGCAGCGGACACTCTCAAGGCGACCTCCGAGACCGCGCCCGAGGCGCGGATTCCCCATGGCTTCCAGGACGCCGACGAAGTTCTGCCGCAGTACCATATCGAGGCCCAGACCTCGCTCGTGGAGCGCCCGCTGCGCTCGCTGAAGTACGGCGAGGCCTTCGCGGTCCTCGACAGCTACGGCGACATCGGCGTGCTGCCCGGGCCCGAGGGCCTCTACTTCCAGGACACCCGCTACCTCTCCCGCATGCACGTCACCATCGAGGATCAGCGCCCGCTGCTGCTCTCCTCGGTGATGCAGGACGACAACGGCGCGCTGAGCGTCGACATGACGACGCCCGACATCCGTATCGACGCCCATGACGAGACCACGATTCCGCGCGAGCTCATCGCCATAGAGCGCACCAAGTTCCTGTTCCGGGGCGCCTGCTACGACCGGATCGGCCTGCGCAACTACGATTCGCGTCACTGGCACCTGAAGGTCGCCGTCACCTTCGATGCGGATTTCCGCGATCTCTTCGAGGTGCGTGGCATGGATCGCCCGGTGCGCGGCAAGCGCAGCGTGCAGGTCGCCAGCGAATCCGAGGTCCAGTTCCGCTATGTCGGCCTCGACGAGGTCGTGCGCACCACCAGCCTGCATTTCGGGCCGAAACCCAAGCACATCGAGCCCGGCCGGGCCGAGTTCGTCGTCTCCCTGCCACCGGGCGGGCGCGCCTCGCTGTTCCTGCGGGTGGTGTTCGAATCGCACCGTGCCTTCACCAGCGCGCCGGCGGCCGAGCGCGTCGGCGAGGATGCGGCCGCCGGCCTGTCCCACGCAGCCGGCAGCACGGCCTCCGCCCGCCACCCGAAAGGCCTCGCCGAGGGCGTGATCTTCGCCCGCGCCTACCGCGATTCGCGCCGCGACCTGCGCCAGCTCACCGCCGGCATCACCACGATCATCTCGTCGAACGACCAGTTCAACGAGGCCGCCTGCCGGGCGACCGCCGACCTCTACATGCTGGCGAGCCGCACGCCGGAGGGCATCTACCCCTTCGCCGGCATCCCCTGGTACTCCACGGTGTTCGGGCGCGACGGCATCATCACCGCGATGATGGCCCTGTGGATCGACCCGAACTTCGGCAAGGGCGTCCTGCGCTACCTCGCCTCGACCCAGGCCAAGGCCGTCGATCCGGCGGCCGACGCACAGCCCGGCAAGGTGCTGCACGAGACGCGGCGCGGCGAGATGGCGATGCTCGGCGAGGTCCCGTTCCGGCACTATTACGGCACGATCGACGGCACGCCGCTCTTCGTCATGCTGGCCTGGGAATACTATTCCGTCACCGGCGACCGGGACACCATCGCGGCGATCTGGCCGGCCCTCGAGCTCGCCCTGGAGTGGATGAACCGCTACGGCGACCGCGACGGCGACGGGTTCGTGGAATACGCCCGCGACACCGACAAGGGCCTGGAGAACCAGGGCTGGAAGGACAGCCACGATTCGATCTTCCATGCCGACGGCAACCTCGCCAAGGGGCCGATCGCCCTCTGCGAGGTGCAGGGCTACGTCTACGCGGCCAAGAACGGGGCCGCCAAGCTCGCCGCCCTGCTCGGCCACGACGACCTCGCCCACCGCCTCGGCCAGGAGGCCCGCGCCCTGCGCGAGCGCTTCGACGAGGCTTTCTGGTGCGAGGAGATCGGCACCTACGCGCTGGCGCTCGACGGCGAGAAGCGGCAATGCGCCGTGCGCTCGTCCAATGCCGGACACGCGCTCTTCACCGGCATCGCCCTGCCGGAGCGGGCCGCGCGTGTGGCCGCCAACCTCCTGTCGAAGGACGGTTTCAACGGCTGGGGCGTGCGCACGATCGCCCGGGGCGAGGCGCGCTACAACCCGATGTCCTATCACAACGGCTCCATCTGGCCGCACGACAACGCGTTGATTGCCCTCGGGCTCGCCCGCTACGACCTCAAGCCGGAGGCCGCACGGATCTTCCAGGGCATGTTCGACACCGCCCTCTACCAGGACCAGAAGCGCTTGCCGGAGCTGTTCTGCGGCTTCATGCGCCGCCACCAGCGCGGCCCCGTCTCCTACCCGGTGGCCTGCTCGCCGCAGGCCTGGGCGGCGGCCGCCCCCTTCGCGTTCCTGGCGGCCTGCCTCGGCCTGGAGATCGACCACGACCGCAACCGGGTCCGCTTCCGCAACCCGATCCTGCCGTCCTTCCTGGACGGGGTCTCGATCTTCAACCTGAAGCTCGGCACCTCGCGGGTGGACTTGCGCCTGCAGCGCTACGGCGAGGACGTGACGGTCAATGTCCTGCGCCGGACCGGAGATGCGCAGATCTCGCTGCTGAAGTAGGGATGACGCTTTGAGCCGAGGTCCGGGCGGGGCCTGAGACCTCGGCGACGATGCCACGCCTCTCCCCTCCCCCAGATGGGAGGGGCCAGAGGGTCAGGGGCGTCGCCGCATCCCTGCCCGGGCTCGAAAACGAAAAACGCCGCCCTCCCGAAGGAGGACGGCGCGTGGCGTGAAATGCGACCTTGGAAATCGCCGCGTCAGCGCGGCGCCAAAATCATGATCATCTGGCGGCCTTCGAGCATCGGCTCGCTCTCCACCTTGGCGATCTCCTGGGTCTCGTTCTTCACCCGCTCGAGCAGGCGCAGGCCGATATCCTGGTGGGCCATCTCGCGGCCGCGGAAGCGCAGGGTCACCTTGACCTTGTCACCCTCCTCGAAGAACCGGATCACGGCCTTCATCTTGGTGTCGTAGTCGTGCTTGTCGATGCCGGGCCGGAGCTTGATCTCCTTGACCTCGACCGTCTTCTGCTTTTTCCGCGCTTCGTTCTGCTTCTTCTGCTCGTTGAAGCGGAAGCGGCCGTAATCGAGGAGCTTGCAGACGGGAGGGACGGAGTTCGGCGCGATCTCCACGAGATCGAGGCCGGCTTCCTCGGCCATCGCGATGGCGTCGAAGAAGGCGACGACGCCACGGTTCTGCCCGGTATCGTCGATGAGCTGCACTTCGCGAACGCCACGGATATCCCGGTTGGCGCGCGGCCCGTCCTTCTGCGGGGCCGGCATAGCTCTCATTGGTCTACGAATGGCTTTGATCTCCTGATGAAACGACGAAACGGCAGCCCACGAATCCCAACCTCACTCGAGGTCGATCCTGGCCACCCGCCGCGCACGAAATTCGGTGCGACACCTTGACTGAACTCTCGCCCAAGTCAACACGGCCGACGGGGTTTGGTTCAAACGCCGCGGGACCTCTCCGGCTCAGGACCGGGGCGCCCGGCTGGCGATGAGCTCGGCGTAGACGGCCAGCGTCTCTCCGACCATGCCCTCGAGGGAGAAATGCGCCTCCACATGCGCGCGCCCGCGCCGGGTCATGGCATCGCGGGCGCTGGCGCCGAGGCTCAGCGCCTCCGCGAGAGCGTCCGCCAGGGCGGCGGCGTCCCCGGGGGGCACGCGCCAGCCGGTCCGCTGGGCGGCCGGCACCTCCGGCGGGGCCAGCACGGTCTCCGGCACGGCGCCGAGATCCGAGACCACGACGGGCGTCCCGAGCGCCTGGGCCTCCACCGCCGAGCGTCCGAAGGCCTCGGGCTCCACCGAGGGCACCGCCACCACGGAGGCCGCCCGGAACGCCGCCGGCATGTCGGTGCAATGCCCGACCCGGTGGACGATGCCGGACAAGCCGCGCGCGGCGATGAGGGCGTCGAGTTCGCGCTCGTAGGCGACGCGGCCCTGCGGATCCCCGGCGAGCACGACGGCGACGTCGGACAGCCCCCGGTCGCGCATCAGCGCCGCCGCCTCGATGAGCACCCGCTGGCCCTTCCATCCGGTAAGCCGCGCGGCCAGCAGCACCACGCGTTCATGGGGCGCCACGCCCCAGGCCCGGCGCAGAGCCTCGACCCGGGCCGGGGGGACCGCGCCGGGGGTGAACAGGGCGAGGTCGGTGCCGCGATGGATCACCCGGACGCGGTCGCCCGCCTGCTCCGCGTGCAGGCTGCGGATCAGGTCAGCCGTATAGTGCGAGTTGGCGATGACCACGTCGCCGCGCGCCATCACGGAATTGTACAGCACCTTGACGCCGGTGCGGCCGGAATAGCTGCCGTGATAGGTGGTGACGAAGGGCACCTTCAGGCGCCGCGCCGCGCCCAGCGCCACCCAGGCGGGGGCCCGGGACCGGGCATGGACGATCTGCACGCCCTCGCGGCGGCACAGGCGCGCGAGGCGCCCGACATTCAGCGCCATGGCGAGCGGGTTCTTCGAGGCCGCCGGGAAGGGCAGCCAGATGCCGCCCTTGGCCTGAAGCTCGCCGACGAGGCGCCCGCCCTCGGTGGCCACCAGTGCCCGCGCCCCGGCGGCGGCCAGGGCGGCGGCGACGTCCACGGTGGTGCGCTCGGCCCCGCCCGCGTCGAGTTCGGGGATGATCTGCAGGATGGTGGTGCCGGAGAGCGGCGCCCGATCGCTCGGGAAGCCGCCGCGAACGTCGCCGTTCACGAGTTCGGCCCCGGAACGACGGGGCGCACGAAGGAATGGTTCGGGCTGCCGTCCCGAGCGTCGCTTTGTCCGTCTGGGTGATCGGTCATGGCCGTGAGCTTGAACGCCGCGCTTTACGGCCGGGTAAACGAAATGCGAAGCCGATGCTTCAAGTTCGATGCAACACGGCGCGAGGGTTAACGAATGGATGCGTCCCCGGGCGAGGCTCCCGAGTTCATCACGGTCGGCGAGGGCCCGCAGGCCCGGCGGATCGCGGTGCGGCGTCGTGCGGGGGATGGGCCGCCCCTGGTCTGGCTCGGGGGCTTCCGCTCCGATATGGGCGCCACCAAGGCGATCGCCCTCGATGATTGGGCGGCGCGCCACGGGCGGGCGCTCGTACGGTTCGACTATACCGGCCACGGCGAATCGGAGGGGGTGTTCGCGCAGGCCACGATCTCGACCTGGCTCGCCGATGCCCGCGCGGTCATCGCCGCCCATGCGCCCGAGCGCCCGATCCTGGTCGGATCTTCGATGGGTGGGTGGATCGCCTGCCTGGTAGCCCGGGCGCTCGCGTGCGATGGGCTGCCGCCGCCCTCCGGCCTCGTGCTCATCGCCCCGGCCCTCGACTTCACCGACGCCCTGATGTGGGCGCGCTTCACGCCGGAGATCCGAGAGACCATCGAGCGCACAGGGGCCTGGATGCGGCCGAGCCAGTACGACCCGAACCCGGTCCCCATCACGCGCGAACTCATCGCGGACGGGCGGACGCACAACCTGCTCGGAGCGCCCCTCGATCCCGGCTGCCCGGTGCATATCCTCCAGGGCATGGACGACCCGGACGTGCCCTACGCGCACGCCCTCAAGGTGGTGGAGCGCCTACCGGCGGCCGGAACGGTCCTCACCCTGATCGCGGATGGGGACCACCGCCTCTCGCGGCCGCAGGATCTGGCGCGGCTGCTCGGGGCGGTGGCGGAGTTTAGTGCAGGCTGACCGTGTGGAGGTCGTTGGCGGCCGCGTTGGCCACGATGGCGTCGCGGGAATCCGCGAGGAGGATCGGGGCGCCGCTGGCGGACAGGAGGGCGAACAGGTCGAGGCCCGGGGTGAGATCGGGGGCCTGGGGAAAGATGCGCTTCACCTCGTCCGAGCTGATCGGCCGCACGTAGGCGATGTGACCCTCGCCGAGGGCCGCGAGATCGGCCACGTTGAACTCCGCCGGGTCGAGATCGGCCTGCGTGATCGGATTGATGCTGAAATCGGTCATGAACTGCCCTCCTTAGTGGCAGAGCGGTACGCCGAAACCTGTTTCCGGCGGTTTCGAAAAGCCCGTGAAAGCCCGGAAATTCAGGCCTCGTCGCGGGACGCGATGGCGATCTTGCGGACGATCCGGTCCGGCTCCGGCCGGGTGAGATCGATGGAGAGCAGGCCGTTCGAGAGGTCGGCGCCCATCACCTCCATGCCGTCCGCGAGCAGGAACGCCCGCTGGAACTGGCGCGCGGCGATGCCGCGATGGAGGAACTGGCGCGACTTGTCGTCGATCTGCCGCCCGCGCACGACGAGTTGGCTCTCCTCCAGCATCACGTCGAGCTGGTCACGGGTGAACCCGGCCACCGCGAGGGTGATGCGGAGGCGCTCGGGCTCGTTTTCCGTGCGCGCGAGCCGCTCGATGTTGTAGGGTGGATACCCGTCGTTGGCGGCCTTCGACACGCGATCGAGGGCCTGTTCGATCTCGTCGAAGCCGAGAAGGAACGGGTGTCCAAACGGAGAGGGCCGAGTCGTCACGAACGCATGTCCTTCCAGCGAAGCCCGAACGAGAGCGAGGCACTTCAGCAAGGCACTGTGGTGATCGGGGCCCGCCTGCGCAGCACCCCTGCCGGAGGCTTCCCACCGGTCATCGCGATATGGAGGCGGGAGCGGACCGCATCAAGGGTTCGCGCCGGCGGGCCCCCGCCGGCGCGAACCCCCTGCCGGACCGGGATTATTCGGCAAGTTCGTTCGGGAGATTTTGTCAGAGGCGAAGCTTAGCCGGACAGGCGCCCGCAGTAACAGTTTGGAATTCCTCTGATATTCGGCACTGACCTTGATCTGCGCAGGCCACCTCGGATATGCCCACCGCGCATGATGCGTCGCGGAAATCGTGGTCCTTCGACCGCGGCCGTCGGCGTTGGTCGAGCCCGAATCGCGGCGGTCGCCCGAGGGCGGCGCGATGACGGTGGCAGCAACGGACGTGGAGTGCACGGCGTGATCGGGGAGCAGCATTTGGCATCGAACGCGATTCAGGCGACCGGAACCCGCGGGGTCCGGTCGGGTCTCGCCGTCGCGGGCCTGGCTGGCTTGGCGGCACTGTGGTCCCTCGCGGCTCTCGGCGGTGCGGCCCGCGCCCAGGACGGCAAGGCCGGGGTACCGGAGGCCAAGGGGCCCGCCATCAAGCTCGAACTCAACCGCCTGGAGCCGGCCGGCGACGCATGCAGGACCTATCTGCTGGTCGACAACAGCCGCGGCCCGGCCCTGAAATCCCTGAAGGTCGACCTCTTCGCCTTCGACACCGAGGGCGTCGCTCAGAAGCGCCTCGCCGTGGAGCTCGGCCCGGTCCAGGACCGCAAGACCATGGTCCGCCTGTTCGACTTCCCCGCCCTCGCCTGTCCGAAGATCGGCCGCGTCCTCCTCAACGACGTCCTCGCCTGTGAGGGGGGCGAGGCCAGCCGCGAGAGCTGCCTCGAGCGCATCGAGCCCGAGAGCAAGACGACGGCCGCCTTCGTACGCTGACCCCTCGCGCGAAGCGCCGGCCCCCGTAGGGCCGGCACCCGCGCCCCACCAGACCCCGACGCCCGCGCCGCGCAACCCGTCAATCGAGAGAGATCGCCATGGATCCGACCTCCGCACCGGCCGAAGTCGCCCACGACTTCTCCTTCCTCGGCCTCTTCCTCCAGGCCGACCCGATCGTGAAGGGCGTGATGATCCTGCTGGTGATCGCCTCGATCGCGTGCTGGACCGTGGTGTTCGAGAAGATCGTGCGCATCTCGGCCGCCAAGCGCCAGGCCAAGGCCTTCGACGCCCTGGTCCGCTCCGGCGGCGCACTCGAATCCTCGGGCGGCGGGATCGACGCCCACATCACCGGGGCGGCGGTCGAGGCCTGGCGCGACCAGGATGCCACCGAGACCCGCGCCGAGCGGCGCGACCGCATCGAGCGCGCCATGCGGGCGGCCCTCACCGGCCGGATCAAGCGCCTGCAGACGGGCCTGCCGCTGCTCGCCACCTCCGGCTCGACGGCCCCCTTTATCGGCCTGTTCGGCACGGTCTGGGGCATCATGAACTCGTTCTCGTCCATCGCGAAGAGCCAGGACACCTCGCTGGCCGTGGTGGCGCCCGGCATCGCCGAGGCCCTGTTCGCCACCGCCATCGGCCTCATCGTCGCGATCCCGGCGGTGATGGCCTACAACAAGCTCATCAACGATGTCGGCCGGGTGCAGTCGAGCTTCGTCTCCTCCATCGGCATCCTGGGCAACCGCCTCGCCCGCGACCGGGCCGTGCACGGACGCGCGGCCGCCGCCGAGTGATGCGCCCGCGGGCCATCGCATCCTCTCATCGACGGGGCTGACGGCCCCAGCCCCGGCGCCCCCTCGTGCGCCGGGCGATTCGACAAGCAACCTGTGCGGCGGGGCGGTCCGAAGCCGCTCGCCCGAGGCCCCGGAGGGCCGTTCCACGATGGCAATGGGTTCGATCCGCGCCGGCGGCGGCGACGACGAGGATGGCCTCGACGCGGCGCCGATGTCCGAGATCAACGTCACCCCTATGGTCGACGTGATGCTCGTGCTGCTCATCATCTTCATGGTGGCCGCGCCCCTGATGACCACGGGCGTGCCGGTGCAGTTGCCGAAGACTACGGCTCAGAAGGTGGCGCAGGCTAAGAAGCCCCTGGAGATCTCCATCGACAAGGACGGCAAGCCCTACCTCGCCAAGGAGGAATTGCTGCCCGACGCCATCCTGCCGCGTCTGCGCGCCCTTGCGGCGCAGGATCCGAACCAGGTGATGCTGGTGCGGGGCGACCGCGAGGTGCCCTACGGCCGGATCATGGAAGTGATGGGGATCGTCGGCCAGGCCGGCTTCACCAAGGTCTCGCTGATCGCCCAGTCGCCCGGCGGCGCACTGCCCGCAGCGCCGGCCGCGGCCCCGGCCGGTGGAACGCCGCGGTAAGCCCATGAACGCCCACCATCCCGTCACCGCCCTGGAGACGACCGCCGACCCGGAGCGCCGCGGCCCCTCGGGCCTCGCCTACGCCTTCCTCGTCGCCCTCGCGCTGCACGTGGCGGCTCTCGTCGGCATGGCGCTGTTCGGCACGACGCCGACGGCGCCCCCCGGCGAGAACGTCGTGACGATCGACCTCGCCCCGCAGATGACGGAAGCGAACACGCAGGCCCCGATGGAGACCGCCCCTTCGGCCCCGGCCCCGCCGGAGGCGAACCCGGTGGAGACGCCGGAGGCCCCGCCGGAGGTCAAGCCGCTGGAGACCACCGAGGTGGCGCCCCCGGAGGCCACGCGTCCGCCGCCGCCGGACGCGACCCCGGTCGCTCCCGAGGCCACAACCATGGCCGAGCCCCCCGAGGCGCCGGTGACGCCGCCGATGGAGGCCGTGACGGAGCCGCCACCGGAGGATCAGGTCATCACCTCGACCGCGCCGGAGGCGCTCCCCCTGGCGCCGCCCCCGCCCACCGTGGCGGAGGCCCCCAAGCCCGTGGAGGTGGAGAAGCCGAAGCCCGACATGGCCAAGATCCTCGAGGCCAAGCGCGAGGCCAAGCGCAAGGCCGACCGCGAAGCTCGCCTGAAGGCCGAGCAGGAGGAGCGCCGCGAAGCCATCGCCGAGGCACGGCGCGAGGCCGCCAAGGACGCCAAGGCGAAGGCCGCCAAGGAGGCCGCTCGCCGCGCGGCGGCGGCCGCTACCGAGGGACGCGCTCGCCAGAACTCCGCCTCCGCCTCCCGCCAGAGCAGCGCGGGCGCGGCGGCCGCCGGCAACGACCCGAACGCCCTGCGGGCCTGGCAGGGCATGCTCAGCTCCGCCATCCGGGGCCGCATGAACGCCAACGCGGCAGCGGGCACCAGCGGCGGCGTCGCGGTGGTGCGCTTCACCGTCTCCCGCTCCGGGCAAGTCATGAGCGCGGGCCTGGCCAGCAGCAGCGGGATCGGCGCCATCGACAGCGCGGCGCTCGCCACCGTGCGCGGTTCGCTGCCCGCCGCCCCGGCCGGTGTGAACGTCAATAGCCTCGCCGTCACCGTCCCGCTGCGCTTCAGCCCCGGCCGCTGAGCGCGGGCGGGGGACCCGCGATGGCGGTGTGGTTCACCAGCGACACGCATTTCGGCGATCCGCGCATCCTGCGGATCGACAAGCGGCCCTATCCCGACCTCGCCGCGCACGACGCCGCGCTGATCGCCGCCTGGACGGCCGTGGTGGCGCCGGACGACGAGGTCTGGCACCTCGGCGACTTCGCCCTCGGTCCTCCGGAGGCGCGCGTCGCGGAGATCCTGGCGGCCCTGCCGGGCGTGAAACACCTCATCGTCGGCAACAACGACAGGCCCGGCACGCTGCGGGCACCGGGCTGGGCCTCCGTGGCACATTACGCCGAGATCACCGTCGACGCACGGCGCCTCGTGCTCTGCCACTACGCGTTCAGAACGTGGAACGGGATCGGGCGCGGCGCCCTCAACCTGCACGGCCATTCGCACAACCGGCTGACGCCGATTCCCCGGCAATACGATGTCGGGGTCGATGCGCAGGGCGCCGCGCCGGTCAGTCTGGAGACGATCCTGGCGTCAAGGCGGCGGAGGCGGGCAGCGCACAAAAAAGTGGAACCTTAGCGGCGGGTCTGCCGTTTCCAGAACCTGAACGCAAGCTGGCCGGCTCGGGTCCGCCACAGACGCGGACCAAACCGATCTAAGCTTGCGGACACTGCAGAATGCTTAGCGAATTCTATCTGCGGTCTGGCCACTCAGGTGTCCACAACTCAGGTGTTCCCATGCGTCACGTTCTTCGCCTCGCTGTTTCCGCCGGCCTCGCCCTGACCGTCGCGGCCCCGGCTCTCGCCGCCCCGGCCTGCCTCGATGCCCAGCGCAAGATCGATGAGGCCAACGCGCTGCGCTATCAGTTCCGCCAGGAAGCGCGCCTCGGCAACCACGATCGTGCCTGCGACACCCTCGACGAGATCGGCGACCGCTACGCCGATGCCCGCGACGCGTTCGAGGATTGCGGGGCCGGCGTCGTCGCCATCGACCTGCGCAGCGAGTCCCGGGCCCTCCGGACCGCCAAGTCCGTCAATCGCTGCGACTGAACGGGTGCGTGCGGCCCCGCACGCCCTCCCGTCCGGGTCCGTTCCACCCTCATCTCACACCCGGCCGATGATTCGCCGGCGCCGAAATCAGCTCCCAAGGTCAGCTCCGATGAACACCACCCTCGCCGCCCCTGCCCTCGACCGCAGCGTCGCCACCGGCCCCTCCTTCGCGGCGGCCCTGTGCGGCTTCCTCAGCACCACCGTGGCGACCACGATGGTGATGTTCCTGATCAGCAGCGTCTGAGGCGGCAGCGCCTCCCGAAGCAGATTTCGCAAAGTGGCGGCCGGTTTTGCGACGAAAATCTGCGACACACCAAGGCCCTGAGCACCCTCGCGTTGGCACGCCACCGCGAGGGTGCTCAGGGAGCGACGAACCAGAATCGGCGCTTCGAGAACAGCATGTCCGGCTGCCCGACGCTCGCCACCGGCTGGCAATGGGAGTCCGGGCGAGATGCCGCCTCGGATCGTGGAGCCGCATCGGCGGTCTTGGCCGCCGGCAGCATCAGTGCGGTGGAGACCGGAAACAATCCGAGCCGGGCCTGGATGGCCGGCTGGCGCACGGCCGAGATCGTGACGATCCCCGCCAGCAGACCGCCCGCGATGGTGCCGAGAACGAAGTTCATCATGGTGGTGGAATCCGGCGTGTCCCGCAGAATCGGCGGGATCGCGCGCCTTCCCTCGTCGCATTTCTCGGCATGATTACGGCACGGCAGCGTCTTACGATGCGTTAACAATGAAATGGCTAAGGTCCCCTCGCCGGCCCGATTCGGGCCTCTCGTGTCCCAGGGGAATGACCAGCGATGTCGTACGGAGCCAGCGCCTATGCCCGCGTCGCACAGACCGCGCTGTCGCCGCGCGAAGCGGAAGCCGCGGTGCTGATCAAGGCTGCGGGCCGCCTCCAGGCGATCCAGTCCGACTGGGCCAACCAGGCCCCGGCGCTCAACGAGGCTCTGAACTTCAACCAGAAGGTCTGGACGATCATCGCCGGCGGCGCGACCGCCCCCGACAGCCCGCTGCCCGTCGAGATCAAGACCAGCATCGCCGAACTCTCCACCTTCGTCTTCAAGCGGATGATCGACACGCTGATCGAGCCGAGCGCCGAGAAGCTCACAGCCCTCATCAGCATCAACCAGAACATCGCCGCCGGCCTGCGCCAGTAGGCCGGTCCGTTCCGGCGCTTCGACCCCATCCCCCCGAGGAAAGCCCGCCGCTCTCACGCGTGGCGGGCTTTTCCTTGTCCGCTCAGGCCCCTGAATCCGCGGATGCGGTCAGCCGCTCGCTCAGGCTCTGCTCGTACTGGATGAGGTCCCGGCAGCGCTTGAGCGCGCGGTAGCGCTCTCCGTCCGCGAGCAGGTCGTGAATGTCGCGCAGGTAGGGTGCCATGCTGGGCGCGGCTGCCATCAAGGCGTTGGCCTGCCGCACGAACAGATCCTCCGCCTCCACGGTCGGTCCCGCGAGGTAGAGCACCGTCAGGGTCAGGAAGAGCCGCTTGCAGGCCGTGTCGGCCTCGCTCTCCAGGATGATGTCGCTGCCGCGCAGGAAGTTTGTCATCGTCTCGATGACGAAGCTCGACCGGCGCGGCCCGTTGCGGATGGCCGCCCCTCCGATGAGCAGGCGTTCCCCCGGCTTGAGTTCGATCTTCAGGGGCATGGCGGGTCTCGGAACGCGGCACCCCGGTCATCGCTCAACAGGGTTAACGGATCGTGAATCGACCTCGGGCGTGAGCAGCTAAAGCCTTGATTCCATTCGCGCTACAGCGGGATAAGGCAGCGTTGCGGCCATGCCACGGAGCTCCCGTTCACGGGACGGCGGGGCTGGCCGCCGCCTCCGGCCGGTGACCAGCGGAATTCGAGGCCGCCCCGCGCGTCAGGCGGTGCGGTCGAGGGGACGGGCCGCCGGCCGGGCGCGGGCCTCGGCGGCTTCCGCGTAGGCGCGGGCCTTGAGCACGACCGGATCGGGCAGTTGCACCACGACGTCGCCAGAACCCGGATCGACCTCCTGGTAGACCACCGCCTTGGTGTCGCGATCGATCCGGATGCGGGGTTCGGGCGCGGCGGCGGAGATGCGGGGCTCATCGGCAAGCTCGGGCTTCCGCTCGGTTCCGGCACGGGGGTCGCCCGCCCGCTCACGATCCCGGATATCGACCTGCACGGCCGGCGCCAGGGGTGCGGGTGCCGAGACGGGCTGTACCGGCGAGATGGGCGCGGGCGTCGCACCGATGGTGCGGACGGGCGGCGCTGCGCCCAGGCTGGGGATGTACATCGCACGCTCGCGTGGTCGATCGTTGCATTTGAAACCAGACAAGGCGCGGGGCGTGAATCGGATCTTAAGGTTTGGGGCGTTCGACCCTCATTCCTCGGGACGTTCCGAACGGATCGCCAAGGCGATGGGTCGCTTTTTAACGATTGCCCTGCGCCGAATCCTTCGCCCATGGCGGAGGCCGGCGACGGGCCTCAGATGTCGACGGCCGGCGCGCCGCGTCCGACCCCGTGAGGATCGAAGGCCACACTCTTGATCACAGCGAAGACCGGCGTTCCCGGTGCGAGGCCCAGGTCCTGGATCGCGGCGCGGGTCAGGCGGGCGGCGAGCACCGCGCCGTTGCAGTCGACCTCCACCAGGATCGTGCCCTCGGCGAGGGGGGCGAGGCCGCGCACCCGGCCGGCGAGGCGGTTGCGGGCGCTCAGGCCCAAGGGTGCTTCGAGGGCGAGGAGTACGTCCCGGGCCGGCACGTGCACCCGCACGGCGGTGCCCGGCGCCAGCGCGATGCAGGGCACCAGGAGTTGCCCGGCGCGGCCGGAAAGCCGGGTCAGGTCCGCGGACGGGCTTTCGGCCTCCACCACCATATCGAGGAGCGCGCCGGCCTCCGCCGCGTGGAAGGCCCCGAGATCGCCCCGGCGCAGGATCGCCTCGGCGGGCCCGGCGGCGGCGACCCGGCCCTCCTCCAGCACCACGATGGTGTCGGCCAGGCGCGCCACCTCGGAGACCGCGTGGCTCACATACACGATGGGGATGCCGGCCGCGTCGCGCAGGCGCTCGATCAGCGGCAGGATCTCGGCCTTGCGCTCGGCATCGAGGGCGGCGAGGGGCTCGTCCATGAGGAGCAGGCGCGGTCGCGACAGCAGCGCCCGGCCGATCGCCACGCGCTGGCCCTCGCCGCCCGAGAGGCCGGCGGGGCGCCGGTCGAGGAGGTGGCCGATGCCCAGGAGCGCGATCACCGCCTCCGGCTCCAGGCCGGCGGCATCCCCGCGTCCCCGGGCGAACCAGCGGCCGTAGGCGAGGTTCTGCCGCACCGAGAGGTGGGGCATCAGCCGGGCCTCCTGAAACACCGTGCCGATGCGTCGGCGATGGGCAGGCACATGCAGGCCGCGCTCCGTGTCGAGCAGGGTCTCGTCGCCGAGGGCGATCCGCCCCCGGTCCGGCCGCGTGAGCCCCGCCATGCAGGCGATGACCGTGGACTTGCCCGAGCCCGAACGCCCGAACAGGGCGGTGAGCCCGCCGGGAGCGGCGAAGCGCACGTCGAGGCGGAAGGCGCCGCGCGCCAGGGCAAGGTCGACGGTGATCGCCATGCCTCAGCCCGCGCCGAGCCGGCGCCCGAGGCGCCGGGCGAGGAGTTCCGAGACGAGCAACGCGGCCATCGAGAGTGCCACCGAGACCAGGGTGAGGCGCAGGGCCCCCGCCTCGCCGCCGGGCACCTGGGTCAGGGTGTAGATCGCGGAGGGCAGGGTCTGGGTCTCGCCGGGGATGTTCGACACGAAGGTGATGGTCGCGCCGAACTCGCCCATCGCCTTGGCGAAGGCCAGGACGGCGCCCGCGAGCACACCCGGCAACGCCAGCGGCAGGGTCACGGTGAGAAAGACGGCGAGCGGACCGGCGCCCAGCGTGGCGGCGGCCTGCTCCAGGCGGGCATCCACAGCCTCCAGGGAGAGGCGCATCGCCCGTACCATCAGGGGGAAGCCCATCACCGCGCAGGCCAGCGCCGCCCCAGTCCAGCGGAACGACAACACGATGCCGAGTTCGGCCAGTGCCGCCCCGAAGGTCCCGCGCCGGCCGAAGGCGAGGAGCAGAAGGTAGCCCGTCACCACCGGCGGCAGGATGAGCGGCAGGTGGACGAGCCCGTCGAGGAGCGAGCGGCCGGGAAAGCGCTTCCGCGCCAGGAGCCAGGCGACGGCGAGACCCGGGACGAGGCTCGCCAGCGTCGCCACACCGGCCACGCGCAGGCTGAGGACGATGGCGGTCCACTCCTCCGGGGTCAGGCCGAGGGGGCTCACGGTCGCGAAGGTCAGGTCCGGTTCTCGGCACCGATCACCGTGAAGCCCTGGCGCTCGAAGAACACCCGGGCGGTGGGGCTGCGCAGATAGGCCAGCAGCGCCGCCGCGTCGGGGTTGGTCGAATCCCGGGTCAGCGCCACGGGGTAGATCACCGGCGGATGGCTGTCGGACGGGAAAGTGGCGAGCACGCGGACGCTCGGGTCGGAGACCGCGTCGGTGGCGTAGACGATGCCCAGCGGCACCTCGCCCCGCGCCACCAGGAGGAGCGCGGCACGCACGTTCTCGGCCTGCGCGACACGGCCCTTAACACCCTCCCAGGCGCCGAGATGCTCGAGGGCCGCCTTGCCGTACTTGCCGGCCGGCACCGCCTCGACGTTGCCCATGGCGATGCGCCCGTCGCCCAGGACCTTGGAGAGGTCGAGGCCGGGCTTGAGATCCACGGCCAGGGATGAATCCTTGGGGGCGATCAGCACGAGAGCGTTGCGCAGGAGGTTCGAGCGGGTGCCCGGCTTGAGGCCGTCCTTGCCCGCCATGTAATCCATCCAGGCGAGGTCGGCGGAGACGAACAGGTCGGCCGGCGCCCCGGCCTCGATCTGCTTGGCCAGCGCACTGGAGGCCGCGTAGGAGATCCGGGCGGTCTTGCCCGTCTCCTTCGTCCAGGCGGCGCTCGCCTCGTCGAGGGCGTTCTTCAGGCTCGCGGCCGCAAACACCACCACGGGCGATTCGGCCTGCGCAGGGGCGATGCCACGGGCGAGCCCGAGGCCGCAAACCACGCCCAGGACCGCGCCGAGCAACATCCGTCTCGTCTGATTCATCGCCCTGCTCTTACATTTTCTGCCGGAGCGCCCGCCATAGCACGGATCGGCGCCGATGCGATCAGGCGCCGCGCTCCTCCTCGTCCAGAGGTGGGCGCTCGGAGCGGTGCAGGCGGCTGAGGAGGACGAGCATCGGTCCCGGCATCGGTCCCGTCAGCGTCTCGGCATCGGAAAACACCCCGCGCTCGCGCGCGAGGCGCCGGCGGGCCTTGGACTTCCCTGCGAGGACGACCGGCGTTCGACCGCCGGTTCTTCTGATTTTCATACGCACAACGCACGCTCCGACATCGAAATGAGGCTGGAGAAGCGACAACAAACGCGGATCCCGCGGCTCGGTTCCGGGCAAGCTTGAGCGCAGCGTGGCGGCGGGACGTCGCGGATGCGTGGTGGCGGCAGGGTCGCGCGAATGGTAGAGCCCCGACCATGCTCGAAGGCCTGCCTCCCCACCGCCCGACCCACGTGCTGCGCCTCCTCACCGACGAGGGCTCGGCGCGGGCGATGACCGACCTCCTCGGCGAGATGTTCGACCCGACCCAGACGGCGGTGGCCGCCTTCGAGGCGGAGGACGGCCGGACCTGGCGGCTCGAGGCCTACTTCGCGGACGCGCCCGACGAGGACATGATCCGTGACCTGATCCGCCCCGTGGTCGGTGCGCAGGCGGACGTCGCCACCTTCGAGACCATCGACCAGCAGGATTGGGTGCGTGCCTCGCTGGAGGGCCTGAAGCCCGTGCGGGCCGGCCGCTTCCTCGTCCACGGCAGCCACGACCGCGACACGGTCCGGGCCAACGACCTCGCCATCGAGATCGAGGCCGCGCTCGCCTTCGGCACCGGCCATCACGGCACCACGCTCGGCTGCCTCAAGGCCTTCGCGAACATCCTCAAGCAGGGGCGTCCGGCCCACGTGCTCGACGTCGGCACCGGCACCGGCATCCTGGCCTTCGCGGCGGCCAAATACCTGCACACGCCGGTCATCGCCGGCGACCTCGACCCGGAAGCGGTGACCACCGCCATCGGCAATGCCCGCCTCAACGGCCTCGGTCCGGTGCTCCGGCTCTACCAGGGGCCGGGCGTGCGCCACCCCCGCGCCGACCGGCCGCGCCGCTTCGACGTGGTCTTCGCCAACATCCTGGCGCGGCCCCTGAAGGGGCTGGCCCCGTCGCTCACGGCGGTGGTCGCCGACCACGGCGTGCTGATCCTGTCCGGCCTCATCGAGCGCGACGTGCCGGGCGTGCTCTCCACCTACCGGCATCGCGGCTTCCACCTCGCCCGGCACGGGCTGATCGAGGGCTGGGCGACGCTGGTGCTGAAGCGCGGCGGCGCGGCACCGCGCCCGCGCCGGACGCGGTTGCGGCCCTTCTGAGCCCGGCGTAACGCTTGAGCGCCATGACCCGCGCCCGCTTCCAGACCTTCGACGATCCGAGCCACCGCCAGGGGGCCGCCCGCATCCGGGCCCTGCGCGAGGCCCTGCGCGCTGCCGGCCTCGACGGCTTCGTGGTGCCCCGCGCCGACGAGCACCAGTCCGAGTACGTGCCGCCCCAGGCCGAGCGCCTCGCCTGGCTCACCGGCTTCACCGGCTCGGCCGGCACCGCCGTGATCCTGGCCGAGGAGGCCGCCCTCGTCGTCGACGGGCGCTACACCCTCCAGGCACCGGACCAGGTCGACACCACCATCATCACCCCGGTGCCGCTCGCCGAGACCAGCGTGGCGGCCTGGATCGGCGCCCACATCAAGCCCGGGCAGGTCCTGGCCTACGATCCCTGGCTGCACACCCCCGACAGCGTGGCACGCCTGGAGCGCGCGGTGGCCAAGGCCGGCGCGCGCCTGCAGGCGGTGGAGGCGAACCCCGTCGACGCGGTCTGGACCGACCGGCCTGAGCCGCCGGCGGGGGCCGTCGTCGCCCATCCGCCGGACCTGGCCGGCGAGTCCGCCGGGGACAAGCTCGCCCGCATCCGCGCGGCCCTGGCGGAGGCGGACGATGCCGCTCTGGTGATCTCCGATCCGCACAACCTCGCCTGGGCCTTCAACCTGCGCGGCGGCGACGTGGCCCATACGCCCCTGGCGCTGGGCTACGCGCTGGTGCCGCGCACGGGCCGCGCCGCCCTCTACCTGACCTCGCCGAACCTGAGCTCGGACCTGCGCGCCGCCCTGGCGCCCCTGGCCGACCTGCATCCGCGCGCCGCCTTCGCGGACGGCCTTGCGGCCAAGGCGGCAAATGCCGCGCGCCTGCGCCTCGATGCGGCCACCGCCGCCTTCGCCCTCAAGCAACGCGTCGAGGCGGCCGGCGGCGTCGCCGACCTCGGACCCGATCCGATCACCGCCATGAAGGCGGTCAAGAACCCGGCCGAGATCGCCGGCACCCGCGCCGCCCATCTTCGCGATGGGGTCGCGGTGACCCGCTTCCTCGCCTGGCTCGATGCCCAGGGCGAGACGCTGACCGAGATCGCCGCCGTGGAGGCCCTGGAGGATTTCCGCGCCGAGGGCGGCCTGCTGCGCGACGTCTCGTTCCCGACGATCTCGGGCAGCGGGGCCAACGGCGCCATCGTCCACTACCGGGTCAGCCGGGAGACCGACCGACGCATCCTTCCCGGCGAGCTGTTCCTGGTGGATTCGGGAGCGCAATACGCCGACGGCACCACCGACATCACCCGCACGGTGGCGATCGGCACGCCCTCCGTGGCGATGCGCGACCATTTCACCCGCGTGCTCCGGGGCCATATCGGCATCGCCCGGGCGGTGTTTCCGAAGGGGACCACGGGCGCACAGATCGATGCCTTCGCCCGCCTGCCGCTCTGGGAAGCCGGGCTCGACTTCGACCACGGCACCGGCCACGGCGTCGGGTCCTTCCTGTCGGTGCACGAGGGGCCGCAGCGCATCGCCAAGACCGGAACGGTGGCGCTGGAACCCGGCATGATCCTCTCGAACGAGCCGGGTTACTACAAGCCCGGCGCCTACGGCATCCGCCTGGAGAACCTCGTCCTCGTCGAGCCCCGCGAAGTGCCCGGTGGCGAGCGCCCGATACTCGGCTTCGAGACCCTGACCCTCGCCCCCTTCGACCGCCGCCTGATCCGCCCCGACCTCCTGAGCCCGGAGGAGATGGCCTGGATCGACGCCTACCATGCCCGCGTGCGGGAGGCCCTGGGGCCGCATCTCGACGCGGCGACGCGCGCCTGGCTCGAAGAGGCGACCCGGCCGATGGTGGCGGCAGTCTGACCCGGCCCGGGCGGAGCGCCGGGCGTCTTTCGCGACGATCCTGAGGCTCCCGGAGAACCGCAAAGGCGGGGACGCGAGATCGCGCGGCCAAGGTCTCACCGCCAAGATCTCGCGGCTTCGAGATTTTGCGCTCCCGCGGAACGGACGTAACCTGCGCGCTTCCAGCACCGAACGGGACTCGATGATCCGGCTACTCGCCCTGGCGCTCGCGCTCTTCGGCCTCTCTCTCCCCGCCGCCTCCGCGCAGGGCTTCAAGGTGCCGGCGGACCTCGTGAAGGCGAGCCTCGTCGGAGAGCCCTCCGCGATCCGGCCCGGCGAGCCCTTCACGGTCGCCATCCGCATGGTGATGCGGCCGCACTGGCACGTCTACTGGCGCAATCCCGGCGATTCCGGCCTCGCCCCGGAGGTCGCCTGGACGCTGCCGGCCGGATTCTCGGCCGGGGCGATCCAGTGGCCGGTCCCGAGCCGCATCCCGGTCTCCCACCTGATGAATTTCGGCTACGAGGGCGAGGTCGTCCTGCTCACGCAGGTGGCTCCGCCGGCCACGCTGGCGCCGTCCAAGCCGGTGACGCTCCAGGCCAAGCTGACCTACCTCGTCTGCGAGCGCGAATGCGTGCCGGGCTCGGCCGAGTTGCGCCTGACGCTGCCGGTGGCGCAGGGCGGCACCAGCACGGGGGTCGCGCCCGGATCGATGATGCTGTTCGAGGCCGCCCGCGCGGCCCTGCCGGTGCCCGCCCCCTGGCCGGTGCGCTACGGCGCCGAGAACGGGCGCCTGCAGGTGCACCTCGCCACGCCGCCCGGGCTCGCGGCCTCCTCCGTCGCCTACTTCCCCTATGCGGAGACCGCCATCGAGAACGCAGCGGCCCAGGAGGCGCGCAGCGACGCGGACGGGCTGCACATCGACCTCGCCCGCGGCGACACCACCGAGGCGGCGCCCGCGACCCTGCCGGGGGTGCTCACCTTCGACGAGGCGACACCGGACGGACCCGTGCGCCGCGCCTACGCCGTCGGCGAGGCGCCGGGCGCGGCCGGCACCGCCACCGCCTCCGCCGCCCCGTCGGCCCCGGTACCGGTTCAGGCCCCGGACGAGAGCCTGACCCTTTGGAGCGCGGCCGGCCTCGCCTTCCTGGGCGGCCTCCTCCTCAACCTGATGCCCTGCGTCTTCCCGGTCCTGTCGATCAAGGTGCTCAGCCTCGTGACGCATTCGGGCGAGCCGGCAGGGCGCGTCCGGCTGCACGGGCTCGCCTACACGGCCGGCGTGCTCGCGTCCTTCCTGGCGCTTGCAGGCCTGCTCATCGCCCTGAAGGGGGCGGGCGCCGGCATCGGCTGGGGCTTCCAGCTGCAATCGCCCCTGGTGGTGGCGGGCCTCGCCTACCTCCTGTTCGCCATGGGTCTCAGCCTGTCGGGCGTCGTGCATCTCGGTGCCGGCATCGCGGGCCTCGGCGATGGCCTGACCCGGCGGGCGGGCCTTGAGGGCTCGTTCTTCACCGGGGTGCTCGCCACCGTGGTGGCCACCCCCTGCACCGCCCCCTTCATGGGCTCTGCGGTGGGCTTCGCCCTGACGCAGGAAGCCGGCGTGGGTCTCGCCGTCTTCGCGAGCCTCGGCCTCGGCCTTGCGCTGCCCTTCCTGGCGCTGACGATCTGGCCGGCGGCCCTGCGGCGCCTGCCCCGCCCCGGCGCCTGGATGGACACCCTGAAGGGGGCGCTGGCCTTCCCGATCTACGCCACCGTGGCCTGGCTGGTCTGGGTGCTGTCGCAGCAGGTCGGCTCGGCCGGGCTGCTCGCCGCCCTGGTGGGCCTCGTGCTGGTCGGCCTCGCCGCCTGGGCCTGGGAACGCGGGCACGGGGCCGGCCCGGCCGGCACCTGGATCGCGCGCGTCACCGCCGCGGCGGCCCTCGCCGCCCTGGCGATCCTCACCCTCGGCCTCGACCGGGACCGGGCCGGTGCCGAGACCGCGCAGGCGGATGCCGGCGCCTTCACCCAGGCGCGCCTCGACGGGCTCCTGGCGCAGGGCAAGCCGGTCTTCGTGAACATGACCGCGGCCTGGTGCATCACCTGCCAGGTCAACGAGCGCGCGGCCCTGCGCTCCGAAGCGGTGCAGGCCGGCCTGAAGGCCCGGGGCATCACCTATCTCAAGGGCGACTGGACCAACCAGAACCCCGAGATCACCCGCCTGCTGGAGCGCCATGGCCGCAGCGGCGTGCCGCTCTATCTCCTCTATGCCGGCTCCGGCGAGCCCGCGGTCCTGCCGCAGATCCTCACCCCCGGCCTCGTGCTGGAGGCCCTGCAGGCGGTGCCCCTGGCGGCCACGGACCGGAGCGCCGCCCTGACACCGGAGCGATAGCAGATGCCCCAGACCCGCCGCTTCCTCCTCGCCGCGAGCCTCGCGGCGATTATGACGGGCCCAGCCCTGGCCGCCGGCCCGCAGGTGGGCAAGCCCGCGCCCGCCTTCAGCGCCCAGGATTCCGACGGCCGGACGGTCCGGCTCTCGGACTATGCCGGCAAGACAGTCGTCCTCGAATGGACCAACCACGACTGCCCCTTCGTGACGAAGCATTACGGCGCCCACGCCATGCAGGCGCTCCAAAAGAAGTGGACCGGCCAGGGCGTGGTCTGGCTCAGCGTCATCTCCTCGGCGCCGGGCGAGCAGGGCGCCGTCGACGGGGCGCAGGCCAACCGCCTGACGAAGACCCGAGAGGCCGCGCCCAGCGCCGTGCTCCTCGATCCCACCGGGACCATCGGCCGGGCCTACGACGCGAAGACGACCCCGCACATGTTCATCATCACCCCGGACGGCACCCTCGCCTACCAGGGCGGCATCGACGACAAGCCCTCGGCCGATCCCGCCGACCTCAAGACGGCCCGGAACCACGTCGAGGCGGCCCTGACCGAACTCGCCGCCGGCAAGCCCGTCACGGTGCGGACGGCCAAGCCCTATGGCTGCACGGTCAAGTACGCCTCGTAATCCTTGCGCTTGACGCGGAAACCGCCCTGCCCCAGCACGGCGCGATGAGCATCGATGCCGCGCCGCGCTGGACCGTCTTCCGCAACGGGGACTTCCGCCTCTTCGGATCGGCCCGCTTCCTCACCGGCCTCGCCTTCCAGATGCAGGCGGTGGCGGTGGGGTGGTTCGTCTACGACATCACCCGCTCGGCCCTCGCCCTCGGCCTCGTGGGCCTGGCGAGCTTCCTGCCCGCCATGCTCTCGGCCCTGGTGACGGGCCACGTCGCCGACACCTACGACCGGCGCCTCGTCGCCGCCCTGGCCTACGCGACCCTGGCGCTGGCCGATCTCGGCCTGCTGCTGGCCGCCTACCTCGGCACCACGACCCTGTGGCCGATCTATCTGCTCGTGGTCGTCATCGGCACGGGCCGTGCCTTCGCCAACCCGGCCCTGCAGGCCCTGCTGCCGACCCTGGTGCCCCGTCCCCTGTTCGGCTCTGCCATCGCGTGGAACGCCTCGCTCTGGCAGAGCGCCTCGATCCTCGGACCGGCCACCGGCGGCTTCCTCTACGCCCTCGGGCCGGCGGTGGTCTTCGGCGCGGCCGCCGCGAGCTTCGCGCTCGCCAGCGCCCTCATCCTGGCGATCCGGTTCCGCCCCGCCCCCGTCACCGAGCGCCCGCCCGTGACCTGGGAGACCCTCTCGGCCGGCCTGACCTACATCCGCACGCATCCCGTGGTGCTCGGCGCCATCAGCCTCGACCTCGTGGCGGTGCTGCTCGGCGGCGCCACCGCGCTCCTGCCGATCTTCGCGGCCGAGGTGCTGCATGTCGGCCCCCTCGGCCTCGGCGTCCTGCGCAGCATGCCGGCGGCCGGGGCGGTGCTCACCGCGATCGCGCTGGCCTACTGGCCGCTGGAGCGGCATGCGGGCCTGCGCATGCTCCAGGCCGTGGGTCTCTTCGGCCTCGCCACGGTGGGCTTCGGCCTCTCGACCTCCCTGCCCCTCTCCATGGCCTGCCTGTTCGTGACGGGGGCGGCCGACATGATCAGCGTCTTCGTGCGCCAGACCTTCGTCCAGGGCGAGACGCCGGATGCGATGCGCGGCCGGGTCTCGGCGGTGAACTCGGTCTTCATCGGCGCCTCGAACGAACTCGGCGAGTTCGAATCCGGCACCCTGGCCGCCCTGATCGGCGCCGTCCCAGCCGTGGTGGCGGGCGGCCTCGCCACCCTGCTTGTCGCGGCCCTGTGGGGCCGGGTGTTTCCCGCGCTGCGGGCACGGGACCGGCTCGTTCCGGCGGAGTGAGGCGCGGGATTATCCCTTTCGCGGCACGTTCGTGGTGCGTGAGGGATAAAACGTGCCGCAGCAAGCACCTGGTCCCAGCCTCAGCGTCCGGCGCCTTGTGGTCCCGCATGGCCAAGCTTTTGTGCATGATAGCCGCCTGCACGCAAAGGTAGAAATACGGCGGGAGGATGCCATGGCCGACATCAAGGTGGTTGCGGGGAACTGCGGCAAGGGCAGGGGGACGTATCAGGCCGGGGTTCTGACCAGCCCGGACGGTGTCGAGCGCTCCGTCGAGAGCATTCTGACCGTGGAAGCTCACGGAGACGTCGCGGGCGCCCGGAACTGGGGCGGGCAAGTGCTCGAAGGCCTGAAGGGAAGCCTCGCCCTTGCCTCGAACATCGACCTGAGTGGGACGGCGCTCCTCGCCGCGACCGCCCTGACCTCAATCTCCGCCGACGAGTCCCAACCTCAGACCCTGCTGGAAATCACGTTTCAGGATGGAGACCTGCTGATCGCCCTCGCCGACCCGCGGCTTCCGGCACTGATCAGCAACGACCGAGAAGTGCTGCGACGGGGGTTCGCCCGAGCCGCACAACGCGTGTCGCAGCCGGTCGACGGGCCGGGACACGCGGATTCGTCCCTGGTGACGACGGCGAGCGAAGCGGCCCAGGCGGCCGTCGGCGCGGTTCAGGCCGTGACCGGAGCCGCCGGCGCGTCACTGAGTTCGGCCTTCGGCTTCGTTCGCCGAACCACGGGCTACGAGCGCGGCTGAGGCTGCCGCCGCGCTCGGCGGCTTCTACTTTCCCGACAGCAGCGGCGACCAGGTCGGGTCCGAAGCGTAGGACGGGGTCGGCACCGGTTGCTCCACCTTGCCGGTGATGTCGACCATGTAGAGCTTGCCACCGCCCTGGCCGCCCGGATCACGGAAGAACAGCACGTACTGGCCGTTCGGCGCGAAGGTCGGGCCCTCGTTGTGGAAGCCTTCCGTGAGCACGCGCTCGCCCGAGCCGTCCGGCTTCATCACGCAGATGGCGAAGCCGCCCTTGCGCTGGCGGGTGAAGGCGATGAGGTCACCGCGCGGCGACCAGGCCGGCTGCGAGGCCGAGCCCTCGCCGAACGAGATGCGGGTCGGCGTCGAGCCCGACGCGCTCATGACGTAGATCTGCTGCGAGCCGCCGCGATCCGATTCGAACACGATCTGGCTGCCATCCGGCGAGAAGGTCGGCGAGGTGTCGATGGCGTTGCCGTTGGTGATCGGCGTCTGCGCCTTCGAGGCCAGATCCATGATGACGATGTCGGCGTTGCCGCCCTGCTGCACGCTCATCACGAGGCGGCGGCCATCGGGGGAGAAGCGCGGGCTGGTGCTCATGGAATCGGACTTGCCCAGCGCCTGGCGCCCGCCGGTCTCGAGGTTGATAACCTGGATGCGCGGCTGCTGGCCGGTGGTCTGGGTCATGAAGGCGATGTCCTGGGTCGCCGGCGAGTAGCGCGGCGCGACCACGGCGTTCTCGCCGTTCGTGAGCGCCCGCACGTTGGCGCCGTCCTGGTCCATCACCATCAGGCGCTTGCGCCGGTTCTCCTTGGAGCCGGATTCGTCCACGAAGGCGATACGGCTGTCGAACCAGGGGCCGAGGCCGGTGATCTTGGTGTAGACCGCATCCGAGATGAGGTGACCCGTACGGCGCGCATTGGCCGGGTCGGTGCCGTATTGCTGGCCCGTCATCTGCTGGCCCGAGGTCACGTCCCAGAGGCGGAACTCAACCTTGAGCTTACCCGACGCGTCGCGCGCGACGCGGCCGGTGATCAGGGCCTGCACGCCGGCCGCCTTCCACTTGTCGAAGCCCGGCACCGCATCGAAGCCCGGCGCTTCCGGAAACTTCGCCTTCTCCACGGGGGTGAAGTAGCCCGAGCGACGCAGGTTGTTCGTCACCACACTGGAGACGAGGAGCCCGAGGCTCGGATCGCCGGAGAAATCCGTGACCGCGATCGGCATCGGCTGGAACGACCCGCCGCCGATGCGCAGGTTGAGCTGCGCCGCGGCCGGGGTGAGGCCGAGCAGGACGAAGGCCAGGAGCGCGAGGAGCGACGTCAGGCCCCTGGAGGTCCGGCCCTTGGGAAGACTGCGATGCATGATCGATTCCGTGGTCGTGGGCATGCGGGTCGTGGACATGCGAGGATCGAAGGTGGGTTCGAAAAAGGGGTTTCCGCGGGTGGAAGCACCGTGCGCGGTCGACGGCGCGCGGGGGAGCGCGCGCGCCGTCCCGACGGGACCGCAGCCTCAGACTCGCGAGAATTCGAACTCCGCGTTGATGGCTTTCCAGTCGTTGTAGTACGGCGCGTACTGGGCCGGGATCTTGTAGGGCGCGCAGCGGCGCACCGCGCGCTGGGCCGCCTCGGCGATCGAACGGTCGACCGCGTTGGCACCACCGCGCATGATGCGGGGCTCGGTGGTCAGCGTCCCGTCCGGGTTCAGGCGGATGTCGAGCATCGGCAGCACCACCCCTTGCGTCGCACCCGGGGGAGCGACGTAGCAGCGCTCGATCTGCTGCTGGAGCATGCCCACCAGGGCGTCCCGCAGGGACGGCGACAGGCGCTGGGCAGCGCCGGTGGCCGCGCCCAGGGAGGCGGTGCGCTGGACCTCGCGCCCGGTGGCGCCGGTGGATTGCGACGGCGCCTTCGAGGCGAGCAGCGAGCGGATGTCGCCCGCGCTGAACTTGTCGGCGATCTCGGCCTGCTTCTTGGCCTTGGCCTCCGCATCGGCCTTCGCCTTGGCATCGGCCATCGCCTTGGCCTTCGCCTTGGCGGCCGCATCGGCCTTGGCTTTCGCCTCGGCGTCCGCTTCGGCCTTGGCCTCGGCAAGTTCCTTCTGGTGCTCGGCCTCCGCCTTGGCCTTGGCCTCCGCGACGGCTTTCGCCTTGGCTTCGGCCTCCTTCTCCGCCTTGGCCTCCGCGTCGGCCTTGGCCTTGGCTTCCGCCTTGGCCTTGCGAGCCGCCTCCGCCCGGGCCTCCGCCTTGGCGGCTTCAGCCTTGGCGGCGGCTTCGGCCTTGGCCTCCGCCTCGGCTTCCTGCTTCTCGATGAGTTCGGCGAGTTGCTCGCGCTTGACCGCCTCGGCCTTCGCCTTGGCGGCAGCGGCCGCCTTGGCCTCTGCCGCAGCGGCGGCCTTCGCTTCGGCGGCGGCGGCAGCCTTGGCCTCGGCAGCCGCAGCAGCCTTCGCCTCCGCGGCCTTGGCCGCCTTCTCGGCTGCCTCGGCCTTTGCTGCCTCCTTGGCGGCCTCCTTGGCGGCCTCGGCCTTGGCTTCCTGGGGATCGGGTTCGCTGGAGCGCAGGGGCATCTCCTCGGCGCTCGCCACCTTCATGTCGGCGGGGCGCTTCGGGGGGGCCGGGGCATCGACCTTGGCGTTCTCGGGCTCGCGCTCCTCGAACTTCTCGGCGACACGGTCGGCGCGCGGCTTGGCGTTGGGCTGCGGCGCGTCGGCGTTGCGCTCGCCCTTCGTCAGCTCCGAATATTGCTGCTCGGTCATCACCTCGACGGGCACGCCCTCCTGCGCGTCGGGCAGGGCGGGGGCCGCCACCGACAGCAGGGCGACCGTCAGCAGGCCCACATGCGTCGCCGCCGAGACCCAGACACCCGGTTCACTGCGCTTGAAGGGAATTCGCACCACCGGCGCCCGCTACTTCTGGTCCGGCTCGGTGACCAGGGCGACCTTCTTGAAGCCGCCGCCGGTCACGATCGCCATCACCTGCGCGACCCGGCCGTAATCGACCCGCTTGTCGCCGCGCACGAAGACACGCTCCTCGAACCCGGATTTCGAGGCCTCGGTGAGCTTGGGCACGATGCCGTCGTCGGACAGTTCGCTCTCGCCGAGGAAGACCTGGCCCGACTGGCGGATCGAGAGCGTCACGGGCTTGGTGTCGGAATTGAGCGGGCTCGCCTTGGATTGCGGCAGGTCGAGGGGCACGCCCACGGTCATCATCGGTGCGGCGACCATGAAGACGATCAGCAGCACGAGCACGACGTCGATGAACGGCGTCATGTTGATCTCGTTGATGGCGCCGTGGCGGCGTCCGCGACGCCGCCGTCCGCCACCACCCTGCGCTGCTCCGTGGGCCATGCCCATGATCGTTCCTCGGCTGTCGGGATGGGGTTCAGGCGACGAGCGACAGGCGCTCGTCGATCTGCCGCGAGAGGATGGCGGAGAACTCGTCGGCGAAGCCCTCGAGGCGCGACTGGTTCTTGGCCACCGTCGATTGCAGCTTGTTGTAGGCGAGCACGGCGGGAATCGCGGCGAACAACCCGATGGCGGTGGCGAACAGCGCCTCGGCGATGCCCGGGGCCACCACGGCGAGCGAGGTGTTCTTGGAGGCTGCGATCGAGGTGAAGGCGGTCATGATGCCCCAGACCGTGCCGAACAGGCCGATATAGGGGCCGGCCGAGCCGATGGAGGCGAGGAAGAGCAGGCGGGATTCGAGGCGCTCGACCTCGCGCTGGATCGTCACGTCGAGCACCTTGTCGATGCGCTGGGACAGGCTCTGGATCTGGCGGCCCGAGCCCTCGAAGGAGCGCTTCCACTCCCGCATGGCGGCGACGAACAGGGCGCCCTGGCCGACCGCCGGGCGGTCGTTGAACGAGCGGTAGAGCTCCTCCAGGGAGCGACCGGACCAGAACGCCTCCTCGAAGGCGTCCATCTCGGCCTTGGTGCGGCGGAACAACAGGGTCTTGTCGACGATGATCGACCAGCACCAGATCGAGGCGCCGATCAGGCCGAGCATCACGACCTTGACGACGAAGTGAGCCTGCAGGAACAGGCCGAGCAGCGTCATGTCGGGGGCCGGCATCGCCTGCATGGCATCGGCTGGGTTCATGACATGATCCTCGAAAAACCCCGCGCGGAGCCGTCTCGGAACCGGCGGCCCGACCCTCGCGCTTCAACCGGAACCTTGAGCGATTTCAAGGCTCAATGGCCCGCGAATCTGTCGAAAGTATGGGGCGGTCTTGTGCATCGCACGCATCCGTCTCCAGCGCAGTTAAGCGCGCGGCAGGGTTAACATTCCCTTGCAGATTCAGTCCTTGCTCCCTGCTGATCTGGCTTCGGGCGATCCGCACAGGCTTCAGGGAGCCTGGCGACCCCGCGTCCGTCCGGGCAGTACCAGTGGCCAGCACCCGCGTGATCAAGTGCAGCCAAACTAAGCGCAGCTAATCCGATTTCTCTTTAACGATTATTTAATTATAAACGATGATCATCATACTCGTCTGTAATGGCCTTTGTCGCCACAAGAAAGACAAATCCGATGAAAAGTCACCGGTCCATGTTGTCGGCTTTGCGCCGGACACCGGATGAGATTCAACCCGAGGTCGTGCCGCAGACCGACATCGAGGCCGTGATCAATGCGTTGCCGGTCAACGTTCTCGTCCTTGATCCCGTCAGCGCCAACATCACGTATGCCAACGAGCGCAGCATCGAAACGATGCACGCACTTCGGCAGTACCTGCCGCGGGAGGTGAACCCGGATCGGATGGTGGGGACATCGATGGATGTCTTCCACAAGAACCCCCATCACCAGCGCAGTATCGTGGCCGATCCGTCGCGCCTGCCCTGGCGCACCAAGATCCGGCTCGGACCCAAGACCCTCGACCTGCATGTCTCGGCCGTGATGTCTCAGGGCCGCTACATCGCCGCCGTTCTGTCCTGGGCGGACGTGACGCCCTTCACCGACGCGATCTCGGCCTTCGACACGGCCATCCAGACAGCCCTCGACGCAGCCGGCGGCGCGACGAACACCATGCGCGACTCGGCCAACCTCGTTCTGGAGAAAACGGGCGAGACCTCCGAAGCCGCCGCGACCGCATCGACCGGCGCCATCGGCACCTCGGCCAACGTCCGGACGGTGGCCCGGGCCGTCGAGGAGTTGAATTCCGCCAACGCGGAGATCACGCAGCAGATGAACCGCTCCCGCGCGGTCACCAGCGAGGCGGTGGAGGAAGCCCGCCAGGCGGTCGCGAGCGTGCGGGCGCTCAGCGAGAACTCGAACCATATCGGCCAGGTGGTCGGGATGATCGGCCAGATCGCCAGCCAGACCAACCTGCTGGCGCTGAACGCCACCATCGAGGCAGCCCGCGCAGGCCCCGCCGGACGCGGCTTCGCGGTGGTGGCGAGCGAGGTCAAGGAACTCGCGGCCCAGACCGCGCGGGCCACGGACGACGTCTCCCGTCAGGTCGCCATGATCCAGACCGCGACCACCTCCACGGCCTCGACCATCGAGCGGATCGCCGCCATCATCGCCCGCATCGACGAGAGCGCGATCTCGGTGGGCTCAGCCGTCGAGGAGCAATCGGCGACCTCCACGGAGATCCGCCGCAGCGTCGACGAAGCCTCGGGTCGGACCGAGACGGTCAGTTCCAGCGTGGCGGCGGTCGCGACGAGCGCGACGGATTCCGCCTCCTCGGCGCAGAGCATGCTGCGCGCCACCGGCGACCTCAATCGTGAGATCGACGCCGTGGCGGCGGCGGTGAAGCTCTTCCTCGCGGAGGTTCGCAAGATCTGAGGATCCCAAGATCTGAGGATCCGACGAAGCGTGGTCCGCGCGGTGCCCCTCGTCGGCAGCGCGTGGGCGGTCAGGTGCCCGGGTCGGGCGGTGCATTGCGCCGGTCCGGGGAGAGGGCGAGGCGCAGGCTGTCGGGCAGGCGGATCGCCCGGCCGTCGCGCACGCAGGCGACCACGACCTCGGCCTTGACCAGGAGGTCAGGCCCGCGCCGGACCTCCTGGGCGAGGTGCATCGAGGCGCCCTTCATGGTCGCGGTCCAGGTGCGGACCTCCAGGAGATCGTCCATGCGGGCGGGTCTGACGTAGTCGATCGCCATCCGGCGCACGACGAAGTGCAGCCCGGCCGCGTCGCGGTGCAGGTCCGACTGGTCGCCGGCGAGGCCGCGCAGCAGCTCGGTGCGCCCGCGCTCCATGAAACGCAGGTAGCTCGCGTGGTAGACGAACCCCGAAAAGTCCGTGTCCTCGTAATAGACGCGCACCGGCAGGGTGTGGATGCCGGCGGGTTCGGCTTCGCTCACGGTGAACCTCCCTCGGGCGGGATGGCGGCGGGGCGGGTCATGCCTCCGGATCGTCCTGGCCGCCGAACAGGCCGAACTGTCCGGTCGGCTCGCGCCGGGGCTCCGGGAAGCCCATGTGCCGGAAGGCGTGCGGGGTCAGCATGCGCCCGCGCGGGGTGCGCTGGACGAAGCCCTTCTGGATCAGGAACGGCTCGATGATGTCCTCGATGGCGTCGCGGGGCTCCGAGAGGGCCGCCGCGATGGTCTCGATCCCCACGGGGCCGCCGTTGAAGGATTTCGCGATCATCGTGAGGTACTTGCGGTCCATCACGTCGAGCCCGGCGGGGTCGACGTCGAGGAGCTGGAGGGCCCGGTCGGCGATGGCGCGGGTCACGGTGGGGGCATCGGCCACGATGGCGAAGTCGCGCACCCGGCGCAGCAGGCGTCCGGCGATGCGGGGCGTGCCCCGCGCCCGCTTGGCGATCTCGTTGGCGCCCTCCGGCGACATGCCGAGGCCGAGCACCCGCGCGCCCCGGCTGACGATGAGTTCGAGCTCGTCGACATCGTAGAATTCCAGGCGGATCGGGATGCCGAAGCGGTCGCGCAAGGGGGTGGTGAGGAGCCCGGCGCGGGTGGTGGCGCCCACAAGCGTGAATTTCGGCAGCTCGATCTTCACCGAGCGCGCGGCCGGCCCTTCGCCGATGATGAGATCGAGCTGGTAATCCTCCATCGCCGGATACAGGATCTCCTCCACCGCCGGGTTGAGGCGGTGGATCTCGTCGATGAAGAGCACGTCGCGCTCTTCCAGGTTCGTGAGCTGGGCCGCGAGGTCGCCGGCCTTGGCGATGACCGGGCCGGAGGTGGAGCGGAAGTTCACCCCGAGTTCCCGCGCCACGATCTGTGCCAGGGTGGTCTTGCCGAGGCCGGGCGGGCCGACGAACAGCACGTGGTCGAGGGCCGAGCCGGTCTTCTTGGCCGACTCGATGAAGATGCTCATGTTGGCGCGCGCCGCCCGCTGCCCGATGAACTCGGACAGGTTGAGGGGGCGGATCGACTGCTCCAGATCGTCCTCGCGCTTCTCGGGGGTGAGGAGCGATTCGGGCAGCGGATGCAGGGTCGGCGATTTCGGCGCCGTCGCCTTGGAGGCGGGTCTCGGAGGTTTGCTCACACGGATTCTCGGTGGGGGCCGGGGCCCGCGTCCATCATCTGTTCTCGGGGCGGATGTCGCACAACGGCGCGGATCGCGCTACAGTCGCGGAAGCGGCGGCCAGTCGCCAGGGACGCGCACGATGGGCAACGCCTCCGCCGAATTCGAGATGATGGATTTCGACGATTTCGAGGAATTGCTGGCAGACAAGCCGCGCAACGAGCGCTGGGAACTGATCGGCGGCCGCGTCGTCCGGATGATGGTCGGTGCACGCTGGGAGCACGCACAGATCGTCAACAACATCTCGCGCCAACTCGGCAACCGGTTCGAGGACGCGAATTCGTCATGCCGGGCCTTCACCGAAACATTCTACATGAAGAGCCGCCCGCTCGATGCGGCGATGCTCCCGGACGTTCTCGTGGTCTGCGGAGACCTGGAGCCCGGCGCGACCTCGATCGACAATCCTTGCGTGCTGTTCGAGGTGCTTTCGCCCGGTACGGAAGCACGGGATCGTTTCGAGAAGTGGCGGGTCTATCAGCAATTGCCGGCGCTTCAGCACTACGTCCTCGTCGCGCGAGACCGGGCGCATCTCGAAGTCTACGACCGCACGGACGGCGTCTGGAACGGCTTTCGCGTTCTGGACGGACCGGATGCGATCCTCGATCTGCCCGCGATCGGCGTTTCCCTGCCCCTGCGCGCGATCTATCGGCGGGTGCTCGACCTTTGAGCTCCCCCGCGGCGCGCGGCGCCGCGGGGTGGGCATCGGATCATTCGGCTTCCGGCGCGATCGGCTCCAGGCCGCCGATGTGCTTCTGCGCGTAGAGGGGCAGGCCGATCTGCGAGATCAGCTCCAGCTGCGTCTCGAGGAAGTCGATATGGCCTTCCTCGTCCTCGGCCAGATCCTCGAACAGACGCTTCGAGACGCGGTCGTTGATCGAATCGCAGTACTTGGCCGCCTCAAGGTAGAGCGCGCGCGCCTCATTCTCGGCGGCAAGATCGCACTCGATGATCTCCTGGACGTTCTGTCCGATCCGCAGGGGATCGAGTTCCTGCAGGTTCGGGAAGCCGTCGAGGAACAGGATCCGGTCGACGAAGCGATCGGCATGCTGCATCTCTTCGATGGATTCCTTGCGCCAGAACTTGGCGAGCTCGATGTATCCCCAATCGTTGAGCATGCGGAAATGGAGCCAGTACTGGCTGACCGCCGTGAGCTCACTGCGCAGTCCCCGATTGAGGTACTCGACGACCTTCGCATCACCCTTCATCCGCCCAATCTCCCTTGAGGCACGTTTGGCCGGAGGGGAGCTTCAGCACCCGGAATGGGCGCTCAGGCGGCGATCCCCTCCTCCGCAGTCTGGACCTTGACCAAACTACAGGAGCTCGCGCAAGTCGCGGTGCACGCATGCGCGGCCTCGTCGAGGGCGTTTTGCAGGATGCCGCGGATGGTACGGGCGCAGCGCCCGCATTTCGGGCTGCACCCGAGGCAGGCCTGGACCTGGGCCGGCGTGCGGGGACAATCCGGGCCGCGATGCAGGCAGGCGCGCACCGCGCGATCGGACAGGACGTTGCAGGAACAGACGATCATGCGGGACCGTGACGCGTGCGAGGCTCGTGCCGTGGGATGAGGCCGCCGGTTGGGGTTTCCACCCGGCCACTTCGTCGAATCTGAGGCGACGGTGATGACGAGCCCGAAAGTCGAGCCTGTTCATCCGCTTGAACATCACCTTAGAACAATTGAAAACTGCTTTCCTTTCAACAAGTTAGCGCCCCTTGGGCGATCTGGCAACGGGCGCGGGTGTTTCAAGGGCACAATTTTCTCGCGCACGAACCATTCTCGAAGCGCGAGATGCCCGACCACCCGACTCAGCGGGCCAGTTCGCGCAATCCGAGGCGGATCAAGGTCTTGGCCTCCGCCCCCTCGCCGGCCCCCTTGAGGACCGTGGCGATGGCGGCGGAAGCCTGGACCGGCGCGTAGCCGAGATTGACCAGGGCGGAGATCGCGTCCGTCACGGGCTGCGGCGCCGTGCGATCCTCGACCGCGCCCGAGAGGGCGATCACCGCCGGGTCGATCGGCGCGTAGGCGGGCGCCTTGTCCTTGAGCTCGGCGACGAGGCGGGCGGCCAGGCGCGGGCCGACGCCCGGCGCGCGGGCGACCGCGGTCCGGTCCCCCAGGGCGATGGCGCTGGCGAGCGCGGAGGGTTCGAGGACCGAGAGCAGGCCGAGCGCGACCTTGCTGCCGACCCCCTGCACGGTCTGGAGCAGGCGGAACCACTCGCGCTCGGCATCGGAGCGGAAGCCGTACAGTCGGATCATGTCCTCGCGCACATGGGTCTCGATGGCGAGGTCCGCCGCCTCGCCGATGCCGGGCAGGCGCTGGAGGGTGCGGGCCGAGCAATGGACCACGTAGCCGACGCCCTGCACGTCGAGGATCACGAAATCCTCGCCGTAGGAATCCACCACGCCCTTGAGCTTGCCGATCATCGCGCCACCGTCGTTCCCTGCCCGCGGTGCCTGCCTACAAGCCCGTGCGGGCGAGCGCCATGCGCCAGAAGGGTCGGCGTGTCAGGCGTTGCCGCGCGGCCCCGTCCCGGCGCCTTGAGGCCGCCGAACGTTCGTGGAATCAAGGGCCCGTCTCGTCCCGATCCCACGCCCGAACCTTTGGAAGACCGATCCGATGCGCCCCATCGCGCTGCCCCTCTGCCTCGCCCTGATGCTGATTACCGGGCCCCTCGCCGCTCAAGAGTCCGCGCCGGCACCGGCCGGACCGTCGAGCGACCCGACCCAGGTCCGGCCCGGCGCCTACGTGCTGGATTCCGCGCACGGCAAGATCACCTGGTCGGTGAGCCATCTCGGTTTCTCGACCTATTACGGTCAGATCACGGACGTGAACGCCGAGGCCGTCCTCGACCCGAAGGAGCCGGCGAAGTCGCGCCTCACGGTCACCATAGGCACCGACAGCGTCAACGGGCTCAACGACCGGCTGAACCAGCACCTGAAAACACCCGACTTCTTCGACACCGCCCGGTTCCCCAAGGCCACCTTCACGGCCACCAGCATCGAGCCGACGAGCCCGACCACGGCCCGGGTCAACGGCGACCTGACCCTCAAGGGCGTGACGAAGCCGGTGGGCTTCGATGCCACCTTCAACCAGGCCGGGATCAATCCGGTGAACAAGGCCTACACGGTCGGCTTCGACGGGCGGGCGGTGATCAAGCGCTCGGATTTCGGAATCAACGCCTTCCTGCCCGTCCTCGGCGACGAGGTTTCGCTACGGCTCGAGGGCGAGTTCAAGGCGGTTGAATAGGTCTCACGGCCGGGGGCACAGGCGCCGGTAGGTCTCCGCCAGGAGCGCCGTGACGAGGACGAGCAGGGCCATCTCGATGAGGCTCGACGCGAAGATCCGGAGGGCGAGCAGGGGTGCCGGCATGTCGGCCCCGGCGCGCTCCGGCTCGGTGAGCAGCCGTCCGACGAGGCCCAGCGGCATGATGAGGGCGACCAGCATCACGCCGATGCGCGCGGCCGACCCGCGCGTCATCGCCACGACCCCGCGCAGCGTGGCCTCGGGCGCACCGACCGCGAGGGCCGGTGCGAGCATGCTGGTCCAGATCTGAAGGGCGAGGATGCAGGCCCAGGCCGCGAGTCCCAGGATCGCCTGCCCCTGGCCGACCCCGCCCGGCGAGAACGAACGGTCGAGCAGGCCGCCGACGAGGAGCCAGAACAGTTCCAGCGCCAGGAAGGCCTGGAACGGCCCAGCCCGCCCGGCCACGATCTCGGGCAGGCTTCCGCCGGCACCGAGCATTCGCCGGAACATCGCCATCCAGTACGGCGCGAGCAGGATCGTGCAGGCGAGATCCACGAGGAAGACGTCCTCTTGGAAGCGCACGGGCTGGGTCGGATCGACGAGCACCGCGCGCAGAGCCATCTTGGCCAGCACGACGAGGCCGGCGAGGGTCGTCGCCGAACCGAGGTCCCGGCAGGCCGGCAACGCCGCCGCCAGGGCTGCGCGCATCGTCTCCGGCATGGACAGTTTCGGACGCACCCGCTCCCGTGCCATTCCGCCCCGCTCCATTCCGTCGAAAAGTCCGCGGCACGAACAGCACGGCGGTACGCCCGAAGTCCAGTCGAAAGGCGACGCCGCCGGCGGTCGGTGACGTGGGCCTCAGCCGCGCGCCAGGGCCGCGGCGATCCGCGCGGCCGCGAGCGCGCTCGCGCCGGGCACGGGCGCGTGCTTGATCCTGAGGGCATGCGTGCCCCGGTGGCTGTTATGGGCCAACGCGATGGCCAGCGCGTCGGCCGCGTCCGCCACCTTGAATTCGGCCTTCGGCAGCAGGAACTTCACCATGGCCTGGATCTGCACCTTCTCGGCGTGCCCCGAGCCCGTCACCGTCTTCTTGATGAGGTTGGCCGAGTACTCGAACACCGGCATCCCGGCGAGCGCCGGCACCAGCAGGGCCACGGCACGGGCGTGGCCGAGTTTCAGGGTCGCCTGCGCGTCCTTGTTGACGAAGGTCTCTTCCACCGAGACCTCATCCGGCTGGAAGGCCTCGACGATGCGCGTGATGCCCTCGTAGAGTTCGCGCAGGCGCAGCGCCAGCGGCAGGTCCCCGTCCGAGGTGACGACACCGCAATCGACGTAGGCCACCTTCGTGCCCGTGGCGGTGATCACGCCCCAGCCGGTCCGGCGCAGACCGGGGTCGATGCCGAGGATGCGCACGGGAAGGGTCATGAATCGGACGGCTCCGGGCGCGGACACCGCGCCGATCTGAGCGTTAGGGACATACCGTGAACGGAACGTTATGCCAAGGACGGCGCCCCGCACGACACGGGCGGACCCCGGCCCTGCAGCGCGAGCCGCCTGTTCGCTCGGGCAGGATCAGCCCTGGAGCTTCTCCATCAGGGCGTCCGAGAGCGCGAAGTTGACGAAGACGTTCTGGACGTCGTCCTGGTCCTCGATCACCTCGACGAGGCGGATCAGCTTCTCGCCGGTCTCGTCGTCGACCTCGATGGTGTTCTGGGCCTTCCAGACCAGGGCGGTGCGGCGCGGTTCGCCGAAGCGGGCCTCCAGGGCCTTCGAGACCTCGCCGTAGGCCTCCTGCGCGCAGGTGACCTCGTGGCCGTTCTCGTCCGAACGCACGTCGTCGGCGCCGGCCTCGATGGCGGCCTCCAGCATGGTGTCGGCATCCGCCACCTTCGCGTCGAACGCCACCACGCCGACATGGTCGAACATGAAGGAGACCGCACCGGTCTCGGCGAGGCTGCCGCCGGACTTGGTGAAGGCCGAGCGCACGTCGGAGGCCGTGCGGTTGCGGTTGTCGGTCTGGGCCTCGACGATCAGGGCAGCGCCCCCGGGGCCGTAGCCCTCGTAGCGGATCTCGTCGTAGCTCTCCGCGTCGGCGCCCGAGGCCTTCTTGATCGCGCGCTCGATGTTGTCCTTGGGCACGTTCTCGGCACGGGCCGCGATGATGGCGGCGCGCAGGCGGGCGTTCATCGCCGGGTCGGGCAGGCCGAGCTTGGCCGCGACCGTGATCTCGCGGGCGAGCTTGCCGAACAGCTTCGAGCGGACCGCATCGACGCGGCCCTTGCGGTGCATGATGTTCTTGAACTGGGAATGGCCGGCCATGACGTGACCTTGAAGGTAGGAACGAGGCCGGATCGCTGGACCGCACCGGGCGGGGCGGCCACGATTCCGGACGAAAGGGGTTGGCCGGCTTATAGGCCGCGCCCTGCGCCGATGACAACGCTGCGCCGCAGCGTGCCGTGCCCCGGGTGGCCTTCGGGCGCGGGGACGCTATCCTTCAAGCGATGACGCATCAGGCCATCGACCGGCGACGCACCGAGGTTCCTCTCCAGGAGGCCGGAATCCGTGGCCGCCGCACGGCGGTCGCGGCCCCGCCGCGCTGGCTGAGGCTGGGGCTCGCCGGCGTACTCGGAGCGGTGGCGGGCGCGGTGCTGTTTCCGACCCGCGCGGAGGGCGCGCCGCCCGACCGGGCGGGGAAGCGGCGCCCTGGCGCCTGACCGGCCGGTTCAGGCGGTGATGCGCGCGTGCCAGTCGCGCAGGGCGTCGAGGGTGACGATGCCGTCCGGCCAGACATGCCCGGACAGGTGGCGGTGCGGCGCGCCGGGTTCGCCGAGATCGGAGATTGCCGAGAACGCCCCGTCGAGGCGGTGGCTCTCGGTGTAGCGGCTGCGGGTGGCGATGACCGGCAGCCCCGCATCGAGGGCGGAGCGGATGCCGGCGGCGGAATCCTCGAAGGCCACGGCCTCGGAAGGCAAGACCCCGAGGCGCTCGAGCGCGAGATCGAACACGTCGGGGGCGGGCTTCTTGCGTGCCGCCTCGTCGCCGCAGGCGATGACGTCGAAGGGGGTGTCGCCGGCGGGAAAGTTGATCCGCAGCAGGGTGTCGACGTTGGGGCGGCTCGTCGTGCTGGCCACCGCGAGCTTGAGCCCGGCCGCCCGCGCTTCCGCGATCAGCCGGCCCACCCCGGGCCGCAGGGCGAGGCTGCCGCCCTCCACGAGATCGCCGTAGCGGCGGGTCTTGCGATCGTGGATCTCGCCCATGCGCGGGCGCAGGGCCTCGAATTCGTCGGCATGCTCGGTCTCGACGTAGTGGCGCAGGCGCTCCTTGCCGCCCATCACGGTCAGGAGGTCGGCGTAGCGGGCCGGCGACCACGACCAGGGCAGACCCAGATCCGCGAAGGCGCCGTTGAAGGCCTGCCGGTGCAGGTCCTCGGTCTCGGCCAGCGTCCCGTCGACATCGAAGATCAGCGCCCTCAGCATGAGAGGGGGCCGCCTCCGACCTCCGCCGCGCTCGCCCGGATCGCCGCGATCCGCTCCGCGTAGCCCGCCGGGCCACCCTTGAACACGGCGTTGCCGGCCACGAAGGCGTTGGCCCCGGCCCGGGCGGCCTCCGCCACGGTCTCGGGCCCGATGCCACCATCGACCTCGATGTCGATGTCCCGCCCGGCACTCATCGCCCGGATCCGCCGGATGGTCTCCAGTGTCGACGGGATGAAGCTCTGGCCTCCGAAGCCGGGATTGACCGTCATCACCAGGACGAGGTCGACCATGTCGAGGAGCGGCTCGATGGCGCTCGCCGGCGTGCCGGGGTTGAGGGCGATGCCGGCGCGCTTGCCGAGATCCCGGATCGCCTGGAGCGACCGGTGGATGTGCGGTCCGGCCTCCACGTGGACCGAGATCGCGTCGGCGCCGGCCTCCGCGAAGGCGGCGAGGTAGGGATCGGCCGGCGCGATCATCAGGTGCACGTCGAAGGGCTTGGCCGAGTGCGGCCGCAGGGCCTTGATCACGGCCGGGCCGAAGGTGAGGTTCGGCACGAAGTGCCCGTCCATCACGTCGAGGTGGATCCAGTCGGCCCCGGCGTCGGACACCGCGCGCACCTCCTCGCCGAGCTTGGCGAAGTCCGCCGAGAGGATCGAGGGCGAGATGATCGGGCCGTTCATGGTGAAGTCCTCTGGGGCATCGGGGCCGCACTCAGGCCATGCGGCGCTTGCGCTCGACGAGTTGCATGATGATCGGGGTCAGGATGAGCTGCATGGCAAGGTCGAGCTTGCCGCCCGGGATGACGATGGAATTGGCACGGCTCATGAACGAGCCCTGGATCATGGAAATCAGGTAGGAGAAGTCGATCCCCTTCGGGTCCTTGAAGCGGATCACCACCATCGATTCGTCGGCGGTGGGAATCCAGCGGGCGATGAAGGGGTTGGAGGTGTCCACCGTCGGCACCCGCTGGAAGTTGATGTCCGTCCAGGTGAATTGCGGGCAGATGGTCTGCACGTAGTCGGGCATCCGCCGCAGGATCACGTCGGTGACCGCCTCGGTGGAGTAGCCCCGGAACGAGCGGTCCCGGTGCAGCTTCTGAATCCATTCGAGGTTGATCACCGGCACCACGCCGATCTTCAGGTCGGCGTAGCGGGCCATGTCGACGTTGTCGTCGACGACGCAGCCGTGCAGGCCCTCGTAGAACAGCAGATCGGAGCCCGGCGGAAACTCCTCCCATTCGGTGAAGCTGCCGGGCTCGGTGCCGTAATGGGCCGCGTCCGCCGCGTCGTGCACGTAGTGGCGCGTGCGCCCCCGGCCGGATTCCGCATAGGTCCGGAACACCTCCTCCAGTTCGGGCAGGAGGTTGGCGCGCGGCGCGAAGTGGCTGAGGTTCGGCTCCTCCAGCATCTTCCGCCGCATGGTGTCGCGGTCGTAGGCGTGAAACGCGTCACCCTCGATGTAGACCGCGCTCACGTCCTCCCGGCGGAAGATCTGCTCGAAGGTGTTGCGGACCGAGGTGGTCCCGGCCCCCGAGGAGCCGGTGACCGAGATGATGGGGTGACGCGCCGACATTCTGGGTGCGTGCCGTTGTGAGCGAACTAGCTGCGCATCAGGCCGCGCTGCCCGAACAGGGGCGAGCGGCCGGCGGCGGCGTTGCGGCCGTCGTAATACTTGGCGACGCAGGCGACTTCGTCGAGGGACCCGAAGATCAGCGGCACGCGCTCGTGGATGCCGGTGGCGCCGATGTCGAGGATGCGGCGCTCGCCGTCGATGGCGGCCGCACCCGCCTGCTCCATCAGCATGGCGATGGGGGCGGCCTCGTAGAGGAGGCGCAGGCGCCCCTGCGCGTAGCCCTTCCGGTTGTCGCCGGGATAGAGGAACACGCCCCCGCGCAGGAGCACCCGCTGGGCATCCGCCACCAGGGAGCCGAGCCAGCGCATGTTGAAGTCCTTGTCCAGCGGGCCCTCCGAGCCGCGCAGGCAATCCTCGATATAGGCCTTGACCGGGCCGTCCCAGTTGCGGGCGTTCGAGGCGTTGATCGCGTATTCCTTGGCCGAGGCCACCACCTCCAGGCGCGGATGCGTGAGGCGGAAGGTCCGCGTCTCCCGGTCCAGGGTGTAGATCTGCGTGCCGTGGCCGAGGGTGACCACGAGGGAGGTCGCCGGGCCGTAGGTGACGAAGCCGGCGGCGATCTGCTCGGAGCCCGGCGTGGTGAAGGAGGCGATCGAATCCGCCTCGCCGGCCACCACCGGGCGGATGCCGAAGATCGACCCCACCGCCATGTTGACGCCGATGTTGGAGGAGCCGTCCAGCGGGTCGATCGCCACCGCCAGCGGCGCGCTCGCGTTGAGCTGCATCATGCCCTCGGCTTCCTCGGAGGCGACGACCGCCACGGGCGCACCGCGCAGGGCCTGCGTGAAGCGCTCGTGGGCCAGCACGTCGAGGGCCTTCTGGACGTCGCCGTCGCTGTTGTTCCCGCCCGTGGCGGCGAGGTCGGCGCCCCCGAGCATGCCCCGGCCGATCACCTCGCTGACGTCGACGGCGGCCTCCGCGCAGGCCGCGATCACGGCCGCGGCGTCGGCGAGCCGCGCATCGGCGGCGACCGTCCGCGCGAGGCAATCCGCGAGGGTGGACCCGAATTCCAGAGACACCGTCGACATGAACGTCCGTCCTTCTTCCATTCCAGGCCGGGCGATCCCGACCACGACCTGCCGACCCGCCGTGCCTCCCCACGGCAGGGGAAGCCGATCACGCGTGAGCCCCTTGGCACGGGAGCGCCCTTCGACACCAGGGCCGCCGGCCTCTCCGAGGCCCGATCGCCCACACCGTATCACCGAAAGAATTCTGAAAAAACTTGCGAGCCATTCCAAAAAAACTAGAACCGGATCATGCGCAACCTGTCTCTCAAACAGCTCCAGGCCGTCGCCGCGGTCGCCCGTCTCGGCACCATGACGCGGGCCGCGCAGGAGCTCAACGTGACCTCGGCCGCCCTCTACGCGCGCATCCGCCAGTTGGAGGAGGAGGCGGGCCTGATGCTGTTCGACCGCACCCCCACGGGCCTGAAGCCCACGGATGCGGGCCGCGAGATGCTCTGGGCGATCAACAGCATCAACACGGTGCTGGAAACCTGCGCCGATCGGCTCGAAACCCTGAAGGGCGGCAGCGGGGGGCGCGTGGCGATGGGCGTGGTCTCGACGGCGAAGTACTTCGCGCCCGGCGTGATCGCCGGCTTCGTCGGGCTGCACCCCGCGGTGGAGATCAACCTCACGGTGGGAAACCGCGGCAACATGGTCGAGGCGCTGCGCAACTACGAGATCGACTTCGCCATCATGGGCCGGCCGCCCCGCGACTTCGCCATCGAGGCGGAAATCTTCGGTCCTCACCCGATCGTCATCATCGCGGCCCCGAGCCACCCGTACGCCGGCCGGACCGGACTGAGCCGAGCGGACCTCGCCCAGGAATCCTTCCTGGTGCGCGAGGAGGGCTCCGGCACCCGGACGGTGTTCGAGGAGTTCATGGCCGGGATCATGATCAAGCGGGCGCGGCTCGGGATCGATTCCGGCTCGAACGAGACCATCAAGCAGGCGGTCATGGCCGGCCTCGGCATCGCGCTCATCTCGGCCCACACGGTGGCGGCGGAACTCGAGAGCGGTCGCCTCATCGTCCTCGACGTCCAGGGCCTGCCGATCCGGCGCGACTGGTACGCCGTCCGGCGCGCCGACAAGGTGCTCGGGCCGGCCGCGGCCGCGTTCTGGGACTACGTCTCCAAGGATGGCGGACGCTGGCTGCCGCAGATGCGGCTCTCGCCGAACCCGTCCCCCGTGACGGCGGAGTTCGAGGCATGAGCGACGCCGGCATCGTCATCGTGGGGGCCGGCCAGGCCGGCTTCCAGGCCGCAGCGTCCCTGCGCGAGGCGGGCCATGTCGGATCTCTCACCCTGGTGGGCGACGAGGGCTTGCCCTATCAGCGCCCGCCCCTGTCGAAGGCCTATCTGGCGGGCAAGACCGATGCGGCCGGCCTGTCCCTGCGCCCGGCCTCCTACTTCGCCGAGCACCGCATCGCCCATCGGGCGGAAGTCGCCGCGACCGGGATCGACCGCGCGGCGCGGCGCGTGGCGCTGAGCGACGGCGGCGACCTCGCCTACGACCACCTCGTGCTGGCCACGGGCGCCCGCAACCGGGTCCTGCCGGTACCGGGGGCCGATCTTGCCGGCGTGCACCAGTTGCGCTCGCTCGCCGATGCGGATGCCATCAAGGCCGACCTCGCCGCAGCCCGGTCCGTCGCCATCGTGGGGGCCGGGTTCATCGGGCTCGAATTCGCCGGGATCTGCGCCGGGCGCGGCCCCGCCGTGACGGTGATCGAGGCCGCCTGCCGGCCGATGGCCCGGGCCGTCTCGGCACGGACCGCCGACTTCTTCACCGCCGCGCACGAGCGGGCGGGCACGCGTTTCCTGTTCGGCGCGGGCGTGGCGGGTCTTGAGGGCGCGGACGGCGGGGTCGCTGCGGTCCGGCTCGCGGACGGAACGCGGGTCGCCGCCGACCTCGTCCTCGTCGGCATCGGCGTGGTGGCGAACCAGGAACTGGCCGAGGCGGCCGGCCTGACGGTCGGCGACGGCATTCATACGGACGCGTTCCTCACCACCTCCGACCCGGCCATCTCGGCCATCGGCGACTGCGCGCGCGTGCCGAACCGGTTCGCGCAAGGGGAGCCCGTCCGCATCGAGTCGGTGCAGAACGCCGTCGACCAGGGCCGCTGCCTCGCCGCGCGGCTGACCGGGCGCCCGGCCGCCTACGCGGCGGTCCCGTGGTTCTGGAGCGACCAGGGCCCGCACAAGCTCCAGATCGCCGGCCTGACACGCCCGGACGATGCCAGCGTCGTGCGCCCGTCAGAGACCGGGCTCACCGTGTTCCGCTTTCGCGACGGAGCCTTGAGCGGCGTCGAGACGGTGGACCGCCCCGCCGATCACATGGCGGCCCGGCGCATCCTCGATGCCGGTCTCGGCTTGACGCTCGAGGCGGCGGCGGACCCCGCCCACGACCTTAGGGCGCTTGCCAAGTCCGTCCCGAGCGGGGTCCGTGCTTAGCGGTCGTTCTCGGTGTTGAGGTCGCCGAGCCGGGTGCCCTCGCCCTGGCCCTGGCGGCTGAGGCGCACGCCGGATTCGCCGCCGGCGTCGCTGAAGACGACGCCGTTTGCCATCAGCGTGCTGCGCAGAACCTCGATCTGGCCCGAGCCCGGCACGCTGCCGCCGGATTCGAAATCCCGCACGAAGGCCTCGCCGAGGCCGAGCCGGCCGGCGAGATCCGCCTCGGACCAGTTCAGCAGGGCCCGCGCCGCCCGCGACTGCGCCGGGCTGATGGTGTTCGGCCCCAGGCCATCCGGCTGCAGGCCGCTCGCGGCTGCCTCGTCCGATCCCGCCACCCTGATTCTCCTCGCAACCGTTCCGTCGATACGGGCGGACAACGGCAGGCGAAGGCGATCGTTCACAAAAACCCGCCTCGGAACGCGCTTTGCGGGGGATCGGCCACCGCACGGCGTAAATCCGGCCTCACGGCGTCTTGACCATATTTGTGCTGGAATCTTATCCGAAGGGGCGCAACGGACACCCCGAGGATGAGTTTCGCGCGCGTGAGCGCCGGCGGCCCTTCGGATCGGGGAGACCACGATCGCGGCGCTCGACGCGGCGCGACGCTGAGGTTTGCACGGACCGGACCTGAGGAGGGGAGCCAGACGATGAGAGCGATCCAGATCGCCGTGGTGGCCGGCGCCATCGCGGCCGGAGCGATGAGCACGGCAGCGAACGCGCAGATGGGCGGCAACGTCACGGGTTTCGGCCGCGACGCCCGCGAGAAGCCCGAGAAGAAGCAGTACGTTCCGGCCGCCAAGGCCCAGGAAAAGATCTTCCCCCTCGACGCGACCTGGACCGCCGTCAGCCTGAACGGCAAGCCGTTCGGCGGCAACGACCGTCCAAGCTTCATGGTCGACAAGCAGTACCGCGCCCGCGGTTACGGCGGCTGCAACACCTTCGCGGCCACCGCCTTCCCGTTGCGCGAGCAGCACCTCGCCGTGGGCCCCCTCGCCCTCACGAAGAAGCCTTGCGACAAGGGCCTCGGCGCCTCCGAGCAGGATTTCTTCATCGCCCTGCGCACCGCCGCCCAGTGGGACCTCGTCGGCTCGCAGCTGGTGATCAAGAGCCAGAAGGGCGAGTTGCGCTTCGAGCGTGCGCTCTGAGGCGTTGCGTGCGACGGCTTTAAGCCTTCGTTGACGACGATCCGCGCCGGGACCGGCCGGTTTACGACCTGTTCAAGCCCCTCGGCGCCCTCTGGCCCCATGATCTGCCGTCCCGGCAGGCGTGGGGAGCGCGATGGGCACGAGGCTGGAATGGACCACCGGCAGCAACGGCCTGCGGCGCGGCGTCCGTGAGGCGACGCGCTACACTTGCCCGCCGAGCCTGCACGCGGCCGCCATGATGATCGCCGCCGCCAGCCCCGTGGTCGCCACCATGATCGTGCTCTGCGCGGCGCTGCTCACCGCATGATGGGCACACCGGGGGAACTCAAGAACAAATTTCTCTGCTTGTCCTGATCTGCGATAGGGACATTCTCCGCAGCAAAAAATCCCTCGCAGACAGAGAAGATTTGCCTTTGACGGCGGGACTTTGTCGATTGCCTCGACAGTACCGACGCGATATCTCCCGGCCCTGCATTCGCCACGCGAAACCCGGCTCCGCAGCGAGCCGGCGCCCGCGCGAAACGCTCACGCCGACGAGGAGATCCCGATGGCCGAGACTCAGAGCCCCGCTTCGACCCGCACGCCCGGCCACGGCCACATCTTCGGCTCGATCACCGAGACGATCGGCAACACCCCCCTGGTGCGCCTCAACCGCATCACCAAGGAGCGCGGCGTCGAGGCCGAGATCCTGCTCAAGCTCGAGTTCTTCAACCCGATCGCGAGCGTGAAGGACCGCATCGGCGTCAACATGATCGACGCCCTGGAGGCCTCCGGCAAGCTGAAGCCCGGCGGCACCCTGGTGGAGCCCACCTCCGGCAACACCGGCATCGCCCTCGCCTTCGTGGCGGCCGCGCGGGGCTACCGCCTCATCCTGGTGATGCCCGAGACCATGTCCCTGGAGCGCCGCAAGATGCTGGCCTTCCTGGGCGCCGAGCTCGCATTGACCCCCGGCCCGCAGGGCATGAAGGGCGCGATCGCGAAGGCCGAGGAACTCCTCAACGAGATCCCGGGCGCGATCATGCCCCAGCAATTCTCGAATCCGGCCAACCCCGAGATCCACCGCAAGACGACGGCCGAGGAGATCTGGAACGACACGCAGGGCCACCTCGACGCCTTCGTGGCGGGCGTGGGCACCGGCGGCACCATCACGGGCGTCGGCACGGTGCTGAAGCCGCGCCTGCCCGGCCTGAAGATCGTGGCGGTCGAGCCCACGGATTCCCCGGTGATCTCCGGCGGCCAGCCCGGCCCGCACAAGATCCAGGGCATCGGCGCCGGCTTCATCCCGGACAACCTCGACAAGTCGATCATCGACGAGGTCATCACCGTCTCGAACCAGGAAGCCTTCGACACGGCGCGCCTGCTCGCGCGCCTCGAGGGCATCCCGGGCGGCATCTCCACCGGCGGCAACGTCGCCGCCGCCCTGAAGCTCGCCGCCCGGCCCGACTTCCAGGGGAAGCGCATCGTCACCGTCGCCTGCTCCTTCGCCGAGCGCTACATCTCGTCGGCGCTGTTCGAAGGCCTCTGAATTCGAAGATCTTCGGGCCACGCCCCGGAGGCCTTCGCGAAAACCCAGGCTTTCGAGCCCCCGCCCGGAAGCCGCCATCGTGTCCACCGCCTTCTACAGCCTGCGCCGCTGGGGTCGCCGCCCGTTCATCCGGGTCGCGGCCTTCAGCGTCGGCGGGGTAGTCGCCGCCCTGGCCTCGGCAGTGTTCGCGCCGATGATCCCCCTGGAACTCGGCGCCTCGATCGGGTCCGACGCCGTCGACCAGATCCTGTCGGTGCTCGCAACCAGCATGCTGCCGGTTGCGACCTTCTCGCTCTCCACCATCGTGCAGGCCTATGGCGGCGCCACCAGCACCGTGACGCCCCGCGCGGTGACCTTGCTGATGCAGGACACCCGCGCACAGACGGCGGTGGCGAGTTTCATCGGCGCCTTCGTCTACAGCGTCGTCGGGCTGATCGCCCTGAAGACGCATTTCTACGGAAGCCAGGGCCGGGTCATCCTGTTCGGCATCACGCTCCTCGTACTCATCAGCGTGGTGGCGACCCTGGTCCGCTGGATCGACACCCTGTCCCATCTCGGGCGGGTCGGTGAGACGATCGACGCCATCGAGGCCGCCGCCAGCGACGCCGTGCGACGGCGCGCCGAGGCGCCCTATCTCGGTGGCCTGCCCTGGCAGCCGGCTCCGCCCGGCGCGATCCGGCTCACCGCCCGGGCGACGGGCTATCTCCAGCACGTGGATGCCAAAGGCCTCGACGCCCTGGCCGAACGACACGGCGTGACCCTGCATCTGGCCGTGCTACCGGGCGCCTTCGTCCATCCCGGCCGGCTCCTGGTGGAGATTGACGGGGCGGCCGACGAGGCCCTGCGCAGCCGGATTGCCGAGGCCTTCGTCATTGGCAACCGGCGCGCCTTCGACGACGACCCGCGTTTCGGGATCATCGTCCTCACGGAGGTGGCGCAGCGGGCGCTCTCCACAAGCATCAACGATCCCGGCACGGCGATCGACGTCATCGGCACCCTGGTCCGGGTGCTCGCCCTCTGGGACGAGCGTCGCGCGGCCGCCCCCGAGGCCCGGATCCATCCGCGCCTGCGGGTGCCCGGCATCAGCGCCGCCGAACTGTTCGAGGATGCGTTCGGCCCCATCGCCCGGGACGGCGCCCCGACCCTGCTGGTGGGCTTGCGCGTCCAGAAGGCGCTCGCCGCCATGCACGATCTGGGCGGCGCGGAGTTCCAGGCCGCCGCCCGTGTCCAGGCCGATCTCGCGCTTCTGCGGGCCGAGGCGGCCCTGTCGCTGCCGGCGGATCGCGAAGCGCTTCGCGCCGCCCATGCGCGGGTCGGGCGGGCGGAGGCAGCCTGAAGGCAACCTCGGCACGCGCGGACGGTTGAGCCTCCAAGATCAGGAGGACATCATGACGGATACGCCGCGCGAGACATCCCCGCCCGAAGCCACTGGCACCGAGACGCCCGGACCGGACAAGGTCCGCGAGATCGGCCAAGCGGCCCGGAAGGCGGAAGCGGAAACCTCCGGCGACGCCCGCGAGGCAATCGACCGCGCCACCGCGCCCAACGGCCAGGCTGCGGGGGAATAGCGATGCCGAACGACCACATCCCCATCGTCGGCACGCGCAAGCCCGATTCCGACGTTGGCAAGCCGGGAGGCCCCGCGGCCGCCGGCGGCCAGCAATCGGCCGAGCAGGCCGCGATCACCCAGCAGGGCTCCGGCGGACAGACCGATGCGGCGCGCAACGCCGCGTGGGACGGGGCGCCGAAGGGGCGCAATCCCGCCCCCACCGGCGGCTCGTCCGACGGCCAGTCCGACCGCCCCCGTTCGCCCAAGGAGTGACCCCATGACGAGCCCCGACGACAAGGAACCGAAGGACAAGCCCGCCAACACCGCGCCGGATGCGGTCAAGGACCCCAACGAGAAGACCGACGGCAAGCCCGGCGAGGGCCCGAAGGGTGGTGGGCAACCGGACGGGGAGACCGATCCGGGCGGCTCCTGAGGGTCAGCCTTCCGTCGGCGCGCCCTTCTCGCGGTCGAGGAGGGCGCGCTTGCGCGCGACGCCCCAGCGATAGTCGGAGAGCGCACCGTCCGAGCGCACCACCCGATGGCAGGGGATCGCCACCGCCAGACGGTTGGCCCCGCAGGCGAGAGCCACGGCGCGCACGGCGGCGGGCTCGCCGATGGCCCGGGCCACCTCCGCATAGGTCGCCGTCGTGCCGACCGGAATCGCCCGGAGCGCCGTCCATACCCGCTGCTGGAACGCCGTCCCGCCGATATCGAGGGGCAAGTCGAGCCCCCGCCCCGGCGCTTCGACGAAGCCGACGATTTCCGCCATCCAGCGCGCGAAGTCCGCGTCGCCGGCCGTGAACGTGGCCCGGGGAAAGCGGTCCTGCAGATCGCGCGCCAGCGCATCCGGATCGTCGCCGAGGAGGATCGCGCAGACGCCCGCATCGGTGGCGGCGACCAGGATCGCCCCGAGGGCGGAGGCCCCGACCGCGAAGCGGATGCGGGTGCCGGCGCCGCCCCGGCGATAAGCGTCGGGTGACATGCCGAGGCGCTGCGGCGCCGTGGCGTAGAACCGGCTCGGCGCATTGTATCCAGCCGCGTAGACGGCCTCCGTGACGCTGCCCGCAGCGCCGAGGGCGGCCGCGAGGCGTTCGGCCCGGCGCGCGTCTCCGTAGGCCTTCGGCGTGATCCCGGTGACCGCGCGGAACACGCGATGGAAATGGAACGGGCTCATCCCGGCGGCCCGCGCGAGTGTGTCGAGGGCCGGCATGGTCTCGGCCCCGTCGATCCGGCGGCAGGCACGGGCGACGGCCTCGGCCTGCCGCTCGGCCCGCGACGGCTCGTCGGGGCGGCAGCGCCGGCACGGGCGGAAGCCCGCAGCCTCGGCCTCCGCGCAGCCGGCGTGGAAGCTGACATTCTCCGGCTTCGGCGACCGGGCCGCGCAGCTGGGGCGGCAATACACCCCCGTGGTCCGAACCGCGTAGACGAAGCGGCCGTCCCAGGCCGGATCGCGCGCGGCCAGGGCCGCCCATCGCTCCGCATCCTCCCGGTCCGGACCGGGAGCGATGGCGTTCGAATGCATCTCGATCGCGACAGGCTGCATGGCGGATTCTCCTGTTCCGGTGCTCCGGTTCATGATTCCACCTTGGCGCCCACCGCCGGGGCCGCGCATCCCGCTTCTTGCTCTGGAAGCGACCGCGGCCGGAATTCCGGCGGCGCCCCTCGTTCCGGGCTGCCCGCACCCCGCGCGGCGTCATGGGCCCAGAGATGGAGGACGGCGTAGGCCCGCCACGGACGCCACGCCTGCGAGCGCGCCTCCAGCGCCCGCGCAGTGGGACGCCCGGCGGCGTCCGCGAGGGCGCGCAGCAGCCCGATATCGCCGGTGGGCAGGGCATCCGGCGCGCGCAGGGCCCGCATGGCGATGTACTGGGCCGTCCAGTCGCCGATGCCCCGAATGGCCTTGAGGCGCGCGCTCGCCGCCGCGATGCCCTGCCCCGGCGCCATGAGATCCGGCTCGGCGAGGCTGGCGGCCGCGAGGGCCTGGATGGCGGCCCCGCGGGCGCGGGGCATGTTGAGGACGCGGGCGATGTCGGCCTCGACCAGGGCCTCGGCGGCGGGAAAGACGTGCGTGAGGCCGGGTTCGGTGCCGGGCCGGACGAGCGGAGTGCCGAAGGCCGAGACCAGGGTCCCGGCCAGGCGGGTCGCGGCGGCGACCGAGACCTGCTGGCCGAGGATCGCCCGCACCGCGAGTTCGAAGCCGTCCCAGGCGCCCGGCACCCGGAGGCCGGGGCGCTCCCGGATGCGGGCAGCCAGGAACGGATCGCGCCCGAGGGCGCGCCCTATGGCGAGGGGATCGGCGTCGAGGTCGAAGAGACGGCCGAGGCGCGCGGCGAGATCCGGCATCGCCACGGGCAGGTCCAGCGTCGCCACAAGGGCGTCGTCCTGCGCCGGCATCACCCGCAGGGTTCCGTGCAGGCCGCCATGCGCCACGCTCCGGGCATAGAGGCCGGGACGGGTCAGTTCCACGCCCGGAATGGCGCGGGCCGCCAGGTAGGCGTGGAGCCCGGCCCAGTCGTAGGGTGGGGTGAAGGGAAGGCGCAGATGCGTGGTCACGGCTCGATGCCCGGCTCGGGCCCGATCATCGCACATCCGGTCCAGGCGCGGCACCCGCGGGCCCGCGTCAGGCCACCGAGGCCTTCCGGGTGTCGAGGCGGCGCACGAGCTCGCGGATCTCGGCCGCGGGACGGGCGGGACTGTAGAGGAAGCCCTGGGCCGTGCCGCACTGCTTGTGGCGCAGGACCGCCTCCTGCTGGCGCGTCTCGACGCCCTCCACCGTCACGTCCATCGCGAGGGCGCGGGCCATGGTGACGATCGCCTCGATCACCGCGATCTTCTCGGGGCGCGCCTGCAGGTCGCGCACGAAGGAGCGGTCGACCTTGACCTTGTCGAACGGAAAGTCCGTCAGGTAGCTCAAGCTCGAATACCCGGTGCCGAAATCGTCGAGGGCGATCCGCACGCCGAGGGCGCGCAGCCGCTTCAGGTTGGTGAGAACCTCGTTCTCGCGGTCGAGCAGTACGGATTCGGTGATCTCGATCTCCAGGCCTTCGGGAGCCAGGCCGGTTTCCGCCAGGATCGCCGCGACCTCGTCGTGGAAATCGAGGCGGCGCACATGGATCGACGAGATGTTCACCGCGACGCGCAGGCCCGGCCAAGAGCGGGCATCGGTGCAGGCCCGGCGCAGGGCCCAGCGTCCGATGTCGATGATGAAGCCGGTGGATTCCGCGATGGCGATGATCTCGGCCGGCGAGATCCAGCCTTCCCCGGGCTTGTTCCAGCGCAGAAGGGCTTCGAGGCCGACGACGCGCTCGCTCCTCAGGTCGACCAGGGGCTGGTAATGCAGGGCGATCTCGCCGGACCTCAGCGCCAGGCGCATGTCGGCGTCGAGCTGGCGCTGGCGGAACCCGCGATCCTCCAGGGAGACGTCGAAGCTGCACCAGCAGCCCTTTCCGGCGGCCTTGGCGCTGTAGAGCGCGAGATCGGCGCGGCCGAGCAAGGCCGCCGGATCCTGGGCGTCCCGCGGCGCGTGGGCGATGCCGATGCTGACGCCGACCTCGAGATGGGACACGCCGATCTGGTAGGGCCGGCGAATCTCGGCGATCACTTGGCGAGCCAGATGCTCGGCCGCCTCCGGACCCACGCCCGGATACAGGATGGCGAACTCGTCGCCGCCGAGGCGGAAGCTGCGCGCCCGCCCGTCCGTCAGGCGCATGAGGCGCTGGGCGACACGCGCCAGCAGGAGGTCCCCGGCTGCGTGTCCCCGGCTGTCGTTGACGGCCTTGAAGCCGTCGAGGTCGAGGCAGAGCAGGGCCGTCGGGGTCTGCGGGCCGTCGCCGCCCTGATAGACGCCCTGGATCGCATCCTGGAAGGCGGCCCGGTTCGGCAGGCTGGTGAGCGTGTCGTGCCCGGCCAGAAACGCGATCCGGGCCTGGGCCTCGCGGCTGACCGTGATGTCGGAGCCCACCCCCCGGTAGCCGAGGAAGCCGCCGTAGCGGTCGAAGGCCGGCTTACCGTTGAGGTTCCACCAGCGCGTCCCGTGCGCGCCGGACACGCGAACGGCCTGCTCGTGGAACGGCTCGCGCATCGCCATGGCGGTGCGCAGCGCCGCCGCGTGGTCCGGCTGGCCCGTGTCGACCAGGATGGAGAGCAGGGGTTCGCCCTGCAGGCTGCCCGGGTCCCGCGACAGGGTGGCGGCCATGCGTGCCGGGACCTGGCGCAGGCGTCCGTCCGGGTCGGTCTCCCAGAGCCAATCGCTGGCGCCCTCCTCGAAGTCGTTGAGCAGCAGGCCTATGGTTTCGCCCTGGTGCTGCATCACCACGCGCTGCCAGATGCGCTGGTAGGAGAGCAGCGACATGCGCCGCACGCTGAACCAGATGAAGAGCGCGTAGATCACCAGCAGCACCGACACGTAGGCGCCGAAGGGCGCGTCGCAGCCGGCCAGGCCGATGAACCCGCCGACGACGATCGGAGCCGCGAGCAGGAAGGCCACCGAGAAGAACGGCCCCACCACGTAGGCATCGGAGATGAGGCCCGCCGTCACCGCCACCGCCACCATGCGGTGGCCGCCGTCGGCGGGCGGGATCAGGATCGCCGGCATCGTGGCCCAGGTCAGGCCCAGGGCCAGGGCGAGCGCCTTGGAGATCCAGGAGCCGCGCCGGACGGCGGTCTCCGTCACCTCGCTGCGGAAGGTGTTCCGGTAGTACCAGGTCGTGCCGAGGGTCGCGGCGATGATGAGCGAGATCGCCGCCATCAGCCCCCCGAGATAGAGGTGCGAGGCGGTGTCCCAGAACATGTAGGCCAGGGCAAAGACCACGACGAGGTGCGTCACGGCCGAGTAGTTGGCCAGTTGCAGGGTCTCGTTGAGCAGTTCGGCCTGCGTCTCGAGGCGGTCGCGCTCCTCCGTCGAGAAGGCGGCCCCGTCCCGTTGGGGCATCGGGTCCGGCGCGTTCATCCGGCGCCAAGGCAGCGGAAATCGGGGGATGCGCATCTCACCCGGCCCGCAGGATCGGCACCATCGGCATTCCGCCATGGGGCCTCAGGGTGACGCGGAAACGGGCTTCGGGCATCGTCGGCCGCGCCGGGGACAGCCGGAACGCCGGAAGCAGGGTCGCCAGGATGACGAGGCATTCCTGGAGCGCGAGGCCCATGCCGATGCAGACGCGGGGGCCGGCGCCGAACGGCAGGTAGGCGTAGCGGTCCCGCACCGCGTGGAGGGACGGGGCGAAGCGGTCCGGATCGAACGCGTCCGGCCGGTCCCAGAGGAGGCGGTGCCGGTGCAGGGCGTAGATCGGCACGTGGACCGACCGGCCCGCCGGAATCAGTGCGTCGCCGAGGCGGATGTCGCGGGTCGTCCGGCGCACGATCAGTGGCGCGGGCGGATAGAGGCGCATGCCCTCCATCACCACCTGACGCGTGTAGACCAGGGCGTCGAGGCGGCCCGGATCGGCCGCGAAGTCGGTGCCGACGCGGGCGATCTCGTCGAGGATGCGGCGCTCCACGGCCGGATGGTCGGCGAGCAGCCGGAACAGCCAGGTGAGCGCGAGGGCCACCGTCTCGTGGCCGGCCGCCACGAAGGTGAGGAGGTTGTCGACGAGGAGGGCCTCGGCCATCGGCGCCTCGGTGACGGGATCGCGGGCGTTCAGCAGGAGGCCGAGGAGGTCGCTGCCGCCCCCGCCCCGGGCCCGGCGCGCCGCGATCAGCGCAGCGGCCGCAGCACGCAGTTCGCGCGCCGCCGCCGCGCCCCGGCGGGAACCCGGATGGGGCAGCCAGGCGGGGGCGCCGAACATGACGTAGGCCATCTTCCAGTTGGTCTGACCGAGGTAATCCTCCATGGCCGCGCCGAACCGCGTCTCGTCGAGGCCCCCCTCCCCCGAGGTCATCGTAGCCAGGATGATGTCGAGGGCGGTGCGCATCATCTCGGTGGACAGGTCGAACGCGCCCGCGCCGGTCGGGCGTGCCAGCCAGCGCGCCCGGGTCGCCTGCGCGGCCGCGGCCATGGCGGGAACGAAGTCGCGCACGCGCTCGGGGCGGAAGATCGGCGCGGCGGTCCGGCGCTGCGCCCGCCACGACCCGCCGTCGGCGGTGAGGAGCCCGCAGCCGAGGGCCGGGGCCAGGGCCCGGGTGACGAAGGCCTCGCGCTCCAGGGCGCCGGCCTCGTCGACCAGCAGTGTGCGGATCAGGACCGGGTCGACCACGAAGGCGGTGCGCTGCCCGAGCAACCGGGTCTCGACCAGGGTCCGGGTGTAGACCTCGTCGGGCCAGGCATCGACCATGCTGCGCAGCATGGTCCAGAGCACGCCTGGAGCCCGCCCCGCCTCGCTCAGCACGGTGCGCAGCGAGGCCGCGCCGTCGACGGTCACGGGAAGTTTGGAAACGGCCGTGGTCACGCGTGCCCTGCTGGATTCCATCGATCCCTCCACAAGGTGCGTGAATGCTTTCGAAAATCTTACTGCCTTCGCCTACGTCACAGATCCTACGGATGACTTCATGAATCTGGATCGGGCATACTGCCTGCAATGCGGGCTATTGCTTTGATGTGGCGTTTACCATCGGTCGCGCCGCGTGCCGGCGGCGCGCGGCCCGGAATGGCCCTCCCCCGCGCGCGGAACTTACCTTCGCGGTTCGCATTCCCAACCCCAGCTGGTCGGCACCCTCGCCGACCCAACCCGGGTTCGGGACGTGGAGATGGACATGATCGGCCGTATTGCTCTCGCGGCGTGCTTCGCCCTGCCGGCCCTCACCGCCGGAGCGGCACGCGCGAATGAGGACGAGCAGGCGGCCCTCTGCCGGGGCGACGTCATGCGCCTGTGCCTGAGCGCGATCCCCGACCGAACCGCGATCGTCTCCTGCATGAAGGTCAACCGCGCAAGCCTCAGCGCCGGCTGCCGGAGCGTGTTCGACGGGGGGACGCGCGGGAAGGACACGACGCGCTCGGCCAACCTGCGCTGATCCGGGAACGCGCCGTCGGCGGGGTCTGAACCCGCGACGGCCCAGCGGAGACGCCGAGCCCGCGATGTCGGCGGGCCCCGGCCGTGCCCATGTCTCGGCGGCCTGCCGACGGCCGGCAGCCCGATACCGGTCTCACGATTTATGGCATGAAGCGTCGAAGCGGCGGGGTGACTTCGAGAGGAATGGTGGGCGCGACAGGGATCGAACCTGTGACCCTTCGCGTGTGAAGCGAATGCTCTCCCGCTGAGCTACGCACCCGGACCGAGGACCTTCTAGGGCGACAGATGCGGCGGCGTCAAGCGTTGATCCGCATGATCCCGGGAGGTTCTCGGCGCGGGGTTCCGAGCCGGAGAAGGATCACCACCGGCACCAGCCCGACGGCGACGATGAGGAGGGCCGCCACGGTCCCGTCCTCGTAGGTGCCGCGCGCGGCCTCGCCGTAGAGGTGGGTCGCCAAGGTCTCGACGTTGAGGGGGCGCAGCAGCAGGGTCGCGGGGAGTTCCTTGACGCAGTCGACGAAGACGAGGAGCGCGCCGCTGAGCACGGCCGGCCAGGCCAGGGGAAGCTGGACCCGCCGCAGGGTGGCGCCGGGGCCGCGCCCGAGCATCCGCCCGGCATCGGGCAGGCTGCGGGGCACCCGGCCGAGACCGGCCTCGCAGGTGCCGATGCTGACGGCGAGGAAGCGCACGAGGTAGGCGGTGACGAGGGCGCCCCCGGTGCCGAGGCCGATCAGGGCCGGAGCGACGCCGAAGAGCTGCGTCGTGCCCGCCGAGAGGGCCGTGTCGGCGAGCGCCAGGGGCCCGAGGAGGCCGATGGCGAGGATCGCGCCGGGGAGCGCGTAGCCGAGGCTCGCCACCCGGATCAGCGTCTCACCCCAGCGGCGCGGGACGAGGTGCGGACCGGCCGCCACCACGAAACCGATGGCGGCGGCGATCACGGTCGCCGCACCGGCATAGAGCAGGGTATGGCCGATCTCGGAGAGGATCGTCTCCGGCAGGCCGCTGCGCAGCACTCGCCGCAGCGCGGATTGCACGAGGTAGCTCGCGGGAATCGCGAAGCCGACGGCCACGGGGACGAGGCCGAGGGCCAGGGCGGCACCGGCACGCAGACCCGTCAGGCGTTGGCGGGCGAGGCGGCGCGGGCGCTGAGCGCTCCCCGAGAACCCGCGCCCGGCCCGAGCCCAGCGCTCCAGGGCCACCAGGGCGGCGACGGCCACCAGCATGACGAGGGCGATCTGGGCAGCACCCGCGAGGTCCGAGCGGTTGACCCAGGTGGCGTAGACCTGGACCGTCAGGGTGCGGACCCCGAGGAACTCCGCAGCGCCGATGTCGTTCAGGGCCTCCATCAGGGCGAGGCTCGCCCCCAGGGCGATGGCCGGGCGCGCCATCGGCAGGGCGACGCGCAGGAAGGTGGCCGAGGGCCGGCGCCCGAGCATCCGCGCCGCCTCGATGAGGTTGGCGGCCTGCATCAGGAACAGCGCCCGGGTCGGCAGGTAGACGTAGGGGTAGAGCACGAAGCCGAGGAGCAGGATGCAGCCGGGCAGCGAGCGGATCTCGGGCAGCACGAGATCGCGCGGCCGGGTCAGCCCCAGGAGGTCGCGCAGGGTCGTCTGCACCGGGCCGATCGGGTGCATCAGGTCGAGATACGCGAAGGCGACGATGTAGGTCGGCACCGCCATCGGCAGCAGCAGCCCGGCTTCCAGCAGGCGCCGGCCGGGAAAATCGTAGGCCGCCACGAGCCAGGCGGAGCCCGCCCCGAGCACCACCACCAGCACACCGACCCCCGCCAGCAGCAGGGCGGTGTCGCGCAGGGCCTGCGGCAGCACGTGGGCGACGAGATGCGGCCACAGCGCGTCGCCCGTCCCGTCCCCCGCCGCGACCATGAGCGCGACGACGGGGCTCAGCACCAGGGCACACAGCACCAGGGCGGCGGCGCTCCAGGCGAGGCCGCGGGGGCGGCCGATGGGCGAGAGGGCGGGGACGGCCCCGGTCATGGCTGGGCTCAAGGGCGTTTTCCGATGACCGGGGCGTGGGCAGCACTCAGTTGTCGAATCCCACCTTGTCGAGGAGGAGGCTCGCCGCCTTGCGGTTGCGGGCGATCTCCGCAAGCGGCACGGCATCGATGGTCAGGGGGCCCAGCGCCGTGAGCAGCGGGTCGATCGGCGCGCCGGCCTTCACCGGGTACTCGTAATCCGCCTTGGCGTAGAGCCCCTGGGCCTCGTCGGAGACGAGGTATTCGAGGAGCTTGACCGCCTCGTCGCGGTTGGGGGCGTTCTTGGCCACCACCGCGCCGGAGATGTTCACGTGGGTGCCGCCGCCCGCGAAGGTCGGCATCACCACCTTGATTCCCTCGCCCCACTTCTGCTGGTCGGGGCCGCCGCGGCCGGAGCGCATCAGGCCGACATAGTAGGAATTGCCGAGGCCGATCTCGCAGGTGTCGGCGAGGATGTCGCGGGCGACATCACGGTCGCCGCCGGCGGGCTTGCGGGCGAGGTTGGCCTTGAGGGCGCGCAGCCAGGCCTCGGTCTTCTCAGCCCCGTGCTTGACGAGGTGGTGGGCGATGAGCGCCGTGTTGTAGGGGTGCTGGCCCGAGCGCAGGCAGAGGCCGCCCTTCCATTTCGGGTCGGCCAGCCCCTCGTAGGTGATGGCCTTGAGGTCGGCGAGGTCCTTGTCGGCGTAGAGCACGCGGGCCCGCATGGAGAGGGCGAACCAGCGGCCCTCGGCATCGCGCAGGGTCGCGGGCACCGCAGCCTCCAGCACGCCGGAGTGCACCGGCTGGGCGAGGTCGCGGTCGACGAGCTCGATGAGGTTGCCGACGTCGACGGTCATCAGCACGTCGGCTTTCGCCCGGGCGCCCTCGGCCGCCACGCGCTCGGCGAGGCCCTTCTCGACGAACACCGTGTTGACGGTGACGCCGCTCTTGGCCGTGAAGGCGTCGAGCAGGGGTCGGATGAGGCCGGGCTCGCGGGTGGTGTAGAGGTTGACCTCGGCTGCCGAGGCCGCCCCGATCAGGCTCGCCAATGCGAAGCCCGCGAACCCGATTGCCTTGATCCCACCCGCCATGGCCCACACCCTTCCGTCAGAACGTGGCGGGTGTTCAGAAGCATCGGCGAGAAAAACACAAGCCCGATGTTTTGGACTTAAAACAATTCAAAACTAAAGTCGTGCCCGCACCACGACTTCATAGAGTATCTGTCTTTTAATCCGTCTCGCTTGCAAAAATAAAGCACCGCGTCCGGTCGAGGCTCAGTCCGACGGTCTCGCCCTCCCGGCGCGGATCGTCCGCGGGAACGGACAAGCGCAGGGGCGCGGGAAACCCCTCCGCCGCCAGGGTCAGGAGGGCGCTCGCTCCGAGGAAGCGGCGCGCGCGCACCACGGCCCGGAGGGGCGCGTCCGGCGCATCGAAGCGGATCGCCTCCGGGCGCAGGCAGAGGGTGAGCGCGGCGCCCTCGGCCCGTCCCGGAGCCGGGACGGGGCCGAACGGCGTCGCCACGGCGCCGTCGCGGCAGGTCGCTTCGATCTCGACGCACTCGCCGAAGAAGTGAGCGACGAAGGGCGTCGCGGGGCGGTGGTACAGGTCGGGCCCGGTGCCCACCTGCACGATGCGCCCCCGCCGCATCAGGGCGATGCGGTCGGCGAAGCCCAGGGCCTCCTCGGGATCGTGGGTGACGAGAAGCGTTGTGGCGCCGCTGGCGCGCAGGACCGCGAGGGTGTCGTCGCGGACCCGGTCGCGGGTGCGCCGGTCGAGGTTCGAGAACGGCTCGTCGAGGAGGAGGACGCGCGGCCCCGGGGCCAGGGCACGGGCCAGGGCCACGCGCTGGCTCTCGCCGCCCGAGAGGGTGCCGGGATAGCTCTTCGCCCGGTCGGCAAGGCCGACCTGCTCCAGGCGCGCATGCGCCAGGGCACGGGCCTCGGCGGCGGATTTGCCCTGAAGGCTTTTGCCATGGAGGCCGAAGCGGACGTTCTCCGCCACCGTGAGATGGGGGAACAGGGCGTAGTCCTGGAACATCAACCCGACGCCCCGCGCCTCGGGCGCGACACCCCGGCCGTCCTCGCTGACCAGGGTGCCGTCGAGATGGATCGTGCCGGTCTCGGGCTGCTCCAGCCCGGCGATGGCCCGCAGGAGCGTACTCTTGCCGCAACCGGAATCGCCGAGAAGGGCGAGGATCTCGCCGGGCCCGACCTGGAGCGAGACGTCGGCGAGTGCCCGCACCGCGCCGAAGCGCAGGCCGATGCCGCGCAAGGCGAGGCGCGGCGGATCGATCGCTGGGGGCTCGGCAGGATGGGTCATCGGATCCAGGTCGAAGCGGGGTTGCGCTGCTTAGGAGCCAAGGCGGCCCGGAGGCAATCCGCCCGCGCCATCGCGTTGACGCCCGGTTGCACCTATATTCCGGTTATGTTCCGTCAAAGCCCCATCCGATGCCCTGCATCGCCGAAATCCTGATCCCGCTGGCGCTGGACAGCGCCTACAGCTACGCCGTGCCGGCCGGACTCGACCTCTCGGTCGGCGAGGTCGTGCAGATTCCCCTCGGTCCGCGCGAGACGGTGGGGGTGGTTTGGGGCGTGCGCCAGAGCCCCGGCGGCTCGAACCTGCGTGCCGTCACCGGCCGGATCGACGTGCCGGCCCTGCCGGATGCGCTCCGCGAACTCGTGGACTGGCTCGCCCGCTACACCCTGGCGCCGAAGGGCTCGGCGCTCGCCATGGCCCTGCGCCTGCCCGACGAGGCGGCGCTCACCGAGACGGTGCGGGTCGGGGTGCGCATTTCCGGCAAGGCCCCCGCGCGGCCGACCGCGGCCCGGACCAAGGTGCTGGCGGCGGCGGCCGACGGGGCGATGCGGGGCAAGAGCGCGCTCGCCAAGGAAGCGGGCGTTTCCTTGAGCGTCGTCGACGGGCTCATCGACGACGGCGCCCTCGAGGCGGTGGCCCTGGCCCCCGAGCCTGTCGCCCTGCCGCCGGACCCGGACCACGCCCGCGTGCCCCTGTCGGAGGCGCAGGAGGCGGCGGTGCGGGAACTCGTCGCGCTGATGAACCCCGGCCCCGAGGCGCCGCCGCCGACCGACGCCATCGGCGATCCCCTGCCGGCCGACGGCCAGACTCCCCTCACGAAGGTCCCGCCCCCCGGTGCGGAGCACAAGGCCCCCACGATCCTCCTCGAAGGCGTCACCGGCTCCGGCAAGACGGAGGTGTATTTCGAGGCCGTGGCCGATTGCGTCCGGCGCGGGCACCAGGCGCTGATCCTGATGCCGGAGATCGCGCTCACGGCCCAGTTCCTCGATCGCTTCGCGGAGCGCTTCGGCGTGCGCCCGGCGACCTGGCACTCGGGCGTCGGGGGCAAGCGCCGCGAGCGCGTCCGCGCCGGGGTCACGGCGGGCGAGATCGCCGTGGTGGTGGGCGCGCGCTCGGCCCTGTTCCTGCCCTTCGCGGATCTCGGCCTCATCGTCGTCGACGAGGAGCACGAGGCCGCCTACAAGCAGGAGGACGGGGTGCATTACCACGCCCGCGACATGGCGGTGGTGCGCGGGCGGATCGAGAACTGCCCGGTGGTGCTGGCCTCGGCCACGCCCTCCATCGAGACCCGGGTCAATGCCGAACGCGGGCGCTACCGCCGCATCGCCCTGCCGGAGCGCTTCGGCGGCCGGCGCCTGCCGGACATCGCTGCCATCGACATGCGCGCCGACAAGCCCGAGCGCGGGCGCTTCATCGCCCAGGCGCTGGTCGCGGCGGTGCGCGAGACCGTGGAATCCGGCGACCAGGCCCTGCTCTTCCTCAACCGGCGGGGCTATGCGCCCCTCACCCTGTGCCGGGCCTGCGGCCACCGCTACCAGTGCCGTAACTGCTCGACCTGGCTGGTGGAGCACCGCTTCCGCCGGGCGCTCGTCTGCCACCAGTGCGGCTACGCGGAACGGCGCCCGGATTCCTGCTCAGAATGCGGCACCTTCGACAACCTCACCCCCTGCGGACCGGGCGTGGAGCGCATCGCCGAGGAGGTGGCCGAGCTCTTCCCGGACAAGCGCGTCATCGTGCTGTCGAGCGACTTTCCCGGCGGGGCCGAGCGCCTGCGGGCCGAACTCCAGACCGTGGCGGAGGGCGGCTGCGACATCGTCATCGGCACGCAGCTCGTGGCCAAGGGCCACAATTTCCCGCACCTGACCCTGGTGGGCGTGCTCGACGCCGATATCGGCCTGACCTCCGGTGATCCCCGCGCGGCCGAGCGCACCTTCCAGCTCCTGCAACAGGTGACCGGCCGGGCCGGGCGCGGCGAGAAGCCGGGACGTGCCCTGCTCCAGACCTACCAGCCGGACCACCCTGTGATCGCCGCGCTCCTGTCGGGGGAGTCCGAGCGCTTCTACGAGGAGGAGATCGGCGCCCGCGAGGCCGCCGGCCTGCCCCCGTTCGGGCGCCTGGCCGCCCTCATCGTCTCGGCGAACGAGCGCGAGGTCGCCGAGGCCCACGGGCAGGCCCTGGCGCGGGCCGCCGAGCCGCCCGACGGCGTGATGGTGCTGGGTCCGGCGGAAGCGCCGCTTGCGCTGATCCGGGGCCGCTACCGCTTCCGGCTGCTGGTGAAGACCGAGCGCGCCGTCGACCTGCAGACCTACCTGCGCGACTGGCTGGCGCGGGGACCGAAGATTCGCGGCAACGTGAAGGTCGCCATCGACGTGGACCCGCAGAGTTTCCTATAACGCTGGCCCGACGTTCGCTTGGGTAGCGTTCGATTCCTTGAGGAGTGCCCTACGTGCTGACCTACACCAAGAAGCCGGATTCGAGCGTCGCCGAGATCGTCGTCGACGGCCAGATCACCGATGCGGACATGAACACCGTCATCACCGCCATGCAGGCCGACCTCGACAAGGGCGGCAAGATCAAGCTCCTGGAGGACGTGCGCGACTTCAAGGGCATGGAGCCGGCCGCCTTCTTCAAGGACCCCCGCTTCGGCCTCGCCATGATGAAGGGGGTCAGCCACGTCGCCCTGGTGACCGACGCCTCCTGGCTGCGGATGATCGCCGACACCTTCGGCAAGGTCTCGCCCGCCCAGATCAAGACCTTCGACCGCGCGCATATCGACGAAGCGCGCAAGTGGCTCGCCGCCGCCTGAGGCTTTACTCCGCCTGGGCGGTCCGCGTCGTCTGGCGCCGGGCCGTCCAGCGGCCCGAGCACAGGGACGAGACCTTCCAGGTGCCGCCGCCGCTCTGAGCCTGGAGGCGGCCCGAGACCGCGCCGGACGCGGTGCCGTTCGAGACGTTGAGGCCCACCGTGCCGTCGGGGCCGACGCGGCCGCTCAGGGTCGCGCTGCCGGAGGCCGAGGCGAGGCGCACCTGCCCTTCCTGCACCGAGACCGCGTAGGTGTAGCGGCTGTCGCAGACCATGCCACTCTCGGTGACGAGTTCCACCGACCAGGCCCCGTTGAAGTTTCCGCCGTCACGGGCGGCGGCTGGGATCATGGCGGGCGAGGACAGGCCGGCTCCGAGCGCCAGAACCACCGCAACTTTGGACATGCATCATCCTTCGGCAAAACAGCGTCCGTCCGGGCCGCGACCGCAGGGCGGCGCAACGGCTGTTCAAGCAGACGATCACGTGAGAGTGCGCTGATCATACCCGCCGAAGCGGCAGGATTGTGACAGGAACCCCGATTCGATGATGAGACTTATTGCCGAGGGTGCCTGAACAGGCCATGACCAGACGGGAGCTTGGCGTTAACGGTCGTAATACGCCTGCAATGCTTGGCGGTCGCGGGTCACCGGCAGAGCGAGCAACGCCAGGACCCGCGCCTTGTCCGGCGTGAGGTCATCGGCGAAGACCGCGCCGGCCGCGCGCAGCGTGCTGCCGCCGCCCTTGAAGCCGTAGACCGGCAGCGCCCGACCATGCGGAACCTGGCTCGCCACCACGATCGTGACGCCGGCCGCGACCGCCTCCACGACCGCATCGTACAGGGCCTCGTTGACGTTGCCGAAGCCGTAGGCGGCGATCACCACGCCCTCGGCCCCGCGCGCCACCGCGTGGCGGAGCTGGCCGCCGTCGCCGCCGGCCGTCATCGCGACGATTTCCACCCGGGCGAGGCGGTCGGGCAGCGGCAGGGTCTGGCGGCGCAGGGACTTGCGGGCGAAGACCACCCGGTCCTCGTCGATATGGCCGAGGAAACCGGCCTCGCCGGAATTAAAGGTCTCGACGTTGTTGGTGTGGGACTTCCGCACCTCGCGGGCGGCATTGATGTTGTGGTTGAGCGTCACCGTGACGCCCATGTCCCGCGCCCCCGGCGCCAGGATCTGGCGGACCGCGTTGAGGAGGTTGCGCGCGCCGTCGGCATCCGCCTCGGAGGCGTTGCGCTGCGCGCCCACCATCACCACCGCCTTGTCGCTCGCGAGCGTCAGGTCGAGGAAGTAGGCGGTCTGGTCGAGGGTGTCGGTGCCGTGGAGGACGATGGCGCCGGCGATGTCCGGGCGCTCCAGCAGGTCCGCCACCGTGCGGCTCAGGGCGGGCCAGAGGTCCGGGCCCATATAGGCGCTCGGCACGTTGGCGAATTCGACCACTTCGATCCGCGCGAGGTCGGGCAGACGCGGGACCGCGGCGGCGAGGTCGGCCCCCGTCAGGGCGGGGACCGGAGCCCCCGTGACGGGATCGTTCTTCATCGCGATGGTGCCGCCGGTGGCGACGATGGCGATGGTCGGGCGATCGGTCATGCCGGCGGCGCCGATCAGTCGGTCAGCGCCCGCGCCTCTTCCGGCAGCATGATCGGAATGCCGTCGCGGATCGGGTAGGCGAGTCGGGCGGAGCGGCTCACCAGTTCCTGCCGGGCGGCGTCGTATTCGAGGGTGTCCTTCGTCAGCGGACAGACGAGGAGTTCGAGGAGCTTGGGGTCGACGCGGGTGGCCTCGACGGGGCTCGGGGTGTCATCGGCCATGGCGGTGTCCTCTGAAAGCGAAAAACTACTGCAGCGTCGGCTCGGAGCCCGACCCGCGCACCAACTCCATTTCGGTCACCGCGATCAAGACCTCGGCCCGCGTCTTGAGATCCGGCGCCTCCAGCATGGCCTGCTTCTCGCGGGCGCCGAAGGGGCTCATCATGCACAGCGCGTTCACCAGGGCCTCGTTGGGCGCCTCCTCGATGCCCGCCCAGTCGACCTTGAGATCGTTGACCTCGACGAAGTCGCGCAGGGCCTTCAGCACGCCCTCCCGGTCCACCGCCTCCTCGCCCGCCCGCGCCTCGAAATCGGTGGCGAAGTCGTCGTAGGAAACCTGGCAGCGGCGGTAGCGGGTGGTGGTGGCGAGTTCGCTCTCCACCCGGAACCGCGCGATGCCGGTGAGCGAGATGAGGTAGCGCCCGTCGCCGGTCTCGGCGAACTGGGTGATGCGCCCGGCGCAGCCGACGCGGAACAGCTTCGGTGTCATCGGCGACGAGCCCGCCTCCACGTCCGGCTGGATCATGCCGATGATCCGGTCGCTCCGCAGGGCATCGTCGATCATGGCGAGGTAGCGCGGCTCGAAGATGTTCAACGGCATCTGTCCACGCGGCAGGAGCAGCGCACCGGGCAGGGGGAACACCGGAATCACTCCGGGGCAGTCGGCCGGTCCCTTGTAGCCCGCATGCGTGCTCATCGTGTTCCCCTGCGGTTCGTTCGCGGCCTCACGCAAAGACCAGGGTCGACAGGCGTCGCCGCCCGCGGATCGAGGCCTTGTCCATCAGGCCCCAGGCCTCGAAGAAGGTCAGGAGCTGCTTGCGCGCCGCGCCCTCGTTCCAGGTCCGGTCCCGGCGCTCGATCTCGATCAGCTGGTCCACCGCCTCGTCGCGCATGTTGCGGCCGTTGAGGCCGAGCGCGAGATCGAAGCGGGCCTGGAAGTCGTTCGGGTCGGCGTCGATCCGGGTCTGGAAGACGCCGAGGTCGCCGAGCGCCGCCGCCTGCTCCGCGAGCTCGATCGCCGCGCGCACGCTGGCGAGACCCGCATGGGAGGCCTTGTCGGCGGGGGCCATGGCGACGAGCTGCTTGGCGTTCTCGATGTCCCCGAGGTCGAGCTGGATCTTGGCGAGCGCCGCGATCGCGTCGACGTTCTCGGGCTCCTCGGACAGAACGGCGGCGTAGAGCTGCGCGGCCTGCGCGACGTCGCCGGTCCCGAGGAGCGCCTCGGCCTCGGACATCGCCGCCTCGATCGGCGTCGGGCCGGCGGGGCCGGCGAGGCGCGCGATGAATTCCTTGATCTGAGCCTCGGGCACCGCGCCCATGAACCCGTCCACCGGCTGGCCCTTGTCGAAGGCGATCACGGCGGGGATCGACTGGATGCCGAGCTGGCCGGCGATGGAGGGATGCTCGTCGATGTTCATCTTGACGAGCTTCACCTGGCCGGCGGAGCCCGCGACCACCTTCTCCAGCACGGGGGCGAGCTGCTTGCATGGGCCGCACCAGGGCGCCCAGAAATCGACGAGCACGGGCTGCTGCATCGATTCGGCGATGACGTCCTGGCGGAAGCTCGCCGTGGTCACGTCCTTGATGGTCCCGCCCGGCACCGGCGCATCGTTCAGCATAACGTCCTCGAGGCCTTCGTTTGGATCCGTGGGAGGGTCCGGTCTGTCCGTCCGTCCCGTCCTGCGTCAAGAGATGGGAACTCCGCGCGCTCGGACCAGAGCGGACGTCCACACCCAATCGCCTCGATCTCCCGCGCGTTCTGCCCTCCGGGCGGCAGACGCCGTCGATGCGAGACGGCCCTAGCGGGCCGGTGCCGTCCCACCGGCCTCGCCGTCCGGCGCCTTGGCCGGCGTTTTGGCATCGGTCACGAAGGTGCCCTGATAGGTCCCCTTGGCGGCGTTCGCCTCGCAGGTGATCGCGGTCTTGCCCGGCTCCGGCGTGCTGAAGGCGCAGGCGCCGACGGCGACCAGGGGCCCCTGGACGACGCCGTCCTTCGTGGTCTCGCTCGGAATCACGAGGTTGATCGGCTGGAGCGGGTCGGTCTCCTCCGTGCGCTCCTGCTGGGCGCCGTTGCCGCTGAAGCTGAGGGCGCGGCCCTCGGCCGCGAAGTCGAAGCTCGTGCGGTTGCGCGAGACCGTGTTCATCAGCGTGTTCTTGCAGGAGGCGGTCACGTCCTTGCCGGCGATCACGAGCTTCTCGCAACGGCCCTCCAGCTTCACGGCGGTCTGGGCCGATGCGGATGCGGCCGCGAGCACGGGCAGGGTCGCGAGGAGGAGAAGGCGGGCGGTCGGGAGCAGCGTCATGGTTCCGATGTAAGGCTGGGCGCCGATCTGTCGAGGGGCCGGCTCCCGGCTCAGGCCGGAAAGCGGGCCGCGCGGTCGTTCGGCGCCGCGAAGTCGAGGGCGGGCCCCAGGGGCACGATGCCGGTCGGGTTGATGGTCGGGTGGCTCTCGTAATAGTGCCGCTTGATGTGGGTGAGGTTCACCGTGCCGGCGACTCCCGGCAAGGCGTAGAGGTCGCGCAGGTAGTTCGACAGGTTGGGATAGTCGGCGATGCGCTGCCGGTTGCACTTGAAGTGCCCGACATAGACCGCGTCGAACCGCACCAGGGTGGTGAACAGGCGGATGTCGGCCTCCGTCAGCCGGTCGCCGCAGAGGTAGCGCGCCGCGTCGAGGCGGGCCTCCAGGGCGTCGAGTTCGGCGAACAACGCGGTGAAGGCCTCCGCGTAGGCGCCCTGCCCGGTTGCGAAGCCTGCCTTGTAGACCCCGTTGTTGACGGCGTCGTAGACCCGGGCGTTGACCGCATCGATCGCGCCCGCGAGGTCGGCCGGGTAGAGGTCGGGCGCGTAGAGGTCGGATTGCCCGGTCCCGAAGGCGCCGTTCAGCATGCGGACGATCTCGGCCGACTCGTTCGACACGATGAGGCCGCGCAGCTTGTCCCACAGCACCGGCACGGTGACGCGGCCGGTGAAGCCGGGATCGTTCTTTAGGTAGACCTCGTACAGGCGGGTGGCGCCGTTGACCGTGTCGGGCGTGGCGCCGGGCGAATCGCCGAACACCCAGCCCTCCGCCCCCATATGCGGGTCGACCACCGAGACCGAGATCGCCTCCTCCAAGCCCTTGAGGGCCCGCACGATCAGGGTGCGGTGGGCCCAGGGGCAGGCGAGGGAGACGTAGAGATGGTAGCGCCCGGCCTCGGCCGGGAACCCGCCCTCCCCGCTGGGGCCGGGGGCGCCGTCGGCGGTGATCCAGTTCCGGAACTTGGCGTCGGTGCGCCGGAAGCGGCCGCCGCTTTCCTTGGTGTCGTACCAGGCGTCCTGCCAGGCTCCGTCGACGAGCAATCCCATGTCCGATGTTCCCTGTCCGATCCTGCCCGCGAGCCGGTCCGGTTTTCCCGGGACCGCCCTTGGTCGAGATGGGCGCTCAACCCCGCGCGGCCACCCCCTCCGCGATCAGGGGCGGCGTGACGGCCTCGGCGAGATGCTCGTCCTTCTGGTAGGACGCGATGTCGAAGGTGTCGTCGGGCAGCCGGACGAGGAAGCGCTCGGCGATCTCGAACAGCAGCAGGTCCGGCTTCACGGCGGCGACGTAGCCCCAGTCGATGCTGGACGACCAGATGAAGTGCACCTCACGGAAGGTCTCCGCCAGGAGGCCGCTCAGCATGATCGGTGCGAAATGCGCGTAGGAATCCCCGAACAGCACGACGGTGCGGGGATCGGCCTGCGGGGATTCGTTCCGGAAGCGCACATGGGCGCCAACATGGAGATCGGGCGCCCGGCCGGCGGCCTCGTAGGCCTCCACCAGGGGGCTCGCGTAGACGCGGCGGGCCAGGATGTCGATCACGCCCTGGCTCGTGGTCTCGATCGGCGCCTCCGGAATCTTCGCGCCGAGGTCGCGCACGGAGGTGATCTCGTAGCGCTCGCGCGCGTCGAGGCCGGCGGGTGGGACGGCCCCGCAGGCCCGCATCAGGACCCGGTAGGCGAGCAGGCAGCCGTCGTAGCTCCAGTGCGTATCGGTGCGGTGGTAGAGCGGAACGGGGCCGTTCCGCGCCGCCCGCAGCGGGGCCAGCAGATCGATGAAGGCGGGATGGTTGATGAGCCGCCGGGCGAGCGCCCGGGCGGGCGAGCGCCCGGGATCGTAGGCGAGATCCCCGGTGCGGTCGTCGTAGACCGAGAGCTTCTCGGGCACGATGACGTGCAGGTAGCGGATGCCGAGGGCCTGGGCACGGGCGGCGCGGGCCGCGATCAGCCGGCGCCAGCCGCGCAGCAGCCTCCAGCGGGCGAAGCTCACGCGGTACTGGTCGAGGACGCCGTTGGTACCCCCGATCAGGAAGAGCCAGCCGTCCCGGCCCACATGCACGAAGTCCAGGTGTTTGCGTCGCATGGGCGCTCTCTAGCGGCCCGGCGGGACCCTGAACAGGCTTGGGCCTCCCGCCCGGCGACGCCTGGACCCGGCGGCCCGGCGCGCCATCTCCCCCCGGCATGACACAGCCGACCCCCACCCCCGACCCGCTGATCCTGACCCTCGCGATGGACCCGGAGACGTTCGCCCGCTTCGACGGGCTGCGCCGCCGGCACTTTCCGAAGGCCCTCAACCACATCCCGGCGCACGCCACCCTGTTCCACCACCTGCCGGGCCCGAGCGAGCCCGGCATCGCCGAGACCCTCGCGGCCCTGTCGCGGACCCAGGCGCCCCCCGAGGTGGCGGTGACGGGCCTGCGCTTCACCGGCCGCGGGGTCGCCTACGTCCTGGCCTCGGAGGCGCTCACCGCCTTCCGGGCGCGCCTCGTCGAGCAGTTCGAGCCCCTGGAGGAGGGCCTGACCGCCCAGGACCGCCAGGGCTGGCGCCCGCACGTCACGGTCCAGAACAAGGTCGATCCCGCCACGGCCCGCGCGCTGCACGCCGAACTCGAGGCGGATTTCGCGCCCTTCCGCTTCACCGCGCCGGGCCTGCTGCTCTGGCGCTACCTCGGCGGCCCCTGGGAGCGCCGGGCCACGTTCACGTTCGGATGATGGATTTGCGAGGCCGGCGGGGTTGCGACGGCATGCCCGCACGCTAAGGACGATCCGATGAAAGCCTTGCCCGCATGAAAGCCCTGCCCTCCGGCTACCGCAACAATCCGCTCGTGACCCGGGTGAACGCCCTGCGTCTGGCGCTGCGCCTCAACGAGGTCGGGCCCGTCATCACGCTCCTGGCGGTGAGCCTGCTCGGCTACGGCTTCTTCGCCCTGGCCCACGAGGTCGGCGAAGGCTCCACCGCGGCGCTGGACCGCAAGATCCTGCTGGCCTTGCGCAACCCGGCCGACATCTCCGACCCGATCGGGCCGCGCTGGCTCGAGGAGACCATGCGCGACATCACCGGGCTCGGCAGCGTCTTCACCATTGTGTTCGTGACGGCGGCGGCCTGCGCCTACCTGGCGATGACCCGGCGGCGGCGCATCGCCGTGTTCGTGATCGCGGCGATCGGCGGCGGCGAGATCGCCTCCACGGTCCTGAAGCTGTTCTACCACCGGCCCCGCCCGGACCTCGTGCCCCACGGCATGGAGGTGTTCACCGCGAGCTTCCCCAGTGGCCACGCCATGATGTCGGCCATCGCCTACCTGACGCTCGCCAGCCTGATCGCCCGGGTCGACCGGCAGCGCGGGGTGAAGATCCTCGTCCTCACCATCGGCGTGTCGATGACCCTGCTCGTCGGCATCAGCCGGATCTATCTCGGGGTGCACTGGCCGAGCGACGTGGTGGCGGGCTGGTGCGTGGGGGCCGCCTGGGCGGCCCTGTGCTGGTTCGTGGCCCTGGTCCTGCAGCAGCGGGGCGAGGTGGAGGCGCCGAGTTCCTCGGCCTCGCGGGACGCGCGAAACGAGAACGAGGCGGCCTGACGCGCCCCGGAACCGCGTTTCTCGCCGTGACGTTCCCGACAGAACATGCCGGCGCGCGCGCAGCGCCCGGCCATCCTGTCCCGCCGGAACCGACAGCGAGCTTCATGACGGACGAACTCCCGCTCTCCCGCCGCAACGTCCTTCGTGCCGGCGGCGCCACCCTGACGGGGCTCGCCCTCGGCGCGACCGGGGCATCCGCGCAATCGGGACCGCCCGGCCCCTCGGTCCCGGCCGATACCGGCGCGGTGCAGGGGGGCAGGGTGATGTTCCCGAACTGGCGCGGCCCCGGCGACCGGGCGCCCCCGCCGCCGCCCGCGCCGATGCCGCCGGGCAAGCGGGTGGGCTTTGCCATCGTGGGCCTCGGGCGGCTCTCCCTGGAGGAGATCCTGCCGGCGTTCGGCGAGGCCAAGCGGGCGCGCGTGGTCGCGCTGATATCGGGTACGCCGGCCAAGGCCAAGCTCGTGGCCGAGCAGTATGGAATCGCGCCGGAGGCCGTCTACGGCTACGACGAGTGGGACCGCCTGGCGCAGAATGCGGCGGTCCAGGCTGTCTACGTGGTGACGCCGAACGCGGTGCATCGCGGCGACGTGCTGGCCGCGGCCAAGGCCGGCAAGCACGTGCTCTGCGAGAAGCCGATGGCGGCCTCCTCCGCTGAGGCGCGGGACATGATCGCGGCCTGCGCGGCGGCCAAGGTCAAGCTGATGATCGCCTATCGCTGTCAGTACGAGCCCTATAACCGCGAGGTGGTGCGGCTCGCCCGTTCGGGCGAGTTCGGCCGGCCGCGCCTGATCCAGGCCTTCAACGGACAGACCACCGGGCTGCCCCAGCAATGGCGCCTGAAGAAGGCGCTGGCCGGGGGCGGCGCCCTGCCGGATATCGGGCTCTACTGCCTCAACGGCGTGCGCGCACTCACCGGCGAGGAGCCGGTCTCCGTGGAGGCGCAGATCCATTCGCCGCCGGGCGACGCCAAGTTCGCCGAGGTCGAGGAGTCGGTCGCCTTCACCCTGCGCTTTCCCTCGGGCCTCATCGCCCAGTGCATGACGAGCTACGGGGTGCACGAGTCGCGCCGACTCCAGGTCCATACCGAGCGCGCCGACATCGACCTGCAGAACGCCTTCGCCTATCGGGGCCAGCGCCTGGTGGTGTCTCGGCCGGACGGGCAGGTGGAATCTCAGGACACCCGCATCCTGGCGCAGAAGAATCAGTTCGCCCTGGAGATCGACCACATGGCCCGCTGCATCCAGGAGGATCGCCGGCCCCGCACCCCCGGCGAGGAGGGCCTGCAGGACCAGGTCCTCATGGAGGCGATCTACGAGGCCGCCCGCAGCGGCCGGCCCGTGACGGTGGGTCCGCCCCCAGGCGCGGGCGGCGGCCTCGACGTGACCCGGGGTCCCGAACTCGACGAGGCCGGCTGATCCGCTTCCGGGGGGTTGCCTGAGCGTCATGCGAACCCGCTAGACTGGGCCCGGCGCGGCACGGGACCCGCCGTCCGGATCGCGAGACGCTTGGCCCAGCTTCGACACGCCCCCCACGCGCGACGACCGCTCGCGGTCGCCGGTGGAGTCCTCCTCGCGATCGGACTCCTGTCCGGCATCGTCCGGGCCGAGACGCCGGCCGAGACCGCCGCGCGCCTCGCCGCGGAAGGGCGCGCCATCGGCTCCCCGAGGGGTGCGGGCGGCGATCCCCAGACCTCGGTCGCCCAGTCCGTGACCTCGTCGCGGCCCTCCGCCAATCTCGACACCTCGATCGAGGACCAGCTCGGCCCCTACGGTGACCCCTTCGGGTTCCGGGCCTTCCTGAAGGCGCGCGGCGTCACCTACAGCCTGACCTATATCGGCGAGAGCCTCGGCAACGTCTCCGGGGGCTTTCGCCGGCGCGGCATCTACGAGGGCCTGCTCGACCTCGAGATCGACGTGGACCTCGGGCCGCTGCTCGGCTGGAACGGGGCCGCCCTTCACACCAACCTGTTCCAGATCCACGGCGCCGGCCTCTCGCACGGCGCGGTGGGCAACCTCATCACGATCAGCGGCATCGAGGCGCTGCCGTCGTCGCGGATCTACGAATTGTGGTTCGAGCAGAAGTTCCTCGACGACCGGTTCGGCCTGAAGTTCGGGCAGATCGCCGCCGACACCGAGTTCGCCGTGACCCAGACCGGCACGGTGTTCGTAAACTCCACCTTCGGCTGGCCCAACAACATGGCGGTGGTGATCCCGAGCGGCGGCCCGATCTACCCGCTCGCGGTCCCGGGCGTGCGGGCGAAGGTCGTGCCCAACGCCAACCTGTCCTTCCAGGTCGGCCTGTTCGACGGCGACCCGGCCGGGCCGGTGCGCGGCGGCGCCGACCCCGACCCGCAGCGCCGCAACCGCACGGGGACCAACTTTCGCACGAGCGACCCGGTCCTGGTGATCGCGGAGGCCTCCTACGCCTACAACATCGAACCCGGCAGCACCGGCGAGGCCGGAACGGTGACGCTGGGCGGCTGGTATCATTTCGGGCGCTTCGACAGCCTGCGCTTCGATGGCGCCGGCACGTCCCTGGCCGCGCCCTCGAGCACCGGCATCGCCCGCCGCTTCCGGGGACAGGCCGGCCTCTACGGCCTCATCGACCAGACCGTCTACCGCGAGCCCGACGACCCCAACGACGGCGCCAGCGTGTTCCTGCGCGTCTCCGGATCGCCCTCGGACCGCAGCCTCGTGGACGTCTACGCGGATGTCGGCATCGCCTATAAGGGCCTGCTGCCCGGCCGCTCCGATGACACCGTGGGCCTCGCCTTCGGCTATGCGCGGATCTCCCCCCAGGCGCGCGGCCTCGACACCGATGGGATCCTGGCGACCGGCCTCGCCATGCCGAGGCGCAGCAGCGAGGCGGTGCTGGAGGCGACCTACCAGGCCGTGCTCGGACCCGGCGTCACGCTCCAGCCGGACTTCCAGTACGTCTTCCGCCCCGGCGGCAGCATCCCGAACCCGCGCGACGCCGGCGGCGCCCGCATCCGCAACGCGGCCGTGTTCGGGCTGCGGGGGACGATCCGGTACTGAGCGCTACTCCGCCGCCGGTGCGTGCAGGGACAGCAGTCGGGCCGTGCGGGCATGATCCACGGCGCGGCCGCCCTCCGCGCCCGCATCGCCGAGATTGCGGCGCTCGTCGTTGATCGCGGCGTGGACCGCGTCGATGGCCAGGATGAGGGCGCTCACCGTGCGGTTGTCGATGTTGCGCTCGCGGGCATGCTGGACGACGTCGGCCACGAGGTCGTCGGTCTCGCGCACGAGGCCGTCGAGGTCGGCCTTGCAGGTCGAGCCCCGGACCTCGCGCAGGATATCGAGGAGCCGGTCGAGGACGATGTCGATGCGCTCGCGACGCTTGCGGGCGAGGCGCTGGGCGAGCCAGGCGACGCCCGAGCCCACGGTGCCGCCGAAGAAGGCCAGGAGGTAGATGTAATCCTCGTAGCGCTCGAACATCGTCTGCTGTTCGCGCTCGAAGTAATCCACCGCGCCGGGATGGTTGGGTAGGCGGGCGCTGGTGGCGGCCACCGTCGAGTCGAAGTCCGGCGCCTTCATCAGGTTGGCGATGGGCGCCAGCGGCGCCAGCTTGGAGCGCCACTCGAACAGGTGCTGCGTCACGGAGGCGACGGTGAAGCGGCTGACGCTGCCGCGCGCCATCAGCCGGTAGGAGGCGCCCACCGTCTTGACGTCCTCTTCCGGGCGCTTCGGGCGACCACCGAAGGTGCCGGCGGGGATCGTCACGGATTGCAGTTCGGGCATCCGCTGGATGATGGCCTCGCCGTCGGCCACCGAGACGAAGTTGATCTTCTTCTCGGCGGAGGCCGCCTCGACGGCCCGCACCGTCGAGATCGCCGCCTTCGAGGCGGGCGCGGCGATCACCGCCACGGCGTCGACGCGGCCCTCGGTCAGCGCGCTCGTCACCTCGCCGGGCTTCAGGGGCACCAGGGCGACGCGGGCCGGGCCGAGGACGGTCTCAGGCCCGGTCTCGCTGACGGGGCGCGACACGAAGTCGTAGAAGCCGAGAAGATTGGTCAGGAACGGCATGTCGGCGGCGTGCCGCTCCACCACCCCGAGACGCTTGCGCCCCAGATCCGGGAAGCTCTCGATGCCGGCGGCCTCGGGGGCGGCGATCAGCAAGGCCTCGTCGTGCAGGATGGCGAGGGTCAGCCCGTTCTCCGGCAGCAGCACGTCGGGCCGCACCACCGCGAGGTCGGCCTTGTTGCGTTGGAGGGCCTCGGCACTGTCGCGCACGTCATCGTAGAAATTCAGCTTGAGGCGTACGTCCTCGTGGCCCCGGGCCAGGGCCTGCGCGTAGGTCTGGAGCAGCGTCGCCTCGGCCCCGTCGCGGGGCCCCACCGCCACCGTGAGCGTGGTCGGCCGCGACAGGTAGACGAGCATCCCCGCCACGAGGGCGAAGCCCAGCGCCAGCAGGACGAGCAACCACTCGCGTCTCACGAGGAATGCCGGCATGACAGGCACGAGCCCTTGTCCAGCGTGATCACCATCGCGACAGCCTGCCTCCGAAACCTGTCCGGACCATGAAGAACCGATGACACCGCGAAACGTTGCGCCGCGTCCCGGAAGCCCGGGGGCGGAAAAGGGCCGGATGCCCGCACAGGCCGAGGCCAAGCTCCCGCAGGCAGAGAGGAAGCCACCGCCTCCGGTGACGCCGGCCTATCTGGAGCGCGCCGCGCTGCACTACCTCGAGCGCTACAGCGCCTCCGTGGCGATGCTGCGGCAGACTCTGAAGCGACGCGTCGACAAGCGCTGCCGCCTGCGCGGCGAGGAGGCGGCCGCCTACGCGGAGGCGATCGAGGCCACCGTGGCCCGCGCGGTGAGCGCCGGCCTCGTGGACGATGCCCGCTTCACCGCCGGGCGCCTCGCCGCCCTGCGCCGGCGCGGCGCCTCCGCCCGCGCCGTTTCGGCCAAGCTCGCCGCCAAGGGGGTGCCCCGCGAGGAGGTGGCGGCCGCCATGGAGAACGAACGCGCGGCGGCCGACGAGGGCGCCGACCTCGAAGAGGCGGCGGCCCGCGCCTACGCCAAGCGGCGGCGCCTCGGCCCCTGGCGCCGTCCGGGCACGCGGGAGGCCTATCGCGACCGGGATCTGGCCGCGATGGCGCGCGCCGGCTTCGGCTACGGTCTCGGGCGCCGGGTGATCGAGGCGGAGGAGACGGACGAGCCCACGTTCTGATCCGCCCCGGCCTGCGACATCGCGGCGGCGGAGAAATGCGGGTTTCCCGCGCGAAAACTTGAACGAATCGCGAACGAGGCGCATCTCTCCCGTATGGACGAAATGCTCGCGAAGAAGCTGCGCATCCTCGCCGATGCGGCCAAGTACGACGCTTCGTGCTCGTCCTCCGGGGCGCCGAAGCGCAGCGCGGCCAAGGGCGAACTCGGCTCGACCACGGGCGCCGGCATCTGCCACGCCTACACGCCGGACGGGCGCTGCATCTCCCTGCTGAAGATCCTGCTGACGAATTACTGCCTGTTCGACTGCGCCTACTGCGTCAACCGGCGCTCCTCGAACGTTCAGCGGGCGAAGTTCTCCGTCGAGGAGGTCGTGACCCTCACGGTGGAGTTCTACAAGCGCAACTACATTGAGGGGCTGTTCCTCTCCTCCGGCATCATCAAGTCCCCCGACCACACCATGGAGTTGCTCACCCGGGTGGCCAAATCCCTGCGGCGCGACCACGGCTTTCGCGGCTACATCCACCTGAAGTCGATCCCGGAGGCGAGCCCCTGGCTCATCGAGGAGGCGGGCCTCTACGCCGACCGGCTCTCGATCAACGTCGAACTGCCCACCGAGGCGAGCCTGGAGCGCCTCGCGCCCGAGAAGGACGGTGCGGTCATCCAGCACGCCATCGCGCAGATCGGCGAGCGCATCACGCAGGCCAAGGCCGAGAAACGTCGGTTCTCGCCCGCCGGGCAATCGACGCAGGTCATCGTCGGGGCGGATGCGACCACGGACGAGGCCCTGATCCGCAAGAGCGCGCTCCTTTACGGCTCCTACAACCTCAAGCGGGTGTACTACTCGGCCTTCAGTCCGATCCCCGACGGCTCGAGCATCCTGCCGCTTAAATCGCCGCCGCTCCAGCGCGAGCACCGCCTGTACCAGGGCGACTGGCTGCTGCGATACTACGCCTTCACGCCCGACGATGTCGCCGACGCCACCGAGGACGGGATGCTCTCCCTCGACATCGACCCGAAGCTCGCCTGGGCGCTGAAGCACCGGGCGCGCTTTCCCGTCGACGTGAACGCCGCCGACCGCGAGATGCTGCTGCGGGTGCCGGGCCTCGGCGCCCGGGCGGTGGACAAGATCATTCGCGCGCGGCGGCACACCCGCCTGCGCCTCGACGACGTGGCGCGGCTGACCTCCGCCCTGAAGCGAGCGCGGCCCTTCCTGATCGCGGCCGATTACCACCCGGCCGGCGGCCTCACCGACCGCCTCGACCTGCGGGCGCGTCTCGCCGACCCGCCGCAACAGTTGAGCCTGTTCTGAGATGGGCGCGCCGACACCCGCCCCTCCCGCCTCCGCGGGGGCCGGTGCCCGCTCCGGCGCGCTCGAAGCCGTCTACCTGTCCCCGGGCGCCGACATCGACAGCTTTCGCGCGGCCGCCCGCCGTCTCGCGGGGCGGGGCGTTCCGCCCGAGCGGGTGCTCTGGTCCGTCGGCGAGGCGCCGGGGCTGTTCGGAATGGAGCCGCCGGCTCCGGCCGACGACGCGCCCCTGAACCTGCCGCGCGGTGTCGCCGCGATCGTCGCCCGGGTGGTGCTCCACAGCGATTCGGAGCGCTACGCCCTGCTCTACGACCTGATCTGGCGCGTCCTGCAGGGTGAGCGCAGGCTGCTGGAAGTGTCGAGCGATCCGCTGGTCCACCGCCTGGAACGGATGGCCAAGGCCATCGCCCGCGACCTCCACAAGATGCACGCCTTCCTGCGCTTCCGCCGCGTTGAGGGAAGCGATCCCGAGCGCTTCGTCGCCTGGTTCGAGCCCGACCACCACATCCTGGGGGCCGCCGCCCCGTTCTTCGTCGGGCGCTTCCGGAGCCTGCACTGGACCATCCTGACGCCGGAGGCCTCGGCCTCCTGGGATGGCGATACCCTGACCTTCGGCCCCCCGGGGCGACGCGAGGACGCACCGGCGCAGGACGGCTTCGAGGCGGGCTGGCGCGATTACTACGAGAGCACCTTTAACCCCGCCCGCACCAACCTCACGGCGATGCGGGCGGAGATGCCGAAGAAGTACTGGCGCAACATGCCCGAGACCGCCGCCATTCCGGGCCTCGTCCGGCAGGCGGCGGCGCGCACCGGCGCCATGATCGAGAGGGAGCCGCAGATGCCCGTCAAGCGAAACCCTGCCCGCGCGGTGGCCGCCATGGCCGACCAGGCCCCGGACTCGCTCGACGCCCTCAACGCCATCATCAAGCGCTCGGAGCCGCTGGTGCCGGGCGCGACCCAGGCCGTCCTCGGCGAGGGACCGCTGGGCGCGTCGATCGCCTTCGTGGGCGAGCAACCGGGCGACCAGGAGGACCGCCAGGGTCGCCCCTTCGTCGGGCCCGCCGGGCAGTTGCTGTCACGCGCGATGGAGGAGGCCGGGATCGCTCGGGGCGAAGCCTACCTCACCAATGCGGTCAAGCACTTCAAGTTCGAGGAGCGGGGCAAGCGCCGCATCCACCAGAAGCCCACCGCCGGCGAGGTCAGCCATTACCGCTGGTGGCTCGACCGGGAGCTCGACTTCGTCGCGCCCCGGCTCGTGGTGGCGCTCGGGGCCACCGCCGTGCTGGCCCTGACGGGCAAGCAGATTCCGATCACCCGGGCGCGCGGCCCGGCGGACTTCGAAAAGCCCTATGCGGGCTTCATCACCGTGCACCCGTCCTACCTGCTGCGCCTGCCCGACGAGGCCAAGGCGCAAGCCTACGCGGACTTCGTGGCGGACCTCCGCCGGGTGCACGAACTCGGGCTCTCCCTGGCCGCCTGACGCTTTCAGGCTTCCTCATCCTTGTGGGGGCGCAGTTCGGGCGTGACCTGGTCGATCTCGGTCTCGATGGGCGCCGAGCGGCTCTCGACCCGGGTGCTGTCGACGAAGATGCGGGCTTCGCCCTCCTTCAGGCCGAGGCTGCGCAGGGCATAGAGGGTCATGCCGAACGCGAGTTCGCGCTCGGCCATGAGCACGAGGCCGACGCCCTGCTCCTCGAAATGCCGCCGCTCGCCGTCGTTGTGCGTGCGGATCAGGGTGTCGATGCCCGGACGGAGCTCGCGCGCGAGTTCGACGATGCGCCGCGTCGTGTGGGGCTCCGGCGTCGCGACCACGATCAGCCGGGCCTGCGCGATATCGGCGGCCTGAAGGATGCCGGGGGCCGTAGCGTCGCCGAACACCGCCTCGATGCCCTCCTGGCGCAGATCCAGCACCCGGCGCCGGTCGCGGTCGAGGACGATGTAGGGCAGGTCCCAGGCCTTGAGGGCCTTGCCGATGGTGCTGCCGACCCGGCCGTAGCCGATGAGGATCGCGTGGCCGCGATGGGGCGGGTTCTCGGTGGTGACCGCCAGCGCCGCGGCCCCCTTGCGCTCGAAGCGGGCGGCGAGGTGGGGCCGCTCGGCGACCTTGCGCCCGACCCAGTCGGTGAGCGCGAAGAACAGGGGGTTGAGGGTGATGGAGAGGATGGCGCCGCCGAGGATGAGGTCGCGCCCCTCCTCGGGCAGCAGCTTCAGGGACAGGCCGAGGCTGACGAGGATGAACGAGAACTCGCCGATCTGGGCGAGGCTCGCCGCGATGGTGAGCGCAGTGCCCAGCGGATGCCGGAAGGCGAGCACGATCGCCACCGCCGCCAGGGACTTGCCGATGAGGATGACGCCCAGCACCGCCAGCACCGAGAGCGGCTCGCGGATCAGGATGCCGGGGTCGAACAGCATGCCGACGGAGACGAAGAAGAGCACCGCGAAGGCGTCCTGCAGGGGCAGGGAATCGGCCGCCGCCTGATGGCTGAGGTCGGATTCGGCCAGCACCATGCCGGCGAAGAACGCGCCGAGCGCGAAGGAGACGCCGAAGAGTTCCGCCGAGCCGAAGGCGATGCCCAGCGCCAGCGCCAGCACCGCCAGGGTGAAGAGCTCCCGCGAGCCCGTGCGCGCCGCCTGATCGAGGAGCCAGGGCACGAACCGGCGCCCGCCCACCAGCATCACGGCGGCGAAGATGCCGACCTTGGCCAGCGTCAGGCCGAGGGTGAGCCAGATGTTGCCGTCCCCGGCATGGTGCGCGGCGCCCGCGCCGTCGCCGCCGAGGGAGGGAGCCAGCGCCGGCAGCAGCACCAGGGCCAGCACCATCGCCAGATCCTCGACGATGAGCCAGCCCACCGCGATGCGGCCCTTGTCGCTGTCGAGGAGCCGGCGCTCCTCCAGGGCCCGCAGCAGCACCACGGTGCTGGCCACCGACAGGGCGAGGCCGAAAACGAGGCCCGCCCCGAGGCCCCAGCCCCAGATCAGCGCCAGGGCGCCACCCATGGCGGTGGCCGCCACGATCTGCACGATGGCGCCGGGCAGCGCGATGGTGCGCACCGCCATCAGGTCCTTGATCGAGAAGTGCAGGCCGACGCCGAACATCAGCAGGATGACGCCGATCTCGGCGAGCTGGCCCGCGAGCTGGCTGTTGCCGACGAAGCCCGGCGTGTAGGGGCCGACGAGGACGCCCGCGAGGAGGTAGCCCACGAGGGGCGGCAGGCGCAGGCGCTGCGCCAGCATTCCGCAGACGAAGGCGAGCACGAGGCCGAGGGCGATGATGGCGATCAGCTCTGTCGCGTGCGGCACGGGTCGGTGGTCTCCGGGTCGAGGGAAAGGGCTCCCAGGGCCGTGCCGCGTGCCGCCCGCGGGAGCAAGCCGCGATCGGCCCTCACGTCCACGATGCGCCCGAAAATCCGCCCCGCGCGTCGCCTCGGGTGCCGCGACGCACAACGCCGGTCTCCGGTCCGGGGTTTCGCGGAATAAGTTCGCGGGGCCCGGCGCGGGCCGTCCGCTCGCTTTTCCGTGAGCGGGCAGGAAACACTTTGCCGCCGGGCCTTGTTGCTCAAGCAACGCGTGTTGCGTCGAGACATGCCGGCGTCACCCGCCGGCATCACCGCGCGATGACGATATCCTGCGGCGGAACGGACGATCGATGACACCACGAAACGAGCGCTCGACGGGTCCCGACGCCGTCGAGACCAGGAACGAGACCAGAAATTCGACCCTCTGGACCGTCGCCCTGGCCACCGCGCTCCTCGGCTTGGTCGCGCTCCCGCGCCGGACGGGTCGATCGTCGCCGGCCCCGGCGATGCCGGGGGACCCGACGCGCCAGCCCTCCCCGTCCCATACCGGGTCCGATGCAAAGCGGGTGGCCGCGAACGAGCCCGAGCGGGGCCGCGGGGCGCGCAAGCCCTCCGAAATCCCAGCCAAGGGCTGGAAGGACATCGGGCTGCGGGTGTTCCACGACATCTCGGAGAACAACATCGTCTCGGTCGCCGCCGGGGTGACCTTCTACGTGCTCCTGGCGATCTTCCCCGCCATCGCCGCCCTGGTCTCGTGCTACGGGCTCGTGGCGGACGTCGCCACCATCAACGACCAGCTGGCGAGTCTCCAGGGTGTCGTGCCCTCGGGGGCGCTGGAGATCATCGGCGAGCAGGTCAAGCGCATCGCCGCCAAGGGCGACACCACCCTGGGCCTGACCTTCTTCACCGGCATCGTTCTGTCGGTGTGGAGCGCCAACGGCGGCATGAAGGCGGTCTTCTCCGCCCTCAACATCGTCTACGAGGAGCGCGAGCGGCGCAGCTTCGTCTGGCTCAACCTGCGCTCGCTGACCTTCACCGCCGGCGCGCTCCTGTTCATCATCCTGGCGCTGATCGGCATCGTCGTGGTGCCGGCCGCGATCAACATCCTCGGGCTGAGTGCGCACGCCTGGTACATCGCCCTGCTGCGCTGGCCGGTGCTGCTCGTGGCCGTGCTCGGCGGCCTCGCCCTGCTCTACCGCTACGGCCCGAGCCGCGACGCGCCGCGCTGGCGCTGGGTGACCTGGGGCAGCGCCGTCGCGGCGGTGGGCTGGGTCGCCACCTCGCTGGGCTTCTCCTGGTACGTTGCCAATTTCGGCAAATACAACGAGACCTACGGCTCGCTGGGCGCCGTGATCGGCTTCATGACCTGGATCTGGATCTCCACCACGATCGTGCTCCTCGGCGCCGAGATCAACGCCGAGATGGAGCACCAGACCGAGGCCGACACGACGCGCGGACCGGAGCAGCCGCTGGGCACGCGGGACGCGCGGATGGCCGATACCGTGGGGGCGGCGACGTGAAAGGTCTTCCGGCCACCGCCCGCGTTGCGGTACACTCTCGCCATGGAACGGGACGCTGCCATCCAGATCCTGCGGACGCATGAGGATGCGCTGCGCGCGCGCGGCATCCGGCATGCCGCGCTGTTCGGCTCGACGGCGCGGGGCGAAGCGACCAGGGAGAGCGACGTCGACATCGTGATCGACCTCGACGAGAGCGTGAAGCTCGACGTCTATGCCTATGTCGGTCTCTGCCACTTCATCGCCGACCTGTTTCCCGTGGCGGTCGATGTGGCCAATCGCAAGACCCTGAAAGATCGGATCAGGGACAGGATCGAGCGCGATGCGATCCCTGTCTTCTGAACGCGCGTATGACGCATGCGAAGACATCATCGCCAATTCCGAAGCGGCTCTGAGCTTCGTCGCCGGCATGACCTTCGCGGCCTTCGAGGCCGACCAGCTCACCAATTATGCTGTCGTACGCTGCCTTGAAATCATCTCGGAGGCGAGCCGGCGTCTCAGCCCAGAGACCAAGTCCCGTCACCCTGCGATCCCCTGGCGCGACATCGCGGAGGCAGGAAATTTCTATCGGCACGCCTATCATCGGGTGGCGCTGGACATCGTCTGGAAGACCGTCCACGACCATCTGAACCCGATCATCGCGGCCTGCCGCGCCGAACTGAGCCGATCGCCGGCTCCTTGAACGCAGGCGCCTCGATATCCCCTCGCGAGACCGTGCCGCCCGATGACGTCTGACCTCTCCGAAAAGCCCGTCGGCCCCGGCGATCAGATCATCCTGGTCGACGGCTCGTCGTTCATCTTCCGAGCCTACTTCCAGTCGATCAACCAGGATCAGAAGTACAACACCCGGCCCTCGGACGGATTGCCGACCGGCGCGGTGCGGCTGTTCTGCACCAAGATCGCCCAGTTCGTGCAGGAGGGGGCGGCGGGCGTGATGCCGACCCATCTGGCCATCGTGTTCGACAAGTCCGAGGGCTCGTTCCGCAAGGAGCTGTTTCCCGACTACAAGGGCCACCGGCCGGACGCGCCGGACGACCTCAAGCGGCAGATGCCGCTGATGCGCGACGCCGTGCGGGCCTTCGGGCTGCAGCCGATCGAACTCATCCGCTACGAGGCCGACGACCTCATCGCCACCTATTCGCGCCAGGCCGAGGCGCGGGGCGCGGGCGTCATCATCGTCTCCTCCGACAAGGACCTGATGCAGCTCGTCGGGCCCCTGGTGCGGTTCTACGACTTCGAATCCGGCTCCAAGGGCAAGCCCGGCTACCGCCCCGAGCGCAACCTCGACCGCGAGGCGATCATCGCCAAATGGGAGGGCCTGGCCCCGGAGCAGATCGGCGACGCGCTGGCGCTCATCGGCGACACCTCGGACAACGTGCCGGGTGTGCCGGGCATCGGCCTGAAGACCGCGGCCGCACTGATCAAGGAATACGGCAGCCTCGACGCGCTCCTGGAGCGCGCCGCCGAGATCAAGCAGCCCAAGCGCCGCGAGACCCTGCTCGCCAGCATCGACCAGGCCCGCCTCTCGCGAAAGCTGGTGGCGCTGGAGGAGAACGTGCCGGTTCCGGTGCCGCTCGACGACCTGCGCCTGCCCAAGCCCGACCCCCAGAAGCTGGTGGGCTTCCTGAAAGCCATGGAGTTCAACACACTGACCCGGCGCATCGCGCAGATGCTCCACGTCGACCCGGAGGCGGTGCAGCCCGACCCGGCCCTGCTGCCGAACCGCGAGCCTGCGCCCGACGCGCCGTTCTCCCTCGACGCCCCGGTTCTTCCCGGAGCATTGGGCGATCCCGTGCCGGTCGATCCCGAGACGGCGTCCGGCGCGCCGAGCGGCGAGGTCGACCCCTTCGCCGATCTCGGCCTGCCCGACGCGACGCCCAAGCCGCGCGGCCCCTCCGAGCCGACGCCGGCCAACCTCGTGGCGGCGCGGGCGGCGGAATCGGTCAAGCCGTTCGACACCGCCGCCTACGAGACGATCGGGTCGGTGGAGCAGCTCGACGCCTGGATCGCGGAAGCGGAAGAAGCCGGGGTGATCGCCGTCGACACCGAGACGGATTCCCTGGACGCCAACAACGCCAACCTCGTCGGCGTCTCCCTCTGCGTGGCACCGGGGCGCGCCGCCTACATCCCCCTCCGACACGTCGAGCCCGTGAAGGGCGCCGACGGCGACCTGTTCGGCGATGCCAAGGCAGCGACGGACGCGGTCCAGCCGGCCGCCGGCCAGCTCGACACGAAGGTGGTCATCGAGCGCCTGAAGCCGCTCCTGGAGAATCCGGGGGTGCTCAAGGTCGGCCAGAACCTGAAATACGACCTCGCGGTGCTGGCGCGCTCCGGCATCCGGGTGGCGCCCTTCGACGACACCATGCTGATCTCCTACGTGCTCGATGCCGGCAAGGGCGGGCACGGCATGGACGAGCTCGCCCGCCGCCATCTCGGCCACCAGCCCATCACCTTCTCGGATGTCGCCGGCACCGGCCGAGCCAAGATCACCTTCGACCGGGTGGCCTTGGACAAGGCCACCGCCTACGCCGCCGAGGATGCCGACGTCACCCTGCGCCTGTGGCGGATGATGAAGCCGCGCCTCGTGGCCGAACACCGCGTCGCGGTCTACGAGACCCTGGAGCGCCCGCTGGTTCCGGTGATCGCCCGGATGGAAGCCGAGGGCATCCGCGTCGACCGCAACATGCTGAGCCGCCTGTCCGGCGACTTCGCGCAGATCCTCGTGCGCCTGGAAGAAGAGATCCAGGAGGATGCGGGCGAAAAATTCCAGGTCTCCTCCCCGAAGCAGATCGGCGACATCCTGTTCGGCAAGATGGGGCTGCCCGGCGCCAAGAAGACGCCGTCCGGCCAGTGGGCCACCCCCGCGACCCTGCTTGAGGAGCTGGCGCAAGCTGGCCACCCCCTCCCGAAAAAAATCCTTGAATGGCGCCAGCTCGCCAAGCTGAAATCCACCTACACGGATTCGCTTCAAGCGCATGCCGACCGCGAGACCGACCGGGTCCACACCTCGTTCTCGCTCGCCGCCACCACCACCGGCCGGCTCTCCTCCTCAGAGCCGAACCTGCAGAACATCCCGATCCGCACGGAAGAGGGCCGGCGCATCCGCCGGGCCTTCGTGGCCCAGGAGGGCAATCGCCTGATCTCGGCCGATTACAGCCAGATCGAACTGCGACTGCTGGCCCACATCGCCGATATCCCGCAGCTGCGCCAGGCCTTCGCGGACGGCATCGACATCCATGCGGCCACCGCGAGCGCGATGTTCGGGGTGCCGCTCGCCGAGATGACCTCGGACCTGAGGCGCCGCGCCAAGACCATCAATTTCGGCATCATCTACGGCATCTCGGCCTTCGGTCTGGCCGACCGCCTCGGCATCGGCCGCGAGGAGGCCGGCGCCTTCATCAAGCAGTATTTCGAGCGCTTCCCCGGCATCCGCGCCTATATCGACGACACCCGGCGCCGCTGCCGGGACCTCGGCTACGTCACCACCCTGTTCGGCCGGGTCTGCCACTATCCCCAGATCCGCTCGAACAACCCCAACGAGCGCGCGAGCGTCGAGCGCCAGGCCATCAACGCGCCGATCCAGGGCTCGGCCGCCGACATCATCCGCCGGGCGATGATCCGCATGGAGGACGCCTTGAAGGCCGAGCGGCTCAACGTGCGCATGCTGCTGCAGGTGCACGACGAACTCGTGTTTGAGGCGCCCGAGGACGAAGTGGACAAGGCCCTGCCGGTGATCACCCGCATCATGGTCGACGCCCCCGCCCCCGCCCTGACCCTGAAGGTGCCGCTGGTGGTCGAGGCGCGCGCCGCCCTGAATTGGGAGGAGGCGCATTGAGCGCCTCGGCCTCCGCCCGATCGAGAAAGGCGGCGATATCCGTGCCGAGGATCAGGGGCAGGTAGGCGGCGATCCTCGCGTCCGGCCAAGCCCACCAGTTCAGCCGGAGCAACCGTTCGATGGTCGCCGCGTCGAAGCGGGTGCGGGTCACCTGGGCCGGGTTGCCGGTCACGATGGCGTAGGGCGGCACGTCCCACCGCACGACGGCGCCGGCCCCGACCACCGCGCCGCTGCCGATGGTGACGCCCGACAGGATGGTGCAGTTCGCCCCGAGCCAGACCTCGTCGCCGATCACCACGTCGCCGCGTGTGTCGTGATCCGGACCCGCCTTCAGGGCTTCCGCCCACAGCCCGCCGCCGACGATCCCCGCGATGGCCCGGAACGGATAGGTGGTCACGAGGTCGGTGCGGTGGTTGCCGAGCGCGATGGTGACGCTCGGGCCGATGGAGCAGAAGCGCCCGATGGTCAGGCCGGCGAGACCCGCCTCCAGCACCCGCGGGGCGCCGTAGGTATGCGCCCCGATGGACCAGCCCCAGCGCTCGATCTCGCGGGCGAGGTGGAAGCGGGTGAGGTCGTCGAAGAGCGGTTGCGGTTCGATCATGGAGCCCTCCCGGGGCCTCGGGACAAGGCAGGCCGGCGGACGTGAGATCCGCTCGTCGCTTCGGGATTGCCGCGCGGAACGGGTCCGCCGTGGAGTCGGCGAGGCGGAATAACACCCCCCGAAACGCAAGGCTCCAATGCGACGCAGGGTGGAACGCCCCGTCGGACCACGTGTTGCCGCACCGCAAACGATTCACCAGAACGGCGCCGAACGGGCGCCCCGGAAAGAGAACCCGCCATGACCAAGTCACTCCTCGCCGCCCTCGGCCTGTCGGTCGCCGCCCTCGCCACCCCGGCGCTCGCGCAGGAGCCCCTGTCCTTTCGCGTCGCGCCGCAGTTCGACGGCAACCAGCCGGCCGTGACCGACACCTCCGACTTCCGCGCCGCCGCCCTGCGCTCGGATGCGGTGAGCATCGAGTCGAGCCGCATCGCCCTGGAGCGCTCGCGCAACCCGCGTGTCCGCCAGTACGCCCACAATGTCCTCGTGGAGCGCAAGGCCACCACCCAGGCGCTGCTGCCCGAGGGCACCTCGCTGACCGCCGGCGGCACCGTCGTCTCCGACACCCAGCCCTTCGAGACCCGCCTCGACAACCCGGTCGGCGTGGTGCTCGCCCCGGTGACGATCTCGGCCACGATCGCCCAGCGCGTCGTCGGCGGCGTCCTCGGCGGCGTCGGCCTCGTGGACAACAGCCCCTCCGAGCCGGGCCGCCGCGTCGCCATCGGCGCCGAGGGTCAGGGCCGCATCGACCGCCTGAAGTCCGCTCGCGCGGGCCGCGACTTCGACCGGACCTACGTCGACCAGCAGGCCAACTCGGATGCCCGGACGCTGGGCCTCTACGCCTCCTACGCCCGCAACGGCGACAACGCGCAGGGCCGCGAGTTCGCCAACCAGGCGCTGCCCTACATCGCCGGCGAGCACGCCCACTCGGCCAACCTCGCCGACCGCATCAACTGATCTCTGTCTCCTAGACCCGGAACGACGAAGGGCCGCCCCGTGGGGCGGCCCTCTTTCGTGGCGCGGGGCCGTCCGGCCCGTCAGGCGGCCGGGACCAGGGCGTCCACGGCGGCGGCGAGTTCGTCGAAATGGGCGATGATCCGATCCGGGCCGAGTTCCGTCACCGGCAGGTCGGTGTAGCCGAAGGGCACGGCCACCACGGGGATGCCGGCGGCCTTGGCGGCGTCGATGTCGGCGCGGGAATCCCCCACCATCACGGCCCGGGCCGGATCGCCGCCGGCGCGCTCCACCGTCAGGGTGATGTGGCGCGGATCGGGCTTGAAGTACGGAAAGGTCTCGCGCCCGCAGATCGTCGCGAAGCGATCGGCGATGCCGAGCAGCCCGAGCAGGCGCACCGCCTGCCCCTCGTACTTGTTGGTGCAGACGGCGAGGAGGAAGCCGCGGGCCCGGAGGGCGTCGAGCGCCTCGACCACGCCGGGGAACAGGTGCGACTGCTCGCAGAGATGGTCGCCGTAATGGGCGATGAAGTCCGAGAACAGCGCGTCCAGGCGCTCGGTCGACAGCGGCTCGCCGGCCGTGGTGAAGCCGCGCTGGATCAGGGCCTTGGCACCCGCCCCGATCATGTCCCGGGCTTGTTCCAGGGGCAGCGTCTGGAGCCCCTCGCGGCGCAGGATCACGTTCAGGGTACCGATGAGGTCGCCTGCGGTCTCGGCCAGGGTTCCGTCGAGGTCGAACACGGCGATGGGCGGTCGGGCGGTCATGGGGTCTCGCGGTCAGGTCGGGGGCGGGTTCGCCCGGCTCTAGACCATACCGCCCGATCCGGCGAGGCGTGCCGGCTGCCGCCGGCCGATCCTTTGCCGGTGGACAGGCCCCGCGTCGGCCGCACGTGCCGGTCGGGGCACACTTGCCTCCGCGTCACGGCCTCCTGTACGGTTTGCCCGTCGACGGCCGGGGGGTCGGTTCGGCCATCATCCGAAAGTTCCCGCCGTGTCGGCACGGCGCCCGCGCCCCGAGGGGAGCGGCGACGCGGAACGGTCGGATGCGACGATTTCGGAGGGGGCGATGGTGGATACGGTCCCGAGTTGGTCGGACGAGCGCGTCGACCATCTGCGCAGGCTGTGGGAGGAGGGCCTGAGCGCCAGCCAGATCGCCACGCAGCTCGGCGGGGTCACCCGCAACGCGGTCATCGGCAAGATCCACCGCCTCGGCCTCTCGGGCCGGGTCAAGTCGGCCGAGATGGCAGCCGGCATGCCGCGCCCGAATTCCAACGACGCCGCGACGGACGCCGAGGACGCGATCCCGATGGGCGAGATGCCGATCGCGGCCCTCTCGGCGTCGACGGTCGCCCCGGTGGCGCTCTCGATCACCCGCCGCGTGACGATCATGGACCTGCGCGAATCCATGTGCCGCTGGCCGATCGGCGATCCGACGGCGCCGGACTTCCACTATTGCGGCGACCGGTCGATCACCGGCCTGCCCTACTGCACCACGCACGCGCAGATCGCCTATCAGCCGGCCGCCGAGCGCAAGCGCGACCGCCGCATCGGCGGATTCCGCTGATCCCGCATCGCGGGCGGATGGCACGGTTTCGCCACGTCGCGCGTTGGTTTCCATCGCCGGTTCCCGACCGGCGCGGGAAGGTGATCAACCGTGACGGAGACATCGAGCACCACCGACGAGGCAGAGGCTGCCTTCCTCGACCTCCACGCGCAGCGTGAGGATCTCGAGCGGCAATTGTCCATGGCGCGGATGCGCCAGCAGTTCGGCACCGGCCAGGACGATGTCGAGCGCGCCGGCAGCGAGGAGAAGACGCTCCTGCTCAGCCTGGACCGGGTCCTGACGCAGATCCGGGCGGCGGAGTACAGGCGCCGGCCGAACTCGCGTCGCTGGTAGGCGGGTCAGTCCATCCGGCGCCGGTCGCGCTCCTTGTGCCGAAGGCGCAGGAGCAGGTCGATCTGGCTGTCCGGGATCGGCTGGGTGTCGCAGGTTTCTTCGTAGATCGAGCGCAGGGCCGTCCCGAGCCGGTAGCGCGTGTCGTCGGGCAGGTTCGGTTGGCACGCATTCTCGAGCGCGGCCTCCCTCTCGCCGTCGCAAATCCTCTGGTCCAACGTCTCAGTCCCTCGTTCGAGCGATCCAACGCCGGCGCCGAATCGGAGCGCACTCGCCGTTTATCGAGTGTCACCGAACGTGGTTAAGGAAGGGTTAAAGTCAGGTTGACGGCACGCGTTCAGGCGTCGGCCGCCTGGAGCAGGCGCGCGGCGGCGGCCCGCGCCTCGTCCGTGACCGTGGCACCGGCCAGCATCCGGGCGATCTCCTCGCGCCGGGCCGGGGCCTCGAGGGAGGCGACCCGGGTTGCGACCCGGTCGCTGCCCTTGACCGGGTCCTTGGCGATGAGGAAGTGCGTCACCGCGCGCGCCGCCACCTGGGGCGCGTGGGTCACCGCCACCACCTGGACGCGGGTCGACAGGCGTCCGAGGCGGGCGCCGATTGCATCCGCAACCGCGCCGCCGACGCCGGTGTCGATCTCGTCGAAGATCAGGGTCGGGGCCGAGCCCTTGTCGGCCAGCACCACCTTGAGGGCGAGCATGAAGCGGGAGAGCTCGCCACCGGAGGCGACCTTCATCATCGGGCCCGGCCGGGTCCCCGGATTGGTCTGGGCCCAGAACTCGACCCGGTCCATGCCGGCGGGATCGCGGGATTCCGGATCGGTGGCGATCTCGGTGATGAAGCGGGCGCGCTCCAGCTTGAGCGGAGGCAGTTCCGCCTTCACCGCCGCGTCGAGGGCCTTGGCCGCACGCCTGCGCCCCTCCGTCAGCCGGGTGGCGGCCTTGGCATAGGCGGCCTCCGCCTCGGCCAGGGTCTGTTCCAGGCCCGCCATGGCCTCCTCGCCCGCGTCGATGGCGGCCACATCCGCCGCGTAGCGCTCACGCAGGGCGGCCAGATCGTCGACCGGAACCTGGTACTTGCGCGAGGCGGCGCGGAGCGCGAACAGCCGCTCTTCCACCCGCTCCAGTTCGCGCGGATCGAACTCCGCCTCGCGCAGGGCGACGTCGAGGATGGTGTGGGCCTCGTCGAGGGCGGTCAGGGCGGTGTCAAGGGCGGCGACGCAGGGCTCGACCAGGGCGGGCAGTTGCGCGGACCGCCGCTCCAGCTTGCGCAGGGCCGAGGAGAGGTGGGACACGATGGCGCCGCCGGAGGCCTCGATGGCCTCGTTGAGTTCGCGCGCGACCTTCTCGCTCTGCTGCATCACCGTGCGGCGCTCGGCCAGGGTGGTCTCCTCGCTCGCCTCGGGCGCCAGAATCTCCAGTTCGGCGACCGCGTGGCGCAGGAAATCGGCTTCCTTAGCGGCAGCCTCCACGCGGGCGCGGTGCTCCGACAGGGCGCTGCGCGCAGCCTTCACCCGCCGGGCCGCCGCCGTCACCTGTCCGAGCGGCCCTTGCAAGCCGCCGAAGGCGTCGAGGATGGCGCGGTGAGTGGTGGGATCGGCAAGCGCCCGGTCGTCGTGCTGCCCGTGGATCTCCACGAGGGCCGCGCCGATGGCCCGCAGGACCTGCACGCCCACGGCCTGGTCGTTGACGAAGGCGCGGGTGCGCCCGTCGGCCATCTGCACGCGGCGCAGGATGAGGTCGCCCTCGGTATCGATCTCGGCCTCGGCCGCGAGCGCCCGCGCCGCATGGTCGAGGGGCACGTCGAACACGGCGGTGACGGCGCCCTGCCCTTCCCCGTGGCGCACGAGGCGGCCGTCGCCGCGCCCGCCCAGCGCCAGGGCGAAAGCATCGAGCAGGATCGATTTGCCCGCGCCCGTCTCGCCGGTCAGGACGCTGAGTCCATCGCGAAAATTCAGGACGAGCTTGTCGATGAGAACGATGTCGCGGATCGCGAGCTGGCTCAGCATGCCGCGTCTGGGGTCCCGTTGTGAACGCTGGCGCCGTGTTTACGGCGAAGTGCCGCCGGCTTCACGCAAAAAGATGCCGCCCCCCTCGGGGAGCGGCAAAGCGGCACTCGACGGGCGTGGAATGTGGAGACCTACTGGGCCTCGGCGGTGCGCCCGATGACGCCGCGATAGACCTTGCTGAGCCAGGAGGTCTTCTCCTCGCGCGGCTCCAGGCCACCGTTCTGCAGGAGCGCGTGGGCGTCCTTGTACCAGGGGCTGTCGGGGAAGTTGTGGCCGAGCACGGCGGCGGCGGTCTGCGCCTCCTGGGTCAGGCCCAGCGCCATGTAGGCCTCGGTCAGACGCTCCAGAGCCTCCTCGGCGTGGCGGGTCGTCTGGTACTTGCTGACCACGTCGCGGAACCGGTTGATCGCGGCGGGGAAGTTGCGGCGCTCGAGGTAGAAGCGCCCGACCTCCATCTCCTTGCCGGCGAGCTGGTCGCGGGTGATCTGGATCTTGGCCTTGGCGTCGGCGGCGTATTCAGAGGTCGGATACTTCTGGACGAGCTCCTGCAGGCCGGCGAGCGCCTTCTCGGAGCGGTCCTGGTCGCGGGTCACGTCCGGGATCTGCTTATAGTGCGACATCGCCATGAGGTACTGGGCGTAGGCCGCGTCCTTGCTCGCCGGGTGGCGCTGCAGGTAGCGCTTCGAGGCGTTGATCGCGTCGTCGTACTTCGCGCCCTCGTAGTTCGAGTAGGCGGTCATCAGGAGCGCTTTGCGCGACCAGTCGGAGTAGCTGTAGGCCTTGTCGAGTTCGCCGAACTTCTTCGAGGCGCCCTCGTAGTCCTTGTCTTCCATGCGCGCCAGGCCCTCGCTGTAGAGCTTGTCGGCGGGAACGTCCGGGATGACCTCGGGCTTGTACTTCTCGGCGAAGGGATTGATCGAGTCGAGGGCGTCGCAGCCACCCAGGCCGAGGCCGCACAGGGTCACCAGCACGGCCGCCATCGCACCGCTCTTGGGTTGGTTCAGGCGCATTCCGGTCTTCCCCCAACAGACGGGCCTGTTCTCAGGCGCGCGTCGTCAAGCCATCACAGTCAGGTCGGTCGCGTGGCTGACGGCCTCATGCCACGATCCGGGTGCGTTGCACACCGGACGGACGTCCCGTTTCACGCTGGATTCACCGTGGCGGGCGATTTGGGCGCGAAAGCGGCGGGCGGGCCACGCCCTTAACAGAAAGGAGAGGTGTGTGTCGGTGGCGCTACAGATCGCCGACGAAGGCGGCGATGCCGAGGCTGGCGCCGAACTCGGTCAGGCTGGTCTCGCGGCGGGTGCTGGCGCTCTCGACGATGGCATAATTGGCGCGATCGGAGAACAGGGCCGTGAGGACGCCGACATTCATGCGGTGGCCGCCGCAATAGGAGCGGTAGCCGCCCTGGAGCGGCAGGCCCGCGAGGGCGAGGTCACCCACCGCGTCGAGGAACTTGTGCCGGACGAACTCGTCGGCGTAGCGCAGGCCCTCGGGGTTGACGACCGCGGTCTCGCCGACCGCGACAGTGTTCTCGAGGGACGCGCCGAGGGCGAAGCCCGCCTTCCAGTAGCGCTCCACGTCGCGCATCATGCCGAAGGTGCGGGCGCCGGCGATCTCGCGGCGGTAGGCGGCGGGGGTGAGGTCCATCGCCTTGCGGCTGCGGCCGATCACCGGGTTCTCGAAATCGATCTCGACGTCGAGGCGGAAGCCCCGGTCGATGGGGCGGAGCTCGGCGAAGGCGCGGCCGACCTCGATGCGGACGGAGCGGAGCACCTTGATCCAGCGGCGGGGCGCGCCGCACGGCGCGATCCCGACGGCGTCGATGGCCTGTACGTAGGGAAGCGCGCTGCCGTCGAGGATCGGCATCTCGGGGCCGTCGATCTCGACGAGGACGTTGTCGATCCCCAGGCCGTAGAGCGCCGACATCAGGTGCTCGATGGTGGCGACCGCGCCGCTCTCGACGTCACCGATCACGGTGCAGAGCTCGGTGGCGGAGACGCAGGCGTGGTGGGCCTTGATCAGACGGTCGTTGCCGGTGGGCATTCCGGTGCGGAGGAACGCGATGCCGTGATTGGCGGGCGCCGGATGCAGCGTGATCTCGACCGGGTTTCCGGAATGGACGCCGATGCCGCTCAGGGTCGCGGGGGCTTTGAGAGTTGTCTGTTGGTTCGTTCGCATTCCATAGCCCTCGGCCGTGATCGGGCGTGCCCATCCCGTCGGGATAGGCATTCAGCCCCTGGCGATCCGTCCGCTGCTTGAAGCCCCTGCCGGCGCTTGACGGTCTGAAACCGCCGCGCCTGTCGTTCCAAAATTCGTATAGCTGCGCCGCAAAGCGAGGCCAAATCACGGATTCTTACGTACTGTTACAGCCGCGGTTTCGTCAGGCGATTCCGAAAGCCTTTTGATAACAGTAGCTTGAGAACAAGCATGGCCCGGAGCCGTGGGGCTCCGGGCCTGTGACTGAAATACCTCAGCCGATGGGTCGTGGGGCGTCGGACGACCGGCTTCAGTTGGCCTGGCGGCGCAGGAAGGCCGGGATTTCGAGCTGGTCGTCGTCCATCATCCGGGGCTGGGGCGCGACGCGGCCCTGGGGATCCAGGTTGCCCTGGGCCGGGCGATAGGCCGGCGGTGCCTGCACCGGCGCACGCCGGGGCGCTTCCACGGGGGCGGCGGCCTGGGGCATCGGGGCGGGGGCGCGCATCGGCGGAAGCGGTGCGGCCTCGGCCTCCTCACGGCGACCGCCGAACCCCACGGTGGCCAGGCGGCGCAGCAGGGTCATGCGCTTGGAATCCCCGGCCGGCTCGGCCGGCTGCTCCTCGCGGGCCCGGAGCTGGGCCTGGGCGGGAAGCGGCAGGTCCTGGATCTGCGGCATGCGGGGAGCGCGGGCGACGGCCACGGCCGGACGCGGCGGCACGAACGGACCGGCGGCCAGCTGCGGGGCGGGCTCGGGGGCGGCGACCGGGGCGGGCTCGTACGCCATGGCGGCGCGGGGCTGCGTCTGGGTCAGCATCACCTCGTCGCGCATCACGGGCGCCTGCGGCAGGTCCACCCGCATCGGCTCGGGCGCGAAGGCGACCGGCTCCGGCGCGCGGGGCGCCTGCATCGGCGCCGGGGCCTGGACCGGAGCGGCCTGGACCGGTGCCGCAGCGGGAGCCGCCGGGGCGGCTACGGGCTGCTCCTGTCCGGCGGGGCGAAAGGTCGGCGCGGGCTGTGCCGCCCGCGCCCTCGCTTCCGCTCGCAGACGCTCGGCGACCTCGGCGATGCGCTGCTCGGTCTGCACGATGTCGGGGTTGTTCTGGGAGTTGGCGGCGATCAGGGCCGGCTCGATGCCGGTGGCGACCACCGAGACGCGGATGATGCCGTCGAGGCTCTCGTCGAAGGTGGCGCCGAGGATGATGTTGGCCTCGGAATCGACCTCCTCGCGGATGCGGGTGGCGGCCTCGTCGAGCTCATACAGGGTCAGGTCGTTGCCGCCGGTGATCGAGATCAGCAGCCCGCGCGCGCCCTTCATCGAGACTTCGTCGAGGAGCGGGTTGGCGATGGCCGCTTCCGCCGCCCGGTTGGCGCGGTTCTCGCCCGAGGCCTCGCCGGTGCCCATCATGGCCTTGCCCATGCCGCGCATGATGGCGCGCACGTCGGCGAAGTCGAGGTTGATCAGGCCTTCCTTGACCATCAGGTCGGTGATGCAGGCGACGCCCGAGTAGAGCACCTGGTCGGCCATCGCGAAGGCGTCGGCGAAGGTGGTCTTCTCATTGGCGACCCGGAACAGGTTCTGGTTCGGGATCACGATGAGGGTGTCGACGGCGGCCTGGAGCTCCTGGATGCCGGCCTCGGCCGTGCGCATCCGGCGCATGCCCTCGAACTGGAACGGCTTCGTCACGACGCCGACGGTGAGGATGCCCATGTCACGCGCCGCGCGGGCGATGACCGGGGCCGCGCCCGTGCCGGTGCCGCCGCCCATGCCGGCGGTGATGAAGCACATGTGGGCGCCCGAGAGCTGGTCGCGGATCTCGTCGATGACCTCGTCGGCCGCGGCCGAGCCGACCTCGGGGTGCGAACCGGCGCCGAGCCCCTGCGTCACGCTGAGACCCATCTGGATCACGCGCTCGGCCTTGGACGAGGTGAGCGCCTGGGCATCGGTGTTGGCGACCACGAACTCGCAGCCCAGAAGGCCCGACTCGATCATGTTGTTCACGGCGTTGCCGCCGGCTCCGCCGACACCGAAGACGGTGATGCGGGGCTTCAGTTCCCGGATATCCGGCGCCTGCAGACTGATGGCCATGGTGTCGAGCCTCTCGTGCCTTTCACGTTTCATTTGACGCCTCGGGTTGAGGGAGGCGCCGATTCTCGTCTGGCCGTCCACGCCCACCCCGCGGGGTTTGGGGCGTGCCGGCGGTCGTCTCAGAAGCTCTCGCGGATCCAGCGTCCGACGCGCGAGAGGTAGCCGTCCGTCCCCGTGCCGGCGAAGGCGCCGTGCCCCCGCGGCTCGAAATGTTCCGCATGCGCCACCTGCGGGTAGACCAGCAGGCCCACCGCCGCCGAGAAGGCGGGCCCCTTGGCCGCCTCGGGCAGGCCCCGGATGCCGAGGGGCCGGCCGATGCGGACCTGCCCCTCCATGACCCGGCGGGCCACCTCGGGCAGGCCGACGAGCTGGCTGGCGCCGCCGGTGAGCACGACGCGGCGCCCGGCCTGGGCGGAGAAGCCGGCGGCGCGCAGGCGGTCGCGCACCAGTTCCACCACCTCCTCGACGCGCGGGCGGATGATCCGCACGAGCTGCGAGCGCGGCACGTGGGTCGGGGCGTCGCCCTCGTCCTCGCCGACCCCGTGGACCGCGATCATGTCGCGCTCGTCGGAGGCCGTGGCGATGGCCGAGCCGTAGAGGGTCTTGAGGCGCTCGGCCGCCGCGACCCGGGTGGAGAGGCCGCGGGCGATGTCCATGGTGACGTGGTGGCCGCCCACCGCCACCGCGTCGACGTGGACGAGGTGGCCGCCGGAGAACACGCCGACGCTGGTGGTGCCGCCGCCCATGTCGACCACGGCGACGCCCATCTCGGCCTCGTCGTCGACCAGCGCCGAGAGACCGGCGGCGTAGGGGGTGGCGATCACCGCCTCGACGCCGAGATGACAGTGCTCGACGGCGAGCATGAGGTTGCGGGCGGCGGCCGCCTCGCCGGTGACCACGTGGAGGTCGACGCCGAGCGCATCCCCCATCATGCCCGACGGATCGATGACCGCGCCCTGGCCGTCGATGGCGTAGCCGGTCGGCAGGGCGTGGAGCACGGCGCGGCCGGGGCTGACGCCGTGGGCCGAGGCGGTCTCCAGCACCCGCTCCACGTCCGTGCCCGTGACGGTGCCGGTGCGGGTGTTCACGCGGGCCTCGAAATGCTGCGAGCCGATGCGGCCGCCGGACATGTTGACGATGACCGACTGCACCTCGACCCGGGCCATGCGCTCGGCGGCGTGGACCGCCTGGCGGATGGCGGCCTCGGCCGATTCCAGATCGACGATGACGCCGCCCTTGAGCCCCTGCGAGCGCTGGTGGCCGATGCCGATGATGCGGGCGAAGTGGGTGCGCCCGCGCAGGGTGGTGAGCGCCTCGGCCGGCTGCAGCTCCGCGATGAGGCAGACGACCTTGCTCGTCCCGATGTCGAGCACCGAGAGGGTGGTGCTGCGCCGGGCGGAGAGAGGCTTCAGGCGTGGGGTGAGGCCGTGCTGATCGTGCATCGGGCTACCGGGTGACGGAGGTGAGGCGGGACAGATGAGCGCGCTGCGCCGGACGGATCGTGCGGCTCATGTGCTGGTTCCCTTGGCCTTCGGCTTCTTCTGGGCTTCCGCGCGGGCCGCGGCCGCCTCTTCGGTGAGGCGGACGACCACCCGGTCCGGCATGCGAAGGTCCACCGCGATGATGTCCTTCTCGAGGATGCGGTTGTCGCGCTCGAGCTTGACGAGGCGCGCCAGGGCCTCGGTCGCACCGGTCTCGGGCAGGCGGATGTCGACGCCGTCGAGCTTCAGGGTCCAGCGCCGGCCGGAGACGTAGGTGCCGGCCTTGACGCGCTCGGCGAGCGTGCCCGCCGCCTCGATCAGGGCGAGGTAGTCCTTGAGCTTGAGGTTGGCGTCGTCGCCGACCACGAGGGGTAAGGCGGCGTAGCGGTCGTCGCGCATCTGGTCGATCACCGTGCCGTCGGCGGCGATCACAGCGATCTCGCCGTTGCGCTGCCAGAGGGCGGCGGGCTCGCGCTCCACCTGGGTGATGACGATCTCGTTCGGGTAGACCTTGCGCACGGAGGCGCTGGCGATCAGCGGCACCGCCAGCAGGCGCTCGCGCGCTTCCGCCACGTCGAGGAACACCACCGAGGAGTGACCGTCGATGCCGGCGGCCTGGAGCACTTCGCGCTCGTAGAGCCGGGCTATCCCAGAGATGGTGACGCGCTCGACGCCGAAACCGGCCAGCCGCGCCATGATGTCGAGGGGGCGGCCGTGCTCGGCGACGAAGCGTTCGTAGCTGCCGCTGCCGACGAAGGCGGCGAGCGCCAGGGCCGCGAAGGAGACCGAGACCGCGGCCGTGCCGAGGTGGCGCGGAACGCGCCGCTCGATCGGAACGGCGAGGCGCGAGCGGCGGCCCGGCGGCGTGAAGCGGCGCAGGCGGGCAGCGAGCGCCGCACGGACGGAGGCGACCGTGCCGGCGGCTGGGCCCAGGAGACCCTGGCCCAGGAGACCCGGACCCAGGAGACCCTGGCCTTGGCCGCCGTGCGGACCTTCGGCCCCTACCGGCCCAACGTTGCGTCCTCCACCATCCATTGGACGAGCTCACCGAAACTAAAGCCAGCGTGGGCTGCGATCTCCGGCACCAGGCTCGTCTTCGTCATGCCGGGTTGCGTGTTGACCTCCAGGACGACGAGGGCACCGGTTCCCCCCGGTGTGTCGTCGTAGCGAAGGTCCGCACGGCTGATGCCCCGGCACCCGAGTGCTTGATGCGCCGTTAACGACAACTCTTGGACACGCTGGTAAAGATTTGGTTTAATTTCTGCCGGGAGGACGTGGATCGAGCCCCCCTCGGCGTACTTCGCGTCGAAGTCGTACCACTCCCCGGAGGCCGGCTTGATCTCGATCACGCCGAGGGCCTTCTCGCCCATCACCGCGCAGGTCAGCTCGCGCCCGGCGACGTAGGTTTCCGCAAGGATTTCATCGCCATAGCCCCAATCCTCCCGGCCCACTTCCTGGGGCGGGTGGGAGCGCCCGTCGCGCACGATGATGACCCCCATGGAGGAGCCCTCGGCCACCGGCTTCAGCACGTAGGGCGGCGTCAGCACGTGTGACTTCGCGGCCTCATGACGGTTAACGACGCGGCCCTCCGGAACGCTGACGCCGGCCGCCCGCATGACCACTTTGGCACGCTCCTTGTGCATGGCGAGCGCCGAGGCGAGCACGCCCGAATGGGTGTAGGGGATGCGCAGGATCTCCAGCAGGCCCTGGATCGTGCCGTCCTCGCCCGCCGGCCCGTGCAGGGCGTTGAAGGCCACGTCCGGACGCAGATTCGTCAGCACCGTGGCGATGTCCGGCTGGACGTCGACCCGGGTGACGCGAAAGCCCTGCCCTTCCAGGGCGTCGGCGCAGGCCTGGCCGGAATTGAGCGAGACCGGCCGCTCGGAGGACCACCCGCCCATGAGGACGGCGACGTGCTTGGACATGGGGGGACTCCGTGGGGTGAAGCGTCGGTCGCTGGTAGAAGCAGTCAGTGTCGTCACGGAACGCGGCAAATCCGGTCCGGCCGCGATGCGGCGTGGGACGCCTCAGAGGTCGGCATAAGCCTCGTCATCGGCCTGCCCGCCCCATTCGGTGAAAGCCACGAAGGGGTCATCGCCCTCGGGCCACAACGCTTCGGGCTCAACCACATCCATGATCATGCGCGTCTCGCCTCCGTCAGAAGCGGCCGGGCCGATGACCGCCTGCCGCGCACCGCCCTGGACCCGCCGATTGCCTTGGATCTCCTATCCGTTCGCGGCATCCGCAGCGAGACCGATGCGCTTGATCTCCCAGTGCAGCTCGACGCCCGAGGTCTCGCGCACGCGCCGACGCACTTCCTCGCCGAGCCCCTCGATGTCGGCGGCGCTCGCGTTGTCGCGGTTGATCAGGAAGTTGCAGTGCATCGGCGAGACCTGCGCGCCACCGACCGTCAGGCCCCGGCAGCCGGCGGCGTCGACGAGTTGCCAGGCCTTGCCCCCGGGCGGGTTCTTGAAGGTGGAGCCGCCGGTGCGCTCGCGGATCGGCTGGGCCGCCTCGCGGGCCGCCGTCACCCGCTCCATCTCGGCCTCGATGGCGGCGCGCTCGCCGGGTCGGCCACGGAACAGGGCGCTCGTGAAGATCACATCGTCGGGGGCGGCGCTATGGCGATAGGCAAAGCCCATCTCCGCATGGCTGAAGCGACGCGCCTCGCCCCGGCGGTCGACGCCGTGCGCTTCCACCAGAACGTCGGTGGTCTCGCCGCCATGAGCGCCGGCATTCATGCGCAGCGCCCCACCGACCGAGCCCGGAATGCCGCGGAAGAACGCGAGCCCGTCGAGCCCGGCTTCGGCCGCCGCCTTGGCGAGGCGCATGTCCGGCACCGCCGTGCCGACCCGCAGGGTCTCGCCGTCGATCGCCACGGTGCCGAAGGCCTTGCCGCCGAGGCGCACCACCACGCCCGGCACGCCGCCGTCGCGCACGATCAGGTTCGAGCCGAGGCCGATCACCGTCACCGGAACCTCCGGGTCGAGGGCCGCGAGCAGGAGGCCGAGATCCTCCGGATCGGCGGGCGTGAACAGAGCCTGCGCCGGGCCGCCGACCCGGAACCAGGTCAGGTCCGAGAGCGGCTGGTTGGCGATGAGCCGCCCGCGCAAGGCCGGCGCCCGGGCGCGGATGTCGGGGGTGATGTCCGGGAAGGCTGTCATTGGGACTGGTGCTTTTCAGATAAAGCAACGAAAGGTTGCATGATCGGGTACGGAGACGCGCGATGGGCCGGACGGTGGGTTACACACGCCCGGCAGCGCGTGCCCTCACCCGGATGCCGCCCAGAACGGAAGCGCTCATCCGCGAGAAACTGCGCCTCCTCGCCGAGAGGCCGGAAGCGCTCGCCAACAACGTCAGGGCGTTGAAGGGCACCGAAGGCTACCGGCTGCGGATCGGCGACTGGCGCGTGATCTTCACGATCGAGCCGGATCAGATCATGGTGCATGACATCGGCCCGCGTGGCTCGATCTACGGTTAGGAAGATCGGTATGACCATCGTGCGCACCAAGACGCCCTCCGGCGACCCCATCGTGATCCTGCCGGAAGCGGATTTCGAGCGGCTCGTCGCCCTCGCGGAGGACGCGACGGACGCGCGGACGCTGCAGGCCTCCCGCAATCGGCTGGCGAGCGGAGCGGACGAGGCGTTGAGCGAATCCGATCTCGATGCCCTGCGCCGGGCTCCGACCGCCCTCGCTTTCTGGCGAGCGCGAAGGGGGGTAACCACGACCACCCTGGCAAGTCTCGGCGGGATCACCGAAGCTGTCCTATCGGCGATGGAACGGGGCGAACGCACGGCCGACACCATCGTCTATCGCGCCCTCGCGGGCGCACTGGGCGTCGACCCGGAGGACCTGATTCCGGACGGTGCCGGCACGTAGGCGGGGCTCACGCCGGCGCGCCGTCCAGGGCGCCAAGTTCGCCCGGCAGGGCGTAGGCCCATTGCGTGATGTTGCCGGCGCCGAGGCACACCACGTAGTCGCCGGGCTTGGCGCGGCCCGCGACGATCCCCGCGAGGTCCTCCGAGCGCTGGAGCGCGATGGCGTCGCGGTGGCCGCGGGATTTGAGGCCCGAGACGAGGCCGTCGCGGTCCATGCCCTCGATCGGCGCCTCGCCCGCCGCGTAGACGGGGGCGACGATGACCGTGTCGGCATCGTTGAAGCAGGTGCAGAAATCGTCGAACAGCGAGGCGAGGCGCGTGTAGCGGTGCGGCTGCACGATGGCGACGACGTTGCCCTCGGTGGAGGCGCGGGCGGCCTTCAGCACCGCCTTGATCTCCACCGGATGGTGTCCGTAATCGTCGAAGATCAGCGCGCCGTTCCACTCGCCCGTCTTGGTGAAGCGGCGCTTGACGCCGCCGAAGCCGGCGAGCGCCTTGCGGATCGCCTCCGGCTCGACGCCGAGCTCGTGGGCGACGGCCAGCGCCGCGGTGGCGTTCAGCGCGTTGTGCTTGCCCGGCATCGGCAGGACGAGGTCCTCCATCTCCATGCGGAAGCCCGGGCGCCGGTCGCGGATCATCACGCGGAAGCGGCTCATGCCCCCGCGCAAGTCCACGTCGATGAGGCGGACATCGGCCTGCGGGTTCTCGCCGTAGGTGATGATGCGGCGGTCCTCGATGTGGCCGACGAGGTCCTGCACGATCGGGTGGTCGATGCACATCACGGCGAAGCCGTAGAACGGGATGTTGTCGATGAAGCGCCGGAAGGCGTCCTTGACCGCGTCGAACGAGCCAAAATGGTCGAGGTGCTCGGGGTCGATGTTGGTGACGATGGCGACGTCCGCCGGCAGCTTCAGGAAGGTGCCGTCCGATTCGTCGGCCTCCACCACCATCCACTCGCCCTCGCCCATGCGGGCGTTGGTGCCGTAGGCGTTGATGATGCCGCCGTTGATGACGGTGGGGTCGAGGTTGCCGGCGTCCAGCAGGGTGGCGACGAGGGAGGTCGTCGTGGTCTTGCCGTGCGTGCCCGCGATGGCGACGCAGGACTTGAAGCGCATCAGCTCGGCCAGCATCTCGGCCCGGCGCACCACGGGCAGGCGGCGCTCGCGGGCGGCCACCAGTTCCGGGTTGTCGCGGCGGATCGCGGTGGAGACCACCACCAGGGCCGCCTCCTCGACGTTGGCGGCCTCGTGGCCGATGAACGTGCGCATGCCCTTCTCGGAGAGCCGCCGCACGTTGGCGTTGTCGTTGGCGTCCGACCCCTGCACCGTGTAGCCGAGGTTGTGCATCACCTCGGCGATGCCGGACATGCCGATGCCGCCGATGCCGATGAAGTGGATGGGGCCGAGCTTATCGGGCAGCTTCATGGAACAGGACCAGTCTCAGGGGCGCCGGGAACCGGGCGGCCCGGCTCGCGGGGGATACGGGTTCAGGTGCGCGCCGCCGTCGCTACGACGATGTCGGCGAGCCGCTCGGCGGCATCGTGAATTCCGGCGCTTTTGGCGGCTGAGGCCGCCGCGGTCAATTTTTCGGGATTGGTGAAGAGGTCGACGAGTTCCGCGGTGAGGCGATCCGGGGTGAAGGCGGCCTGCGGGATCGCCTGCGCGGCACCGATCACGCTGAGCGTCGCGGCGTTGGCCGCCTGGTCCTGGTCGAGGGCGCCGGGGAGCGGCACCAGGATGGCAGGCCGGCCGATGGCGGCGAGCTCGGAGACCGTCGAGGCGCCGGAGCGCCCGATGACGAGGTGGGCCGCGGCCATGCGGGCGGGCAGATCCTTGAAGAAGGGCGCCGCCTCGAAACCGGCGAGTCCCAGGCCGAGATAGAGGTTCTGAACCTGGGTGAGATCCTCGGCCCGCACCTGCTGCACGAGGCGCAGGCGCGCGCGCAGGTCGGCGGGCAGATTGGCGATGGCCGCGGGCACGACCTCGCCCATCACACGGGCGCCCTGGCTGCCGCCGAAGACGAGGAGGTGCAGGGGGTCGGCTGGACCGAGCGCCGGATAGGCGGTTCTCGCGGCATCGAGCACGGCAGGCCGCAACGGGTTGCCGGTGTGGGTGCGTGGGGCGAGCGCCTTCGCCGGCACACCGCGCACATCGCGAAAACCGGTGGCGATGGCGCGCGCCCCCCGCGCCAGGAAGGCGTTGGCCCGCCCCATCACGGCGTTCTGCTCGTGCAGGACGGTGGGCACGCGCAGGATCTGCCCCGCCAACATCGGCGGCACGGTGGGATAGCCGCCGAAGCCCACGATGGCGGCCGGGTCGATCCGCTTGATCTGGCGCGCGGCGATCCCGAAGCCGCGCCCCAAGGTGAGGAGCGCGGCTCCGCGCTTGATCAGGGAACGGCCGGAGGGTGTCGCCGACGCGATGGTGACGATCTCGGAGGCCGGGAAGCCGGCGGCGATGGAATCCACCCGGGCATCGGTGGCCAGCACGACCCGCACGCCCCGGGCGCGCAGGGCGTGCGCCAGGCTCTCTGCGGGGAACAGGTGCCCGCCCGTGCCACCGGCACAGAGCAGGATCGTGGCTGTCGCGACCGTCAACGCATCACTCCGGCGATGGTCGCCGGGGCGGTGCCCGGCGGCTTCTGGCTCAGGGTGGTGGTCCGGGGGCGCTTGCGGGTCAAGGCCACGAGGAAGCCCATACCGAGCGCCAGCGAGATCAGCGAGGAGCCGCCGTAGGAGACGAAGGGCAGCGTCATGCCCTTGGCGGGCATCAGGCGCACGTTCACCGCCATGTTGATGCAGGCCTGGAGCCCGAACAGCGTGGTCAACCCGGTGATCGCCAACCGCGAAAAGGTGTCGTCGGTGCGGCGCGCGAGCTTCAGGCCCCGCATGACGATGTAGGCGAAGAGCAGCACGAGGCCGAGGCAGACCAGGGTGCCGAACTCCTCGCCGGTGACCGAGAAGATGAAGTCGGTATGCGCGTCCGGCAGGTGGCGCTTGGCGACGCCCTCGCCGGGCCCGGTGCCGAGCCAGCCGCCGGAATTGAAGGATTGCTGGGCCCAGAAGCCCTGGAAGTTGTCGCCCGACTCGCTGTTCAGGAAGCGGTCGATGCGCTCGCGCACGTGGTGCAGGAAGCGGTAGGCGGCGGCGACGCCGAGGAGGCCGCCGGCGCCGAGGCCCGCCACCCAGAACCAGTGCAGGCCGGCCACGAAGAACAGCGCGCACCACACGATGGTGATGAGCATGGTCTGGCCGAAATCCGGCTGGAGGATCAGGGGCACAATGGTGACCGGCAGGAGGAGGATCGCCAGGAAGCCGCCCGGCATGTCGCGCCGCTGCGCGCCCTCCGAGAAGGCCCAGGCCGCCACCACCACGAAGGCGGGCTTCACGAATTCGGACGGCTGGATGCCGATGGCGCCGAACTGGATCCAGCGGTGCGCGCCCTTGATCTCCGGCCCGAACTTGCTCGCCAGGATGCAGAGCGCGACGCCCGTCATCCAGGTGAAGAGCGCGACGCGCCGGATGTGGCGCAGGGACAGGAAGGACACGGCGACGATGATGAGGATCGTCGGCGCGAGGTAGAGGGCCTGCCGGTTGAGGAAGTGGAAGGTCGGCAGGCCGATCTTCTCGGCGACCGGCGGCCCGCCGCCCATGAGAAAGACGAGGCCCGCCACCATGAGCGCGCCGAGCCCGGCGAGGAGGCCGCGATCGACGGTCCACCACCAGTCGGTCAGGGGCGTGCGTTCCGCGCGGGACATCATGGGATCAGCACTCTCCGGGGCCTCACGGCGCCCGAACGGGGCAGCCGAACGCGACCGGCAGCGTCACGCCGGCACGGATTCGATCCTGTGCCGGAATGGTAAACCAAGCGTTGCGGAACCCGACGCCACGCCGCGCCGATCGCGCCTCAGGCCGCCCGGCAATCCTCGAAGCCCGCGCGGATCTCCGCCGGATCGAGCTTGCGGCCGATGAAGACCACCCGCGAGACGCGGGGCTCGCCGTCCTTCCACGGCCCCTGGAGGTCGCCGTCGAGGATCTGGTGCACCCCCTGGAAGACGAAGCGCTGCGGCTCGTTCGGGAAAGCGACGATGCCCTTGCAACGCAGGATGTCGGGGCCCTGGACCTGGGTCAGGGTCGAGATCCAGGGCATGAACTTTTCGGGGTCGACGGGGCCGTCGATCTTGGCCGAAACCGACTGCATCTCGTCGTCGTGGTGATGGTGGTGGCCCTCCTCCAGGAAGTCGGGCTCGATGTCGAGGATGCGGCCGAGATCGAAGGCGTTGCGCTCCAGCACCGCCTCGAGGGGTACGGCGCAGCGCTCGGTGCGGTGGACCTTGGCGTAGGGGTTGATCGCGCGGATCTGGCCCTCGACCCGGGCGAGGTCGGCCTCCTCCACGAGGTCGGCCTTGTTGAGCAGGATCACGTCCGCGAAGGCGATCTGATTCTTGGCCTCCGGCGCGTCCTTGAGGCGGTCCGAGAGCCACTTGGCGTCGGCCACCGTCACCACCGCGTCGAGGCGGGCCGCGGCCCCCACATCCTCGTCGATGAAGAAGGTCTGGGCCACGGGGGCGGGGTCGGCCAGCCCCGTGGTCTCGACGATGATCGCGTCGAACTTGCCGCGCCGCTTCACCAGCCCGTCCATGATGCGGATGAGGTCCCCGCGCACGGTGCAGCAGACGCAGCCGTTGTTCATCTCGAACACCTCCTCATCGGCACCGATGATGAGGTCGTTGTCGATGCCGATCTCGCCGAACTCGTTGACGATCACGGCGTAGCGCTTGCCGTGGTTCTCCGTGAGGATGCGGTTGAGCAGCGTGGTCTTGCCGGCACCCAGGTAGCCGGTAAGCACGGTGACGGGGATCTTCGCCGAGGCGGCGTTCGGGCTGTCTGACATGGAGGCTCTTCGTCGATGGCGCGCGAGGCGTCGCTGCGGCCTGTTATATTGTATCAGTCCTGTCAGATGAAACCCCGGCGGGCCGCAGCCCGTCGCAGAGTGCCGCCAGGGTTCCGCGAAAGCCCTCGGGCCCCGCCAGCAGGCGTTCCATCAGAAGGGCCCCTTCGAGGGCGGCGACGACCATGCGGGCCGTGGCCCTGGGCTCGGCGGACACGCGCACGCTCCCGGCCGCCACCCCCTCGGCGAGCACGCCCTCCAGCCAGGCGATGTGCTTCTCGAAGAAGCGGGCGATGTCGGCACGCAGGGTGGCCGGCAGCGCGTCGCCCTCGATCGCCAGGACCGCGCAGAGGCAGCCCAGGCCCGCCTCGACCCCGCCGAGGTAGAGCGCCCCGTAGGCGGCGATCCGCTCGATCGCGTCGGGCTCGCCGGCCCGGATCTCGGCCAGCGCCGCGTCGTAGCGGGCGTCGTAGGCCGCCACCAAGGCGTGGGCGAGGTCGGACTTGGTGGGAAAGTGGTGGTGGATGCTCGCCTTGCGGATCCGGACCGTCTCGGCGAGGTCCGCGTAGCTGAATCCGGCATAGCCCCGGCGACGCACCAGGGTCTCGGCCTGCAGCAGCAACTCGGCGCGGGTGTCCCTCATCGTCCCGTCATCGTCCCTGTCCGCCCTCGTCCGTGGGTAGCCGCACGCGAGGCCGTGATCGCGCCGCGCCCGACATTCCGGCTTATGCCATTGACGCGGGCAAAAATCTACCTACTCATTGGTAGAACGAAAACACGGAGGACGGTCATGCGGGCAGTTGCCGGCCGATCACGCGGGGGCACGACCCGGCGCGGCGCCCTGTTCGGCGGCCTGTGCCTGTGCTGCTTGCCGACCCTCGGGCGTTCGGCCGAGGGCTTCGCGATGGACGAGGTCGGACCCGGCATCTTCATCCGGCGCGGGCCCGACGCCGAGGCGACGCCGGAGAACAACGACGCCATCGCCAATACCGGCTTTATCGTCGGCGAGCGCTCGGTTCTCGTCACCGAATCGGGCGGCAGCCGCGCGGACGGGGCCTGGCTGCGCGCGGAGATCGGCAGGCGCACAGACAAGCCGATCAGCCACGTGATGCTCACCCACGTGCACCCGGACCATTGCTTCGGCGCGGCGGCCTTCGCCGAGGACAAGCCGGTCTATGTGGGCCACCACGCCCTGCGCGCCGCCCTCGACGCCCGGGGCGAATACTATCGCGGGCGGCTGGCCGAGATTCTGGGCGCCGACCGGGCCGGCAGCGTGGTCTACCCCACCCTGGAGGTGGCGGACGGGGCCGACATCGACCTCGGCGGACGCGTTCTGCGCGTCACCGCCCACGGGGTGGCGCACACGAACTGCGACCTCTCCATGCGGGATTCGGCCTCCGGCATCCTGTTTCCCGCCGACCTCCTGTTCGTCACCCGCATCCCCTCCCTCGACGGCAGCCTCGTGGGCTGGCTCAAGGAGGCGGAGGTGCTCAAGGCCATGGGAGCGGCCAAGGCCGTTCCGGGCCACGGGCCGACCCTGGTCGACTTCGCGCCCGCCATGGACGACCTTACCCGCTACCTGACCACCCTGCGGGACGAGACGCGCAAGGCCGTCGCGGCGGACGTGCCGATCGAGAAGGCGATCCAGACCGTCGGCCGGGCCGAGCGCGACCGCTGGGTCCTGTTCGACACCTATCACGGCCGCAACGTCACCCAGGCCTTCAAGGAACTGGAGTGGGAGTGAGCCGCTGCCTTGAGCCGCGCGGCCCCGCGCGCCACATCATCTGAAAGAACAGAGTCAAGAACCACGACCGCCAGGAGAAACGCCATGATCCGTCCCCTTGCCAAACCCGTCGCGAACCGCACCGTCCTCTTTCGCTCCATCCTGGCGGCCCTGACGCTCGCCGTCCCCCTGGCGACCGCCGGCGCGGCGCTGGTGCCGGGCCCGGTACACGCCGCTGGGGCCTCCGACGACGAGGCCGAGCGGCTCGCGCGCTGGAAGGAGATCCAGAAGTCCATCTTCGGCGACAAGACCATCACGGCGACGGACAGCCTCGTGAAGGTCGACGCGCCGGTGCGGGCGCTGGACGCTTCCCTGGTGCCGATCACCCTGACCATGCCGGAGAAGGACCGGGTCGCGGCCGTCCACCTCATCATCGACGACAACCCGTCACCCTACGCCGCCCACATCGCCTTCGGTCCCGGGGCGGATGCCGGCGAGATCAAGCTCCGGGTGCGGGTGAACAACTACACCAACATCCACGCGGTGGTGGAGACCCGGGACGGCCAGCTCTTCGAGACGACGAAGTTCGTGAAGGCCTCCGGCGGCTGCTCGGCCCCCATGGGCATGAGCGACGAGGAAGCCATGAAGGGCATGGGCGACATGAAGCTCAAGTTCGCCGAAGCCCAGCCCGGCCGCCCGGTCGAGGCGACGCTGATGATCCGTCACCCGAACTTCAGCGGCATGCAGATGAACCAGGTCACCCGCGACTACACGCCGGCCCGCTACATCAACAAGGTCGCGATCACCCGCGGGGACAAGACCGTGCTGACGCTGGACGGCGACATCTCGATCTCCTCGAACCCGGTGATCAATTTCGGCCTGCAGCCGGGGGGCCAGGGCCCGATCAAGGTGGTGGCCTCCGACAACCAGAACGGCCGCTGGGAGCACAGCTTCACGGCGCCGAGCGCCACGAACTGAGCGGGTCCGCGCGATGAGGCAGCGGCTCCTCCGCATCGCGGCCGCGGGGACCGCACTCCTCCTGCTGGCGGCGGCCGGCCCGGCCGATTCTCCCGTGAACGTGCCCGAGCCCGACGGGATCTGGACCGGGCCGCAGCGGGGCTACACCCCCGCGACCCTGTCGGGGGCCACGGTGATCGACATCGACGCCCTCGATGCCCTGATCGCCCGCGACCGGCCGGTCCTCCTCGACGTGTCCCTGGCCGACCGGCGCCCGGCGGGCCTTCCCGCCGACCGGCCCTGGCTGCCGGCCCATCGCTCCGTTCCCGGCGCGGTCTGGATGGCCAATGCGGGCGCCGCGCCCCTCGACCCCGCCCACGAGGCGCTCTTCCTGAAGCGGGTCGCGGAGCTGACCGGGGGCGACAAGGGCCGGGCCGTCGTGGCCTTCTGCCACCCCGAATGCTGGGGCAGCTGGAACGCGGCCAAGCGGCTGGTGCTCCAGGGCTACACCCGCGTGCACTGGTTCCCCGAGGGCATCGAGGGCTGGCAGGAGCGCCACCCCACCACGGTGATCCCCGAGGATTCCGCCTGGACGGCGCGGGCGGAGGGCGAAGCGCAGCGCTGACGGAGGGGTCGCGGCACGGAAGGACCCGGGCGCGGCCCGACCGGAAGCCCCGCGATTCTCGCCGCCACCTTGTACGCGCCCGAAAAATCCGCACCCTTCCGCCGGACCGCAAGCGCGGCCGCAGTTGACAGCGATCCGGTTGTGGCGGAAGAAAGGCACCGTCAGGCGCCCGGAAGTCTAGGGAGGAAACGCCCCGAGAGAGCATGAAGCAGCGACGCCATCGCTGTTATCGGCGCCCCGGGCGAGACTTCAAGGGCACATGTCTTGATCCTAATGATATGTGTATTTCTGGCCGTTCGTTGATCCGCGATGCGTGGACCTCGCGCGTCGCGAGAGGCTTTGCCTGCGCGACAATGCACCGGGTCCGTCACGTCACGGTGCGCGATCCCGCCCGGGGCGGTGTATAGAGGCGCCACCAGCAGACCGACCGCCGCGTTCCGGCGGCCCGAGACAGCCGGGTGGAGTTCCATGTCGCAAGCCGTGCAGTCCCGCCGCATCCGCGCGATCGACCTCGCCAAGCGCAAGGCCGAGGGTCGAAAGATCATCGCGCTGACCGCCTATCACGCGCACACCGCCGGCATCCTCGACCCCTACTGCGACTTCATCCTGGTCGGCGATTCCCTCGGCATGCTCATGCATGGCATGGAATCGACCCTGCCGGTGACCCTGGAGATGATGATCGTCCAGGCGCAGGCCGTGATCCGGGGCACCTCCCGGTCGCTGATCGTGGTGGACATGCCCTTCGGCTCCTATGAGGCGAGCCCGCAGCAGGCCTTCCTCAACGCCGCCCGCGTGCTCAAGGAGACGGGGGCCGGGGCGATCAAGATGGAGGGCGGGGCGCGCTTTGCCGAGACCGTGGCGTTCCTGGTCGAGCGCGGCGTGCCGGTGATGGGCCATATCGGCCTCACGCCCCAGTCGGTGAACACCATGGGGGGCTTCAAGGTGCAGGGCCGCGAGGCCGACGGCGAGCGTCGCCTGATGCAGGACGCCCGCGCCATCAACGACGCGGGCGCCTTCGCCATCGTGATGGAGGGCATCGTCGAACCGGTGGCCCGCGCCATCGCCACCGCCCCCGAGATCACCACGCCCACCATCGGCATCGGCGCCACCATGGCCTGCGACGGCCAGATCCTCGTCCTCGAGGACATGCTGGGCCTGAGCGACCGCGTGCCGAAATTCGTGAAGCGCTTCGGCACCCTGCGCGGTCAGATCGAGGCCGCCGTGAAGGACTACGCCGAGGAGGTCCGCTCCGGGACCTTCCCGGCCGAGGAGCACACGTACCAGCCGCTCTGAGCGGAAGCACCGACGTCGGGGGACGCGCTCCAGTCCCCCAGTATCGGCGGGCGCCGGCCACGCGGCGGCATCGACACGCGCGAACCGGCACATTCAACCGGTAAAGAGCGATCGACGAACGGCCTCCGCGCGCGGAGGCGAAGCAGGCTCGTCCACAGGTTCCGTCAGGCTCACGCCCTGTCGCCCCCGGGTCTTGAAGCGGATGCCCAGCATCGCTCCGCGCATCCACGTTCCGGCCGACCTTTCGCAGGACGGGCGCGACACGACTCGCGGACGCCCCCGATGCGGGCCCGGCGAAGCTGTGGTTTGGCGGCAACGGAGAGCGGGAGTTACATCCGGGGCTCTTGCAAACCTCAGTGGCCGGCGATAGCCCAATTAAAGAAACACGTTGTATATCAATACTTTACATCAATTCTAATGTGCGCATTCGCGTCTTTCCTCGCCTGTCGGCGAGCCCGTCGTGCTGCGTTCTCGCAAGGATCCAGGATCATGTCCGCATCTCGGATGCGTCCGACGTCACGCGTTCGCTGGGCGCTCGCCGGGCTCTCGCTCGCAGCACTCACAGTGCCGGCCCGCGCCCAGCAGACCGCGGTCACCCTCGAGACCCTGAGTGTCGAGGGCACCGCACGCGGAAACGGCAACGGCGTCGTGGGAGCCCCGGGCACGCGGGCGCCCGAGACGGCGCGGGGCCCCGTCGACGGCTACGTCGCGACCCGCAGCGCCAGCGCGACCAAGACCGACACCCCGATCCTCCGCACCCCGCAATCGATCAGCGTGATCGGCGCGCAGCAGATCGAGGCGCAGCGCTCGCAGACGGTGGCGGAGGCCCTGCGCTACACGCCGGGCGTCTACGCCAACCAGTTCGGCCCCGACACCCGCCTCGACTGGTTCCTCATCCGCGGCTTCTCGGCCACCGATACGGGCCTGTTCCGCGACGGGTTGCAGCTCTTCCAGACGGCCTTCGCGAACTTTCGCATCGATCCGTTCGGCGCCGAGCGCATCGAGGTGCTGCGCGGCCCCGCCGCCACCCTGTTCGGCGGCAGCCCCGTGGGCGGCCTCGTCAACGTCGTGTCCAAGCGCCCCACCGCCGAGCCCCTGCGCTACCTCGAACTCGGCGGCGGCTCGTTCAACCAGCGCTACGCCGCCTTCGACCTCGGCGGCCCGGCCGATGCGGAGGGCCACTGGTTCTACCGCCTGACCGGGCGCCTGCAGAACAGCGACGCGCAGGTGCGCTTCGCCCCCGAGGGCCGCTACTACATCGCGCCCTCCTTCACCTATAAGCCGGACGGCGCCACCACCTTCACGGTGCTGACGAGCTTCCAGCGCGACGAGACCGGGGGTGCCGGCCAGTTCCTGCCCTATTCGGGCACGGTGCGGCCGAACGCGTCGGGCCTGCGCATCGCGCGCAGCCTCAATGCCAGCGATCCCCTGGTGGACCGCTACACCCGTAACCAGGCCAATCTCGGCTATGAGTTCGAGCACCATTTCGACGACGTCTGGACGGTGCGCCAGAACTTCCGCTACTCCTTCACCGAGGTCCGGGATTCGCGCTACGTCGGCAACGGCTACGCCAATGCCGCCGAGACCGAACTCGCCCGCTACGGCTTCCTGACCACGCCGCATGCCGGCCTGTTCGCCGTCGACAACCAGGCCGAGGCCCGTTTCAGCGACGGCGTCTTCGGCCATACGCTGCTGATGGGCGTCGACTACAAGCGCTACAGCCTGTCAGACAATCAGGCCTCGACGCCGTTCCCGGCGGACGTGCCGGTGCCCTCCCTGAACATCCTGGCGCCCCGCTACGGACAGTTCAGCACGACGCCCGCGTCCTACCGGGTCCTGAACCAGCAGCTGCAGCAAGTCGGCCTCTACGCCCAGGATCAGGTGGCGCTGACCGATCACCTCACCTTCCTGATCGGCGGCCGGCAGGATTTCGTGACCAACGACCTGCAGAACAAGCTCACGCCGTCGCTCTCGACGAGCCAGGACGAGAGCGCCTTCACCGGCCGCCTCGGACTGATCTACAATTTCGACAACGGGCTTGCGCCCTACGTGACCTACGGGACCTCGTTCAATCCCACCGCGGGCGCGGACGCCAACAACCGGCCGTTCAAGTCCGATCGCGGCGAGCAGGTCGAGATCGGTGCCAAGTTCCAGCCGGCGGGCTGGAACACCCTGTTCACGGTGGCGGCCTTCGACCTCGTGCGCTCCAACGTGCTGACGCCGGATCCCAACTCCATCTTCAACAACCTGCAGATCGGCGCCGTGCGCTCGCGCGGCTTCGAGGCCTCCGCCGTCGCGACCCTGGCCGAGGGCCTGAACGTGGTGGCGTCCTACACGCTCTACGGCCTGCGCACGATCGAGGGCACCACGCTCGACCTCGGCAAGACGCCGGTGGGCATTCCGGAGACCTTCGCTTCGCTCTGGGCCGACTACACGATCCCCGTCGGCGATTTCCGGGGCTTCGGCTTCGGCGGGGGCGTCAACTATGTCGGGCGCTCGTACGCCGACGTCGCCAACACCCTGACGGTGCCCGAATACGTCACCTTCGACGCGGCGGTGCATTACGAGCGGGACGGCTGGCGCGCGGCCGTGAACATCCAGAACGCGGGCGACCGCCGGTTCGTCGCGTCCTGCTCCTCGGCCAATGCCTGCTTCTACGGCACGCAGCGCCGGATCATCGCGAGCGTCGGCTACAAGTGGTGACGCGGATCGGACCTCGCCAAGGCTGAAACGAGGCAAGGCTGAAACGAAGCAAGGCTCAAAACAAGAAGGGCCCCGCCGCAATGGCGGGGCCCTTCTTCGTTGTCGCGGGCATGGCCTCCGCGCGGAGGGTCCCCGTGACGAGGCCCCTCCCTCCATGCGTCCTATTCGCAGACGCGGACGCGGCGGATGTGCTCGTAGCCGTAGGCGTCCACGTAGCCGCGGCGCTCCATGTGGCAGACCTCTTCCTCGACATAGACCGGGCGCGGGGCGCGGTACACCGGGCGGCCCGGATAGTAGCCGCCGTCGTTCTGCGACGAGGCGATGGCGCCGCCCACGGCGAGGCCGCCGAGCACGCCGAGGGCAGCGGCGCCGCCCGGGCTGATGCCATCGCGCGCCTGGGCGCTCGGGATCGCCGCGACGGCGACCGTGGTGGCCACGAGGGCCGCGACCAGCGAGTTCTTCATAGCTCCGTTCCTTTGATCCCGAAGACCGTGTGTGAATCGAGAAGCGTCACTGTCGGAGGGAATCACCGAACGGTTGATGAACGGTAACGCGTCCCGCCCTCCGGGCAGTCCCATCCGTGCGAATCCTCACGCCACAACGGAGATCACGCAGGATTGTGCCGCTTCCGTGGCTGCGTTCCGGAGGCAAGGTCAGATCGTTCCGGTCGGCTCCTCCACCAGGGTCAGAAGCGTCCGGCGCAGCCAGCGATGGGCGGGGTCGTCGTCGTAGGAGGCGTGCCAGAGCATCGAGATCGCCACGTCCTCGAGATCCACCGGAGCGGGGCTCACGGTGAGGCCGAGCGCCCCGGCGAAGAAGGTGGCGAGCCGGGAATGCATCGTGGTCAGCACGGGCGCGCTGCGGACCAGGAACGGCACCGCCAGGAAGCGCGGCGTCGTCACCGCCAGGGTCCGGCTGCGCCCGAGCCGGGCGAGGGCATCGTCCACCACACCGTGCGCGGTCTCCTTGAGGCTGGTGAGCACGTGGGGAAAGCGCAGGTACTCGTCGAGGGAGATCGGCGGCGCCAGCCCGACGAGGTCGGCATTGAACATGCAGAGATAGCTGTCGCGGTAGAGCAGGCGCTGCTTGTGGTGGGTCTGCCCCTCCGTGAAGAAGCCGATGCCGAGGTCGACCCGGTCGGCATCGAGTTCCTGCAGGATGCGGATGCGATCGATGGAGCGCAGGAGCAGGCTGATGCCCGGCGCCTCCGCGCGCAGATGGGCCAGGAGGCGCGGGCCGATCAGCACCTCGGCGCTGTCGGGCAGGCCGATGGTGAAGGTGCGGGTCACCGTGCGGGGATCGAAGACGTCGTCGCGCCGAACCAGGGCCTGGACCTGCCGCAGCAGGGTCCGCACCGGCTCGGCGAGCGCCAACGCCCGCGGGGTCGGGCGCATGCCCTCGGGCGCGCGGGTGAGGAGTTCGTCGGAGAAGAGCGTGCGCAGGCGGGCGAGGCTGCTGCTCATCGCCGATTGCCCGATGCCGATGCGGGCGGCGGCACGGGTCACGCTGCGCTCCGCCAGCAGCGCGTCGAGGGCGACGAGCAGGTTCAGGTCGACGCGGGAAAGATCGATGTGATCAATCGTCATGGTCGCTACGTCGTATCGGATCCGGGCCGACTGCGCAGCATCGACGCCCCGGAGGCAAGGGCGGCGCGCCGTGACCGCGCGCCTGCCCGGGCATTGAGCGCGGGCGGCCGTGATTTTCGGCTGTGCCTGATCGCCGGGCCGGGCCACAATGGCGCCTCCGAAACGACCCGAGGCTTCCCATGCGCCGTACCCTGCCGATCGCCCTGTTGGTCCTGATGGCCGGAACCGCCCTCCCCGCCCGTGCGCTGGAGGGACCGACGCCACCCAAGCCCGGCGCGACCGCCACGACGCCCGCCGCCGCGGCCAAGCCCCGCGTGGTCATCGTGGCGACCGGCGGCACCATCGCGGGCGCGGGCGCGGACGCGGCCAACAGCGCGACCTACCAGGCCGCCAAGGTGCCGGTGGACAAGCTCATCGCCGCCGTGCCGGCGATCGCGCAGGTGGCGGAGGTGCGCGGCGAGCAGGCCTTCCAGATCGCCTCCGAGAGCTTCACCAACGCGCAGCTCATCGAGCTCGCCAAGAAGGTCTCCGCCCTGGTCAAGCGCGACGACGTCGACGGCGTGGTCATCACCCACGGCACCGACACGGTGGAGGAGACGGCCTACTTCCTCGACCTCGTGGTGAAGACCGACAAGCCCATCGTCATGGTGGCCTCGATGCGGCCCTCCACCGCGATCTCGGCGGACGGCGCCCTCAACCTCCTCGACGCCGTCACCGTGGCGGGCGCCAAGGATGCCCGCGCCAAGGGCGTGCTGCTCACCATGAACGACGAGATCCAGGCGGGGCGCGACACCACCAAGCGCGTCAACATCAAGCCCTCGGCCTTCTTCAGCCAGTGGGGGCCGCTGGGCATGGTGGTGGAGGGCAAGACCTACTGGTTCCGCGCGCCGGTCAAGCGCCACGGCACCACCTCCGAGTTCGACATCGACACCATCGACAGCCTGCCCGAGGTCGCCATCGTGTACGGCTCCGGCAACATGCACCCGGAGCCCTACACCACAGCCGTGGCGGGGGGCGCCAAGGCGATCATCCATGCGGGCACGGGCAACGGCTCGGTGGCCGGCTACCTCGTCGACACCCTCAAGGACCTGCGCTCGAAGGGCGTGCAGATCATCCGCTCCTCCCGCGTCGGCGACGGCTTCGTCCTGCGCAACGCCGAGCAGCCCGACGACAAGTACGACTGGGTGGTGGCCCACGACCTGAACCCGCAGAAGGCCAAGATCCTGGCCGCCGTGGCGCTCACGAAGACGCAGGATTCGAAGGAGTTGCAGCGGATCTTCTGGGAATATTGAGCGGTCGGATCGGGGGCGGACGCGAAGTGAAGCGTCCGCCATCGAACCTTAGCAGACCCTAAGAAGGTCCGGTTAGAGCCAGTTGAATGGATAGCGATTTTCGACCACTCGGCTGGGAAACGGAAATTACAAAATATGCGCTAGATAAGCTGGTCATTAACGGAGATGTTGATGGATTTGGAATCAGTTAAAAAAGCTGAGGGCGGTTGCATACGAGCCTTGCTTGGATATCAGCTACTAAATATGTCTGACGAGGATTTAGTTCTTCTTATTCGGAAAGATTCCTTTAAATCCAGCTTAAATGTGTTGAGATCGGAAGGCTGGGATACAATTGATGCAATATACGCTTCAGATATCAATGAACATACCGGAAAGATTTTGATTGTATACCGTCTTTGTTCAAATTGGCGCATCCATAAAACGTTGGGTATCCAAGTTTATGTATCCTACAAGTCGCCATGGCTATCTGCTTCAGACATATTTCCTGATGCAGACCGGTTTGAGCGAACTTTATCGGAAGAATACCAACTGAAGTTTGTATCCTAGTATTGCAGCCCAACGCGCGACGATGACGTGCGTTGGTAGTATCACTTCTTCTCAACTTCGATGATTACGCCCTGCTGCGCTCTCGTCCTGTTCGCATAGGATTGGAACTGGAACGTCCGATTCAGGGCAGAAGGTCAGGTTCCGCTCTCCACCCCTTCCCGACGTCGGTGAAGAAAACCGCTCGGCGAAGTCTCAGGCACGCGACCGACCCTCACGTCAGCAGATACCGCTCCGGCTCCAGGGGCGGCGGCGCGGTCTCGCCCAGAGCGTCGAGGACGATGCCGTCGATGGTGTGCAGCATGGCGTCCAGCGGCAGGTCGTTGGGCGCCAGGCCGAAGGGCTCCTCCAGTTCGTCGCCGAGCGCGTCGAGGCCGAAGAAGGTGTAGGCGACGAGGGCCGCGGCCACCGGCGTCGCCCAGCCCAGGGAAGCGGCCAGGCCGAAGGGCAACAGCAGGCAGTAGACCCAGGCCGTGCGGTAGAGGAGCAGGGTGTAGGCGAAGGGCAGCGGCGTGTTCTGGATGCGCTCGCACACCACCTGGACCTGCGCCAGGGCGGCGATCTTGTGCTCCAGGGCGGCGAAGAGAACGTCGGTGAGGGCGCCCCGGCGATAGGCGTCCGCGAGATCGCCGGTGAGCCCGGCCAGCACCGCGTCCGCGGCGCTCGGATGCCGGGCCAGCGCATCGGCTTCCCGGGCCGGAAGCCAGGGGCCGGCGGCCACATTCGGCGCGCGCCCGCGCAGCTGCGCGTGCAGGGCATGCGCGAAGGCCGAGAGACGCCGCAGGCAGCGCCCGCGCAGGGCCTCCTCGGCCGCGCCGGGCATCAGAGCGTTGAGGAGCCGGGCGAGGCCGCGTGCCTCCACCACGAGGCTGCCCCAGGCGCGGCGGCCCTCCCACCAGCGGTCGTAGCAGGCGTTGTTGCGAAAGCTCAGGAAGATCGACAGGGCGAGGCCGATCAGGGTGAAGGGACCGACCCCGGCCGTGATCGGAAACGCCTCGGGCCAGCGCCGCTCGGCCGCCACCACGACCACGGCCACGAAGGTGATCCCCAGGACCTTGAGGGCGACCTGGGGCAGGATCGATCCGCGCAGGGTGAACAGGATGTCGAACAGGCTCGGGCGCGAACGAACGATCATGCGGCGGCTTTCATGAGGTAGCTTTCACGGGGCAGCTTTCACGGGGCAGCTTTCACGGGGCGGGTTCCTCGATCGAGGGGCGTCGAGGGCGATGCCCGGGGCCGGTCGCGGGTGCAAGCGTGCTGAAGCGCCCGGCGGCGGGCGGCGCATCCCGTCTCCCACTGGGCGGCCGGACCGGATACCCTCCCGTCATGAAGGCGAATCCCCCATCCGGCGACGAGACCGGCCACCCGATCATCCTGTTCGACGCCGCCTGCGTGCTGTGCTCGGCCAATGCCCGCTTCGTGCTGGAACGGGACCGGAAGGCCCTGTTCCGCCTCGCCTCCATGCAGGGACCGGTCGGCCAGGCCCTCTACCGGCGATACGGGCTGGACCCCGACGATCCGGCCAGCATGCTGCTCTTTGACGGCCCGCGGATGCGCCGCGACAGCGACGCGGTCCTCGGCATCTACGAAGGGCTCGGCTTTCCCTGGCGCCTCGCCACGCTGTTCCGGATCGTCCCGGCCGTCCTCCGGGACCCCGTCTACCGCTGGATCGCACGCAACCGCTACCGCTGGTTCGGCCGGCGGGAACAGTGCTGGGTGGCCCCGCCCCAGTACCGGGATCGCATCCTGTGAGGGCGGCGGCGCGATCCGCGGAGGCACCGGCCCGGCATGCCGCCGGACGCCGGGGCTGAGGCGCCCGTGCGCATCCTGATCCTGGGCGGCTACGGCGTCTTCGGCGGACGCCTCGCGCACCTGCTCGGCGACCGCGACGATCTCGAGCTCCTCGTCTGCGGACGCAGCCTGACCCGCGCGCGGGCCTTCTGCGCGGCCTACCAGGGCCTGCCCCACCTGCGGCCCCTGGCGCTCGACCGGCGCGACATCGCCGAGGGGCTTCGCGCGCACCGTCCCGACCTCGTCGTCGATGCCTCCGGACCGTTCCAGGATTACGGCGCGGACCGCTATCGGGTGATCGAGGGCTGCATCGCGGCGGGCATCGACTACCTGGATTTCGCGGACGGAGCCGACTTCGTCCTCGGCGTGGCCCGGTTCGATGCCAGCGCCCGGGCCGCCGGGGTGGCGGTGCTGTCCGGCGTCAGCAGCTTCCCGGTGCTGACGGCCGCCGTCCTGCGCGCGATGGCGTCGAGCATGGACATCGACGCCGTCGAGGGCGGGATCGCCCCCTCGCCCCATGCGGGGATCGGGCTCAACGTCATGCGGGCGGTGCTCGGCTACGCGGGCGACCCCGTGAGCCTGGTGCGTGCGGGTCGCCCAGCGACCGGCCTGGGGCTGACGGAGAGCCGCCGCTTCACCGTGGCGGTTCCGGGCTGCCTGCCCCTGCCCAACCTCCGCTTCTCGCTGGTCGACGTGCCGGACCTGCGCGTCATCCCGCCGGAGCACCCCGCCCTGACCGACATCTGGATGGGGGCGGGGCCGGTGCCCGAGAGCCTGCACCGGCTCCTCAACCTCCTGGCCGCGGCGCGGGCGCGGTTCGGGCTGCCGGCCCTGACGCCCTTCGCCCGCCCGTTCCACGCCGTTCTCAATCGCCTGCGCTTCGGCCCGCATCGCGGCGGCATGGTCTTGCGGGTGCGGGGCCGCCGGGAGGGCCGCACGGTGGTGCGCAGCTGGCACCTCCTGGCCGAGGGCGACGACGGCCCCCTCATCCCCTCGATGGCGATCGAGGCCCTGATCCGGAAGCGGCTCAGCGGCGAGCGCCCGACCCCGGGGGCCGGGTCCGCCGTCCGGGCGCTGGAACTGAGCGACTACGACGCCCTGTTCCGGGGCCGTGCGATCGTCACGGGCTTCCAGGAGGATCGCCGCGACGATCCGCTGTTCCGCCGGCTGCTGGGATCGGCCTTCGATGCGCTGCAGCCCCAGGTGCGGGCGTTGCATGACGGGACCGGGACGCGGCGCTGGACGGGTTTGGCCGAGGTCAGGCGCGGGCCCGGCCCCATCGCCCGGATGATCGCCGCGGCCCTGCGCTTTCCCGCAGCGGCCGCGCGCGTGCCCGTCAGCGTCACGTTCACGCCCGAGGGGGAATGCGAGCGCTGGACCCGCGATTTCGGCGGACAGGTCTTCACGTCGATCCAGTCCGCCGGATCGGGACGGGACGAATACCACCTCGTGGAACGCTTCGGGATCGTCCGGGTCGCCATGGCGCTCGTCCGCGATGCGGAACGGCTGGTGCTGGTGCCGCGCCGGTGGTCCCTCCTCGGCATCCCCATGCCCGGCAGCCTCCTCCCGGCGGGCCGATCCTTCGAGACGCAGATCGAAGGCCGCTTCGCCTTCGACGTCACCGTCGCGATGCCGCTCGTCGGCCTGATCGTCGCCTATCGGGGCACCCTCGAACCGGACCAGCCCATCGCATCGCCGGCGCCTTGAGTTCACGCCGCCGAGGCGATCGCCGTGGAGGCGCGCCGGATCTTGCCGGCGCCGTCCAGGAAGGCGTGGGCATCCTCCTTGCGCTCGAAGACGTGGGGCGCGACGCCGCGCCGGGTCAGTGCCTCCTCCATCTTGAGGCGCAGGAAGGCGCTGGTCGCGTAGCGGGTGGTGGTGAGGTAGTAGTTCGCCTGCAGATATTGGATCATGTGCGCGTAGTCGTCGTATAGGTTCTCGTTGATGCGGAACCCGTCGTGGTTGACGACCGTGTTGACCCGCTGGCCGGCCTTCTTGCAGGCGCCCACGAGAACCAGGCGCAGGTCGTCGAGGTCGCTCTTGGCGCGGGCGTGCCAGCCCTCCAGGTTCACGAACAGGATGTTGCGCTCGGCATCGTAGCTCACCCGCTCGGCCAGGTTGAGGTTGAGGAGGTCGGCGAGGAGTTCCATCGGCTCCTCGCGGAATAGGCGGGCATCCATCGGCATCGGCTGCTTGATGATCGGCCGGAAGCCCATATGGGGCAGAATGTCCCGCTCGATGTCGATGCCGGGCGCCACCTCGATGAGCTCCAGGCCCTCGTCGGTAAGCTGGAAGACGCAGCGCTCGGTGACGTAGATCACCGGCTGCGACCGCATCTGCGCGTAGTGGCCGCTGAAGGTGATCTGCTCCACCTGCGGCAGGAACTTCTGCGAGCGGCCTTCCGTGACGATGCGCAGCTTGCCGTCCTCGATCACGGTCTCCAGGCCGCCCACCGTGAAGGTGCCGGCGAAGACCACCGAGCGGGCGTTCTGGCTGATGTTGATGAAGCCGCCGCAGCCGTTGAGGCGCCCGCCGAACATGCTGGTGTTGACGTTGCCATGCTGGTCGCACTCGGCCAGACCCAGGCAGGTCATGTCGAGGCCGCCGCCGTCGTAGAAGTCGAACATCTGGTTCTGGTCGATGACGCAGTCGGCATTCGTGGCCGCGCCGAAGCTCGAGCCGGAGGCGAGCACGCCGCCCACCGCGCCGGCCTCGGTGGTCAGCGTGATGTAGGGGGTGACCTTCTCCTCGTTGGCCACCGCCGAGATGCCTTCCGGCGCGCCGACGCCGAGGTTGACGACGCCGTTCGGCGGGAGTTCGAAGGCGGCGCGCCGGGCGATGACCTTGCGGGCGTCGAGGGGCATCTTCTTCATGCCGCTGACGGGAACGCGGATCTGGCCGGCCAGCGCCGCGTCGTGCTGCACGCCGTAGTTCATGCGGTGCATCTCGGGCTCGGCCAGCACCACGCAATCCACCAGGATGCCGGGCACGCGCACGTCCTTGGGCAGCAGGAAGCCATCATCGACGATGCGCTCCACCTGCGCGATGACGATGCCGCCATTGTTGCGGGCAGCCATCGCCTGGGCGAGGCAATCGAGGGTCAGGGCCTCCTTCTCGAAGGAGATGTTGCCCGAGGGGTCGGCCGAGGTGCCCCGGATGAAGGCGACGTCGATCTTGGTGGCGGTGTAGAACAGCCACTCCTCGCCATCGACCTCGACGAGCTTGACGATCTCGTCCTGCGTCACGCTGTTGACGCGCGCGCCCCCGTGACGCGGATCGACGTAGGTGTGCAGCCCCACCTTCGAGAACAGGCCCGGCTGGCCGGCCGCGCAGGCCCGGTAGAGCTGCGAGATCACGCCCTGGGGCAGGTTGTAGCCCAGGATCTTGTCTTCCTGCGCGGCCTTGGCGACCTTCGGCATGCGGCCGAAATTGGCGGCGATGACACGCTTCAGCAGGCCCTCGTGATGCAGGCGCCCGGTGCCGAGGCCTTTGCTGTCGCCCGCCCCCGCCGTCATGATCAGGGTGAGGTCGCGGGGGGCGCCGGTCTCGACGAAGCGCGTCTCCAGGGCGGCGTGCAGCGCCTCGGGGATGCAGCTCTGGACGAAGCCCGTCGTGGTGACCACGTCGTTGTGCCGGATCAGCGCGATCGCCTCGCCGGCCGTGATGACCTTGTTTTTCTTCATGAACGGGTCGTCCTCCGCATCCCCGCGGCGGCGTGGCACGATAGGTCTCATCCTGCCGGGACGCGCGCATGGGGAAGTCTTGTTCTGGGGCGGAAGCGTAAAGTCCCGCGCGAAGCTTCGCAAGGGCATGACAAGTGTCGCTGCGATGCAATTTTATCTTGGTGCGCTGCAAATTTTTCAATGAAGCGTCAAACTGAACTGGAGGCCCGCCTGAAAAAGATTTCACGGCGCATTCGCAAGCGGTCGCGGTGCCGAGCCAATGCCTCGGACCCCGTCGAGATTATTCAAAATAATCTTGCGCGAACCATCCTGTGCACCGCGTCATCGTCAGGCCAGCAAGTAGGTGAGGAGCGCGCGCAGCTGCGCCGGGCGCACCGGCTTGTGAACGAGTTGCGCCCCCAGGGCGGCGACCTCCGCCTCGATCTCGGGCGAATGGTTGGCGGTGGTGACGATGACGGGGCGGCGCAGGCCCGTCCGCGCTTCGAGATGCGCCGCCACGCCGAGGCCGCAGGCGCCGTTGTCGAGGTGGTAATCGAGCACCAGCAGGTCCGGCGGATTCATGCCGGCGGCCAGCGCCGCCTCGACCCCGGCGAGATCCCGGTGGACGCAGACCTCGGCGTCCCAGGCCCGCAGGAGGCGCTCCAGCGCGTCGGCGGTGGGCGGGTCGTTCTCGACCACGAGGACGCGCGCACCCGTGAGCCGGGTCGTCACGGGTGACGGTGTCACCGTGCGCTCCGGAGCCGTCCGGCTCACCGGCAGGGTCAGGGCCATGCGGGTGCCGCGCCCGACCCGCGAGGCGAGTTCGAGGGGATGGTCGAGGGCCAGCGTCATCCGGCGCACGATGGAGAGGCCGAGGCCGAGGCCGGGCTCGCCCCCCTCCCCCTCCGCGCCGCCTCGGAAGAATTCCTCGAACACGAGGTCGTGCTCGGCCTGCGCGATGCCGCAGCCGGTGTCGAACACCTCGATGCGGCAGGACTCCCCGGAGGCCTGCCCCCGGCGGCGGATCGCCACCAGCACGCCGCCCCGCCGGGTGTAGCGGATCGCGTTCGAGACGAGGTTCTGCACGATGCGCTGGAGCAGCAGTGGGTCGCTCGCCACCACGAGGTCGGGGCCGCGCACGGAGAGACGCAGGCCCTTGCGTTCGGCGAAGGGCCGGAAGCTGGCAATGATGCCGGCCAGCAGGTCGGTGAGCGCCACCGGCTTGATCGCCGGGCGCACCACGCCCGCATCGAGCTTCGAGATGTCGAGGAGGGTCTTGATCAGGTCCTCGATGATCTGGAGCCCGCGCTCGATCTGGCCCGAGATCGCCAGCGCCTCGGGGCCCAGGGCGAGGTCGGCGAGCGCGGAGGCCGAGAGCCGCGCGGCGTTGAGGGGCTGGAGAAGGTCGTGGCTCGCCGCCGCCAGGAAGCGGGTCTTGGAGCGGTTGGCATTCTCGGCCTCCTCCTTGGCCGCCACCAGGGCCGCGTTGGAGCGCTCCAGGCGGTGCATCAGCCCGGTCAGTTCCTCGGTGCGCGTGCGGACGCGGCCCTCCAGCATGGTGGCGGTCTGGAACAGCGAGTAGGCCCCGCCCTGCTGGTCCATGCTGCGCTCGACATGGGCCATTAGGGCGGCGTTGATCCGCTCCAGCTTGGCGATGCGCCGGCGCGCCTCGTCCGCGTCCAGCGGGGGGCTCGCGGAATCGGGTGGACGCAGCATCACCGGGCGCCGGGCCCCCGGCCGGGCTCGCCCCGCCCGATGGCGATGCCGGTGAAGGTCTGGTTCAGGTGCATCGACCGGTACTGCTCGCCGTAGGTGTCGAAGCCGACGATGTCGTAGCGCCGATAGAGGTCGAAGATGCCGTGGCGCACCTGCCGGCTCTCGGCGTCGAGGCGGCGCAGCACGCATTCGAAGCCGATGACGAGGTCGATGCCGCCGAGATCCGCTTCGAGGCGGGCGAGCTCGGCCCCCGTCGCCGCCACGATGTCGCGCGGGCGCGCCAGGGTGAGGACGACGCCCTCGTCGATGGCGCAGAAGAAGCTCAGCGAGCCGTCCGGGTTCATGCGCCGGATCGACCGGCAGAAATACTCGCCGCCCACCTTCACCGCGAGGGGATAGGCGGCAAAGCTCATGGGCGAGAGGCGCTCGGGGTCGAGCCCCACCGCCATGGCGTATTCCCGCGCCGCCGGCTCGGCGTTGAGCTCGTGCACGATGCGCTGCTCGTCATCCGATGCGGTGACCACGAACTTCGTGTCGGTGGGCTCGAAATTGTCGCTCTTGAAGATCTGGATCGGGAAATCCGTCTCGACCAGCAGCAGCACGGCGGCGCGCCGGTGGATGCGGCCATCATGGAGCAGCACGGTCTCGCGGAAGGTGAGGTCGTCCCCCGCCGAGCCGCCGACGAGGGGAATGCCGTCGAGCGCCCAGGCGATGGCCGAGACCACCGTCTCCTCCGCGTTGGTGAGGCCGTCGATCAGCGAGAGGGCGAAGCGTCGTCCGGTGCCCGGGTCCAGACCCGCTCCGGCCCCTTCGGCGTCGAGGCTCCGGCGCAGGGCCCGGACGCTGGAGGCCGTGCGCTCCACGTCGAGATGGTCGATGGCGTCGAGCAGAGTCGAGACGATGCGGAAGTTCTCCCGTGGGAAGGCGATCACCACGAGGCCGCGATCGAGCCCGCCCGCCGGCGAGATGCCGCCCGACATGGTGCAGCCGGCAATGGCCGCACCCGGAAAGCGCGCGGTGAGGCCCTGGTTGAGGGTCTCGACGTCGTAATCGGCCGAGAAGAACGCCACGATCTGCGCGACGCTGCGTCCGTCGATGGCCGCGCCGATCTCCGCGATCGCCGCGTCGGCCTCCTCGGCCTCGGTCCAGGCCGTCGTGATGCCGCACAGATGCGTGCGCACCCGCGTCCCCTCTGCCACGGTACCGTCTCCCGCCCCATCGACGGGTGCCGGACTTGACGCCCGGTTCTCCGCGATGACACGACTATGTCGGGCGGCCGGTTCCCGCGCAATGCGGCACCGAACGGTCCCGGAAAAGGGGCGCACCCGCCGGGCGGAACGGGCATGCATCTCCTCATCGTCGACGATCACCCGCTGTTTCGCGATGCGCTCGCCAGCGCGGTGGGCCTCGCCTACCCCGACGCGACCCTGCACGAGGCCGACGGCATCGCCAGCGCCTGCGCGGTGCTGTCGGCCCAGCCCGCCATCGAGATCATCCTCCTCGACCTCTCGATGCAGGGCGTCACCGGCTTCGAGGGGCTGATGGCGATTCGCGCGCAGGTGCCGCGGGTCCCCATCCTCGTCGTCTCCGGCCTCGAGGACCCGCGCATCATCCGGGAGACCCTGGAGCACGGTGCGGCTGGGTTCGTGCCGAAGGCCGTCGACAAGTCGACCCTCACGCGGGCCATCGCGGACGTGCTGGCGGGGGGCCTCTCGGTGCCGGCGAACCTGCCGAACGCGCCGCTCGGCGCGTCATCCGCCCGCAAGGCGCCCCTCGCCGAGCGGGTCGCGAGCCTGACGCCGCAGCAGTTGCGGGTGCTGGCCATGATCCGCCAGGGCAAGCTCAACAAGCAGATCGCGCACGAACTCCAGGTCGGGGATTCGACCGTGAAGGCGCACGTCTCCGAGATCCTGCGCAAACTCGACGTGATCAGCCGCACCCAGATCGTGATCGAGACCGCGCTCCTCGACTTCGAGCGGATCACGGCCGCGCCGGAGCGCTGACCCTTTAGGCCGTGGGAATCGATCCTTAAGCCGTGGGCACTTTCCGGCCGCCGTAATGGCCGTCGACGCGGGTGCCGAAGGTCGGATCGGAAAACGGGTCCTCGCCGGGCCCGTGGGTGGGCGCGCCCGCCAGGGTGTCCTGATCGATCTCGACGATGTAGCCGCCGAGTTCGACGCTGTAGGTCAGGGCGCGCCAGGGCACCGGGTGGTAGCTCTCGCCGAGGCCGAGGAAGCCGCCAAACGAGATCACCGCGTAGGCGACCTGCCCCGAGACCTTGTCGACCATGAAGTTGTAGACCGTACCGATATGCTCGCCCTCGCGGCTGTAGGCCGAGGTGCCCTCGACCTTGTTCGAGGCGATGAGGCGCGGGGTCTCGTCGATGGCCACCCCCTCGGCGGAGGGGTCGAGTTCCATCGATCCGGCGGGCCGGATGCTGCGCTCGTTCGGGAGATCCGTCGGCATGGCATTCCTCCTGCGGGTTCGCGGCTCTGGGTCGGGCGCGTCCGGCGAAGGCAGACGCGTGACCGGACAAGCTCCGATGGCCGGTGCGGTTCCAGGGGATCGTCGCGACGGGAGGGCCGGTTCAGAGCCGGGTGTCCATCGGCGCGCCGGTCTCCTCGGCCACCTCGGACTGGCGCACCGCGACACGCTCGCGGATGCCCCGGCTCGACAGGAGCATCTCGAAGCCGAAGACCATCAGGGCGCTCAGGGTACAGAGGATGGCGAGGCCGAACAGCAGGAACAGGATGTTGGCCACCGTTGCGTCCCGCAGCGCCCCAACGAACAGGGTGAGGGCGGCGCCACAGGTGGCGACCCCGCCGAGAGCCCCGAGGATCACGGCGGCGTCGAGGGCGAGGGAGCGCCGGCGCAGGGCGTTCATGCGGTGCGCCAGGCGGTGCTGCTCGGGACCGGACGCGCCCGCGATCGCCTGCGAAATGCGCTCGGCCTGATCGGCCACCCGCGCGAGCCGTGTCCCGAAGACGTTGAGAAGGGTCGCGATGCCGGACAGCAGGAAGATCGGCGTCAGCGCGATCTGGATGATGTGGGCCGTGCTGTCGAGGGAGGTCGGAACGGTGGATTCGAGCATGCGGGCGCGATCGTGACCTGGAGGAACCCGGGCGCAACGTCCGAGGCACGCGCTCGGTTCGGCCCACGGCGCCCCGCGGGCGGGGCGCCGGGCAGGGCGGTTCGGGCGCTCAGACCAAGCCTGCGTTCCCGCGCGCGACGGGGTTTGCCGGGGTCTCGACCGACACCACGGCACCGAGCCCGACGATGAGCACGGCGGCCGCGCACAGGGAGAGTGAGAAGGCGATGAGGATCATGATTGCCGCGTAGCGGAACGCCCTTAAGGATCGGTGTCGTGCCACCGCCCCGCGCGTCCCGGAATCGGGCGCCGCCCGGCCCGGCCGGCAGACGCGCTAAGCGGCCTTGCGAGATCTTGCATTCGTGAGCGGTCAATTCTTGACCCGGGCACACAAATTCTTGTCACCCCAGCGGCGTGGGGCGGGCGCCGACCCAGTCGGTGGGAAAAGCGCGTTCGGCGGGGCGCCGCCGGCAGGCGCGAAGCGATGCCGCCCCCTCCGGCGGAACCCCCGCAGGACCCCGCTGGTATCTGGTTAAACCATTGCTATAGAACCGTATTTATCGTCCCGCGCGGAAGGGTCCGGTCCGGCACCGGGAGCCACCGGCGCATCAAGTACAGGTCGCGGACGCGCAAGATTTCATGCAAGTCGAGCCGGCCTCGTCTCGCCTCGAAGGCGGATGAGCCCCGCCCGTGGCCGTCGCGCCTGTGGATGACGGGGCGCCCAAGAGCGGAATCCCCTTGGAACGCTCGCAGCACCGCTTAGTTGTTGCAGCTATGCGCTGCGAGGCCACCGGCCGTGGGCGTACCGGCACTCACCGCCGACATCCGGAGGAAGATCCCATGGCGAAGAGCACCACCAAGACTGCGGAGAAGGCGGCCCCCAAGGCTGCGCCGAAGGAGGCCGAGAAGCCGGCCCCGGCCGCCAAGGGCAAGAAGGTCGCCGCGCCGAAGGGTGACGGTGCCAAGCCGAACGCCCTGCAGCAGCCGCTCAAGCCCTCCGCCGAGCTGGCCGCCGTCGTCGGCACCGCCGCCCTGCCGCGCGGCGAGGTCGTCAGCAAGGTCTGGGAATACATCAAGAAGCACAACCTCCAGAACCCCGAGAACAAGCGCGAGATCCTGGCCGACGACAAGCTGAAGAAGGTCTTCGGCAAGGACAAGTGCACGATGTTCGAGATGAACAAGCATCTCGCCGCACACCTCAAGTCTGCCTGAGCGGAACCCGCCTCCACGAACCCTCGGATCGGCGCCGGGGAGGGAACCTCCCTCCCCTTGGCTGGCCGGTCCGCATTCGGACGGCTCAGCCGGCCGCCTTTGCCCGGCGTGAGCGGCGCTCGACCTTGCGGGTCGCCGTCTCCTGAAGGTGGCGCTCGATGGCGCCGTTGGCCCGCGCGCGCATCTCCCGCATCGCCTCGGCATCGTCGAAGGTCTCGGGAAACCGCCGTGACAGCCAGAGATAGGCGCTGGCGAGCTTCACCGTCCGCTCCTGGTAGTCGAGTTCCCCGGCGAGGTTGGCCCGCAGGGCCGGCACCGTGGCGCCCTGCGCGCGAGCCTGGGTCCAGCGCTCCAGCAGGCCCAGCGAGACCGGGTCGCGCCGGTCCACCGGGCAGACCGAGAACGCGAATTTTTCCGCGATCGGGAGTCGCGCCTTGTCGACCACCCGGGCGATCTCCAGAATTTCTTCGAGCGCCGAGGGCTGGAACGGCGAGCCGGCATAGAAGGTGGCGCGGGCGAAATGCGCCAGCACCTCCCGCAGGCTGTCGGTGCGCATCTCCTCGGCCACGGAATTGATCGCGATGAGGTCGGGCCGCACGAAGAAGCGCGTGTCGGCGGCGGGCGCCGTCGGCGCGCCGGCGAGTGCCGCCCGGATCGGCTCCAGCCCTGTCTCGTCGACGGCGGCGACGTAGCCCTCGTCCTGGTGTCCGAAGCGGCCGGCGCGGCCGGCGATCTGGCGGATCTCGGAATTGGTCAGCGCCCGCTCGCCGACCCCGTCCCACTTGCGCACCGCCGAGAACACGATCCGCTTCAGGGGGCCGAGGTTGAGGCCCATGCCGATGGCGTCGGTGGTGACGAGCACGTCGGCCTCCCCCGCCCGGAAGCGCGCCGCCTCGGCGCGCCGCACCTCGGGCGAGAGCGCCCCATAGATCGTCGCCACCCGATGCCCGGCCGCCACCAGGATCTCGCGGTTCTCGTGGACGGCCCGGCGCGAGAACGCCACGACCGCGTCGCCCGGCGTCACCTTCTCCAGGGGCACGGGCGCCTCCTGCAGCACCAGCGGCGTCTTGCGCACGAAGGTGACGACCTCGAGGGACTCGTTGGCGGCTTCCGCCGCGCGGCGCACGGCGGCCAGCGCATCGTCCGAGCCGCAGACCACCACGAGGCGGGCGGGGATGCCGAACAGTGCGTTGGTCCAGGCCCAGCCCCGGTCGGGATCGGCGATCATCTGGATTTCGTCGATGACCGCGACGTCGACGGGCCGGATGAGGTCGGCGGTCTCGATGGTGCGGGCGGTGTGCGTCGGGTTGAGGTCGCCCAGCGTCTCCTCGCCCGTCACCATGCCCGCGCGCAGGCCGCGTTCGGCCAGGGCCTCGTAGTTCTCGAGCGCCAGCAGGCGCAAGGGGGCGAGGTAGGTGCCCGTGGGGGCGGCGCGCAGCATCTCCAGGGCCGCATAGGTCTTGCCGGAATTCGTCGGTCCCATGTGGAAGACGATGCGCCGGCCGAGGCGCCGGGCCGCCGTGAACTTCTCGATATAGGCCCCGAATCCGACCTGATCGCGCAGGCGGCGCAGGCGCGAATCCTCGCGGGCCACGTTGCGGGCACGCGCTCGCACGCCCTTCAGGGTGTCGGTGAGGGACTGGTTGAGGTTGGGCGAGAGCAGGAAGGCCCGCGAGCGCAGGGAGCGGTCGAGATGGTCGATGTAGGTGACGGCGTCGGCGCCGACCTCGCGCAGGTCCTCGGCCACCTGATCGCGCAGGCGCTCTACCGCACGGCGCAGGGATTTCGCGGTCCGCACCGAGGTCTCGGCGACGGCGGCGCGCAATTCGTCGAGGCGCCAGGTCGGATCGTTGCGATGGGCCATGCCGGCCAGGATGCCGGCGATGCCGGTCTCGGGCGCGGCGTCGATCCGCAGATCGAGGCGCCCACCGTCGAGGACGGGGATCAGGGTGCGGATGGACCAGGCGATGCTGCCGTCCCGCATCGCCGCGCCGCGCAGGGTCGGCACCGTCTTCTTGAGGGCCGCGATCCCACCCTCCGCGAAGGCGCGCCGGGCCTTCAGCTCGCGCAGGGCCTTGGCCACCACCGCATCCTCGACGAAGCCGCCGAACTCCGGCAGGCCGAGATGGAGTCGCAGGGCCTCCGCCTCGACGCTCCGGGGCGGCAGGCCGAGGCGCATGGCCGCCTCCAGCAGGATCTCGTTCGTCGGTCGCGCGCGCTTGCGGGCCATGGGCCTCTCGTCGGGGGGCTTTGCATCCGCCACGGACGGGCGACCGGGCCGCACCAGGGTGCGCGGGCCGCGAGCCAAAAAGCAACGTCTCGGATCAGCGCAATGCACCGGCCGTTCGCGCGGTCGCAGGCGAGGCGTGGTCGTCGCCGAGCAGGACGCCCCTGTGCCGCCAGCAACCGGACGCGGCTCCGTTCGGCTTTTGACGAAGGTTATTGAATCCCCGGAGCGGACGCCGCTATGGGGTCGAGGGTCCGGAGCGCGGGCGTCCCCCATGTTCCGGACCCTCGATGATCAATGCCCGGACATGTCAGGAGCATCGACGATGCACGAGAATTCTGCCGGATCGGCCGCGTTCTGGGCCTCGGTGACGCATGACGTCACCGCCCGGGTGGAGCCGGTTCTGAACCGGAACACGCAGGCCCGCGCGGACGTCATCGCGTACCTGCGAGACCTCGAAGCGGTGGCCCTGCGCGAGGGCAGCAGCCGCGAAGCCCTGCAGGTGATCGCCTCCGGCCGGCGCCTCCTCGGCGACCGCAGCGAAGCGGCGCGGGCGGCGGTGGCCCGCGCGGTGCGGGCGTCCCTGGCGTGAGGCCGGCCCAGGCCGACCGTCACGCCTGCGCTTCAAGGGCCGCCCGCGTGACGGCATCGGCGCCGATATCGTCGGTGCCGTTCATGCCAAGGGTCTCGATGAGGCGGACGCGGGCCCGGCTGACCCGGCTCTTCATGGTGCCGACGGCGACGCCGCAGATCTCGGCCGCTTCCTCGTAGGTGAAGTTCTGCGCGCCCACGAGGACCAGCGCCTCGCGCTGGCTCAGCGGCAGACCGTCGAGGGCCTCCTGGAATTCGCGCATCTCCACGCGGATCTCCTGCTCCGGCAGGCTGGTGAGGCGCCCGGCCAGGGTGCCGTCCGCATCCTCGACCTCGCGCTTGCGCTTGCGCTGCTCGGAATAGAACAGGTTGCGCAGGATCGTGAACAGCCAGGCCGTGAGGTTGGTGCCCCGCGTGAAGCTGTCGGCTTTGGTCCAGGCGCGCACGAGCGTATCCTGGACGAGGTCGTCGCTGCGGTCGAGATCGTAGGTCAGCGAGAACGCGAAGGCGCGCAGAGCCGGGATCGCGCCGAGCAGAAGCTCGCGCATCTCGTCGTCGGCACCGCGCGGCGTGCCGACCGGGGCTTGCATCGCGGTCATCATGAGGATCCTCGCGTCTCGCCACGGGCGGCCAGTTCGGTGAGAAGGGCGTCGAAGCGGTCGGGAAGCGGCTGGTTCAGCACTTCGGCGTAGAGAAGGCGCAGGTTGCGCCCGATCCGTCGGCGCGCCTCGAGGGGGATGCCGACGGGTTCGGACCCCGCGGGGGGTGCGTGTGCCGGAACGGTGGATGCCGCCGCGGGCACGGGAAATTCGACGCTGAGGTTCGGATCGCTCGTCTTAATGCTCATCGCTGCTCATCGCTCGACGGCCGCGATCGGGGTGCGAAGGTGCGCCGTCATTTCGACGGCGGTGCTAGCGACGCACGATTTAACGCGTTCTGAAAAATGTATTCATCTGATCTTAAGCCTGCGAATGCAGGCCGAAATCACGCCACTCGATCCAGAAACGATTGGATACAAACGCATGACCACGATCAAGCGCGATCGACGCCCGTCTATAGTTCCGAAATCCTGTCTCCAAGCTGAACAATAAGGGGCCGAATCGAGGCCGTCGCGCTTGGGCCGGTCGCGCCGCCCCCCCGCCTGTCCGTCATGGAGCCCGCCGACGTGGCCCGCGTGGCCCGCCGCTTGCGGCCCGGGATCGGGCCGTTCCGATCCCTCCGTTCAGAAACAATCCGATGCAGACAGATTCGTCCGAACTCGACCGCGTCGTCCGGGACATCGCGGACGAAATGCAGGATCGGACGGATCGGGGCGAGGTGGCGACCTACATTCCCGAACTCGCCCGCGTCGACGCGAAGGCTTTCGGCCTCGTGGTGATCGATGCGGACGGGCACGTGGCGGCGGGCGGAGACAGCGACGCGCCCTTCTCGATCCAGAGCATCTCGAAGGTCTTCACCCTGACCCTGGCGCTCGGCATGGCGGGCGACCGGCTCTGGCGCCGGGTCGGGCGCGAGCCCTCGGGCAGCCCGTTCAACTCCATCGTCCAGCTGGAGCGCGAGCGCGGCATCCCGCGCAACCCGTTCATCAATGCGGGCGCCATCGCGGTCACCGACCTGATCCTCTCTGGCCACCAGCCCCGGGAGGCCCTCGGCGAGATCCTGCGCTTCATGCAGTTCCTGGCGCAGGACCCGACGATCACCATCGACGAGGCGGTGGCGGCCTCCGAGCTGCGCACGGGCTTCCGCAATGTGGCCCTGGCCAACTACATGAAATCCTTCGGCGTCCTCGACAATCCGGTGGATTTCACCCTCGGCGTCTACTTCCACCACTGCGCCATCAGCATGTCGTGCCGGCAGCTCGCCCAGGCGGGGCGCTTCCTGGCCCATTCCGGGCGCAACCCCGCCACCGGCCACTCGGTGGTCTCGCCCGAGCGGGCGCGGCGCATCAACGCCGTGATGCTGACCTGCGGCCACTACGACGGCTCGGGGGAGTTCGCCTACCGCGTCGGCCTGCCGGGCAAGAGCGGCGTCGGCGGCGGCATCCTCGCCATCGCGCCGGGCCGGGCCTCGATCGCCGTGTGGTCGCCGGGGCTCGACGCCTCCGGCAACTCGCATCTCGGCCGCATCGCGCTGGAGATGCTGACGAAGCGCCTCGGCTGGTCGATCTTCGGGGCGTGACGCCGGCCCGGGCGGGTCACGCGCCCGACCCGGCGGAGCCTCCCTGCGCCAGCGCGTCGAGATAGGTGCGCAGCAGCGTGACGCGCCTCGGCCGGAAACTCGCGCCGGCGGCCTCGGCGGCCGCGATCCGGTCGGCGCGAAACATCCGGTAGCCCGCGCGCAGGCAGCACCAGGCCAGGACCACGAGCTTGCGGTCGAGATAGACGATCGCCAGCGGCCAGATCGTGCGCTCGGTGAAGCGATCGTCCTTGTCGGCGTAGCGGATCGTCACCGCCTCCTCGCGCCAGCACCCCTCCCGGATCGCCGCCATCCCGACCGAGGGCGAAAAGCGCATCTCGGAGCGGCGGACCCGGGACACGGCATGGAGCAGATGCTGCTGGCTCGCGTCCGGCAGGGTCGCCACCACCTTGGCGAGCACCGCGTCCGCCGCCCGCGCCAGGGCCGGGTCTCCCATGTGCCGCACTTCCGCGAGACCGAGCACCAGGGCCTCGATCTCGATCCGGTCGAAGATCTGCGGCGGCAGCGCTCCGTCCTCGATCAGGCGGTAGCCGTAGCCGCGCTCACCCTCGATGAGGGCGCCGGCCGCCCGCAGGCTGTCGATGTCGCGGTAGAGCGAGCGGATCGAGACGCCGGTCTCCTCGGCGAGCCGCGCGGCCGTCACCGGCGCCGGCAGCATGCGCAGGGCCTGGAGCAGGCGAAACAGGCGGTCGGTCCGGGGCATCGCGCAACTGACGCAAACTGGCAGTTGAGCTCAGGTATAGACGGGGGCGTCGAAACCGCCAACCGGAGCCATCCCCCATGCTGACCCTCTATCATTCCCCCCAGAGCCGCTCGACCCGCGTCGTCGCCCTGCTCCACGAACTGAACGCGCTGGATGCGGTGGCGATCGAGCGGGTCGCCATCCCGCGCCGGGACGGCTCCGGCCAGCGCGACCCCCGCAACCCGCATCCCGAGGGCAAGGTTCCGTTCCTCGTCCATGACGGCGTAGCGGTTCGGGAGAGCAGCGCGATCATGCTCCACCTCGCCGACCTGTTTCCGCAAGCCGGCCTGAACATCCCGCTCGGGCACCCGCAGCGCGGCGCCTATCTCGGCTGGTTCGCCTGGTATGCGGGCGTGGTCGAGCCGGTGATGGTCCTCGAAGCCATCGGCCTTTCGCACCCCGCCCTCGCGGCGACCTTCCGGGACGGCGCGGCGATGCGCGAGCGTCTGCGCGAAGCGCTGGCGGAAGGCCCCTTCCTGTTCGGCGCGCAATTCACGGCGGCGGACCTGCTGCTCCACTCGCCCTATGCCTGGTTCGGCAAGCCCGGCGACCCGGTCCTCGACGCCTGGATCGATCGCTGCATCAGCCGCCCGGGCGCGCGCTTCGCCCTGGAATTCGACGCCGAGGCTCAGACCCCCTCCGCGTGATCACCACGCGCCATCAGAGCCCAAGGAATGGGCAAAAAGAAAGGCCTGCCGCGGGTGAAGCGGCAGGCCTTGATGTCGAAGCAGGCAGGATGCCCGCGAAAATGCCTAGAACTTAGGCGGCAGCCTGCGCCTCACCGGCGGTCGGAACCGACGCGATGGTCTTCAGGATCTGCGAGGCGATCTGGTAGGGGTCCCCCTGGCTGTTGGGACGGCGGTCTTCCAGGTAGCCCTTGTACTCGTTGTTGACGAAGCTGTGCGGCACGCGGATCGAGGCGCCGCGATCGGCCACGCCGTAGCTGAACTGGTCGATCGCCGCGGTCTCGTGCTTGCCGGTCAGGCGCATGTGGTTGTCCGGACCGTAGACCGCGATGTGGTCGTCGAGGTTCTCCTTGAAGGCCGCCATCAGCGCCTCGAAGTAGCCCTTGCCGCCGATCGTGCGCATGTGCTCGGTCGAGAAGTTGGCGTGCATGCCCGAGCCGTTCCAGTCGGTGGCACCCAGCGGCTTGCAATGGTACTCGACGTCGATCTCGTAGGTCTCGCAGAGGCGCTGCAGCAGGTAGCGGGCGACCCACATCTCGTCGGCGGCCTTCTTGGAGCCCTTGCCGAAGATCTGGAATTCCCACTGGCCCTTGGCCACCTCGGCGTTGATGCCCTCGTGGTTGATGCCGGCGTCGAGGCAGAGGTCGAGGTGCTCCTCGACGATCTTGCGGGCGATGCTGCCGACTTCCTTGTAGCCGACGCCGCAATAGTACGGGCCCTGCGGAGCGGGGTAGCCCGCGGTCGGGAAGCCGAGCGGGCGGCCATCCTTGTAGAAGAAGTATTCCTGCTCGAAACCGAACCAGGCGCCGTCATCGTCGAGGATGGTGGCGCGCTTGTTGGAGGCGTGCGGGGTGACGCCGTCCGGCATCATCACTTCGCACATCACCAGAACGCCGTTCTTGCGGGTGGAATCGGGGAAGTGACGCACGGGCTTGAGCATGCAGTCGGAGCTGCCGCCCTCGGCCTGCATCGTCGAGGAGCCGTCGAAGCCCCAGAGCGGAAGCTGCTCGAGGGTCGGGAAGGCGTCGAATTCCTTGATCTGGGTCTTGCCGCGAAGGTTCGGCACCGGAGTGTAACCGTCGAGCCAAATATACTCGAGTTTGTATTTCGTCATTCCGAGCCTCTCGTCCTGAAGCGATGCGATATCCCGGGTTGCCTGAGACCCCAGGGCACCTGACGGGTTTCGCAGCCATCCCTGGCTGGGGCGGCCTAAGCAACGTTCGCGCCAGACGTTCCGGGCTTCCGGGTGCGACATGTGCGCCGCCCGCGCAGCCGTGAGGGTTCGTTAACGGGTTTGTCCTAGCGCTGGCTGATCAGGAGATCGCGATGCGCAGACAGATCAGCGGCGCGCTCGCCGGCGCTGCGCTGCTCGCCGTCGCGGCGGTGGGCCTGGCTCCCGACGCCCCCCGGGCCGGCCAGCCCGACCCGGATCGCTCCGCCCGGAGCGACACGATTCCGGACGGGCTCGCCGCCCTGCGCGAGACCTACCGGCGCGTCGCGGAGGTCCCCTACCCGGCGGACAATCCCGACAGCCCGGCCAAGGCCGAACTCGGGCGGCGCCTGTTCTTCGATCCCATCCTGTCGGGCGGGGGAACGATGAGCTGCGCGTCCTGCCACGTCCCCTCCCAGTCCTGGAGCGACAACCGCCCGCGCGGCATCGGCGAGACCGGCGCCGCGATGAAGGTCCGCACACCGACACTGCTGGATGTGGCCCAGATTCCGATCCTGGGGTGGGACGGCAAGTTCCGCGACCTCGAGGACGTGACCTTCACGCCGATCACCAGCCCCAGCGCCATGAACCTGCGCGAGGCGGAAGCCATCGCGCGGCTCGCTCGGGTTCCCGACTACGTGCGCGCCTTCTCCGAGGCGTTCGCGGGGGGTCCCGGAGCGGCGGACGCGGTGCCAGAATCCGCCGGGGCCGCGGTCACCCGGCGGCGGATCCAGATGGCGCTGGCGACCTTCCAGCGGACGATCGTCTCCGGCCGGGCGCCCTTCGACCGCTGGGTGGAGGGCGACGAGACGGCGATCGGCTCCAGCGCGAAGGCGGGGTTCGCGGTCTTCAACGGAAAGGGCCGGTGCGCCGCCTGCCATTCCGGCTGGACCTTCACGGACGGTTCGTTCCACGACATCGGCGTGGGCACCGGCGAGGATATCGGCCGGGCCGCTTTCTTCCGGAACTCGGTGCAGTTGCGCTACGCCTTCAAGACCCCGACGCTGCGCGACGTCGCCGAGCGCGAGCCGTACATGCATGACGGCTCGCTCGCCACCCTGGCGGAGGTCATCGACCTCTACGACCGCGGCGGGATCGAGCGGCCGAGTCGGTCGCCCGCCATCGCGCCGATCGGCCTGACGGAGGCCGAGAAGCGCGACCTCCTAGCCTTCCTGCGGACACTCAGCGCCGAGGTTCCGGGCGGTCCCCGCCTGAACTGAGCATCCGGGACCACGGCCGTCAGCGAAACAGCGGCAGGCCGGCGCCCAGGAGCCCGAGGCCGGCGATGAGCAGCCGGCCGGACCAGATCTCGCAGATCTCGGACCGGGCGGGACTGCGCGTCGCCGCGAAGGAGAGACCGGTCCCCAGAAGGAGGCTCGACAGGCTCAAGGCGGCGATCACAGCTCCCCTCCCTGTGCGACGACGGTGTGACTTCCCGTAGCGCTTCCAAGGTTAGCGAACCATGGCCGGCCCGGGAGATTCGCGCGGCATCGTCATCGATTCGTTACACGGCGACGGCGCGGACGATGAACACCATCAGAACCTTCGGCGCGGACGGCGCAGGCGGACGCGATCCTCCGAATCGAAGTTAACCATTCGCTAAGATCCATTAACAACTTCCTTCCGCAATGCATCGAAGGCGCGTAGTTTTCATCGGGCCGGCAAGCCCCCGATCGCCGGTTCTCTCAGCAAGGCCTCCCCATGCAACCCGGAAGACGTTGGCTGCCGCGCACCGCAGTCATGATGACGACGGCTTTCTTCACCGTCGCGGGCACCAATGCCGCGATGGCCCACGTGAAATGGTTCTGCGCCTACGATCTGGCGGGTGCACCGCGCGGCCTCGGCGAGGTCTTGTGCGCGGATTTCGAGAAACTGGTCGGCCTCTCGCTGCTCGCCCTCGTGGTCGGGGGGCTGCTCGAGGGGACGGTGCTGGGGGCAGCGCTGATCCGATCCCTGGACCGTGCCACGGCCTGGGCCCGCGACAACACCGAGTTGCTGTTCCGCGCCGTCTGCGGCGGTTTCTTCGTCGCCCTCTGGACCCTGGGCGGCGTCATTCTCACGCCGGAGCTGAAGACGGCCAACGCCGCCCTGCCCTGGTTCCAACTCGCCATCGCGGTGGGCTTCCTGTGGCGCCGCACGATGCCGTTCTCGGCGCTCGGCATCGTGGTCCTGTTCGTCACCGCGATCCGCGAGTACGGCGCCTTCCACCTCGCCGATTACCCGGTCTTCCTCGGCGTGGCCGCCTACATCGCCCTCACGGGCCTCGGCCGCTCGCTCCCCGGCGGCATCCGTCCCCTCGACGTGGTGCGCTACACGGCTGCCGTCACCCTGATGTGGGCCTCGGTGGAGAAGTGGGCCTACCCACAATGGTCGTACCCGCTGTTCGTCGAGCATCCGGGCATGACCTTCGGCTTCAGCGGCGAGTACTTCATGAAGGCGGCCGGTGCGGTGGAGTTCGTCCTCGCCTTCGCGCTGATCTGTACGCCGCTGGTCCGCCGTGTCTCTGCGATCCTCCTGGCGGCGACCTTCATCTCGGCGATCTTCGAGTTCGGCAAGATCGACGCCATCGGCCACGCCCCGATCATCGTGGCGATGGTGGCGATCGCCGCCGACAACGCCACCGCACCTTATCGCCTGCGCAACCTGGCGCTGACGCCGGTCGGGTACGGCGCCGCGCTGGCAGCCTTCATCGGGCTCTATTACGGCGCCCACGCCGTACTCCAGGGCACCAGCACCCTCTGAACGGGTCTATCCCCGCCGGGGAGACGCCGCCGGGATGGATCCGGGCTTACCGAACGGCCTCCGCGCCATCCCGGGCGGGGGCCTTCCGGGGTGACGGAGTGTCCATCAGGCGGTGCGGCGCGCGCTCACTGGCCCTCGACCCGGACGCTGAGCTTCATCTTGGGATGAATGCCGCACAACACCGCGAAGGTTCCCCGGATCGGGAAGGTGACTTTGATCCGGCTTCCGGGCTTCAGGTCGCCGGAATCGAAATTGAAATCGGGCGCATCGACGTAGACGTGGTGCAGCAGATCGCCGTCGTCGTTGACGATCTCGACACTGGCCCCGCGCGGCACCAGGAGGGCGTTCGGCTGAAACGCCCGCCCCTTCTGGGACACGTGAAGGATCGGCGCGCCGACCGCCGCCAGGGCGATTCCGGCACTCGCCACACCCAGCACGCCGAAGATCAGGCAACAAGCGGAGAGGCGTCGCATCGAAGGTCCGTTCGTAGAAACATGGCGAGGCGCGGATCACGCCGGTGAAGTCCCGAAATCCCGCTGCGACCGGCGTATTCGAAACCCTGCAACGTCACTGTCCCACATGTGCGTGAAGCGTACGTTAAGGCAGCGGGCGCCGGCGCGACACCTCAAGATCACCTTAACGTCTGTCCGGCATACTGACCGTCATCGTTGGACGGACGGATTTGATGACACCTCCCGAAGCACCGATGACGACCGGCGGACGGCGTCGCCGGAGCATGCTGGACAGGCTCGGCGCGATGCTCGGTACGATCCGCGGCCGGATCGTGATCGCCTTCCTGGTGATGAGCGCGATCACGGGTGCGCTCGGACTGTCGGCGGCGTCGAGCATCCGGCGGGCGGACGAGCTCGTAAGCCAGACCTTCGACCGCTCGCTGATGTCCATCAACTACGCACGGGCTGCCGCCACCGATTTCGCCGGAATGCGGGCCGTGGAGGCACGACGCTGGCTGATGAGCGATCCGGCGGCGCGAACGGCCCTCGAAGAACGGGTCGTCAGCCTCCAGCGGTCGCTGGCGGAGGATCTCGCGATCGCCGTCGAGCGCGCCCAGTCCGACCGGGCCACCGAAGCCGCGCGGGCCGCCGAGCAGGCCGTGGCGGCCTGGACCGCCGCCCGCTCCAAGCTCGCGGGCCAGGGCCGGACCGAGGATGCCTACGCGGATCTCGACCGCTACGCCGCGATCGCGGAGGAGAACTTCGACCTCTTCATCAACCACACCGCCGGCGACGGCTTCATCTACCGCCAGCAGGCGCGGGCCATCGTGGCGCGCGAGACCCAGATCAACCTCTTCGGCACCCTGATCGCCGTGCTCCTTTCCGGAACCGTGGCGTTCGGCCTCGCGCGCCGCATCATGCGGCCCCTTGCCGAGGCCTCGCGGGCGGCCTCGCGCATCGCGGCCGGCGATCTCAGCGGAACCATGCCGACCGGGAGCGCCGACGAGATCGGCACGCTCCTGGTCGCCATGGGCGTCATGCGCGACAACATCCGGCAGGCGATGGAGCAGGAAGTCGCCCAGCGCATCTCGGCCGAGGACCAGCTCGCGGACGCCCTGGAGACCTCCCGCGAGGGCATCGTGGTCGTCGACGAGGCCGGCCGCATCACCCTCACCAACAGCCAGGCCGACGACTATCTCGGGTTCGCGGCCGGCACCCTCCCGGCCGGCAGCGCCATCGCGAGTCTCGTGGCGCGCTCGGCCGCGGGCGCCGGATGCCTCGCCCGGGCGCTCCTCGACGCCCGGGAGGAGCGCAGTGAGTTGCGCCTCGGCGACGGACGCTGGCTCCGGATCAGCCGGAACGCCACCCGCAGCGGCGGCTTCATCGCGGTCTGCAGCGACATCACCCTGCTCAAGCAGCAGGAGGCCACCCTTCAGTCGACCAACCTGCGCCTCGACACGGCCCTCGACAACATGTCCCAGGGCCTGTGCCTGTTCGACGCCGCCGGCCGGCTCACCGTGGTCAATCGGCGCTACTGTGAGATCTTCGGCCTCGCCCCCGCGCAATTGCCCCTCGGCCTGCCCTATCGCGCGGTGGCGGCCATCAGCAGCGCCGGCACCGCCTACGCGCATGACGAACCGGACGCCTTCGCCCTCGCCCTGGCCGAGACGGCCCCGGGCCGGCCCAGCGATTCCGACTTCCTCCACCTCAGCGACGGCCGCGTGGTGGCGGTCTCGCACAAGGCCGTGCGCGGCGGCGGCCTCGTGGCCACCTTCGAGGACGTCACCGAGCGCCGGGAGGCGGATGCCCGCATCGCCTTCATGGCCCGTCACGACGTCCTCACCGGCCTGCCGAACCGGGCGATGTTCGGCGAGCGCATCGAGGAGGCGGTGGCGCATCTGGGCCGCGGGAGCCCCTTCGCGGTGCTGTGCCTCGACCTCGACCGGTTCAAGGAGGTCAACGACACCCTCGGCCATCCCGTGGGCGACGCCCTCCTGCGCGCGGTGGCCGACCGGCTCCGGGCCTGCGTGCGCGAGGTCGACACCGTCGCGCGCCTCGGCGGCGACGAGTTCGCCATCATCCTGGCCGGGGCCGAGCAGCCGCAGGACGCCGCCGTGCTCGCGCGCCGCATCATCGACGTCGTCAGCGCGCCCTACGACCTCGACGGACACCGCGCCAGCGTCGGGGTCAGCATCGGCATCTGCTTTGCCCCCGGCGACGGCACCACCTGCGAGAAGCTCCTCAAGAACGCCGACGTAGCTCTCTACCGCGCCAAGGCGGACGGGCGCGGCACCAAGCGCTTCTTCGAGGTGGAGATGGACGTCAGTCTGCGGGCGCGCCGGGCCCTCGAACTCGACCTGCGCGAGGCGCTGGTGCGCGACGAGTTCGAACTGCACTATCAGCCGATCTACGATTTCCGCAGTCGGCGCATCGGCGGCTTCGAGGCCCTGGTCCGCTGGCGCCACCCCGTGCGCGGCCTCGTGCCGCCGGGGGCATTCATCGCGGTGGCCGAGGAGATCGGCCTCATCGTCCCCCTCGGCGCCTGGTGCCTCACCACGGCCTGCACGGAGGCGATGCGCTGGCCGGACGGCATCAAGGTCGCGGTGAACGTCTCGGCGGTGCAGTTCCGCGACGAGATCATCGTCGAGTCCGTGCGCACGGCCCTGGCCAAGAGCCGCCTGCCGCCGGGCCGCCTGGAACTGGAGATCACCGAATCGGTGCTCCTGAAGGACAACCTCGCCACGCTGGCGACCCTCTACGCCCTGCGCCGCCTCGGGGTGCGGATCGCCATGGACGATTTCGGCACGGGCTATTCCAGCCTGAGCTACCTGCGCAGCTTCCCCTTCGACAAGATCAAGATCGATCAGTCCTTCGTGCGCGACATCACGAGCAAGACGGATTCCGGACTGATCGTGCGCGCCGTGATCGGCCTCGGGCTCAGCCTCGGAATGCGCACCACCGGCGAAGGCATCGAGACCCAGGAGCAGTTCGACCGCCTGCGCTGCGAGGGCTGCGACGAAGGCCAGGGCTACTTCTTCGCCAAGCCCGGGCCGGCGCGCGACGTGCCCCAGATGATCGAGCGCTGGTCGTCCGTCCCCGCGGGACCGTCCCGCGCCGTGGCGTGAGCCGGCGCGGGACTACCCCGCGCCGGGCGCGTCCTCAATCCACGACCTTGCTCAATCCACGACCTTGAGATCGTTCACGTTCACGTCGCCGTTCTGGCTGGTGAAGCTCGGTGCCCGGCCGTTCGACTGGGAGACGCCGCTGATGCGGTGGTCCCCGCTGTCGTAGGTCGTCAGCTTGCCGTTGGTCTCGACTAGGAGCCGCTGCTTGTCGGGGAAGAACGCGTAGCGCATGTCGTTCTGGCCGCCGCTGGTCGAGGGCTGGCCGAGCTCCTGCGGCCACCAGGGCTCCGAGCCCTTCATCGGCTTCATGGGCTCCATCGGCTTCATCGGTTCCATGGGCTTCATCGGTTCCATCGCGCTCGGTCCTCCGGCGGGGTGTCTTGAGCCAACGCTACGCTCGAGGCGCCGCAAGGTTTCCCAAAAAAATCACGCGCCGGTCGTCGTCGCGCGGCGGGACGGGTGATCCGCGACCGGCCAACCTTGACCGGCATTGAATTCTCCAGGGGGCGGAGGCATATCGCGCCCGACAGCCAACCCCTTTCGACATCCGGAGGCGATCCCTTGAGCGACACCGTGGAGCGGCACGAATTCGGTGCCGAAGTCGGGCGCCTGTTGGACCTCGTGGTCCACGCCCTCTATTCGGACCGCGAGATCTTCCTGCGCGAGCTGGTGGCCAATGCCGCCGACGCCATGGACCGGCGCCGCTTCGAGGCGCTGACCGATCAGGCCTCCGCGCTGCCCCCCGACGCCAAGGTCCGCATCGTCCCCGACAAGGCGGCCCGGACCTTGACCCTTTCGGATGCCGGCATCGGCATGACCAAGGCGGAGCTGGCTCAGAACCTCGGCACGATCGCCCGCTCCGGCACCCGCGCCTTCAGCCAGGCCCTCGGCGACGCCAAGAATGCCGCGGACATCAAGCCCGAGGACAGGCCGAGCCTGATCGGCCAGTTCGGCGTCGGCTTCTACTCGGCCTTCATGGTCGCCGACCGGGTCACCGTCACCTCGCGCCGCGCCGGCTCGGAGGAGGCCTGGACCTGGGCCTCCGAGGGCCAGGGCAGCTACACCCTGGAGCCCGCCACCCGGGCTGAGCCCGGCACCGACATCGTGCTGCACCTCAAGGCGGATGCCGACGAGTACCTGGAGAGCTACCGGCTCGACCACGTCGTGCGCAAATGGGCCGACCACATCACGGTGCCGATCGCGATTCAGGGCGAGGACGGCAAGGAGGAGAACGCCAACCAGGGCACGGCCCTGTGGCGCAAGGCGAAGTCCGAGGTCACGCCGGAGCAGTACACCGCGTTCTACCGCCACGTCGGCATGAACTTCGACGAGCCCTGGGCGACCCTGCACTGGCGGGCCGAGGGCGCGCTGGAATTCTCGGCGCTCCTGTTCGTGCCCGGCATGAAGCCGTTCCAGGCCGTGGAGGGCGAGCGCGCCAGCAAGGTGCGCCTGCACGTGCGGCGCATGTTCATCACCGACGAGGCGGAACTCCTCCCCTCCTGGCTGCGCTTCGTCCAGGGCGTGGTCGACACCGAGGACCTGCCCCTCAACGTCTCCCGCGAGATGCTGCAGGCGACCCCGGTGCTCACGAAGATCCGCCGCGCCGTCACCGGCCGCGTGCTGACCGAGCTGACCAACCGCGCCAAGGATGCCGAGGGCTACCGCCCGTTCTGGGAGAATTTCGGCCCCGTCCTCAAAGAGGGCATCTACGAGGACCACGAGCGCCGGGCCGAGATCGCCCCCCTGCTGCGCTTCCATTCCTCGGCCGTCGACGGCTGGACCTCCCTGCCCGACTACGTCTCCCGGATGAAGGATGGCCAGGAGGCGATCTACTATCTCGTCGCCGACGACGCCGACGCCCTGAAGCGCTCGCCCCAGCTCGAGGGCTTCCGCGCCCGCGGTGTCGAGGTGCTGCTGCTCTCCGACCACGTCGATGCCTTCTGGCCCGAGGCGCTCGCCCGCTTCGACGACAAGCCGCTGCGCTCGGTCACCCAAGGGGCGGTCGATCTCTCGAAGTTCGCCGGTGAAGCGCCCGAGGGCGAGGAATCGCCGGCCTCCGTCGAGGCGCTGGTCACCGCCCTCAAGGCGGCACTCGGCCCCGATGTCTCCGACGTGCGCGCCACCGACCGCCTGGTGGAGAGCGCCGTGGTGCTCTCGGCGTCCGGTCACGGCCCCGACCTGCAGATGCAGCGGCTCCTGCGTCGGGCGGGACGCGGCGGCGGCGGCATGCCGGTCCTGGAGATCAACCCCCGCCACCCGCTCGTCCGCTCCCTGGCTGCCAAGGTCGAGGCCCAGGGCGACATCACGGAGGCCGCCGGCACGCTTCTGGACCTCGCCCGGGTGCAGGATGGCGACACGCCGCGCGATCCGGTCGCCTTCGCGCAGAAGGTGGCGGCGGCCCTCGCCACGGCCTGAACCCGGTCTTTTTCGTGCCTCCGATCCGGCGACGTGCCACGTCGCCGGATTTATTCTTCCACTTTTGCCCGCTAGATGACGGAACGACTGCCCGGGTTTCGGGTTGGGCTCCAGAAGAATTGATCTGGAGGAAGCATGACCATTCGTAATCTTGCCGTCGCCACCGCCGCCCTGATGCTGACCGCGACCACCGCCTTCGCCGCCCCCTGCGCGACGGGCACGACCAGCAACATGAAGGACAAGTCCGCCTCCATGGACAAGTCCTCCACTGTCGATGGTGGATCGAGCGCCAAGGTCACGCCCGGTGCCAAGGCCGAGTCGCCCGGCACCGTCGGTGCGATGAACAATGTCGGCGCGAACACGCAGCCGGCCCCGGGTGAGAAGAAGCCCGCCGAGGGTCAGGTCGTGAAGGGTGACAGCGCCGACAATTGCTGATCCCGGTCCGAGGGCGGTCGGGCGCCAGGTGCTCAGCCGGCCCCTGACCCATCCGTGATCCGAGACATTCTTGGAAGCCCCGCGCGCCGAACAGGCGGGCGGGGCTTCTTTCGTTTTCCAAGGTCCGAACGGGGCATGCGCGGCAGAATGGACACGGACAGTCGCGTCCCCCGGCGCTAGAAGCCGCGCGGATGGATCTTCGCCCCTATCAACGCGCCTGCCTCGATGCACTCCATGCCGCCTGGGCGCGGGGCGAGGGGGCCGGTCTCATCGTGCTGCCGACCGGGGCTGGCAAGTCCCTGGTCATCGCGGCGCTGGTGCGCGAGACCCTCGCGGCGAACCCAATGCACCGTATCCTCGTCGTCACCCATACCCGTGAACTGATCGCTCAAAACCATGGCGAACTCCTGAACCTCTGGCCGGGCGCGCCGGCCGGCCTCTACTCGGCCGGGCTCGGGCGCCGAGACGAGGGGGCGCAGGTGCTGTTCTGCGGCATCCAGTCGGTCTGGAATCGCGTACCCGAGATCGGGCCGTTCGACCTCGTCGTGGTGGACGAGGCCCACCTGATCCCCCGCGACGCCGAGACCCGCTACGGCCGCTTCCTCGCCGCCCTCAAGGCCGCCCGCACGGATCTGCGCGTGGTCGGCCTGACCGCCACCCCCTATCGGCTGGACAGCGGCCGCCTCGACGAGGGTCCGGGGCGCCTGTTCGACGCCATCGTGTACGAGGCCAATGTCGGTGACCTGATCCACCAGGGTTACCTCGCGCCGCTCATCTCCAAGGCCACCGCCACGGCCCTCGACGTCACGGGCGTGCCCCGGCGCGGCGGAGATTACATCCCGAGCGCCCTGGAAGCCGCCGTCAACCAGGACTGGATCACGCGCGCGGCCGTGGAGGAGATGGTGGGCTACGGGCAGGGCCGGCGCGCCTGGCTCGCCTTCTGCGCCGGGCTCGCCCACGCCACCGCCGTGCGCGACGCGATCCGGGCCGAGGGCCATGCCTGCGAGACCCTCTCGGGCGAGACCCCGAAGCGGGCGCGCGACCGCATCGTCCGCGATTTTCGCGAGGGCCGGATCCGATGCCTGACCTCGGTGGGGGTCCTGGCCACCGGATTCAACGTGCCCCAGGTCGACCTCGTCGCGCTGCTGCGACCGACCCAGAGCACCGGCCTCTACGTGCAGCAGGTCGGCCGGGCCCTGCGCCGCGCCCCCGGCAAGTCGGACGCGCTCATCCTCGACTATGCCGGCCTCGTGCGGATGCACGGCCCCGTGGACATCGTCACCGCCCGGAGTGCTGCGGCGATCCGGGGCCGCGAGGGCGAGGTGCGGGCCAAGCCCTGCCCCGGCTGCGGCGCCCTCATCGCCCTCAACGCCAGCACCTGCGAGGCCTGCTGGGTCGAGCCGGATAGCGAACCCGAGGGGCCGGGCCACGAGGCGGCGGCGGACGATGCGCATCCCATCCTCTCCGCGACGGTCGCGGACTGGCAGCCCGTCGTCGGCTGGAGTTTCACCGCGCACGCGCGTCCCGCCCTCCCCGACGCCCTGGCGGTGGTGTTCCATCTCCCCGAGCGTCGCAGCCACGGGATCGTCCTCGACCTCGAACAGGCCGGCTACCCGCGCGAGAAGGCCGTGCAGTGGTGGCGCCGGCACGGCGGCGGACGCGATGCCCCGATGCGCGTCGCGGAGGCCATCGCCGGGCGCCACGCACTGACCCGCCCGGAGGCGATCCAGGTTCGCGCCAGCGGGCGCCTCACCGAGACGATCCATTACCGCTTCGGGGACGGCCGCACCTTCACCGATTCCCGACGCATCGCGTGACGGGCCGAGGTCGATGCGGACAGGCTTGCGCCGGATCGACGGCTTTGATAGCGCATCACGAACGCGCCGGTTTAGCTCAGCTGGTAGAGCAACCGCCTTGTAAGCGGTAGGTCGCGAGTTCAAGTCCCGCAACCGGCACCAGAAAATAGCCCGCTAAGTCAAAGACTTAGCGGGCTTTTTGGTGCTCGCAGTGGAGCGATATGTGTTGCGATGTGCTGCAACACGATCCGTGGTTTTACAATGGGTTACGACCTGACGTAGGTTGGTCCGTGCAACACGTATGAAACACGTGGGGCGTCAAATATGGAGCAGGCAAGCACGCCGCCCTCAGATTGAGGAGGCACGAATGCGCGCAAATCCGAAGGCTTTTCGAGCCTGGGAAGCTGCTGAAGACGAATTGCTCATACGGAATTACAAGCCCGACGCGCCGCTTAGAGTGATTGTTCCGGGCAGAACTGCCAATGCTATCCGCAAGCGCGCAGGTCGATTAAGGCTCGATACTGGCTATCGGTTCTGGACCACACCTGAGGTCAGCTTGCTTCGGAGGATGAGGTCTGACCACACTTACGCAGAAATAACAGCGGCACTGCATGGTCGGACGCAGTGTGCCGTTGAGAATCAGTGCAGGCGAATGAATCTTTACCGAGCGCGGTGTCCACCTGAAAATACTGGAGATCAAATTCTTGATAGTATTCGTAATCGCGCGTATCTTTTGCGATACACGATGAGCGAGCTAGATATTTTGGCTAAATGTGAGCCATATTTTAGGAAAGATTGCTTGCATCGTGGCCGTAATTATTCAGCTCTTATGAAGGCAATGATTTCACTGGGCGGCGAAATCAGCTGGGTTGATTAAGTGCGCCCGAGATCCGCAATTTATGAATGAGGAGAGCAAGCCTCGCGGACAGCGAGAACTCTCGGCGCCAGACGCTGACGGAAACTCGACCGAAGAGCCGGATGACGATGAAGGGATCTCGGTGAGACATTGCAGCCTTCTCGAACCTCCAAGCCCAAGCCACTCTGATCTCAAGTATCTCCATATGCGTCATGCTCTGTTCGTAATGCCCCTGCTTCTTGTGTCTGCAGCGGCTTATGCGGAGCCTGCATCGACCCTGGACGGCATGTGGAAGCTTCTCGGCGCCTGTGCGCAAGCGGTCGGCGGACCGGCTGCATCAGTTGGATCTGAGGTCACTGTGCTGTTCAGCATCAAGCGCGACGGCAGCTTGCAGGGACAGCCCAGAATCACCCACTCCATACTTCTAGGCGACGACGCCGCTCAGAAGGAGTTCCTCGCCGGAGTGCTCGGAGCGGTTGCGCGCTGCTTTCCACTGTCGATCTCGGATGGCCTCGGTGGTGCTGTTGCCGGCCGCCCGCTTCGGATCCGGGTGATGAACCGGCCGAAGCAGCAGGGGGTTTAGCTCGTCATCTTACGGGATCGCCATGGCCAAACTCGTCTTCACACGGCTGCAGGATCACCCGCGCGAGACGTACTTCGCAACAAGTGGCTCGCTGATCGTTGGCCGGATTGATTGCATCTCTGCTGGTCCTGACGTCGACCAACAGTGGATGTGGGGCCTGCAGTTGGACATCGGTGCGATGCCTTTCCGCCGCGGAGCGACCGTCGGATCGCGCAACGAGGCTTCGGCCGCGCTAGAGGGTGCCTGGAGCGACTGGAAGATTTGGGCAGGCTTACAAGATCGCGACGTGACAGAGCCGGAAGTCGCACCTGCCGTAGAGTCAGGCCAGTCTCTGCCGAAGATGCCGCTGGGTGCGGCCCCTTCAAATGCCGCTGGAGGCCTGGGCGTCGTGCCTACTCCAGAGCAAGGCCTGCCCACGTTAGGCTCTGGCGAATAGCTGATCGCTATCCTCACCTTCGAAGGGTCGATCTCACCTCCTATGCCGCGGGATCATGTTCCACATCAGAGCAGTTGATGGGGGACACTGGAACACGGAGTCACCGTCATGGCCCAGACTCGTCATTCACATCCCGATCCGATCGAGGAAGGCGCACAGGCCCGGATCCACGGCCGCCCGAAGGACGCTTGCCCTTACCCCAGCGACAGTGAGGAGCGCGCCTCCTGGATGGAGGGCTACGACGGCACGCCCCGAGATGACGCGTCCGATCTGGCTCAAGGCTAAGGGACATCGCATGCGCAGTTGGATGGCACTGATCATTCTGGGTTCGCTCGGGGTAGCTCTCCAGACCGAGGGTGCTTCGGCGAGAGGTATAGGTGCAAGCCCGCCTGCCGGTCTCGCGCCAGCCACAGCGCCGGGCGGGACGCAGGGCATCGCTGGGGCCAGAAACACCGCTGAGGCGATCCAGAGTGGACAAGCCTACGCCGTTCAGCCGGGCGGCGGAGGTATTCGGGTCTACAGGACCATGCCGGGTGCCTATAGCGCGGGGCCGCGATCCCATCGTAGCGTCAGTCCAAGTTCGCGCCGGGCGCCCTATTGAAACCGACGGATTGAGTGAACGACGCTTCTTGCAACCGGCGAGAGGTTAGATGGGCGCGGCTCAGGGCCAGCGCATGTCGAAGCGCCCGGCGTCGAGTCATTCTGAGAACGGCGGTAGGGCTGTCATGCGGCTGCGGAAGCGGCACGATGCAGGCAGTGAGTCCTGATGTTTGGGCTGGTTCAGGGCATGCCTCATCATTCCTGCGCACGTACTTCGTACCCGCTCATAGGTTGAATATTTCAACTCAAAGGGGATTTTACGAGGAAAATTAACGAGATTGTAGAACTGTGCCCTCGAAGCTGCCGCTGACTATAACGTCAGACTGTACGCCTAGGAGCCGAGCCATGTCCGCAGTCGCGATCAATGCCGATGCAGGATTTAGTACCCAGAATTTTTGGGTAAACAACTTGTCCCAGGCTACAAGCGAACGTTTCACGGGCCTGATCGGTTCTCAGGGCTCGCCTCTGCTCGGACAGCAGAGCTTTACCTACTCGAGTTTTGAATTCAATCAGGGTGGATTGACCTATCGTTACAGCGGCAATTGGACTGTCAATTATAATAATGGCCTACTAATTGGAACCGCAAGCGCCGGGGGGACCTACAACCAAGTCGAGGTTTTTAGCGGATCGCAGCTCGTAGCACGTTCAACAGAACTGCCGCTCACGGTAGATTTCGGGACCTTCCAGGGCATCGGCTTGCTGAACATCGTCGGCAACGTCGTAGGGGGCGTCTTGGAACTCCTCTTCGGGGCGAGTGCCAACCCAGCTGCCGCCTTTGCAAACCTTAATTTCGACGCTACGCCAAACTTGCCGGATCTCGCTTTCGCGGATGGGCTAACAGCGTTCGGGGGCAACGGCCCGGACACGCTCCAGGGCACGGGCGCGGTAGACATCCTCAGCGGTGGAGCAGGCAACGACCTCCTACGCGGCGGCGCAGGCAACGACTACCTCGACGGCGGCGACGGCAGCAACACGGTGTTCGGCGATGCTGGAGCCGACAGCCTGTTCGGCGGGGCGGGCATCGACACGTTGATCGGTGGCACGGGGAACGACATTCTGCTGGGCGGCGCCGGCAACGATACTTTGAGTGGCGAGGACGGCGACGATCGTATCAACGCAGGTCTGGGCGATGACCTTGTCTTTGGCGGGGCAGGTAACGATGAGATCGGCGGAGGGGACGGCAACGACACCCTCCTCGGGTTCGAGGGTCGTGACGTCCTATACGGCGAGGCCGGCAACGACCTCATGAACGGCGGCGCGGATGCCGATGTCCTGATTGCCGGCGCGGGCAACGACACTGCGTACGGCGAGACCGGGGACGACATCCTCAGCGGCGAGGCTGGCGACGACGCCCTGTTCGGCAACGAGGGCAGCGATACCCTCTATGGCGGCCTTGGCAACGATCAACTGAGCGGCGGCAGTGAGGCCGACATCCTCCTGGGCGACGCAGGTAACGACATCCTGGCGGGCGGCCTCGGCAACGATGTCCTGGCGGGCGGAGCGGATTCGGACACCCTATACGGTGAAGCGGGAAACGACATCTTCGATGGTGGGACCGGCAACGATTTCCTGTTTGGCGGACAGGGGGCGGATCAATTCAACTTCGGGACAAATTCTGGAACCGACGTCGTCTTCGATTTCAGTGTCGCAGATGGCGATCGTCTTGCCCTGTTCGGACAGAGCTACGTCATGCAGCAAGATGAATACGGCAATGCTGCCCTAGCCTTATCTGGTGGCGGGCTTGTGGTCCTTGCAGGTATCACCCCAGACCACGTCGACGGGCTGTTTTTCGTCTAGGCCATTCCAGTCTCAACGCTCATCCTCGTGACCCGCTCGGCCTCGGCCGAAGCGGGTTTTTCGCACCTGTTGCTGAACTGTTGCTGCAATTCGTCCTGTAGCAGTGTCAACTCAAGCGCGTTGAGGCCCACGCCCGATCAATCGTTGGGTCTCACCCAAAGCCCGCCCAGCACACTGCTGCGGCGGGCTTTTGCGTGCAAAGCTCGAGCAGCCTCGGACAGGTACGACAGGTCATTGTTGACTGGCTCCCGGCCGGCGTTGCCCCGCCAAGCCGTGACCCACACTTTCACCCGCCCGGAGAAATCCGAGGCGGGTTTTTGTTGAGCCATCCTTCTCAGCGATCTTCGATCAACGCTTCGACCGCTTGGATTTTGATCTCAAAATCAGCGATGCGTTGGAGATCGCCTCTATTCGGGGGTGGATGACCGCGCTCCGCTTCCAGCACCAGCGTGTGCTGGAAGCCTTCAGGCGTTCGATGAGCGCTTCGAAGTCCGACATGCTATGAGAAGCAGTCCGTCGTCAGAAGCGTTCCCGGATCGCGCCGCTTGTCCTTAACACGCACGGGCGCGGCTACGACTTACGCTCCTGTCTGCAGCCGCGCTTAAAGCCTCCTCGCTCTCAAGGATGACAGCCATGCACCTCAGACAAAGCCAGGCCTTGCCGCGCACTGAGGCTCAGCTGGCGAGGGAGGGCGAGAAGGGGCGCATCGCTCAAATGGCTTGGGCGGATCTCTCTGATGCCAACCAAGCGCAGGACGAGAAGATTGAGCGTCTGAAGGCCCTTCGAATGGCTAGGCAGGCCGATCGGTAAGAGCGAACAGGCTCCGACACACAGGGTTCGAACGCGGACTTGTCATTCAAACCCCGGCCTTGCTTCGGCTGCCCTTAAGGCGCGCCAATCAGCCTCCGCGGATGAAACGCCTAACGCACGGCAGCCTATCGCGGATGCTCACGGCATTTGCCTACTGCACAAGCACGGCTTGATCGCAGCGGACCCCG
>NZ_JAKSYI010000115.1 GCF_022829285.1 Methylobacterium sp. J-078
GGGCACGGGCGCAACGCCTGGCGGATCGAGGAGGGGTAGATCTGCCTGCGGGCAGGCAGGTACGTTGCCGCCCTGGGCGTGGTCTAGGTGCTGGCCGACGCGATGGCCGCCGAGGACGGAACTGGCGTCAGATCGCAACCGGCATCCACGTCGAGGCATGCCGTGCCCATCCATTCCGCTGCGGAAGAACTCGTGATACCGGACGACCACGGCCCGTTCTCCCCCGGTCCGGTCGATCCCCATCCGCACGAGACCCACGAATCCGGCGGTTACGAGCAACGGGCCTGGGGCCTGTCCGGCG
>NZ_JAKSYI010000119.1 GCF_022829285.1 Methylobacterium sp. J-078
GTCCCGGGGAAACTTCTGAGCCCCGCGCGCCGACGTGCCTGTGTCGAGCACATCATGCGGACGATGACCGTCTCCGAACGCCGCGCCTGTCGGGCGCTCGGACAGCATCGCTCGACACAGCGCAAGGTACCGCGGGGCCGCGACGATGAAGAGGCGCTGACGGCCGATCTCGTGGCGTTGGCTGAAAAGTACGGGCGTTACGGCTACCGCAAGATCAGTGCGTTGCTGAAGGCGGCCGGGTGGTTCGTCAACGACAAGCGCGTCGAGCGGATCTGGCGGCGTGAAGGTCTGAAAGTGCCGGCCAAGCAGCCCAAGCGGGGACGGATCTGGGACAACGACGGCTCCTGTGTTCGTCTTCGCCCGGAACACCGCAATCACGTTTGGTCGTACGACTTCGTCGAGGCCCGCACGCACGATGGACGTAAGATCCGGATGCTCAACGTGGTCGACGCGTTCACGCACGAATGCCTGGCAATCCGGGTCGCACGTAAGCTCAAGGGGATCGACGTCATCGACGTGCTCTCGGACCTGTTCATCCTGCGTGGCGTACCGGGCCATATTCGTTCGGATAATGGGCCGGAGTTCGTCGCGAAGGCTGTGCAAGCCTGGATCACCGCGCTCGGCAGCAAGATCGCCTACATCACGCCAGGCTCACCGTGGGAGAATGGGTACGTTGAGAGCTTCAACGCGCGTTTGCGCGACGAACTCCTGAATGGCGAGATCTTCTACACACTCAGGGAGGCGCAGATCGTGATCGAAAGCTGGAGGCGTCACTACAACGGCGTGCGCCCACATGCATCGCTGGGATACCGGCCGCCGGCACCAGAGGTGTTCGTGCCAGCGTTCACCGCTTGGCCAGCAGCGCTCGCCCAACCAGCTTCGCAGGCCAAACTACCTGTGGTGCAGCGGCCTACCGCGCACTAACTTTACTTATGGACCACCGCGTGGGGGCCGATCATATCCATCACGCCCGCTTCATCACCCGGCGCGGTCAAGGGCCTGCCCAAATGGCCAAAGTCGAGCTTAGGCGAATGCCATCATCAGCCTATCGCTTGCAATCATTCCATCACGCAGCGCGCTTCACCATCAGCTCGAGTGGGCGAAGTCGAACTGGAAGCCACGCTCCATTGAGCAATCAAACCAATATGCATCTTATATAGATTTATAGCAAGAGCTATAATGCATTCCAGTAATCCTTGACAAAGCTCGATGCACGTAGGACAGCCCCCACACAGATTGAACGAATCACACTTCAAAACATAGCAGGAGACTCTTGCACGAATAAACATACATACGAGTAGGTTATTGCAATTTTCGGCAAACATATTTTATGATCAATTTACGAGTACAAATAGGCATTCTCAAGAGGTCAAACAGTATCAAAGAATGTGTCTCACGGAACTGAAAGGCAAAGAGGCGAAATGAAAAATTTGTTGAGTCGAATATTCCAAAAACGTATAACACATGAACCCATTCATAGCAAAGAGAAAATATCAGAGATAGACCAAGGGACTTATAGGTCTGGCCACGAAGCAAGCTCAGCGCATCAACCTGATTTATCGATTTACTCTAATAACAACAAACCACCTTTGGGGAAGGCGCAGGAGGTCAGTGGGCCCCAAAGTACTGTACGCGCCGTCCTTGAGGAGTATTTCGATGCATCTTTCTATCTCGACTCGAATCCCGACGTGGCGGCGTCAGGTTGCGATCCCTTGGACCATTTCCTGGAGTACGGCTGGCGGGAGTCTCGCAGTCCAAATTCATGGTTCGACACTAAAATCTATCTCGACAATCACCCTCAAGTGCAAAGTCAAGATATAAACCCTTTTTATCATTTTTTACTTAGTGGCGAATGGACGTATAAGGACAATAAATCACAAGAAAGCAATAGTTTTGCCTACAAGAAAAGCGTAGCAAGAGAAACTGAACGGTCGCTGGTTGGGGCTAATTTCGATGCGGCATTTTATCTTGCCTGCAACAGCGACGTCGCTGACTGTGGGCGAGACCCTCTAGACCACTTCCTTGAAATGGGTTGGCGAGAGCGGCGTAACCCAACCCCATGGTTCAGTATTGAGAACTATCTCGATAGCCGTCCAGATGTTGCCGCAGCAGGAATTAACCCGTTTTATTATCACTTGCTCAATTCCGAGAAACCAACGTTTGTCAAAGCGGTATCTGCTGGCACCAATGTTAGCCCTCTTCCCTTTGACTCTGCAATGCAGGATTTTGAGCGTAAAGTCATCGAACCATATTTTGACCGTGACTACTACCTGCTGTCACATGAAGATGTTGCAAAATCAGGGGCAGACCCGCTCGAGCATTTTCTTCAACAAGGATGGCGAGAGGGTCGCAATCCGTCACCGGATTTTATAATCAATGAATACTTAAGGCTTCATGAAGACGTTAGAAGGGCTGCTATAAATCCCTTTTATCATTACTTGATTCAAGGGAAAGCAGAAGGCCGCCCCATTCAGTCTCCAAATTATATAGAAAATCAGATCATCAACGCAGCTCGATCGATGGAAAAACGTAGCGAAGATGACCAGCGGCGTTCGACCTATCGGGTCGGGTTGAGCAACGACGTTTTGACGACCCTGCTGGATCGTCTGCTAACAATCAATCAGAAGATAATCTTCGTTAGCCTCAGCCACGATAATTATACACTGAACGTTGGGGGTATCCAAAACTGCATTGGCAATGAGCAGAAAATCTTAAATGCTAAGGGTCATAGTTATGTCCATCTTTCTCCGGCAGATCCGTCACTCCATTTTAATAGCAAAGTAAGCCGTGAAGGGCTTGTCACAATTATCATAGACGGCGACCGTGTCGGGCATGCTTCCCAAAAGGAACTTACGGTAGCACTTTGCAAAAAATTTGCAGCGCTGCAGGCAGAGGTGTCATTAACTGTACATTCGCTGCTTGGTTTTAGCCTAGACTTTATTCTGAAGTTACACACGTCAGTCAAACCTAGCAGAACGTCCGTTTGGGTGCACGATTTTTCAACTTTGTGCACAAATTACGCTTTACTTCGCAATGACATTGAGTTTTGTGGGGCGCCGGAGGTAGGATCAAGTGCGTGCACGATATGTGTCTACGGTCGAGAGCGTATAGATCATCTTGCAGCAGTGAGGGAGCTATTCGAGGTAACTAGGCCTTTGGTGCTTTTCCCTTCTGAGCCTGTACAAGACGTTTGGCATCAGCGATCAGCTTTCGCTATTACGGGCTCGCGTGTCGCGCCTCATGCAAGACTTCGCCTACACAAAACGACTAGAGCATCAAAGGTTGGCGCTTCTGCTAGAGTTGCGTTTGTCGGAATGGCGTCGCCGCATAAGGGCTGGCACATCTTCCAAGAAATTGTTGCGGCCTGCAGTAAAGATCGCCGTTACACATTTTTCCACTTCGCCACAAATGCTATCGCTCGATCGCCGTCGATCCGCTTCATTCCCACCACGGTCACGATGGAACATCCGGATGCAATGGTGCAAGCTCTCATCGAGCACGATGTAGACATCGTCATACAGTGGTCGCTCTGCTTCGAAACATTTTCTTTCAGCACCCTAGAGGCGATCGCGGCCGGAACAATGGTTTTGGCACGTGTCGACAGTGGAAATGCAGCCAAACTAGTGTTAGCTCATGAGGCTGGGTTCTTGCTTTCTGATAAATTCGAACTTCTAGATCGATTTGTATCCGGCGCATTAATTAGAGATCTCGAGAAATATCGGTCGAAGGGCGTGAGCACGGGAGAGATTGAATTGAACAAAATTGATATTGCTTATACGAGCGAGATTTAAAATGAGCATGCTTGATGTGCATTGCTACACTAGCATATCATTTTCTTATTTATCGAGGGCGCGCTTACTCAGTGAAACTCTACGAAAGCATCATCCTGACTGGGTATTGTGGCTTTGCATATCTGACTTAGAGCCCGAAGGTTTTGCGCTCGACACAACAGATCATGGCTTTGATCATGTGCTCTGGCTAAAGGACCTGCCAATAGAACGACTCGAGAGCTGGATTTTTCGTCACAATGTCGTCGAGATTTGCACTGCGGTGAAAGGTTTTTTCCTGGAGAAGATTCTTGATAGCGGTGCGGATATTGTATTTTATATTGACCCCGATATTGCACTTTTTAACGACCTGATGCCCGCCGTACAAAGGCTTAGCAAAGCCAATATTGTTCTGACCCCGCACTTGGTTGAGCCAGAGCTAATTTCCCGTCAGATGTGGGAAAATGAACGCAGTACCTTGCTTCACGGCACCTATAACCTTGGATTCTTGGGTGTGCAAAACAGTGTTGAGGGAAGGCGCTTTGCGGCTTGGTGGCGGGAACGTCTTCAGTATTACTGTTTTGAGACGGCAGCTGAAGGTATTTACACAGATCAACGCTGGTGCGATTTAGTGCCAGCCTTTTTCGACGGAGTTGATATCATACGCGACTCAGGTTTTAATGTGGCAAGTTGGAATTTGAGTAGCCGTCCCATCTTTTTTGACAAGGATGGGCGAATCTTTGCTGGCTCTGCGCTTCTGCGGTTTTATCATTTTACGAAAATTGCTAACGCCGGTGCAGCTATGGTTGATAGGTACGCCGGTCGAAGTAGCGCCATCTACGAACTTGTAAAGTGGTACCGGTCTTCTCTGGACCGATACGAGGATACGAGATTGAAGGGATATTGGGCTTATGGGGTGTATTCGGACGGAACGTCGATCTTGCATGAACATCGAGTTCTCTATCGAAGTCGGCCTGATCTTCAGGAGGACTTTCCAAACCCTTTTCGGGCCAACAGCTTTCTTCGATGGATTAAAGACAGAGAAACCGCCCGCTGATTTGAACCATTAAAACCAACGCATATTTGTTTTTTGTCGCAGATAGACAAGGTAGAAGCTTATGACAGTCGGCAATACTTGATATATAGTAGAGATAATTCGCGTTATAGCGATGGGTCCGGCTATCCAAACTACCATTTGCTCATAACTGTACTCCTTCTGCTTCGCGATTTATCATCAGCCGAAATGAATAGTTTGACTGCACTGTCAGAGGCTTTGTCCTGGAGAATCGGCGAATTATGAAGCACTGGCTGGCGGCGCGTATTGATGCTCAGAATTCCAATATCGTCGGCGACGGGTAAGATTGGCCTGCCCCTATCCTGTTGCCCAGGGTTGAAGTTAGAGCGTTTTCCACTTACTCCGGATCGTAGCCGGCGGCAGCGAAGTAGTTTGCGCACTCGGTTGGTGTGAAGGCGTCGAGCAGATCGCCGACGACACTCCAGAGCCGATTGACCGTGCGCTCGGCCGCTTTGCGCAGCAGCGCCTTGAGTTTGGCGAAGGCCATCTCAATCGGATTAAAGTCGGGTGAGTACGGCGGCAGGAAGCGAAGCCGTGCGCCGCTGGCCTCGATGGCGGCCTGGATCGCTGTGCCCTTGTGGGCGGGGAGGTTGTCGAGGATGACAGTATCGCCGGGCCTGAGGGTTGGGGCGAGCACCTGCTCGACGTAGGCCAGGAACCACTCCCGCGTCATCGGTCCGTCGAGCACCATGGGCGCGCTCATCCCCGACAGGCGCAAGCCCGCAACGAACGTCGTCGTGAGCCAATGGCCATGCGGGATGCCCGAGCGCAGGCGCTGACCGCGAGCACAGCGACCGCGCAGGCGCGCCATGCGGGTGGAGAGACCCGTCTCATCGATGAAGATCAGGCGCTCAGGATCGAGGTCGGGCTGTGCGGCAAACCACGCCTCACGGGATGCGGCCACGTCGGGGCGATCCTGCTCGGTTGCGTGCGCTGACTTTTTTTCCACGTCACCGCGCGGCAGGCGAAGAAACGCCACAGCGTGCCCAATCCGACCGAGACGCTGCGCTCGGTACGCAGGCGTTCCTGCATCTCGGCCAGCGTGATGTCGTCCTTCTCTTCGGTGAGGGCGAGCAGAAAGGCTTCATGCACGTCGAGCTTGGAGCCGGGTGGACGGCCCTGACGCTGAGCCCGCGTCTCTCCTGTCATCGTCGCATGCGCGGCCCAGCGGATCACCGTAGCGACGCCGACCCGATAGCGCAGGGCCGCGGCCCGGCGGGACAGACCTGCTTCCACCGCGTCCAAGACGCGAACACGCAGATCGTGACTGTAGGCACGGGCCATGGCGATCTCCCTGACGAACCTTCAGGGATCAACGCTCACCTGGCCGCAACGACTCAGGGATCGTGGAAAATGCTCTAGATCGCCGCCCTGAACCGGACGGTCGAGGGTGCTCCCGAGGCGGGTAAACCCGCGAGTTTTTCCAGCCCTTCGCTGAGTGATCTTCGGTCGGGGGCCCCGTTCACGCAGACGCGCACGCTCTCACTCTGATGCATCGCGGAGACCTCGAATAAGCTGAGTGGTGTCACCCCCACACCGATCTCCTCAGCGGCTTGCGTATAAGCTTCGGCAGACCAGGCGTTCCAGAGGTTTAGGCGGACGTAGAACGTGTTGGGATGAGCCATGATGGGCCGTTCCGGCAGTACGGATGCCACGAGCGCCTGTCGCGCTTCGGTTTCTGCGCGCAAATCGCTGACAACGTCATCGATCTGCGGGGACATCAGAAGGCGGGTTGCCCATTCCGCGGTGAAGGGAGACGCCATCAGGGTGGTGGCACGAAGGGCGATCCCGAACGCGTGGATCAGATGACGCGGTACTTTCATGAAGCCTATGCGCAGTCCCGGACCGGCGCGCTTCGACAGGCTCGAGATATGAACGACGCGATCCGGAGCGGACGCCGCCAGCGGTCGCAATGTTGGGTCGGGCAGGAAGCCGTAGACGTCGTCCTCGACGATCATGACATCGTGGGGTGCACAGACCTCGGCCAACTCCCGCCGCCGCTCCAACGACATCGTCGCCGTCGTCGGGTTGTGCAGCGTTGGCGTACAGAACAGGACCTTCGCCTTGGTCCGCTGGCAGACGACGTCGAGGTAGTCGGGCATGAGACCTTCGCGGTCCATGCGCACACCGACCAGCGAGCGGCCTTGCAAGCCTTCGGCCGATTTCAGCCCTTAGAAGCTCAGTTCCTCTGCCAGCACAGCCTCGCCGGGCCGGGTCAACGCCATAAGCAGGAGCAGCAGGCCGTGCTGACCGCCACAGGTGATCAGCACGCTGTCGGCCTGGGCCTCGCTTCCGAAGCGGGCGAGCCGACGTGCCGCGCCCGCCGATCCCGAGCTCGCGCAATGCCGGGGTGGCGTCGGCGAGGAGGCGCGCGCGGAAAGCGGGATCGACCCAGGCACGCGCCACCGCGCGAGCGCCGTTGTGTGGGCCGACCTTGGTCTCGTAGGTCTCGATCAGCGCATCGAGGGCGGCCGGGTCGACGTAGCCCTTCTCCACGAGGACGGATTCGAGGGCGCGCACGCGCAACTCCATCGGGGAGAGTTCGCTCGCGTGGTGCGGCGTCTGATGGGCATGGTCGTGTTGGTGATGATGGGCTTCATGACCGTCGTGGTGGTCATGTGCCATGCACAATCTCCGAGCGGCATCGTAAGGGACGGGGCCGCGACCCTCATGCGGCCAGCCCCATGAAGGCGCGCATCGGCGCCGGGTCGGTCCGCAGCGCCGCCGCCGACCCTTCGTAGACCACGTGGCCGTTGTTGAAGCCGTAGACCCGCTGGGCGAAGCTGAGCACAGCGGCCACGTTCTGCTCGACGACGACGATGGTGCGGCCCTCCTCCGCGAGGCGGCGCGTGAGCGCGATCAGGTCCTGCACGATCAGCGGTGCCAGGCCCTCGAACGGCTCGTCGAGGAGGATGATCCGGGGATCGCGGATGAGGGCCCGGGCGATCGCCAGCATCTGCTGCTCGCCGCCCGACAGGGTGCGGCCCCGCGAGGTCCGGCGCTCCTTCAGGCGCGGGAAGACCTCCCAGACCCGGTCGATGGACCAGCCGTTCGGCGCGGTGAGGCGGGCCACGCGCAGGTTCTCCTCCACCGTCAGGGTTCCGAAGACGGCGCGCTCCTCCGGCACCAGTTGCATGCCGACGCGGGCGATCTTCTCGGGCGGCAATCCCTGAATCGGTTTGCCGTCGAGGCGGATCGTGCCGCTGCGCGGCGCGAGCGCGCCCATCAGGGTCCGAAGCGTCGTGGTCTTGCCCGCGCCGTTTCGGCCGAGCAGGGCCACGACCTCGTTTTCCTCGACGTGCAAGGAGACGTCGAAGAGAACGTGCGAGTCTCCGTAGAGGGTGTTGATGCCCTCGACCTCAAGCAGGCTCATGCATGGCTCCCACGATCGCGGTTCCCTCGCCGGCGGCCTCATCCGACGCCGCGCCGAGATAGGCCTTCTGGACCGCCGCATCGCGGCGCACGACTGCGGCGGGGCCGTCCGCAAGGAGGCGGCCCTCGCTCAGCACGGTGATCCGCTCGGCCAGATCGAAGACGGCGTCGAGGTCGTGCTCGACGAGAAGGATCGTGCAGGAGCGGCCGATCCTGCGGATGAGCGCGCAGGTCGCGATGCGTTCCGAGGGGCTCATCCCGGCCAGCGGCTCGTCGAGAAGGAGGACGTTGGGGCTGGTCGCCAGGGCCATCCCGATCTCGAGGCGGCGCTTCTCGCCATAGGCCAGCACGCCGACGCGGGTCTCTGCCCGCATCCCCAGGTCGAGGACGCCCAGCATGGTCGCGACCTGAGCCTCGACGTCCGTCCGGCCCTGGACCGGGGCCAGGAGGTCGAGGCGGAAGCGGCCCCGCGCCCTGGCGAGCGCCGCCACCCGCAGGTTCTCCCGCACGGTGAGATTGAGGAAAAGCTGGTTGAGCTGATTGCTCTTGGCGACGCCGCGCTGCGTCGCCTCCGTCACCCCTGCGCCCGTGAGCCGCTCGCCGAACAGCAGGACCGCGCCAGCGCTCGGGCTCACCTCGTCGGAGAGCATCTTGAAGAGCGTGCTCTTGCCGGCACCGTTCGGGCCGATGACCGCGTGGATCGAGCCGCGGCGGACCTGGAAGCTCACGCCGTCCACGGCCTTGAGGCCTCCGTAATGCCGGGCGAGCCCCTGCGCCTCCAGGGCGATCTCCGCGTGGGCGGTGCGGCCGTCGATGACCGGGCGGGGCATTGGCAGAGTGACCTCGGGCAAAGTGATGTCGTACAGCGCGACCTCGGACGGACTGTGCGGCGCCACGGCGTCTCCCGAGGCGGCTGCCGCCTCGATCGCCTCGGTTCGGGCCTTCGCGGCCCGCAGGCGGGCAGCCTCGCTGCGCTGGCGCCAGCGATGCAGGATCTCTCCGCAGATGCCCCGCCGTAGCCCCATCACGAGGCCGATGAAGGCCACGCCGAGGATCAGCTTCCAGAGCGAGCCGAAGCCGGGGATGAGCTGGAGGTTGTCGCGCAGCCAGAGCCACAGCGCCGCGCCGACGAGGGGCCCGACGAGGGTGCCGACCCCACCGACGATCGTCTGCACCACGAGCTGGCCGGACGTCTCGAGGGCGAAGGCGTCGGGGGGCATGTAGCTCTGGAAGGAGCCCAGCATCGCGCCGGCCAGACCCGCGTAGAGGGCCGCGATGGTGAAGGCCGCGAGCTTGTAGGCCGGTACGTCGTGGCCGAGCATGGCCACGCGCGAGGTGTTCTCCTTGACGGCCTTCAGGATCAACCCGACCGGTGAATGCACGATGCGCCGGGCCAGCACGAAGCCGAGGAAGAAGGTCGCCGCGAGGAGGGCGTACATGGGCAGCCCGGCGGTGATCCGTACGGCCGACTCCCCGAAGCCGATCACCGGGACCGGAACGCCCGCGATGCCGTTCTCGCCGCCCGTGTAGTCGGAGAGCGGCGAGTTCTGAACGAAGTAGGCCATCTGCCCGAAGGCCAGGGTGATCATGGCGAAGTAGATGCCGATGCGCCTGACCGCGAGCCAGCCGACCGCGAGTCCGAAAAGCCCCGCCGCCAGCGTGCCGATCAGGAAGGCGAGCCAGACGCTCTGGACAAGGCCGGAGACCAGCAGGTAGGCGGCGACGAACCCGCCGGCCCCGTAGAAGGCCGCCTGTCCGAAGGAGAGCAGGCCGGCCAGCCCGAACAGGATGTCGAGGCCGAGGCCGAACAGGGCCCAGTTGAGCGCCCGGGACAGCAGGTCGTGCGAGAAGCCCAGGGGCGGCAGCAGCACGGGGGCGGCGAGGAGAACGACGAGGAGGGCGAGTTCGGGCCAGGCGGCGCGCAGCGGACGGGAGAGCATCAGACCCGGCCCTCCGTGCCGAACAGACCTTGCGGCCGCGCCACCAGGACGAGGGCCATCAGGCCGTAGAGCATCACCTCCGAGTAGGCGGAGTTGAAGGCGCTCGTCAGGCTGATGATCTCGCCCGCGATCAGGCCGCCCACGATGGCACCGGGAAAGGAGCCGAGGCCGCCCAGGACGATCACCACGAAGGACTGCACCATGAAGCTCGCGCCCATGTCGGGCGTGACCGCGACCACGGGGGCGTAGAGCATGCCGGCGAGGCCGACCGCGACGATGCCCACCGCGAAGACGAACAGGAAGGTGCGCCGCACGTCGATCCCGAGGATGCCGACCATGCCGGCATTCTCGATGCCGGCCCGCACCACGAGGCCGACCGACGTCCGGTAGAGGACGAGGTAGAGACCGACCAGCAGGGCCGCGATGATGCCGATGAGCTGAAGGCGGTAGGTCGGGTAGACCAGGAAGCCGAGCTTCGTCGCACCGGTACCCCAGGACGGGACCGGCACCCGCTGGCTGTTGCCCCCGAACCAGGTTCGCAGGCCCTCCACCAGCACCATGCCGATTCCGTAGGTGACGAGGATCTGGTCCTCGTCCGGCCGGGCGTAGAAGTGGCGGATGACGAGCCGCTCCATGGCGAAGCCGATGATGAGCATGACGGCGCAGCCGCCGAGCAGGGCGAGCACGAAGGACTGCGTCGCCTGCATCATCACGAAGGCGGTGTAGGCACCCACCGCGAACAGCGCACCGTGGGCGAAGTTGAGCACGCCGAGCGTGCCCAGGATGATGGTGAGCCCGCTGGAGACGAGCGCCAGCAAGCTGCCGAGGGCGAGTCCGTTGAAGGCCTGTGACAGGAGGATGGCGGTGCTTGGCATGATCGCGGGCCTCAGGTGTAGGGGCCGAGCTTGCACCCGAACAGGTCGGGCGGATTCATCACCGTCTCGCCTTCGACGAGGTCCACGATCTCGTAGAAATCCTCGGGCCCCTTCATGGCCGAGGGCGCCTTGCCGCGCAGGATCGGGATCGGGCGGACCATCTGGTGGTCCTCGGCGCGGTAGTAGACCCGGCCGATCGTGGTTTCGTAGGGTTGGGACTTCGAGCCCTCCATCACCTTGATGATGTCGACCGGGTTGAAGCTTGCCGCCCGCTCCACCGACAGGGCCCAGAGGTAGGTCTGCATGTAGGCGATGTGGGCGCCCCAGCGCGGGCGGTACTTGTTCTTGGCGTAGAACGACTCGACGAAGGTCTTGGCCAGGGGATAGCGGTCCTCCAGCGCCCACCAGAAGTCGCAGGATCCGTAGACGCCCTGCATCAACTCCGGCCCGACCTCCTTGTCCTGGAACGAGGACAGGTTGGGCACCACGAGCTTCATGCTGGAGAGGACGCCGAACTGCTCGGCCTGTTTCGTCGAAGCCACCGCGTCGGACCCGAAGCAGATGTTGACGAAGACGTCGGCGCCACTGTTGGCGATGTTGAGGAGGGCGGAGCTGTAATCGGCCGTGCCGAGGGGCACCGTCTCCTTGAGGACCTGCGTCCAGCCCTGCTCCTTCGAGAACTTGGCGAACGAGTCGTAGACCGTCTGGCCATAGGTGTAGTCGGGGACGAGGAAAGCCGCCTTGAGCTTCTTGCCGAGGGCCTTGGCGACGACGGGCGCGAGGGCCTTGGCGGCCATGTAGGCGTTCTGCTGTGAGCGGAAGCCGTAGCGCTGGCAGTTCTTGCCGGTGACGTCGTTCGAGCCGGCGATGCCCACCATGTAGAGGACCTTGTCGCGGCTCGCGAGTTCCTCGAGGGCGATGGCCTCGGCGCTGCTGACGGAGCCCTGGAACAGGATCGCCTTGTCGCGCTGGATGAACTGGGTCGCGGCCTGGACCGCGACGTTGGGCTTGCCCTCCGTGTCGGCAATCTTGTGGAGGATCTGGCGTCCGAGCACGCCCTTGCCCTTGAGGCCCCAGGTGGCGGAGATCTCGCCGCCCGCATTGATCTGCGCGATGGCCAGTTCGTAGCCGAGCTTGAGGTCGCTGCCGTCGCCGGAGAACACGCCGGTCAGCGGCATGTTGAGGCCGACGAAGACCGAATCCGTGCCGACCCCTTCCGGGAAGGTGCCGATCCGGGCGGGGCTCTGGGCGAAGGCCCCGCGCAGATCCGGCAGCATCAGGCCGGCGGCGCCTCCGAGGATGAGCTTGCGGCGATCGAGCATCTTGGGGCCTCTCCGGTGTGGCTTCAGGGATCGTGGATGACGGTCTCGGTCAGGTAAGCGGCGAGCAAGTCACGCGCCGCTCGCCACCGGCGGCACCGGTTCGGGGGCGGGCGCGGGGCCGTCGCGGAACTGGGCGGGCGCGAGCCGCTGGCGGTTCACCGCGAGCTCGAAGACGTCGAAGCGGTTGTAGTAGCCCACCACATCGTGGAACTGCTTGGGCTCGACGCAGGCGTTGAGGTCGATTTCCGCGTAGAGAATGCCCTCCTCCTGGAGCGCCTCGCCGATCTGCGCCCCGGTGGGATCGACGAAGAACGAGGCGGCGCGCGGGGTCCCGTCGAGGACGTCGGCGGCGCCCGGATCGCGTGCTGCCAGGAAGTCGTAGGCGGCCTCGTCCAGCACGCCCGCCGTGACGAGGCCGAACGCCTTGGCCTCGAAGCAGTGGGCGCTGGCCCGCAGGCGGTTGGCGGCGAGATTGTCGTAGTTGCCACCGCCCTTCGGCCGGCGCGTCGGCCAGACCGGAGGCCAGGACGAGATGTGGAACTGCTCGCCCTGCGCCATCAGGGCGTAGCGCGCGAGCGGGTTCGTGTTCTCGCCACAGATGAGCTGACCGATGCGGCCGATGCCCGTCTCCACCACCTTCAGCCCGGCCCCGTCCCCCGGCGCCCAGACGAGCTTTTCGTAGTAGGTCGGCATCAGCTTGCGGTGATGGTTGAGGATCGTGCCGTCCTCGCCGATGAGGAGGTTGGCGTTCCAGAGGCAGCCCACGCTGGCGGGTGAGCGCTCGCTGATGCCGATCGACACGAAGATGCCCGCCGCCCGCGCCGCCTGCCGGATGCGCGCCACCTCCGGCCCGTCGACGAGGACCGATTGCTCGGCCATGCGGGCGAACAGATCGTGGTTGTCGATCGGAGCCGAGAGAGCCGCCCAGACCGGGAAGGCCGGGATGAAGGTCTCGGGAAAGGCGATCAGCGCGGCCCCGGCCCGGGCGGCCTCTCCAATCAGGGCGACCGCCTTGGCGGTTGTCGCGGCCGCATCGAGGAAGACGGGAGCCGCGTGAACGGCGGCGGCCTTGAACCGTGGAAGCATGGGATTTCCCTTTCCACGGCGAGGTTACGGCGCGGACGCGCCCTGCAAAGCCGGCATTTCTGCAAGGCGCCTTGCAGGATGTCCCCGAGGGACAGGTTTAAGGGGCGATCGCGAACCGAGTCCGGCGTATATCTTGCCATTCTCTGGCGCGTATCTTGCTGCCCTGAAGACCATGCAGACGTTCGATCTCCTGGACTGGAACGACATCAAAGTCTTTCTGGGAGCGGCTCGGGGCGGAAGTCTCGCCGCCGCCGCCAAGCGCCTGAGGGTCGACCAATCCACCGTGAGCCGGCGGCTCGCCAGCCTGGAAAGTGCCCTCGGTCTCGCGTTGTTCGAGCGCTTGCCGTCGGGTTTGCGCCTCAGCGACGTGGGACAGCGCCTGCTCCAGCATGCCGAACAGGTCGAGAGCGCGGTCATCTCCCTCCAGCACGAGGATCACCCCGGGAACGGCTGCATCGGGGGCCGCGTCCGGCTCGCCACCATGGAGGGGATCGCCTCCCTGTACCTCGCCGAGCGTCTCTGGGGTCTGCGGGAGCGCCACCCCGCCCTGACGGTCGACCTCGTGACCTCGGCCCAGACCGTCTACGTCAACCGCCGCGAGGCCGACCTCTTTCTCAGCTTCTTCAAACCGCCCGGAAAAGGCTTGATCTCGCAGCAGATCGGGGCATTCCGGCTCGGATTGTATGCGGCGCCGAGCTACCTCGCGCGGCAGGGATGCCCCGTCGATCTGCGGTCGCTCAAACAGCATCACTTCGTCTCGTATGTCGACGATCTCGTTCAGGTCGACTGCGTCCGATGGCTGGACGACCTCATCGAGGAGCCTCAGACGGTGTTCCGGTCCAACAGCATGATCGCGCAGAAAAGTGCCGCACTCGGAGGCTTCGGCCTCGTTCTTCTGCCGAGCTTCGCGGTGACGGCGCGCGACGACCTTGTCCCGGTTCTGCACGACACCGCATTCACCGTGCGGGAACTCTGGCTCAACGTCCACGCGGACCTGCAATTCGCCCCCCGGGTCCGTGCCGTCATGGCCTACCTCAAGGATACCTTCACGTCGGATATCCAGTTCCGGCTGTCTGAAGCGAAGCCTCCCCGAAACCAAGCCTCCCTGCAGCCACCACCCTGTGCCGACCCATCGGCGCACGCGCGGTTGTTCAATTCGGTGACCTGATGGGGCGGCGTTCACGAACGGCAAGGGCGTTCAAGTCGGATCTGCCACGGAAGCGAGTTGTCCGCGGCAGTGCCCGCCGAACCTATTCGCAGAGTAGGTTTTGGACATCGCGCCGACACTACGGCGCCTGCCTGCGACTACGGCCCGAGCGGCCCGACCACGTCTGGTCCTACGACTTCGTCGAGCACCGCACGCACAACGGACGCAAGTACCGGATGCTGAACGTCATCGACGAGTTCACCCGCGAGTGCCTGGCCATCCGTGTCGCTCGCAAGCTGAAGGCGTATGACGTGATCGACGTGCTCTCCGACCTGTTCAGCCTTCGCGGGGTGCCCGGTCATATCCGCTCGGACAATGGGCCGGAGTTCATCGCCAAGGTCGTCCAGGACTGGATCGCGACGGTTGGATCCGCGACCGCCTACATCGAGCCGGGCAGTCCATGGGAGAACGGTGACTCACGAGAGCTTCAACGCGAAGCTGCGCGACGAACTCCTTAACGGCGAGGTGTCCTACACCCTCAAGGAAGCCAGCGTCGTGATCGAGCAATGGCGGAGACACTACAACACTGTCCGACCACACTCGTCGCTCAGCTACCAGCCGCCTGCGCCTGAGGTCGTCATCTGGCCAACGGAACCGAACGGCTCAGTGCCGCCCGCTCGCCCCGCCATCGTCACGCGACCGACGATGCACCAACTTCGAACCTGGGCCACCGGATAGGGGCAGGCCAGGAGGCCTCGCAAAGGATGTACCGCGCAGATCGCGCTCCGCATGACATCCCGGCTTTGTCGGAAGAAGAGCGAGCTGCATCGATAAAGTAGATCGCGAAGGGGCGAGAGCGCGTCAGCTCTTCGGAATTGGCCGGCCTCGGCAGGCAGCGCGATATTGCTGGCGGCTCAGGCCTTTCATCCCCCGGCGGTCAGCGACGCTCGTGCAGGCGACCTTTCGGTCGGCCTTGCTCAAGAAACGCGTACCTGTCGTCGGGACGTTTGTAGGTGCGGGTGAACTGTAAGATTGAGCAAAACTCGGTGCCGGAACAACAAGCAGGAAGACGGCTAAAGCGACTGGCTTGGTCATAATAAGGGGACTCCGACGATCGCATGCCCGAACATCGCTTGGCCACCTATATCCGTGGTCGGCTTACGGGTATTTTTTGTGAAGCAATAGTCAAGCCAACCTTCGGGAACTACTACACGAAAATTTGGGGGATGATGCCACCGAACAATATGCTTACATTCCTAGATGCAGCGGGTCCCGCTTTCTCCTTGTTGCGCCACGTCGGTGAGTGGCGTCAGATCAACGATTGTGGCGGCCGGATGCGCGTCAGCCAAGGTCGAGATGATTGAGACGTGCGTTGCGTCCGGCAGTGCCTCGGTCATAATTGCGCTTAAGGTCTCAGCCGCTCCCTCGAGGTGTTCGAGGGCGCCGTCGACCACAAGTATCTCCGGCATCCGGACGATCGCGCGCACCAGATCGATCAGGATCTGCTGCCTGAGGGTCAGGTTCCGCCCGCGGTTGCCGACTTCGTAGTCGAGGCCCCGGAGACGGATGGCGTTCTCAAGGTCGAGCTCCTGCACGACGGCACGGACTTCCCTCTGGATGAACGCCTCGCCATGCATCTGCGCCGTATCGATACGCCCGAACAGGAGGTTATCGAGGATGGAACTGCGGCTGTTGATCCGGCGCGGATCATAGGGCTCGACGTCATCTCCGTCCGGTCCTTGAAGGATCAGCCGCACGGGGCCGCGGGCCAGGATGAGGCGTGCCCTCATGGACTTGTCCAGGAGGCCAAGGCGCTGGCGCGGTTCGATGTAGGACAGAGCCAGGGCAAGGAAGGCTTCTGAATCTGCCGGGCTGAGCGCCCCGTCCCGGCCTAGGCCTACGAGCCGCCGCTCGAATTCTGGGAGTTCCTCAGGCGCGATGGTCGAGTACCGCCGGAACAATGGGTGGCCGGGCGGGACGTCGCGAAAGATCTCGATCAGGTTGCGTCCGATCGCAACGCCCATCTGCGCCAGTTCATCGAGGAGGCCTGCCGACGAGAGGGCCGCGCGGAACCGGGGTTCGCCGGCGAGCGATCGGCCAATCAGAGCGGCGTCGCGCGGGACACCGAACAACAGGTTTTCGGCGATGGCCGCCTGGGGGTTGTAGCGCTGTCGGTCGAACGGAATCACAAGATTCGCCCGGCCCGCCAGGGCGAAATGGCTGCGCAGATGCGTGCGGGCCGCGATCACCCGGCGGCCGAGGGGCGTATCGTGCCGCACCGTAGACCGCATCGTCAGGCCGAAGCGGTAGAGGTCCTCCCCGAGGCCGAGCCGTTCCAGCAGCTCGAGCATGCGAGCGTCGAGTCCGGCCATGTTCGCGACTCCCGACGCCGCGAAATCGATCCAGGGATCGTCGACGGTCTCGGCCGGATTGCCGCTCACCCGAGCCTCGAAGAGCCGCCGTCCGTCCGTATCGTCGTTGCGTTCATCCGCTCCCGGCGGGTGCCGGCGCAGGCCGTACAGGATGTTGTCCCGGATGGTGCCTGGAAACATCGCCGGTTCCGGCCCCGCATATGCGATCTGGCGTCCGCGGGCTGGTTGCGGCACGGTCGTGAGATCGTGCCCGCCGATCGACACCGTGCCGTTCCGCGGGGTGGCAAGCCCAGCGAGCACGCGTCCGAAGATCCGGGAAGCCTGGCCGCCGGGGGAGATTAAGGCGAGTTGCGCGGGCAGGGTCACGGTGAAATCCGCGATCTCCAGCGGCGAGCCCCCGTGCGGCTCATGGAGGCTCACGCCCCGGCTCCGCAGGGGCGTGCCGAGGGCGCCGACCGCAGGCTCGGCGTCGGCATCCGGCCGCAGACGGTGGGGTGCGAAATGGGCCGCCACCGTCTCGTACTTCACCTCGACGTCGAGGCGCTGCTGATCCCAGTCGATCAGTTCCTTGAGGGGCGGCGGCAGGTCGCGATAGGCCGCCAGCACCGCGACGAGCTGACCGATGTCGAGCTGGCCGCGTAGGGCGAACATCCCGCCGATGGCGTAGAACAAAAATGGCGTCACCTGCGCGAGCAGGTTGTTGAGGTACTTGACCAGGAATTTGCGCTTGTAGATCTTCAGGCGCAGGTCGAAGAGGCCGTAGAGCCGGCCGCCGATCTCGGCCCGTTCCCAGCGCCCGGCATCGTTGACCGTCACGGTCTCCAGCCCGTCCAGCACCTCGCCGACGCGCCCGGCGAAGCTGCGGGAGGCGAGCTGGCGCCGGCGGCTGAGCCGGATGATCTCGCGGCGCAGGCGCGGGATCACGACGATCTGGACGGCGACGATGCCGCCGGCGACGAGCCCGAGCCAGACGTTCTGCATCAGGATGAAGGCCAGCGCGGTGGCGGCCTGCGTGCCGAGGAAGGCCGGCACCACGACGGCGTCGCCGATGAAGGTGCCGATCGGCTCGACCTCGTCGCGGATGATGGTCGCGGTCTCGGACGACTTCACCTCCCGCATCGTCTCGGGGGTGAAGCGGAGCATCAGCGAGAACAGCTGGAAGCGCAGCCGGCGCAGCATCCGCTCGCCGAGGATGCCCTTGGTGAGATTGATGTAGAACTTGAAGGCGCCGTTGATCAGGACGAGCCCGAGGAACATCAAAGACAGCCCGAACAGCAATTCGGATCGTCCGAGCTGGAGCCCCTCGAAGACGCGGTTGACGGTGCCGTCGCCGCCGAGCCACGTCGGCCAGTGGATCGTGAGGTCGAGGAAAGGGGTGGTGGCGTTGCCGTGCTGGAAGGCCTTGCCCGCGATGGCGTCGTTGACGATCCGGCGCGGCAGGTCGAGGGAGGCGAAGTAGAACGGCAGCGACGCGAGGACGACGAGGCAGATCGCGAGCTGGTCGCGCCTGGAGTATCGCCAGATGTACCCGAAGAGCCTTGGCTCCAGATCGCGCATCGCACCGATGTCCCGGACGCGCGCCGCCTTCCCCGGGAAAAGGCGTGGCGCGTCGTCGAAAGGCCCTCGCCGACATAGCCCGGCGGCACGGCATTTGTAACCACGGCCCAGCTTGTGCGAACACTAACGCGACGCTCGGGTCCGGCTTCGGAGACTCCCGTTGATCAAGACGCGAACGCGTGACGCGGAAGAGACCTCGGCCCAGGGCCGACGCATCCTCATCTACAGCCACGACACCTTCGGGCTTGGGCATCTCCGGCGATCGCGGGCCATCGCCAACGCCCTCGTCGCCGCCGATCCGGAGACGCGGGTCCTGGTGGTGTCCGGCTCGGCGGTGATCGACCGATTCGCCTTCGCCAACGGTATCGCGCCCGTGCGCATCCCGGGGGTGACGAAGCGGCCCGACGACACCTATGCCAGCCTCGACGGGCAGACACCCCTCGACCGCACCGTTGCCGAGCGGGCGGGGATCATCGCCCGGACCACCGCGACGTTCCGCCCGCACTTGATGATCGTGGACAAGGAGCCGACGGGCTTCCACGGCGAGATGCTGCCCGCCCTGGAACTGGCCTGCGCGCACGGCTGCCGGGTCGTGCTCGGGATCCGCGACGTCCTCGACGAGGCCGAGCGCCTCGTGCCGGAATGGGAGCGCAAGGGCGCCTCGGCCGCCGTCCGGCGCTACTACGACGAACTCTGGGTCTACGGCGTCTCCCGCATCCACGAGCCCCTCGCGGCCCTTCCCATCGCCGCCGAGGTGGCCGACCGGCTGATCTATACCGGCTACCTACGGCGCGAGGCACCGGTGCCGCTCCCCGGCCGCCGCGAACCGGAGATCGCCCGCGCACCCTTCGTCCTCGTCACGCCGGGGGGCGGTGGCGACGGCGACGGGCTGATCGACTGGGTGATCGCCGCCTACGAGGCCGATCCGGGTATTCCACTTCCGGCGCTGGTCGCCTTTGGCCCGTTCCTGTCCGCCGACAGCCGCGCCGGCTTCCGCGCACGGATCGAGCGGCTGCCGAGCAAGCTCGCGGCGATCACCTTCGACACCGAGATCGAACTCCTGATGGAAAAGGCCGCTGGCCTCGTGGCGATGGGCGGCTACAACACGTTCTGCGAGATCCTGTCCTTCGACAAGCGCGCGATCCTGGTGCCGCGCACGCATCCGCGTCGGGAGCAGCGCATCCGGGCCGTGGCGGCGGACGCGCTCGGCCTCGCCCGCTGCCTCCTGGACGAGGAGCGGCGCGACCCCGCCCGCATGGCGGCGGCGTTGCGCGCGCTGCCGGAGCAGCCGCGCCCGTCATGCGCGATCGGGTCGGGCCTCCTCGACGGCCTCGAGGCGGTCACGGCGCGCGTCCGGGCGCTGACCGCCCCCTCCTGGGTCGACGCGTCCGCGACCCTGCGCCGGTGCGTGAGCGCCTGATGCCGCCGGCCCGGACCGCGATCGTTCTGAAGGGCTATCCGCGCCTGTCGGAGACCTTCATCGCCCAGGAACTGCTGGCCCTGGAGCAGCGCGGCCTGCCCTTGGCGATCTGGTCGCTGCGGCGGCCCACCGACGCGGCCCGCCACCCGCTTCACGACGCCATCCGCGCGCCGGTGGCCTACCTGCCGGAATATCTCCACCAGGCGCCGCTCCCCACCCTGCGGGCCTTCGCCTGGGCGCTGTCCCGGCCCGGGTTCGGCGCGCTGATGTCTCGCTTCTGGCGCGACCTGCGCCGCGACCCGAGCGCTGCCCGGCTGCGGCGCCTGGGCCAGGGGCTGATCCTGGCGCGCACATTGCCCGACGCGATCACTCATCTGCACGCCCATTTCCTGCACGCGCCGTCGAGCGTCGCCCGCTACGCCGCCCTCCTGACCGGACGGAGCTGGAGCTTCTCGGCCCACGCCAAGGACATCTGGACGACGCCGAACTGGGATCTGTCCGAAAAGATCGCCGAGGCCGCCTGGGGCGTCACCTGCACCCGCGACGGGCTCGGCCGCCTGGACGCGCTCGGCGGCCGGGGCCGCGTGCACCTGGCCTATCATGGCCTCGACCTGTCGCGCTTTCCCGCGCCGCCGACGCACCGGCCGGCGCGCGACGGATCGGATGCGGCCGATCCGGTCACCCTGCTCTGCGTCGGGCGTTTCGTCGCCAAGAAGGGGCACGACGACCTCCTCGACGCCCTCGCGGCCCTGCCGGCCGACCTGCACTGGCGCCTGATCCTGGTCGGCGGCGGCGAATTGCGGGCGGCCCTGCGTGCGCGCGTGACCGAGCTGGGCCTGTCCGGGCGCGTCACCTTCCGTGGCGCCCTCGCCCAGCCCGCCGTGGTCGACGCCCTGCGGAACGCCGACCTCTTCGTCCTGCCCGCGAAGGCGGCCCCGGGCGGCGACCGCGACGGGCTGCCCAACGTGCTCATGGAGGCGGCGAGCCAGCGCCTCGCGATCGTGGCCACGCACTTCGCCGGAACGCCCGAATTCCTGACCGACGAGGCCGACGCCCTCCTGGTGCCGCCCGGCGATGCCGCCGCCCTCGGCGACGCCATCTGCCGGCTCGTGCGCGATCCCGATCTGCGGGCACGCCTCGCGCAGGCGGCCCACCGGCGCCTCGTGCGCGACTTCTCGATGGAGGCCGGAATCGACCTCATCGCAGGCAGGCTCGCGGGCGGTCCACCCGCCGCTTCAATCGGGGCATGTCCGCGGGAGGCCTGCTCGTGCGGGTGCTGATCGCGGTCACCCACCTGCTGGGCGCCGGGCACCTCACCCGCGCGGCGGCCCTCGCCCGCGCGCTGGTCTCCGCCGGACACGCGGTGACGCTGGTCTCGGGCGGGGCGCCGTCCAGGCTGATCCGCTTCGACGGCGTCACCCTGGTGCAACTGCCGCCCGTCCATGTGCGCGGCACCGCCTTCGCCCGGCTCCTCGATGCCGAGGGGCGGGACGCGGCGCCGGAGCTTCTGACGCAGCGCAGGCAACGCCTTCTCGGGGCGCTGGCGGAGGCGGCTCCGGACGTGGTGGTGACCGAGCTGTTTCCCTTCGGCCGCCGGGCGCTCGCCGACGAGTTCCTGGCCCTCGTGGAGGCGGCGCACGCCCTGCGTCCGCGCCCCCGCGTCCTCGCCTCGATCCGCGACATCCTGGTGGCCCCGGACAGGCTAGAGCGGGTCGCGACCGCCCATGCGCGGATCGCGGCGCTCTACGATGCCGTCCTCGTCCATGGCGATCCCGCCCTCGTCCCCCTCGAGGCCTCCTGGCCCGTGGATGACGGCCTCGCGGCGCGGCTGCACTACACCGGCTATGTCGACGAGGGCGGGCCGATCTCGGAGAGTGATGCGTCGCGTGCGGGCATCCTGGTCTCGGCCGGGTCGAGCGCGGCCGGGCTCCCGCTCCTCGAAGCCGCGATCGGCGCCGCGCGCCTGCGCCCCGATCTCGGCTGGCATATCCTGGCGGGGCACGGCATCCCGGAGCCGGCGTTTCGCGCCCTGCGCGACGCGCTGCCCGACGGCATCGTCACCCGCGCCCGGCCAGATTACCGCGCGCTGCTGGCGCGCGCGGCGCTCTCGGTCAGCCCCTGCGGCTACAACACCGCCGTCGACCTCATGGTCACCGGCACGCGCGCCGTCCTCGTGCCCTTCGAAGAGGGCCGCGAGACCGAGCAGCGGATGCGGGCCGAACGCCTGGCCGCGCGCGGCCGCGCCCGCATCGTCCGGGAGGCGGAGCTGACGCCCGGGCGCCTGCTGGACGAAGTCCTGCGGGCCCTTTCCGATCCCGTCGCGCGCCACGCCCCGGTCGACATTGCGGGCGTCGCAGGTGCGGTTTCGATCATCGAGACCCTGGCGCGGCCCGCACGCCCGGCGCTGCGAGCCAAGCGGCCGGATTGGCGCCCCCTGCGGGCGGCCCTCGACCGCGCGGCGCAGGACGGCCGGCGCGTGCCGATCTGGTGGCGCGACGACGACGCCGTGGCGGCGACCCCGGCCCTCGATCGCCTGCTGCGCCTGTCCGAGACCTTCGCGGTCCCGATCCTCGTCGCGGCGATTCCGGCGGGCGCGGAGCCGTCGCTGGGTCGGTGCCTCGACGCAGCGCCGCTCGCCCGCGCGGCGGTGCATGGCCTGTCGCATGCCGATCACGCGCCGTGCGGGTCGAAGCCGGCGGAGTTCGGGGCCCACCGGCCGCCGGCGACCTTGCGCGCCGAGGCGGCCGAGGCCCTGCGCCGCGCCCGCGCCGCCTTCGCGCCCGACCTGCTGCTGCCCGTCTTCGTCCCACCCTGGAATCGCCTCGACGCCGATCTCGCGCAGGCGCTGCCAGGCCTCGGCTATGCCGGCCTGTCCGCGGTGCCGGGCGTGCCCGTGCCGGGACTCGCGCGGGCCGACATCCACCTCGATCCCGTCGACTGGCGCGGCACGCGCTCGCTGGCCGACCCGGCCGGCCTCGTCGCGACGCTGGTCCGTGCCATCGAGGCGGATGCGCCGGGGCCGCTCGGGCTCCTCAGCCATCACCGGGTCCACGACGCGGCGATCTGGGATTTTCTCGAAGCCCTCCTCGATCAGGTCCGGGCCCACCCGGCCACGATGATCCGCGATCCGCGAGACCTCTTTGCGCACCCGGTGGACGAAGCGACGACGGCATGGCCTACTGGAGCCCTGGCCCCGCGCGCGAGGATGCCGTGAGCCCCCTCCTGTCCATCCGCGACCTTCAGGTGGATTTTCGCGCTGAGGCCGAGCCGTTCCGGGCCTTGCACGGACTCTCCCTCGACGTGGAGCGGGGACGCACCCTCGCGCTGGTGGGCGAGTCGGGCTCGGGCAAGTCGGTGACCGCGCAGGCGATCATGCGGATCCTGCCCCGATCGGCGGCGATCACCGGCGGCCGGATTACGTTCGCCGGCGCGCGCTCCGGCGAACGGCCCATCGAGATCGCGGCCCTGCCGGCCGACGGGACGGCGATGCGCGCACTGCGGGGCCGCCGCATGGCGATGATCTTCCAGGAACCGATGACCTGCCTGTCGCCCCTGCACACGATCGGCGATCAGGTCGGCGAGGCCCTGCGCCTTCACACGAACGCAGGCCGGCGGGAGGCCGACGCGCAGGCGCGGGAGGCCTTCGCCTCCGTCGGCTTCCCCGATCCGGAGCGGGCGCTCCACACCTATCCGTTCGAACTGTCTGGCGGCCTTCGCCAGCGCGCGATGATCGCCATGGCGCTGATCATGCGCCCCGATCTCCTCGTCGCCGACGAGCCCACCACCGCCCTCGACGTGACGACCCAGGCCCAGATCCTGGCGCTGCTCGCCCGTCTCCAGGACGAGACCGGCATGGCGATCCTGCTGATCACCCACGATCTCGGCGTCGTTGCCAACATGGCCCACGACGTCGCCGTGCTCTACCGGGGCCGCCTCGTGGAATCCGGTCCGCGCGAGGCCGTGATGCGCCATCCCCGGCACGGCTACCTCCAGGCTCTGATCCGGGCCGTTCCGCGCTTCGCGATGCGCCCGGGCGAGCGCCTGACCCCGATCCGGCCCGTCGACGCCGTAATCCCGGTGCGCGCACCGCCCCCGCGCCCGGTCGGGCCGATCCTGCGGGTCGAGGGCGTGATGAAGAGCTTCGCCCTGCGCTCGGGCCGCTTCGGCGGCGCGTTGCGGCGGGTCCGCGCCGTCTCGGACGTGTCCCTCGCGATCGAGGCCGGGACCACCCTCGGCCTCGTCGGCGAGTCCGGCTCCGGCAAGACCACCCTGTCGAAGCTGGTGATGCGGGCGCTCGCCCCCGATGCCGGCCGAGTCCTGTTCGACGACGGGGCCGGACCGGCCGACGTGCATGCGCTGGCCGGGGCCGGCCTCTTTGCCTACAGGCGCGCGGTCCAGTTCGTGTTCCAGGACCCGTACGCCTCCCTCGATCCGCGCATGACCGTGCGTCAGATCCTTTGCGAGCCGATGGAGATCCACGGCATCGGCACGGCGGCGCGGCGCGCCCGCGCCGCCGAGCTGATGGCGATGGTCGGCCTCGATCCGGCGATGCTGTCGCGCTATCCGCACGCCTTCTCGGGCGGCCAGCGCCAGCGCATCGGCATCGCCAGGGCCCTGGCCCTGGAGCCGCGCCTGCTCGTCCTCGACGAACCGGTCTCGGCCCTCGACGTCTCGGTCCAGGCCCAGGTCCTGAACCTCCTGAAGGATCTCCAGGCGGCGCTCGGGCTGACCTATCTCATCGTCTCTCACAATCTCGCGGTGATCGATTACATGGCCGACACCATCGCGGTGATGTGCAGGGGCCGCATCGTCGAGGAGGCCTCGAAGGCCGCCCTGTTCCGCGACCCGGCCCATCCCTACGCGCGCGCGCTGCTCGCCGCGGTGCCCGATCCGAGCCTCGACCATCCCCTCGATTTCGCCGCCGTCAGCGGCGACCTGTCCGATCCGTCGGCGTGGCCCGCGCCGTTCCGCCTCGGCGAGGGCGAGGCCGGCACCATGCACGCCCTCGAGCCCGATCACTGGGTCCGGCACGGCGCCCCAGGGATGATGCGGGCGGCATGATCGCCTCCGGTCCGCACCCGCTGATGGAGCGCCTGCGCCGCCGGGTGCTGTCGCCGCTCTTCGACCGGCTGGGCTACGACCTCGTGCCGGCGGTGCCCGACTGGACCCACCGCCCGACCTCCGCCCCCGAGATCGAGTCGCTGATCGCGGCGGCCTGCGCGAGCCTGATGCGCGACCTCGCGGCGGCGGCCCTGCCGCCGCCGCCCGGCGGCGTCCGCGACGCCGTGGAGACGTTCTGGGAGTTGATCCCGGGGGCGCCCGTCCGCCAGCGTCGCGGCGGCAGCGGCTTCAACGGCGCGCTTCAGCTCTACGTGGCGATGCGGGCCCTGCGGCCGCGATCGGTCATCGAATCCGGCGTGTTCCGGGGGCTGACCACCTGGATCATCCGGCAGGCCTGCCCCGACGCCCTGATCCTCTGCCACGACCCGGACCTCTCCGGCCTGCGTTACCGCGACGCCCGGGCCCGCTACAGCCGCGACGACTGGTCTACGGCCGACCTCTCGGATCTCGATCCGGCCGAGACGGTGGCGTTCTTCGACGACCATGTGGCGCAGGCGCGCCGCGTCCTGGAAGCACGGGATCGCGGCATCGCGCGGCTGCTGTTCGACGACGATGCCGCGGGCCACCGCATTCACGCCCATGGCGGCCCCGCCCACCCGACCATCGCGATGATCGCGTCCCGCGCCGACAGGAGCGAGGCCGAGCCGATCCGCTGGTCGCGCAACGGCCGGCTCTTCACGCAGGCCGCCAACGATCCCTTGCTGCGCGAGGCCGGCGCCTCGATCGCGCGCCTCCACCCCTTCGACGACCTGCACGGCGCCACCGGCTATTCCCCGGCGCGGCTCACTTCCGTCACCCTCGATCTCGGGGGCCGGCGATGACGGGCCTCTCGCGGCGTGCGGTCCTGGCCGGCCTCGCGGCCACCGGACTCGAATCCCATCCAGGCTGGGGACAGCAGGGACCGGACGCCGGTCATTTGCCCGACCGGCCGCTGGTGGTCGATCTGGCCGCGCGGGGCCGGCGCCCGGGTGCGGCGGGCGGTACCATCCGCACCCTGATCGCGCGGGCGCGCGACGTGCGCTACCTCTCGGTATACGGCTACACGCGCCTCGTCGGCTACGATGCGGACCTGACGCTCCGGCCCGACGTGCTCGAGACCGTCGCAATGGAGGCGGGGCGCTTCACCTTCACGCTCCGGGCGGGACACCGCTGGTCGGACGGGGCGCCGTTCACAACCGAGGATTTCCGCTACTACTGGGAGGACGTCGCCAACGAGCCGACGCTCAATCCGGGCGGGCCGCCGGATTTCTTCCGCGTCGACGGGCAGTTGCCGCGCGTCGAGATCCTCGACGCCCTGACGGTCCGCTACACCTGGGACCGGCCGAACCCGCGCTTCCTGCCCGCGCTGGCCGCCCCGCGCGACCCGCTGATCTACCGCCCGGCCCATTACCTGAAGACTGTCCATCCGCGCTACGTGGGGGCGGAGGCCGCCGAGGCCCTGGCCAAGGCGCAGAAGCTGCGCGGCTGGGCGGCCCTCCACAACCGCCTCGACGACATGTTCGAGCTCAACAACCCCGATTGCCCGACCCTGCAGGGCTGGTGCCCGCGCACGCGGGCGCCGGCGACCCGCTTCGTCTTCACGCGCAATCCCCACTATCACCGCGTCGATCCCACCGGCCGCCAACTGCCCTACCTCGACACGATCGTCATGGATGTCGCGGCGTCCGGCGTCCTGGCCGCCAAGACCAATGCGGGCGAGGCCGACCTGATGTTTCGCGGGCTGTCCATGTCCGACATCCCGAGTCTGAAGGAGGGCGAGCGCGCCCACGGGTATCGCACGCGGCTCTGGCCGGTGGCGCGCGGCTCGGAACTCGCGCTCTACCCCAACCTCACCACCCTCGATCCGGGCTGGCGCGTCCTCAACCGCGACGTCCGCTATCGCCGGGCCCTGTCGCTGGCCATCGACCGGCGCACCCTCAACAACACGCTGCTGTTCGGTCTCGGGACCGAGGGCAACGACACGGTCATCGCCGAGAGCCCCCTCTTCGTGCCGGACCTGCGCACGCGGAACGCCGTCTACGACCCGGACGGCGCCAACCGCCTCCTCGACGCGGCGGGCCTCGGCCGGCGCGACGGTTCGGACATGCGCCTGATGTCGGACGGACGGCCCGTGGAGATCGTGGTCGAGACCGACGGCGAGGGTGCCACGATCCTCGACGGTCTGCTCCTCATCGCCGAGTTCTGGCGCGAGGTCGGGCTCAAGCTCATCGTGAAGCCGCAGGAGCGGACCAACCTGCGCCGCCGCTCCATGGCCGGGCAGACCGTGATGGTCGCCGCGCAGGGGCTCGATCTCGCCGTGCCCACCGCGATCATGCCGCCCACGGGCCTGAGCCCGGCCCAGCCCGATCATTATTCCTGGCCGCGCTGGAGCCTGTCGGTGGAGACGCACGGCGCGAGCGGCGAACCGTGCGATCTGGCGGCCGTGCAGCGCTTGCTCGCCCTCGACGCGCAGTGGCGCGGCACCGACGCGGCCGGAATCCAGGCCGGGATCTGGCGCGAGATGCTGGCGAACCACGCCGAGAACCAGTGGGTCATCGGCACCGTGGCCGGTGCGCTGCAGCCGGTGGTGGCCTCCGCCCGCCTCGCCAACCTGCCCGAGCGCGCGCTCTATGCGTGGGACCCGACGGCGTTCATCGGTGTCCAGCGCCTGGACGAGGTGTTCTGGGACAGCGCCGCCGACCGCAAGGCGTCGGCGTCGTGATCGGCGCGATCCTGCGCCGCCTCCTCACCATGGCGCTCACCCTCCTCGTAATCTCAGCGCTCGTCTTCCTCATCATCAAACTGCCGCCCGGCGACTATCTCAGCAACCGCATCGCGGAGCTGCGCGCCATGGGTGAAGCGGGCTCGGTGGCCAAGGCCGAATTGCTGATGCGGCAATACGGGCTCGACCGTTCGGTGCCCGAGCAATACCTGATGTGGCTCGGCCTGATGCCGGGCCCGGCGGGCTTCTCGGGCCTGCTCCAGGGCGATTGGGGATGGTCCTTCGAGTACGACCGGCCCGTCGCGGAGGTGGTGGGCGATGCCCTCTGGCTGACCCTGGTGGTCAACCTCGCGGCCCTGGTCTTCGTCCATGCGGTGGCGATCCCGGCGGCCCTCTATTCGGCGACCCATCGCCACTCGGCGGGGGACGCCCTCGTCACGGCGCTCGGCTATGTCGGGCTCGCGGTGCCGGGCTTCCTCCTCGCGCTGATCCTGCTGTTCTACGCCAATCGCTGGTTTGGCCTCTCCATCGGCGGCCTCTACGATGCGGCCTATACGGGCCGCCCGTGGGACGGGGACAAGCTGCGGTCGCTCCTTGCCCACCTCGTGGTGCCGACGCTGGTCATCGGCCTGGGCGGCACCGCGGCGATGATCCGGCGGATGCGGGCCAACCTCCTCGACGAACTCGCCAAGCCCTACGTCGTCACCGCCCGCGCGAAGGGGATGCCCCCCTTGCGGGCGCTGCTCAAATACCCGTTCCGGATGTCGCTGAACCCGTTCGTGGCCGATATCGGCAACCTGCTGCCGCATCTCGTCTCGGGCTCGGTGCTGGTCTCCCTGGTGCTCAGCCTGCCCACCGTCGGCCCGCTCCTGCTCGAGGCCCTGAAGAGCCAGGACCAGTTCATGGCCGGCTTCATCCTGATGTTCGTGGCCCTGCTGACCCTGGTGGGCATGCTGATCTCGGATCTCGTCCTGGTCTGGCTCGACCCGCGCATCCGGATGGGCAAGCGCTGATGCGGGCCCCGGCCGAGACCCGCCACTTCGTCGATCCGGCCCCGTTCGACCCGGATTCCGGTCCCGCCCACGGCTCCGGGCTCGGGCAGGCCTCGGCGTGGCGGCTGATCCTCCGGAAGTTCCTGCGCCACCGCATCGCGGTCGCCTGCGCGATCCTGCTCGGGGTGCTCTACGCCTCGGTTCCCTTCGTCGAATGGCTCGCCCCCTACGAGCAGGGCCGCCGCAACGGCGATTTCCTGCTCGCGCCGCCCCAGGGCGTGCACCTGTTCCACGAGGGCCGTCTCATCGGCCCCTTCGTCTATCCCTACCGGGCGCAGCTCGACCTCGACACCTTCCGGCGCGGATACACGCGCGACACCACCGCGCCCCAGCCGATCCGCTTCTTCTGCCGAGGCGGCGCCTATCGGTACCTGGGTCTGATCCCGGGCGACCTCCACCTGATCTGCCCGCCGGCGGGCGGCACGCTCTTCCTCCTCGGGACCGACCGCCTCGGCCGCGATCTCCTCTCGCGGATGATCTACGGCGCCCGGATTTCTCTCGTCATCGGTCTCGTCGGCGTCGCGATCTCCTTCGCGCTCGGCCTCCTGTTCGGCGGCATCGCGGGCTATTTCGGCGGCTGGATCGATGCCGCGGTCCAGCGCCTGATCGAGGTGGTGCGCTCCCTTCCGGAACTGCCGCTCTGGCTCGCCCTGTCGGCCGCCCTGCCGCCGAACTGGAGCCCGCTCTGGGTGTTCTTCGGCATCACCATCATCCTCGGGCTGCTCGACTGGCCCGGGCTCGCCCGCGCCGTGCGGGGCAAGCTGCTCGCCCTGCGCGAGGAGGATTTCGTGTCCGCCGCCGAGCTGATGGGCGCCTCGCCGACCCGGGTCATCGCACGCCACCTCATCCCCAATTTCATGAGCCATCTCATCGCCTCGGCGACGCTGTCGATCCCCACCATGATTCTCGGCGAGACGGCCCTGTCGTTCCTCGGCCTCGGCCTCCGCCCGCCGGTGACGAGCTGGGGCGTGCTCCTCAACGAGGCGCAGAACCTCGCGGCGGTTCAGCTCTATCCCTGGCTGCTCCTACCGGTGCTGCCGGTGCTGGTGACGGTGCTGGCCTTCAACTTTCTGGGCGACGGCCTGCGCGACGCCGCCGACCCCTATCATTGAACGAGATGTGCCCATGACCGACCCGCACGAGGCTCTCGGCCACGCCATCTGCACGCGAAGCGCCACCATCGGGATCATCGGCCTCGGCTATATCGGCCTGCCGCTGGCGCTGGCATCCGCGCGCGTCGGCTTCCGCGTGCTGGGTTTTGATGTGAACCCGGAGCGCGTAGCACGGATCAATGCGGGCGAGCCCGTCATCGCCCTGCTCGACACCGATGCGATGCGCAGCGCCCTCGACGGGGGATGTTTCCGGGCCACCGGTGATATGGCGCGGCTCGGCGAGGCCGACGCCATCCTGATCTGCGTGCCGACGCCGCTGACGCGCCAGCGCGAGCCGGACCTGACCTATGTCCAAGCCACCGCCGCCGACATCGCCCGCAGCCTGCGCCCGGGCCAGCTCGTCGTCCTCGAATCGACCACGTGGCCCGGCACCACGCAGGAGGTGCTCAAGCCCGCCCTGGAAGCGACCGGGCTCAGGAGCGGCACCGACTTCTTCCTCGCCTATTCGCCCGAGCGCGAGGATCCCGGCAATGCGATCCATACGCTCGCCGCGACGCCCAAGGTGATCGGCGGCGACGGCCCCGTGGCCCTCGCCCTCGCCGAGGCCCTCTATGGGCAGATCGTGGCGCGCACCGTCCCGGTCTCCTCCACCGGCACCGCGGAGGCGGTGAAGCTGACCGAGAACATCTTCCGCGCCGTCAACATCGCCCTCGTGAACGAACTGAAGGTCGTCTACGACGCGATGGGCATCGACGTCTGGGAAGTGATCGAGGCCGCCGCGACGAAGCCCTTCGGTTTCATGCCATTCCAGCCCGGTCCGGGGCTCGGCGGCCACTGCATTCCCATCGATCCGTTCTACCTGACCTGGAAGGCCCGCGAGTTCGACGTCGCGACGCGCTTCATCGAATTGGCTGGCGAAGTAAACCGGCACATGCCGCATCACGTCATCGAACGCCTCGCGCGTACCCTCGACAGCCGCTTCGGTCGCGCCCTCAGGGGCGCCCCGATCATGATGCTCGGCATGGCCTACAAGCGCAACGTCGACGACGTGCGCGAAAGTCCGGCGCTGAAGTTGATGGAGTTACTGGAGGAGCGTGGGGCGGTGGTCCATTTCCATGATCCTTACGTGCCCGAAATTCCGCCGACGCGAGACTATCCTCATCTGACCGGCCGCCGGTCGCAACAACTCGATGTCTCGCTCCTCGAAGACTGTGCGGCGGTCCTGATCGTCACCGATCACGATGCGATGGACTATGGTCGCGTCGTGGCACACGCACGCTTGGTAGTGGACACGCGCAACGCCTGCGCCCGGGCGGGTCTGACCGGTGATCACATCGTCAAGTGCTGAGCGCGCCTCCTACGCATTTCTCCTGGGGCGATGCTCTGCTCGATCGTGAACATCTCAAGAAGGAGATATCTCGGTATCGCGATGAAGCAGATTGTCCTGACTATGGCTCTCTTTGAGAGTCTTGGATGTGTAGAAGTTTTTATGAAAAATTCGTAATATCCTATAGTCTCAGTCTGTTGATGCTGAGACTATAGATTTTTGAATGTACGTTCAGCTTTTAAGCGACGCGACGAAGCCTGAGTTTGGTCGCCGTTCGCTGAAGAGTCTCATGCGTTCGCGCCACCATCGACCGTGATGGTCGTACCGGTGATCTGGCGCGCCGTCGGGCTAGCTAGGAACGCAACCGTCGCCGCAATGTCTTCGGGTGTTCCGTAATGGCCGAGAGCGGTCATTGCCCGCTGCATGTCCGATTGTGCGCCATCCGCCGGATTCATGTCGGTGTCGGTCGATCCCGGCTGCACGAGGTTCACGGTTATGCCGCGCGGACCAAGTTCACGGGCGAGCCCCCGCGTGAACGAGAGCAAGGCGGACTTCGACATGGAATAGACCGTCACTCCAGGGAATGGGACCCGCTCCCCGAGACATGAGCCGATCGAGATGATCCGGCCACCGTCCGTGAGGTGCGAGATGGCCGCCTGCGAGGCCAGAACGACTGAGCGGACGTTGACGTCGAGAATGGCGTCGATGTCGGCGAGGCTCATCTCTGCCACTGCGCCACCCCGGGCGATGCCGGCGTTGTTTACAAGGATGTCGAGGCCCCCGAGGCCCTCAACCGCTTCATCAACCGAGCGCTTCACCGCCGATGCGTCGGCACTGTCGGCCTGAATGGCGATGGCGTGGCGGCCCTTCGCCTCGATGGCGCGGACGACTTCGGCCGCACGTTCGACGGACCGCTCGTAGGTGATAGCGACGTCCGCGCCTCGATCAGCGAGCGCCAGAGCGATGGCGGCTCCGATGCCGCGTGATGCGCCCGTCACCAAGGCGCGCTTGCCGACCAGTTCGCTCATGGCTCAATCTTTCTGTGTTAAATGACACAGAAATTGCTAGATGCGTTGTTGGTTTGGGTCAAGCGGATTATATAGTGATCGATGCAAAAATCGTATTCGCCATCAATCGCGGCTGAGGTCGCGCCGGTCCGCGGACGCGGTCGCCCCCGCGCCTTCGACCGTGAGGCAGCTCTGGGACATGCGATGCGACTGTTCTGGCGCAAAGGTTTTGCCGCGACATCCATCGCCGATCTGACGGCGGTCATGGGGATCGGTTCACCGAGCCTCTACGCAGCCTTCGGCTCGAAGGAGGGCCTCTACGCCGAGGCGCTGCACCACTACGGCCAGTTGTACGAAGCGAAGGCCTGGGCGAACTTCGCCGCAGCAACGACCGCCCGCGAGGCCGTCGCGGCGCTCCTGATGGACTCGGCTGCTGCGCTCACAGGCTCTTGCGAACGCGAGGAGCCGCTTGGCTGTATGGTGACGCTCTCGGCAGCCGACAGCGAAGGACATGCAAACCTTGGCGATTTGGTGCGAACGGCCCGCGCTCAGGGGTTCAAGAGAGTCGAGGAGCGGCTTCATCGCGCGGTCGCAGAGGGTGAGCTCGATGCTTCGGTCGACGTTCCCGCGCTCGCGCGCTTCGTGCTGACGGTGCAGAATGGCATGTCGCTCCAGGCCCGCGATGGTGCGAGCCGCGAGGAGCTCGAGGCGGTCGCAGAGCTCACGATGTCGGGGTGGGATGGGCGGGTCGGCCGCTGAGGTGATTGGCCGCTCCGGTGAGGCCGCCGTAATCCGCTGAAAGGCCGCGATGGGTGGCGAGCGTGCGCACCGACGGCTCCGCTTCCCATTTCGACCCACCCAAAGCGGACTGACGCCAATCCACCCCAGGCCGCCATTCGGCTACCGACACAACCTTGCTGTAACGGTCCCTCCTCGTGAAACCCAAAGGCGGTCGTTCTCTGTGACGAATCAAAAGCTAACGAGGATCGCTCGCATCAGCGATGGTGCTCGTGCATCAGCGTCTCGACGAAGCGCGCGGCCGTGAGGGCCCGGGCATCGTCGCCAAGGCGCGCAATGATCTGCACGCCGAGCGGCAGCCCGGCCGGGGTGCTTTCCACCGGCACGGTCACGCAAGGAACACCCATCAGCGTCCACAGGCGGTTGAAGCGAGAATCGCCCGTGCTTGCATAGCCTTCTGGCGCCGGGCCGGGTGCCGAGAACGTCAGGATCACGTCCAGGTCGTGCTCTGCAAACAGATCGGGTAATTGCCGCCGGGCGCGATCCGCCACCTTCAGGGACGCATCATAGGACTTGGGCGACACGCCTTGCGCGGCATCGAGATGCGCCCCCAGGAGGGGGCCAAGGTCCGCGCGATGGCTGGTGTATTCCCAGTCCAGCGCCTGGGCCGCCTCGAAATCCTGGATCGTGCCGTGAAGCCCGAGGGCTTCGGCGAAGATCGCCGGCAGGACCAAATCGCTCAGACGGGCTCCGGCAGCTTCGGTCGCGGCACGCACGCGTTCGAGGGCATCCAGCGCCTCGGGCTCCGCAGTGGCACAGAAATTCTGCAGGACGACACCGATACGCGGCGTGCCCGGCTCGGTAACGGGAAGGTCGAGGCTGGGACGCCCCGTCATCAGCGCGAGGGCGTGCGCGGCATCGGCGACGCCCGCGGTGAAGAGGCCCAGCGTGTCGAGCGTCCAGGAGAAGCACTTCATACCCACCGTGGGCAGCAGCCCAAAGGACGGTTTCATCCCAACGACACCGCAATAGGCGGCCGGGCGGATCACTGAGCCACCGGTCTGAGTGCCCAGCGCCAGCGGCAGCATCCCTGCGGATACAGCGGCGGCCGAACCCGCCGACGAACCGCCCGGCGTATGCCCAGGGTGGCGCGGATTGCGGGTTTGCGTCGGGTCCAGGAAGGCGAAGGCCGTCGTGGTGGTCTTGGCCAGCGGCACTGCACCCAGCCGCTTCAGGCGCGCCACGGCGGCCGCATCGGCGCGTGGGCGCCAGCCGTCGTAAATCGGCGAGCCCATCTGCGTCGGCAGGTCGGCCGTGTCGAGGATGTCCTTCACGCCCACGGCGATGCCCGCGAGGGGGCCTCGCTCCGGCACGACCGGATCGAGATCGCGGCTGACCAGGGCGCGGATGTCCTGCTCGCGCTCGGCGATCGCGGCCTCGGAGAGGGCAATGGCCTCGCGCGGCGTGAGCGAGCCGGCATCGATCTGCTTGCGCAGCGACAGGAGCGAAAGCATGGTTCAACGTTCCGATGGTCGCGATGTGCGCGTTTTCAGGAGACGGGGCAGAAGGCGGGAAAGGGGACCGGACGGGCCAGAACCATCTCGCACCAACGCGCCGTGCGGAGCAGCGCGAGATCGTTGCGGTAGGTGCCCACAAGCTGTATACCGAGCGGAAGCCCCTGGCTTTCCCCAGCCGGAAGCGCGACGGCCGGAACGCCGAGGCAGGTCCAGGGTACGCAGAAGGCAGGATCGCCGGTCGAGGCCAGCCCTTCCGGGGCAGGGCCGGAGGCGGGCAGGGTCAGGACCGCATCGTAGCCCGCCAGCACCGTATCGAGGTTCACCCGCAGATCGGCCTGACGCCGGAGGGCTTCCACGTAGGCCACGGCCGCGATCTGCGCCCCTTCCGCGACGAGATCCTTCAGCGGCTGGCTCGTCCGGTCGGGGAAACGCTCGACCAGCGTTCCGAAGCGGGCGCTCGCCTCCACGGCGAGGATGGTGCGCGCGCAGTCCCACAAGCCTTCGAAGGCCGCCGGGAGCACGAAGTCGGACACATGGGCTCCGGCCGCTTGAAAATCCGCTGCCGTCGCGTCGAGCAGCGCGCGCTGCTCCGGTTCGGCCCTGTCCCAGATCGCAGTCCGAACCAGCGCGAGGCGCGGCGCTTCACGGGGCGCCAGAGCCATGTCGAGGTCGACGGAAAAGTCCGGCAGCGGGCGGCCGTGCGGGTCCGCCTCGTCTCGGCCGATCAGATGCGCCAGGGCGAAGGCGGCATCCGTCACCGAGCGGGTGAAAAGGCCGACATGGTCGAGGGAGGGGGCCAGCGGGTGAACACCAACGCGTGGGATGGCGCCGTAACTCGGCTTGACGCCGACGACCCCACAATAGGCGGCCGGCCGGATCACCGATCCGAAGGTCTGTGTCCCGAGCGCCAGGGGAACGATCCCGGCTGCGACGGCGGCGGACGAGCCGCTCGACGAGCCGCCCGGCGTGTGTCCGCGCTTCCAGGGATTGTGCGTCGGTCCCGGGTGGCGCCAAGCGAACTCGGTGGACACCGTCTTGCCGAGAACCGAGGCGCCGAGGGCCTTCAGCCGAGCAACGATCCAGGCATCCGCGGCGGGCACGTGGTCGGCATAGACGGGTGAGCCGTTCGTGGTCGGCAGGTCGGCGGTGGCGATGATGTCCTTCACCCCGACGGGGATGCCCGCCCAGGCGCCCACTCCCGGTGCGAGATCCGCCGCGAGGACGGTGAAGGCGGCAAGATCCGAGTGCGCCCGCGCTGCATCATGGCTGGCCGCGAGGTAATCGCCGGGCGACACGTGTCCATCGCGGAACGCTCGCAAGGCGTCGACGAGGCCGAGGTGGTGGAGCATCGAGGAGTCCGTTGTCCTGCGGAGCCGAACACCGCGCTGCATCTGCGCGGCGTTCGGAGGGTCGCGGCCTCAGTTCGCCGCGAGGCTCTTCTCGATGAAGTCGCGACGCACGAACGTGGCGTAGTCGGGCAAAGCCGAGAGATTACCCAGCGCGACCTGCGTCTCCATTCCGGTCTTCAAGGCCTCGGCGGTGATGTCGACACTGTCAGGATAAACCTTCTCCCGCATCATGCGCTTCACCGCGGCTTCGACGACGGCGGGGTCGAGGTTCGGGAACTGCTTCTTGGCGATGGCAATCGTCTTCTCAGGCTCGGCGTGCATGAAGCGGATCGCCTTCTGCATGCCGGTCACGACCTTCTGAGTGATGGCGGGATCGACGTCCTTGCGGGCGCTCACGGACGAGAAGGCGTAGGCGCCGTAGCGCTCCGGAAAGCCCAGTACGACCTTCATCCCCTTGGCCACCACCTGGTCGAGACCGGGCTCGTACATGACCGCGATCTTGGCCTGGCCGGCGAGGAGCGGCCCCGGCTCGGAGCCGAGCTGGACCTGAGTCATCTCCACGTCCTCGGGCTTGAGGCCGTTCTCCTTGAGGAGCTTCAGGAACAGCGAGGTGCTGGTGGTCGGCATCAGCCCGGTGACGATCTTCTGACCCTTCAGGTCCTTCACATTGTTGAAGATCACGTCCGGGGTCGTGGCGATCCACACCGCGGCTCCATTGACCACGTTCGCCACGACGTTCACCGGCGCGCCCTTCGAGGCTGCGATGGCGGTCCATTCGGGGCCGTGGATCGAGTACTGCGCGCTCTTCGAGATCACCGCCGAGAGGGCCACCGCCGGGGCGCCCGCCGTTTCCTTGGTCACTTCGACGCCCTCGCCGGCGAAGAATCCCCCATCCATGGCAACGTAGAAGGGCAGGTAGAGCATCGACTGGAAGGCCTGCGAGATCGTGACCTTGTCCGCCGCGCGGGCCGGCGGCGCCACGAGGCTGGCGAACCCCAGAATTGCCGCCACGGAGGCTGAGAGACGCAGGCGTTTGGAACGAATCATCCGTGGTGCCCTTTTTCGAGAAAGTCCCGAGTCTGCGGGAGGTTGGAGAGCCTGTGTCCCGGTGCGCGTCACGCGTTGCGGCTGAGGCCGGCGAACCCATCGACGCGTGACGAGATCAGACTTGCACTTGGCCGGCGGTGGTGATCTGCCGCCAAGGCAGGATGCGACGCTCGGCGAAATCGATGACGTGGTAGAGGAGGAAGCCCACGAACATCAGCACGAACAATCCGACCCAGACCGTATTCAGGTCGTAGAGGCTCGAGGCCGAGTAGATCAGGTGCCCGAGGCCGCGCTGGGACGAGATGAACTCGCCGACCACCGCGCCCACGAGGGCAAAGCCGATGTTGATGCGAAACATCCCGATGATGGCCGGCAGGGTGGAGGGCACGATCACGCTCTTGAAGATGCGATTCTTCGAGGCGCCCATCGAGGCCAGAAGGGCCTGCAGGTCGGGGTCGGCATCGCGCGCGGCCTGATAGGCGGCGATGAGGGCGACGAGAGCGGTCAGGGAGACCGCGAGCGCCACCTTCGAGACGAAACCCGTGCCGAACCAAAGGATGACGATCGGGGCCAGTGCGATCTTCGGCACCGAGTTGATCGCCACGATGAAGGGCTCGACGAGCCGCGCCACGAAGGCCGAGTACCAGAGGCCGAGGCCGGCCAGCGACCCCAGGAGCGTGCCGATCAAGAACCCGATGATCGCTTCGATCACGGTGTACCAGGTATCGACCGGCAGCGATCCGTCCAGCATCGAGGCGAGAAAGACGCGCCAAATGCCTGACGGTGCGCCGACCAGAAACTCCGTGAGCCAGCCGGCTCGGACCGCGACCTCCCACGCAAGAAAGAACACCGCAACCGCCAGCAGCTGAATGATGCCGCGCCCGAGTGTCGTGTCGGCCGCCCGGGCAAACGCACCCGGCTTCGCGCGGGGCCGAGCAGCGGGTTGCCGGGTGGGCCTGGACGAGGCTAGAGAGGAGGACTCGAGGCTTTGGGAGGTCTTCAAGGCTTCCGACGTTCTCAAGGTGTGCGTCGCCATCAGGCTGCCCTCTGACGGGTCTGGATCTCGAGTTCGCCACACAGGGTCTGGAAATAGTCGGAGAAACGCGGATCGCTGCGCGCACCGATCGGCGAACGGGCATCGAGCCCGATCTCGTGAACGGACTTCACCTTGGTGGGGCGATTGCCCAGAACGACGACGCGCTTGGACAAGGCGACGGCCTCGTCGATATCATGCGTCACCAGCACGACGGTCTTGTGGAAGGTCTCCACGGCGTCGAGGAGAACGCCTTCGAGGTAGAGACGCGTCTGGTAGTCGAGGGCCGAGAACGGTTCATCCAAGAGTAGGATATCGGGATCCATGATCAGCGTCCGGATCAGGGCGGTCCGCTGCCGCATGCCGCCGGACAACATCTTCGGGTAGGCATTCTCGAAGCCCGACAGGCCGAAGGTCGAGAGGTATTCGCGAGCCGTGTCGAGAGCCTGAGCGCGGTCGACGCCCTTCATCTCCAGGCCGAGCATCACGTTCTGCAGGACCGTCCGCCAGGGGAACAGCAGGTCCTTCTGCATCATGTAGCCGACCCGGCCCTGCAGCCCCGGCACAACCTCGCCGCGAAACGTCATGGTGCCGCTGTCGGGCTCGAGAAGTCCGGCGATGACGTTGAACACCGTCGTCTTGCCGCAGCCGCTCGGGCCGATGATGCTGACGAAGTCGCGCTCGTAGATATCGAAGCTGAGCCCATCGAGCACCGGAACCGGCCCGCCCTTGCCGGGAAAGGATTTGCGGATACCGTCCAGGCTGAGTTGGACCCCAGGAGCCGTCATGAACCCTCCGTGTGTGCGGGGCGACCCCAGCAAACTTCAGGCCAATATAATTATGGATACAGAAAGCTGACGGGGCGACCGCCTATGGAGCAATCAGCAAGGCGCCGCCAAATCGACGCTCCTCCGCCGCGACGTGGGCCTCGACGACGTCATCGAGCCTGAAGCGGCCCCCGATATCGACGCTGACATGACCCTGGGCGACGGCGTCGAACAAGTCGGCGGCATTGGCGCGGAAGGTTGCCGGGTCGGCATTGTGGGGAAAGACCGAGGGGCGCGTCAGGAAGAGGCATCCCTTCTTGTTGAGGAGTTCCGGGTCGACCGCGGGAGCCTTCCCCGACGAGGCACCGTAACAAACGACGAGACCGAACGGTGCCGCACAATCGAGCGACTTGATCAGGGTGTCCTTGCCGATCGCGTCGTAGACGACACGCGCTTTTCGACCGCCGCTCGCCTTCAGGAAGGCTTCGGGCCATTCCGGATCGTTGAGGTCGATGACATCCACGCACCCAGCGGCGAGCGCGGTCTCCCGCTTTCGGGGAGAGCCCGTGGTACCGATGACCGTGGCGCCCAGCGCCGTCGCCCACCGTGTCAGGATCTGCCCGACGCCGCCGGCGGCCGAATGCACGAGCAGGACGTCGCCAGCCTGCACGGCGTGCGTCTTGCGCAGGAGGTACTGGGCCGTCATCCCCTTGAACAGCAGGGTCGCCGCGGCCTCGTCGCTCACCGTGTCCGGCAACGCGACAAGCTTGTCGGCAGGGACGTTTCGAAGGTCTGCATAGGCGCCGACGCCGGCGTTCATGTAGGCGACCCTATCGCCGCTTCGGATGTGGGTGACACCCGAACCGACCGCTTCGACGACGCCCGCTGCCTCGAAGCCAAGGCCTGTCGGTAGGGGAAGCGGATAGATGCCCTTGCGTTGGTAGATGTCGATGAAGTTGAAGCCGATGGCCGTCTGCCGAACCCGCACCTCACCCGGCCCCGGTGAGGCAAGCTCCTCCGTCACGATCGAGAGCACCTGGGGCGAGCCGAACTCGGTCAGCGTGACGACACGTCTTGTGACCATGCGAATACAACTCCGTGACAGCCTGATGCGATATGGGGCGGCAAACCTCGTCGAAGGCTGTCGGACACGTCGACTCCGGCTGCCACGGCCGAGGTGTCATCCGACGGCGACCGCAGTTCTGGCGGGCCGGCGACTGATCATTGATGGCATACCATCGTTCAGCTGGAAGCGATGTGGCCGCCAGGTTAAGCCCGGATGTTCGAGGTTTTCGTTGGCCTGGTGTTCTCACGGCCCACGACGGCCGAGTCCAGCGGAAGGCTGCCATCACGGTCGAGACCATTACGCTCGCAGGGGCCTGCTTCGATCCGCGGCTGGTATCAGGCTGGTATCAAGGGAGTCGCGCCGATACCGGCCGCGCCTCGCCCGAAAAGGTCAAGGTGCTGATCTGATTGATGTATCGGCTGTGATGGGAGTGGAGCGGGTACCGGGAATCGAACCCGGGTATTCAGCTTGGAAGGCTGCTGCTCTACCATTGAGCTACACCCGCATCGATGACCGAATATCCTGGCCTTCGACGTTTGAGATCTCGGCGCGAGGCTCGATACCTTCAGAAGTTTGGTGGGGGAAGTAGGACTCGAACCTACGAAGCTTACGCAGCGGATTTACAGTCCGCCCCCTTTGCCGCTCGGGACATTCCCCCAAACCGGCCGCCTCTCGGCGGTGCGCCGTCCTTATGATGAGGGCTCGGGCGCGAGTCAACCGCGTCGCTCACCCGAAATGCGCGAGATCGCAGATCCGCACCTGGGCCCGCTCCGCGCCCCGCCACGTGTCGATCGAGAGGGTGCCCGCCACATGCAACTCGGAGCCGATGCCCGAGAGGAGCGCCTGCCCGAGCGGGCCGTGCGCGGCCCGGAACGCGATGGCGCCGATGGCCTGGCCGTCGCGGCTGCGCAGGCGGGTGCGGACGTGGCCGTTGCCCACGATTCCGGCATCCACGATGCGGTGGCGTGGCAGCGCGAAGGTCGGCTCCGGCGCGGCGGAGCCGAAGGGGCCGGCGCGGTGGATCATGCGCACCATCTCGGCCGTGACGCCGCCGGCGCTGACCGTGCCGTCGACCAGGAGCGCTTCCACCGCGCGCGCCTCCGCCACCGTGTCGCGGAGAGCTGCGTCGAGATGGGCGCCGAAGCCGCTCACGTCGAATCCCTTAAGCGTGACGCCGGCCGCCATGGCATGGCCGCCGCCCTTGAGCGCGAGACCCGCCTCCACCGCGGAGCGTACGGCGTGGCCGAGATCCGCCCCGGGTATCGAGCGGCCCGAGCCCGTCGCGGTGCCGTCCGGACGCAGGGCGAAGGCGAAGGCCGGCCGGCCGAAGCGCTCCTTGAGGCGCGCCGCGATGAGGCCGACCACGCCGGGATGCCAGTCGGCCGACGCGGCGACCAGGACGGGACGGTCCGGGTCGAGGCCGAGGGCGTGGTCCATCTCGGCCTCCGCGGCGGCGACGGCCTGGGCCTCGATGACCTGACGCTCGCGATTGAGTCGGTCCAGTTCGGCGGCGATGCGGGCGGCTTCCGCCGGATCGGCGGTGGTGAGGAGCCGCGCGCCGAGACCTGCGTCGCCGATGCGGCCGCCCGCGTTGATGCGCGGCCCGACGAGATAGCCGAGATGCCAGGCCTCCGGCGGCTCGCTCAAGGAGGCCGCGTCGAGGAGCGCGGCGAGGCCGATGCGGCCGCGCCCGCGCATCACCTTCAGGCCTTGCAGCACGAAGGCGCGGTTCAGCCCGGTCAGGGGCACCACGTCGGCGACGGTGGCGAGGGCCACGAGGTCCAGGCTTTCCGTGAGGTCGGGCAGGCACCCGGCGTCGAGCCCGTCCCGCCGCAGGCGACGATTGAGGGCGACTAGGGTGAGGAAGACCACGCCCGCCGCGCAGAGATGGCCGAGGCCGGAGAGGTCGTCGAGGCGGTTCGGGTTCACCAGGGCTCGCGTAGGGGGAAGATGCTCGGGTGCGCCGTGATGATCGAGCACGACCACGTCCAGGCCGAGGGCCGCCGCCGCCTCCAGGGGGGCATGCCCGCTGGTGCCGCAATCGACGGTGACCAGGAGGGTGGCGCCGGCCGCGTGCAGGTCCGTGACGGCGGCGACGTTGGGGCCGTAGCCTTCCGTGATCCGGTCCGGAATATGGATGCGGACATCGAGGCCGAGACCGCGCAGGTAAGCGGCGAGCAGGGCGGCGCTCGCGGCGCCGTCGACGTCGTAATCGCCGAAGATCGCCACGCACTCGTTCGTCGACACGGCACGGGCGAGGCGCTCCACCGCGGCCTCCATGTCGACAAGGCAATCCGGGTCCGGCATCAGGTCGCGCAGGCGCGGCTGCAGATGCGCCTCGGCGCCCGCCGGGCGGATGCCGCGCCCGGCCAGCACGCGGGCCAGCGGTTCCGGCAGGGCATGCGCCTGCACCATCGTGGCCGCATAGGCCTGGAGGGCCGGATCCGCGCAGCGGTCGCGCCAGGGGCGCCCGAGGACGGAGCGGGTGACATCGAGGAACGCGCGGGGCGCGTCGAGGGCATGGGCGGCTGACACGGGCGGGATCATAGCCGCATGCGGCCCCCGGGGCTGCATCCCAAACGACAAAGGGGCCGGCGATCGCGCGCCGGCCCCCCTGCCCTGCCGCGGGTCGAGCCCGGGGCGTCCGCGGACGGGATCCGCTCAGAGGTTCTTGACGATGCTGTCGACGACCTTCTTGGCGTCGCCGAAGAGCATCATGGTGTTGTCGCGGAAGAAGACCTCGTTCTCGACGCCGGCGTAGCCGGAACCCATGCCACGCTTGATGAAGAGTACGGTCTTGGCCTTCTCCACGTCGAGGATGGGCATGCCGTAGATCGGCGAGGTCTTGTCGGTCTTGGCGGCCGGGTTGGTGACGTCGTTGGCGCCGATCACGAAGGCCACGTCGGCCTGCGGGAAGTCGCCGTTGATGTCCTCCAACTCGTGGACCTCGTCGTAGGGCACGTTGGCTTCGGCCAGCAGCACGTTCATGTGACCGGGCATGCGGCCCGCGACCGGGTGGATGGCGTACTTCACCTCCACGCCTTCCTTCTTGAGCAAGTCGACCATCTCGCGAAGGCTGTGCTGGGCCTGGGCCACCGCCATGCCGTAGCCCGGCACGATGATGACGCGCTCGGCGTTCTTCATGATGTAGGCCGCGTCGTCCGCGGAGCCCTGCTTGACGGGACGGGTCTCCACCGCGCCGCCCGCACCGGCCGCGGCGGCGTCACCGCCGAAGCCGCCGAGGATGACGGAGATGAACGAACGGTTCATCGCCTTGCACATGATGTACGACAGGATCGCACCCGAGGAACCGACCAGCGCACCCGTGATGATGAGGGCGAGGTTGCCGAGCGTGAAGCCGATGCCGGCCGCCGCCCAACCCGAGTAGGAGTTCAGCATCGAGACGACGACGGGCATGTCGGCGCCGCCGATCGGGATGATGAGCAGGCCGCCCAGGACGAAGGACAGAAGCACGATCACCCAGAAGACGAACTTGCTCTCGTTGCCGATGAAGACGGCGATCAGCACCACCAGCAGCACGCCGAGGACGATGTTGATGACGTGGCGCTGCGGCAGCATGATCGGCTTGCCGGACATGCGCCCGTCGAGCTTCAGGAAGGCGATGACCGAGCCCGTGAAGGTGATGGCGCCGATGGCGACGCCGAGGGCCATCTCGAACAACGACTCCTTGTGGATGTGGCCGTTCTCGAGGATGCCCACCGCCTGCGGCGCGTAGAGGGTCGCCGCCGCGCCCATCACGGCCGCGAGGCCGACGAGGGAGTGGAAGGCCGCGACCAGCTGCGGCATCGCCGTCATGGGCACGCGCTTGGCGATGACAGCGCCGGCACCGCCGCCGATGGCGAGGCCGAGGATCACCAGCAGCCAGGCGCCCAGCCCGGCCGGGGGGTGCCCGACCAGGGTGGTGAGCATGGCGAGCCCCATGCCGATCATGCCGTACAGGTTGCCCTGCCGCGACGTGGTCGGGTGCGAGAGGCCCCGCAGCGCCATGATGAACAGGACGCCGGAGACGATGTAGAGAAGGGATGAGACGTTCTGGGACATGTCTCAGGCCTTCTTCTTGTACATGCCGAGCATACGCTGGGTGACGAGGAACCCGCCGAAGATGTTCACGCTGGCGAGGATGATGCCGACGAAGCCGAAGAACCGGGCCCAGCCGGTGCCGTGCTCGACGTAAGGGACGCCGGCGGCGAGAAGCGCGCCGACGATGATCACCGACGAGATCGCGTTGGTGACGGACATCAGAGGCGTGTGCAGGGCCGGGGTCACCGACCAGACCACGTAGTAGCCGACGAAGATCGCCAGCACGAAGATCGCGAGCTGGAAGACCGTCGGGTCGACGGCGCCGTGGGTCACGGCGCTGAGGCCGTGGCCGAGGCCGTCGGCGTATTTCTGCGCCTGGAGCGCGTGCTGCTGCGCGATATCGGCAGCGGTTCGGGCCGCGGCGGCGGCGGCGCGCGCCTGCTCGGCGGCCTGATCGGGGGGAAGCGTGGCCATCGTGTCCTCCGGCGGGATCAGGATTTGGGCTGGAACGAGGGGTGCGAGACCTGGCCGTCACGGGTCAGGTTCGTCGCCTTGACGAGCTCATCGTCCCACTTCACCGCGAGGGTCTTCGCTTCCTTGTCGACCAAGGTCTCGACGAAGGCGTAGAGGTTGCGGGCGTAGAGGCTGGAGGCCGTGGCGGCGAGGCGGCCGGGCACGTTGAGGTGACCGACGATCTTCACGCCCTTGTCGGTGGTGACGACCTCGCCAGGCTTGGCGCCCTCGACGTTGCCGCCGCGCTCCACCGCGAGGTCGATCAGGACCGAACCCGGCTTCATCGAGGCGACCATGGCCTCCGAGACGAGCTGCGGCGCTGGCCGGCCCGGGATCAGCGCCGTCGTGATGACGATGTCCTGCTTGGCGATGTGGGTGGCGACGAGATCCGCCTGCTTCTTCTTGTACTCGGCCGACATCTCCTTGGCGTAGCCGCCCGAGGTCTCGGCCTGCTTGAACTCCTCGTCCTCCACGGCGACGAACTTCGCGCCCAGGGACTCGACCTGCTCCTTGGTGGCGGGACGGACGTCCGTGGCGGTCACGACCGCGCCCATGCGGCGAGCGGTGGCGATGGCCTGGAGGCCGGCGACGCCGACACCCATCACGAAGACGCGGGCGGCCGGAACGGTGCCGGCGGCGGTCATCATCATGGGCATGGCACGCCCGTATTCGGACGCGCCGTCGACGACCGCGCGGTAGCCGGCGAGGTTGGCCTGGCTGGAGAGCACATCCATTACCTGCGCGCGGGTGATGCGGGGCATCAGTTCCATCGCGAAGGCGTCGAGCCCGGCTTCGGCCATGGCACCGAGTTCGGCCTCATGGCCGTAGGGGTCCATGATGGCGATCACGGTCGCACCTCGCTTGAGGAGACCGATCTCGTCGGACGACGGGCGCCGGACCTTCAGGACGAGGTCGGCGGAGCCCGCGGCGTCCTCCGCCGAGCCCGCGATGGTGGCGCCGGCGGCCTCGTATTCCGAGTCCGGTACGCCGGCCTTCAGACCGGCGCCGGACTGGACGGCCACCTCGGCCCCGAGGCCGATGAATTTCTTGACCGTTTCTGGCACCGCCGCGACCCGCGGCTCCGCGGGATCGGTTTCCGATAATACAGCGATGCGCATGCAGGAATGCTCCTTAAAGGACGGCCCGAAGGCGACCCGCAAAACCAGTCAGAGGAGGGGAAATTCAGGCGAAGGCGAGGTACAGGGCAAGAAGGATGCCGACCGCCAGAGGAGCCTTGTAGCCGACCGCCGGCGCAAGCGCGCCGACCGTTCCGGCGATGCCGGACAGGATCACGCCGAAGATCGCCGTCAGCCACGCCTCGCGGATACCGCCGATGGCGAGCGCCAGAACCCAGCACAGCACCACGCCGGTGCCGATTTCGACGAAACGAACGAAGCCGCGATAGGTCTGCTCGTGGGTCTTCTCATCCATCGCCGGGCTGTAATGTGCGCCGGACACGGTCTTGGAATCGGCCATCGTGTGAGCGTCCCCTTGGGCATCGTCTTGATTTGTTCCAAGGGGATTTAGCGCAAGCCAAGGTCGCTCGCAATCGACATGCGCGCTCGCCAATCACCCTGAGCGGCTTTTTCCGGCCATGTTTTCAGATCGGCAGCGGCAGCCCCGCAGATTTCAGGGCCTTGCCCTGGCGCGCCTCGAGGTCCGCGAGGGAGAACCGGTCGATTTCGCCCTCGAACAGCCGGTGGTAATTCAACTCGGAGCGCAGATGCAGGAACACGGCGCCGAGGCCGACGGCCGCCCGGTCCATGAAGACGAATTCCTGCGGGATCGTGACCGGTCCACGTTGCTTGAGAGCTTGGTGCACCTCGAAAGCCTGACGCCTGCCATACTCGCCGGGCTTGACACCGTCCGCCACCGTCCGGGTCCGATCCTCGAGGATGGGTCCGTAGATGAAGCGGGCCCAGATGTTGAGGATCTCGACCAGCTCCTTGTTCAGGTTCTTGAAGCCCCAGGTTTCGTAGGCGTGGACGATGCGGGCGTTGTCGTTCGTGAGCAGGCCCCGGTAGAGATCGACCACACCGCCGACGAAGCGCGGATGGAAGATGCGCACGCAGCCGTAATCCAACAGGTTGATGCCCTGGGCCTCGCCGCCCTCGGAGAACACCGTGTAGTTGCCGAGATGGGGATCGCCGTGGATCACGGCGGCACGGCTGAAGGGATGCCACCATGCCTTGAACATCGACTGGGCGAGGCGGTTGCGGATCTCGATCGGCGCTTGCGCGAAATCCAGGATGCGCTCGCCATCGAGCCAGCCGAGGGTCAGGAGGCGCTTCGTCGAGAGATCCTTGTGGATGGCCGGCACGCGCACCGCATCGATGTCACGCAGCACGTTGCCGTAGAGGACGGCGTGCTTGGCCTCGCGCTCGTAATCAAGTTCCTCCCGGACCCGGGCGCCGATTTCCTTGGCGATCTCGCGGGTGTCGAGCCAGGACGACATCCGGCGATGCAGGGCGAACGCGACCTCCAACTGCTTGAGATCGGCCTCGACGGCCGATTGCATGTCCGGATACTGGAGCTTGCAAGCGAGCCGGGTTCCGTCGAGGGCGGTGGCGCGGTGGACCTGACCGAGCGATGCGGCGGCGGCGGGTTTGAGGTCGAAGCTCTGGAAGCGCGTCTGCCAGTTGGCGCCGAGTTCGGCCATCATGCGGCGCTTGACGAAGGCGGCCCCCATCGGCGGGGCGTCGGCTTGGAGCTTCTGCAACTCGGTGGCGTATTCGGGCGGCAGCAGGTCCGGAACCGTGGCGAGAAGTTGCGCCACCTTCATGATCGGCCCCTTCAGGCCACCGAGGGCCTGAGCGAGCGCCGCCGCGTTGGTGGGGGCCTCCTTGCCGCCGAATAGCTTCGCGCCCGCCATCCGGGCGGCGACCCCGCCGACATTGGCGCCGACGCGCGCGTAGCGGCTGGCGCGGGCGGAGAAGCGGTTGGCTTCGCGATCGGTGTCGGCCATCGGGTTCTTCGGATCTCGGCGAGGACGCATCCGGCGATTCGGCTGCCCCCATGAGATAAGCCCGACGACCCTGCCTGCCAGGGCTCTGCGCCGTTGCGGCGCGGCGGCGCGTGTCAGGCGGCCGGCCAGTTGTCACGGATCCAGCGGGCGAGGCCAGCTTCCCCGACCTCGCCGGCGGCGAGCGCCAGGATCACCGCCGTCGCCTCCACGGGATCCGGCGCGAATGGAATGTCGTTCAACAGCAGAAAGCCCAGCATCGCCATGAAGCCCGCGCGCTTGTTTCCATCCGTAAATGGATGATTGCGCACGATGCCGAACGCGTAGGCCGCCGCCAGATCCGGCATCTCGGTGCCCTCGTAGCGCCACTTGTTGATCGGCCGGCCTACGGCGGATTCGAGCGCGCCTGGATCTCGAATTCCGGATGCCCCGCCGAAGACCTTAAGCTGACGGTCGTGGGCGTCGATGACGTCCTCGATGGTCAGCCAGTCCGGCTCGTCGTCGACTTCCAGCGTCATTTCGCTAGCTCGGTCAGAGTCTCGCGATACTGGACCATGATATTGTCCATGATCGCCGCGACCTTGCTGCGGTGATCGCCACCCTGCTGAGCGGGCAGTTCCCAGATCGTGCCGGATTTCACGAACCGTGCCTTGCGCACGCGGCCGCGCCGCTTCTCGCCCTGGGCGTCACGGGCGATGCGAAAGCCGCGCGCCGTCAGGAGGTCCCCGATCAGAGCACCGGACGACTGGATCGCATGATTGCGGGTGGCGGGATCGAACTGCTCGAGTATCGGCTCGATCTCCCAGACCGCAGCCTGCACCGCCGGCATCTCAAGTCGGCTCAGGAGCTCGTACTGCGGGAGCATGTCGGGACGGATCAGCACGTCCCTGAGAGGACGAGCCTCCGGACGCTCGAAGAAGGCGGCATGGGTGGGGTTCATCGTGACCTCCATGGGAAGCCGCTGGTTATCCCCACCCATCGAATACGTCAACGTTGCGTTTTGCAACGTTGACGTATTCGTTCACCCCTCCATCGCCTCCAACTCCACGATCATCCCCTCGATCATTGACAGACCGATCTGCCAGAAGCCCGGGTCGCGGGCGTCGAGGCCGAAGGGGGCCAGCAATTCCCCGTAGGGCTTGGCGCCGCCGGCCGACAGCAGGGCGAAGTAGCGGTCCACGAAACCGTCCTCGGCCTTGGCGTAGACGCCGTAGAGGGAGTTCACGAGGCAATCGCCGAACGCGTAGGCGTAGACGTAGAACGGCGAGTGGATGAAGTGCGGGATGTAGGCCCAGAAGGGCTCGTACCCGGAATCGAGGGTGATCGCCGGGCCGAGGCTCTCGGCCTGCACCGACATCCAGAGGCCGTTGATCTGCTCGGCGGTCAGCTCGCCCTGCTGGCGGGCGAGGTGGACCTTGCGCTCGAAGGCGTAGAACGCGATCTGGCGCACCACCGTGTTGATCATGTCCTCGACCTTGGCGGCCAGCATGGCGCGGCGCTGCGAGACGCTGGAGGTGGCGGCGAGCAGGCGCCGGAAGGTCAGCATCTCGCCGAAGACGCTCGCGGTCTCGGCGAGCGTGAGGGGCGTCGGCGCCATCAGGGCGCCGTTCGGGCCCGCCAGCACCTGGTGCACGCCATGGCCGAGCTCGTGCGCGAGGGTCATCACGTCGCGCGGTTTGCCCTGGTAGTTCACCAGCACGTAGGGGTGCGCCGAGGGCACGGTCGGGTGTGCGAAGGCGCCCGGCGCCTTGCCGGGGCGGGTCGGCGCATCGATCCAGTTCCGGTCGAAGAAGGTCCGGGCGATGTCGGCCATGCGGGGCGAGAAGGCGCCGTAGGCATCGAGCACGGTGTCACGCGCCTCCGTCCAGGGAATCGTGCGCTGGTCCACCTTCGGCAGCGGCGCGTTGCGGTCCCAGTACGGCAGCGCCTCGACGCCGAACCACTTGGCCTTGAGGCGGTAGTAGCGGTGCGACAGGCGCGGATAGGCCGCCTGCACGGCCTCCACCAGCGCGGCGACCACCTCCGGTTCGACCCGGTTCGAGAGGTGGCGGGCATCCGCCACGTCGGTGAAGCCGCGCCAGCGGTCGGAGATCTCCTTGTCCTTGGCCAGCGTGTTGGTGATCAGCGTGAAGGTGCGCAGGTTCGCGCGGAAGACCTCGCTGAGCGCACCGGCCGCCTCGCGGCGCACGGCACCGTCGATGTCCTGAAGCTTGTTGAGGGTCGGCTCCAGGGTCAGCTGTTCGCCCTGGACGGGGAAGCGCAGGGACGCGATCGTGCCGTCGAACAGTCGGTTCCAGGCCGAGCGCCCGGTCACGGACTTCTCGAGGAAGAGCTTCTCGGTGCGGTCGTCGAGCTGGAACGGCTTCTCCCGGCGCAGGTCCTCGATCCAGGGTGCGTAGTGCGTCAGCGGGCCCTCGGCCATCGCCCGGTCCATGATCGCGTCCGGGATGCGGTTGAGTTCGAGGGCGAAGAACAGCAGGTGGCTGGAGGCCGTGGTCAGGCGCTCCTGCGTGTCGCCGTAGAACTTCTCGCGGCGCTCGTCCGTGGTGTCGCCCGAATAGACGAGGCCCGCGAAGGACATCAGCCGCCCAAGCAGGTCCTCGATGCCCTCGTAGGCCGCCACCGCCTCGGCGAGGCCGGCCGAGGCGTCGGGGCCGGCGGCGATCTCGGCGAGGCGCCCGGCATAGAGCTCCGAGAAGCGGGCGCACTCGGCCTCGGCGCGGACGAGGTCCGCCGTGAAGTCGGGCGAGTCGATTCCCGCGTAGAGGTCCGTCAGGTCCCATTCCGGCAGGGCACCGAGATCGGCCGCGCGGGCCGCGGCCCTGGCTGCGCTGGACCCTTCCGCATTCGCGACGATGCCCGAGAGAGTGGCATGGGCGACGGCTCGGCTCGGCATGATGGTCTGCTTTCCTGGCGACACGACGGGTGCCGTGCGGGCTGATATCGAGCGCGGACGCGATGCGATCAATCCGCGATCGACAGAATCCTCTCGTACAGGAGGCTTTGTCGGACGGGACCGACAAAGCGTCACAGCGGCGGCGGCGGCGAGGTGCGAAAAGTCCCATCGTCGTTAAGCGCAGCTTTACGCATCTGGCTCACCCTGCGGTTCGAAACGAAACAAGCCGATGGTCGAGGGCCCGGGCGACACCGCGTCGCCGGTCCTCCCCGCTCGGCGAGCATCGAGGCCACCCCATGTCGACAACGATCCTCATCGTCGACGATGATCCCGTGCAGCGCCGCCTCGCCGAGGCGATGGTGCGCCGCCTCGGCTTCGAGGCGCGGGTGGCCGAGAACGGCGAGCAGGGCCTGAACCTCCTGCGCTCCGGAGAGACCTTCGACGTGGTGCTCCTCGACCTCGTCATGCCCGGCGGCCTCGACGGTCTCGGCGTCATGGCGGAGATGCGCCGGACCGGCCTCGACGTGCCGGTGATCGTGCAGACCTCGAATGGCTCCATCGATGCCGTCGTCAACGCCATGCGGGCGGGCGCGGTGGATTTCGTGGTCAAGCCGGCCGGGGCCGAGCGCCTCCAGGTCTCGATCAAGAACGCGCTCAGGGTCGACCAGCTGGAGGAGGAGGTCCGCCGCATGCGCCGGCGCGCCTCGGGCTCCCTCAGCTTCAAGGATCTCACGTCCCGCAGCCCCGACATGGACCGGGTGATCCGGCTGGCCGAGCGCTCGGCCAAGTCGAACATCCCGGTGCTGATCGAGGGCGAGTCCGGCGTCGGCAAGGAGGTGCTGGCCCGGGCGATCCAGGGCTCGGGGGACCGCCGCGGCCGGGCCTTCGTCACCGTCAATTGCGGGGCGATCCCCGACAATCTCGTCGAATCCACCCTGTTCGGCCACGAGAAGGGCGCGTTCACGGGTGCCACCGAGCGCCATGTCGGCAAGTTCGTGGAGGCCTCGGGGGGGACGCTCTTCCTCGACGAGATCGGCGAGCTCCCCCTCGACGCCCAGGTGAAGCTCCTGCGCGCCCTGCAGGAGGGCGAGGTCGACCCGGTCGGGGGCAAGCGCAGCGTGCGCGTCGACATCCGCTTGATCTCGGCGACGAACCGCTCCCTCCTCGACCTCGTTAAGCAGGGACGCTTCCGCGAGGACCTGTACTATCGCCTCAACGTCTTCCCCATGACCCTGCCGCCCCTGCGGGCGCGGCGCGAGGACATCCCGGACCTCGTGCGCTCGTTCTGCGCCCGCTTCTCGGCGGAGGAAGGCAAGAAGGTCCGCGCGATCACCCCGGAGGCGATGTCGCTGCTGACGCGCTACGGCTGGCCCGGCAACGTACGCCAGCTGGAGAACGCGCTCTTTCGCGCCGTGGTCCTGGCCGACGGCGACGAGCTCACCATCGCGGAGTTTCCGCAGATCGCCGCCCAGGTCGAGGGCTTCGACGTGCGCATCCCGGCCGCCCCCACCCAGCCGATGGTCCAGCCCGGCGCGCCGGAACCGGTGCGGGAGATCGTACGGGTGGAGGTCCGCGATCCCCACGCCATGAGCCTCGTCGCCGAGGAGACCGGTGAGATGAAGACCATGGACGGGCTCGAGGCCGAGATCATCCGCTTCGCGCTGCAATTCTACCGGGGCCGCATGTCGGAAGTCTCGCGCCGCCTCGGAATCGGCCGATCCACCCTCTATCGCAAGCTCAAGGACCTCGGTCTCGACGGCGACGCGAAGTCCGACGAGGCCGCGGCCTGACCGTTTCCGCCCGGGTGCGGCCTGCGTGCGATTGCACACGCTCGCGCTTGGCCCGATTATCTAATGCCATCGGCCGGCCCGGTCGGTTCCGAAGGAGTTCCCCCATGGGCGTTTCGCGCTCCGCTGCCGTCGCGCTGTCCGCCCTGCTCGCGGGTGCCTCGGCGCAGGCCCAGACGCCCGACGCGGCCCCGGTTCCAGTTCCGCAGGTGCTCCGCAACGCGGCGGCCGATCCCGGCGCGATCCCGGCCGAGACGAAGTCGCCGGCCGCGGCTCCGGAAAGCCCGGGCGTCGCCGTGCCGGCGCCACCCTCGGCGCCCGAACCGGCTGCCCCTCCCCCGGCGGCCGAGGCGCCCGCGCCGCCGCCGTTGCCGAGCGACCCCCAATCGGCGGCCGTCGCCCAGCGCCTCGCGGACCCGGCGCCCCTCCTGGCACGCCTGTCGACGAAGGAGCGCGAGGCGATCCAGGCCTTCTACGCGCTCGGTGCCTTCAAACCGGTCTGGATCGTCGACGGCGCCTTCACGCCGGCGGCGAAAGCGGCCGCCGCGCGCTTGGCCGCGGCGGGCGAGGACGGGCTGAACGCCTCGGCCTATCCCGTTCCGGTGCTCGGCACCCAGGGCACGACGGAGGCGCAGGTCGCCGAGGCGGAACTGAAGCTGTCGGCGGCCATCGTCCTCTATGCGCGTGACGCACGGGGTGGGCGCCTCAACCTCGCGAGCATCGCCAAGCTCATCACCCCGACCCTCGACATCCCGGCTCCCGATGCCGTCCTGGGCCGCATCGCCTCCGCGGGGCCCTCGGCCGGTGCGCTCCTGCAGGGCTACAATCCGAGCCAGCCGGGCTACCTCGCGCTCAAGGGCCGCCTCGCCGCGTTGCGGGGCCACAGCCACGCCCCGGGTGCCCCGAGCGTGCAACTGCCCCCGGGCCCGGTGCTGAAGCTCGGCATGACCGATCCCCGCGTGCCGATGCTTCGCGCGCGCTTCGGCCTCGAGACCCGCACCGCTGGAACCCTGGATGCCGGTCCGGGCAACCCCGAGACCTACGATGCCGGCGTGGCGGCGGCCGTGACGAGCTTCCAGCGCGGACGCGGACTGCCGGCCACCGGCACGCTGACGGCCCAGACCGTCGCGGCCCTGGGCCGGCCCGACACCGCGACCCGGACGGACGAGGGCGAGGCCGCCCTCCTGGTGAACATGGAGCGCTGGCGCTGGCTGCCTTCCGACCTCGGCCGCGACTACGTCCTCGTCAACGTGCCGGAGTTCCGCCTCCGCGTGGTGCGCGACGGGCGGCAGCGTGACGAGGCTCGGGTCATCGTCGGTAAAGTCGAATCGCCGACGCCGATCTTCTCGGGGATGATGGAATATGCCGTCGTCAATCCGTCCTGGAACGTGCCGCCCTCGATCCTGAAGAACGAGTTCCTGCCGGGGCTCGCCCGCGATCCCAACTACGCGGCGCGGCGCGGCTACGAGGTGGTCTACCGGAACGGCAACGTCTCGGTGCGTCAGCCCCCGGGCGAGCGCAACGCGCTGGGCTTCATCAAGTTCATGTTCCCCAACAACCACGCGGTCTACCTGCACGACACGCCCAATCGCACCCTGTTCGGCGCCTCCCAGCGGGCGCTCAGCCACGGCTGCGTGCGCGTGGAGGACCCCTTCCGGTTCGCCGACGCGGTGCTGCCCGAGGCCTGGTCCAGCGAGCGGCTGAAGAAGCTGATCGGAAAGGGCGAGCGCCAGATCCGCCTGTCCGAGAAGCTGCCGGTGCACTTGGCATACTTCACCACGTCGGTGGATGAGACCGGCACCGTGAGCACCGCGCCCGATCTCTACGGCTACGACGCGCGGATGAAGATCGCCCTCGGCCTCAGCCCGGGCAGCCTCCTCGTCGCCAAGGCCCCCGCCGCGAAGGCGACCGCGAAGGTCAAGCCGACCACGGCGCCGAAACCCGTTGCGGAGGCCCGCCCGAGGCCCGTGCGGGAGGCGCATTCGGACGTGGAGCCGGGCCGCCGGAGCGCGGCGCCGCGACCGCCGGCCGATTTCGGTGAGCCCGACCTGTGGACGCCGCGTCCGGCCCGTACGTCGAGCGGGTGGTGGTAGGGCACGCGCCGTTCGGCACGGTCTCGCCACGGTTCGAACGTGTGTCGGATCTGCGCGTCGCGCACCGGTTGTCCGAAGCGCGGCGGTCGCGACGTGGCGGCGCTTCGCGTGCGCCCGCGCACCCCGGGCACGTTTTTGCCACGGTTGCGACCTAACCGTTAAGCCTTCGATCAGCGAAGCGCCGAGGAGTCGGTAAACCGATCGTTTACGGTTTTCGGCAACCTTGCGTTCACCACGATTCGCGCTCCGCGCGCGGTCTGGCAGGGGGTGAGACCACGGTGCTGAAGCGTCTGCGAGCAAGGGTCTCGGACTCCCTGCGTTCCAAGCCTCTCCGGCGCCTCGCCGTCGTCGCCTCGGGCATCGGCCTCGCGCTCCTTAGTGGGACGCGCGGCACGCAGGATGCCGTCGCCAACGGTGACACCCGAACCCTCTCGATCTTCCACAGCCACACCAAGGAAAGCCTCACCGTCACGTTCAAGCGGGACGGGCGCTACGACCGCGCGGCCCTGGAGCAGCTGAACTGGCTTCTGCGCGACTGGCGCGTCGACGAGCCGACCAAGATGGACCCGCGCCTGTTCGATACGGTCTGGGAGGCCTATCGCTCCGTGGGTTCGCAGGAGCCGATCACCGTCGTCTCGGCCTACCGCTCGCCCGGCACCAACGCCATGCTGCGCCGGCGCTCGCGCATGGTGGCCGAGTACAGCCAGCACATGCTCGGCAAGGCGATGGATTTCTACCTTCCCGACGTCTCGATCGACCAGATCCGGGCCGTGGGCATGCGGATGCAGCGCGGCGGCGTGGGCTGGTATCCGCGCTCCGGGTCCCCCTTCGTGCACCTCGACGTCGGCTCGGTGCGCTCCTGGCCCCGCATGACCCATGACCAGCTCGCCCGGCTCTTCCCAGACGGGAAGACCGTGCACCTGCCCAGCGACAATCGCCCCCTGCCCGGCTACGAGCAGGCCCGCGCCGAGATCCTGTCGCGCGGCGGCACGGTGCTGGGTGTGACGGAAGTCGCCCAGATGGACGAGGATGACGGCCCGAGCATCAAGGGCTTCTTCGCCAGCCTGTTCGGCGGCGGCTCCGCCCGCGAGGCGGCGCCACCCGTGGCCGTCGCGGCCAAGGCCCCGGCGCGGGGCCGGAGCAAGCCGGCTCCGGTCGTGGTCGCCAGCGCCGATCCCGAAGATCAGTCCGGCACGCGGGCGGCCCTGGCCTATGCCGCCCCGGCCGCCGACGAGACGCTCAAGACGGCCCTCCTGCAGCGCGAGACCCGCGATGCCCAGAGCCTGCTCACCGCCGAGGCACCGGCCGCGGCGCCGGCTGCCGCCGTTGCCCTCCCGCTCCCGCCGCGTCGCCCCGCGGAGTTCGCGGCGGTGACCGCAGCCCTGACCATGCCCCTCCCCCCGCCGCGCCCGGCGGTCCAGGTGGCCGGCCTCGGCAGCGCCGGCATGGCCAACCTGTCGAGCACCCCCTCGCCGGTTACCTCGACTCCGAGCCCCGCCACCCCGAGTCGTTCTGCTGCTCCCCTCGTGCCGGCCAACGCCGATGCGCGGACCCAGCTACGCGCGCTGTTCGCCGCGGCGGCGGCGGATGCGGCGCCGGCGAGCCGCGCCGCCCCGGTCAAGCTCGCGAATGCCAAGGCCAAGCTCGACGGCGGCCCCGCCGCGATCGCGGTTCCGGCCACCGGCGTCGTCTCACGCTTCTCGACCCGCAGTCCCGGGGACGACCTGACCGCCGCGCGGTTCACCGGCTCCGCCACCCGCGGTGTCGCCGCATCGCGCTGAGCCGCGCCGACTCCGAATCATCGCTCCGGCCGTCCGGTGGCGGTAATGCCCGCCTCCGCATGACCGCCGGGCGTACAGGACGAGGGGTCCGGTCGGTCGACGCCCCTGCATCGAGGCCGGATACGGGACTGGATGTCGCCGCTCTGTGACATCGCCGATCCGTGGCCGGGTGCGTCGGCGGCATACAACTGGAGATAGGTGTCCGCCCGAAGGATCAAGCACCGGGGGCGCCCACCTGCATGATAGCGTCGACCAGAGCGAGCGTCGTAACCGCGAATATTGATGTTTCGGACGCCTCTTCTTGAAGAAGTCGGCAGTCCCGGCATTTTCATTGCTGTGGGATACGGGCGGCATCCCCCGTTTGGAGTAAGACACGATCGGTCCCGTCCATCAGAACGTCGACCTGCTGGCGTTGGGAAGCCTGGGGATTCCCGAGCGCCTCATCGGCTCGGTCGATGCCGCGGAGGGAGGCGGTTCGCGATGTTTGCCTTGAGCCTGACGTGCCTCTCCGCGGGCCTCGGCCTCGCGGCCGTATCGCGAAACTATCCGCATCACAGCGCGGCCCTCGAACGGGCCTGCGGCGCCCTGCTGATCGCGGGGCTCGGATTGCTCGGGTTCGGCCTCCGGTTGTTCCGGTAGGCCACCCCCGCCGCCGGCTGGTGTCGCGGAGAAGCGTCCGCCCGGAGGCCCGGTCAGACCATTCCGAGGGCCTGCATGTAGAGTTCCAGGATCGCCTCTTCCTCCTGGCGCTCGGCATGGTCCTTCTTGCGAAGGGAGATGATCTTGCGGAGCGCCTTGGTGTCGAAGCCGGTGCCCTTGGCCTCGGCGTAGACGTCCTTGATGTCGGAGGCGAGGCCCGCCTTCTCCTCCTCGAGACGCTCGATGCGCTCGATGAAGCTCTTCAGCTGGTCGGCCGCGACGGAGGAAGCGTCGACGGCGGGTGCGGCGGATGCGGCCATGGTCGTCTCAAATCCCAGAATGCGAGGCGCAGCGTTCGCAGGGCGCCGGAACCGCCTCGTTAAGCCGTCAAGCTTACCGGGACCTTAGTGCGGCTCGGCCGCGGCCTTGGTGAAGGCTGCCTGTTGCTCGGGCGTCGCATCCGATTGGTGCAGGCGCTTCCACTCGGAATACGGCATGCCGTAGACCGCCTCGCGACTGTCGTCCTTGCTCATGGGGAGCTGCCGCTCGTCGGCCGCGTCCTTGAGCCAGTTCGACAGGCAGTTGCGGCAGAAGCCGGCCATGTTCATCAGGTCGATGTTCTGCACGTCGGTGCGGGTCTGCAGGTGCGCGACGAGGCGGCGGAACACGGCGGCTTCCAGTTCCGTGCGGGTGGCGGCGTCGATCTCGGTCATGATGCTGTCTCCTCGAACTCGCCTCACAGGTCGGCGCGCCGGGGCGCCCCGTCAAGCGCGCATGGGCAGGATCGGTGCGAGGAGGCGGTCGAAGCGCTCGGCCCATTCCGACTGGCCGGCTTCCGCCACGATGAGGTCCTGGCGGATCTCCACAAGCGCGTTCGGCAGGCCGCGCGCGCTGGCGTGCCGGTCGATCGTGTCGCCCGGCAGGCCGCCGCCGTAGGGCTCGTTGTCTCCCACCGTCAGCCCCGCCGGGTCGGCGCGCAGGCCCGCGATCAGCGGCGCGCTCATGCGGTCGTCGCGATCCCACAGGATGCCGACCTCCCAGGGACGCGGCACGCCGCGCCAGTAGGGCGTGAAGCTGTGCATGGTGAGAATCGCGGGCCGGATGCCCGTCGCCTCGGCGCTGGCGATTCCGGCATCGATCGCCGCGTCGAAGGGCGCGTAGAAGCGCCGGATGCGCTCGGCCTTGCCGGTCTCGTCGATGCGGGCGTTGCCCGGCACCACGGCCCCGTCGGAGAGGCGCATCACCAGGGTCGGATCGGCCCGGCCGCGATTCGGGTCGATGATCAGCCGCGAGAACCGGGTCAGGATCGCGGGCACGCCGAGCAGGGCCGCGAGGCGGCGCGTCACCGCGGCCGCACCGATGTCGTAGGCGATGTGCCGGGCGAACTCGTGCTCCGGAACGCCGAGCTGGGCCAGATCCTCCGGCACATGGTTCGAGGCGTGGTCGCAGATCAGGAGCAGGCCGCGGCCGGGATCGCCGGATATCGTCTCGACGGGATGCGGTGGATGCATGGGGTCTCGTGGCGTCCGGTTCGGCGAGGGTGGCATGCAAGGCCTCGGCCGCGTCGCCGGGGATCAACCGGCAACGCATGCTTGCCGAGGCGGCGAGCGTCGGGCACAGCACGTATCGCGGATCGCGCCGCGACGGCAACAATCCGGCTTCGTGCCGGGGGGACAACAATCCGGAGGAGAACCACCGGGCCGCCTTTGCGATCGACAACCGGAATACGGAAACGCCATGACCGAAGCCGCCTCGACCGAAACCGCTCGCGCCCTCCTCCTGCACTGCCTCGACGAGGCCATCGCGGCCGCCCACCCCGCGCGCTGCCTCGTGCCGCACCTGCCCGCGCCGGGTCAGGGCCGCCTCATCATCCTGGGCGCCGGCAAGGCCGGGGGCAGCATGGCGGCGGTGGCGAGCCGCTTCTATCGGGAGGAGCACGGCGTCGATCCGAGCCGGATCGTCGGCCTCGCGGTCGCGCGTCACGGCTACGGCGAGGAGGCCCCGATGATCCGCATGGTGGAAGCTGGCCACCCTGTGCCGGACCAGGCCGGTATCGATGCCACCATCGACGCCCTGAAGATCGCCGCCGATGCCGGGCCGGAGGACGACGTGCTGGTGCTGCTCTCGGGCGGTGGCTCGGCAAACTGGATCGCCCCAGCGGGCGACCTCACCCTCATCGAGAAGCAGTCGATCACCAAGGCGCTGCTGCGCTCGGGCGCGCCGATCAACGAGATCAACGCGGTGCGCAAGCACCTGTCGCGCATCAAGGGCGGGCGCCTCGCCCTGATGGCGCGCAACGCCCGCTCGATCCTGACGCTGGCGATCTCCGACGTGCCCCACGACGACCCGGCGGTGATCGCCTCGGGGCCCACCGTGCCCGATCCCACCACCCTGGCGGATGCCCGCGCGATCTGCGAGCGGCGCGGCATTCCTCTGCCCGAGACCGCCAAGACCCTCCTGAACGACCCCGCCAACGAGACCCCGAAGGCGGGCGACGCGGCCTTCGCGCGCTCCGAGTACCGCATCATCGCCCGGCCCATCGACGCCCTGGAGGCGGCGGCGGCCGCTGCCCGCGCGGCCGGCTACGAGCCGGTGATGCTCGGCCCCGACGTGGAAGGCGAGGCCCGTGAGGTCGCCACCGAGCATGCCCGCATGGCGCACGAGATGGCGGCGGCCGGCCGAAAGGTCGCGATCATCTCCGGCGGCGAGCTCACCGTGACCATCAAGGGCGAGGGCCATGGCGGTCCGAACCAGGAATACGCCCTGGCGCTTGCCATCGCGCTGGACGGCGCCCCCGGCATCCTCGGCATCGCCGCCGATACCGACGGCACCGACGGCGGGCGCGGCGAGGCGACCGATCCGGCCGGCGGCCTCGTCGACCCCAGCACACTGGCCCGCGCCCGCGCGGCGGGTCTCGATCCGGCCGCGATGCTCGCCGACAACGATTCGACGAAGTTCTTCGCCACCATCGGCGATCTCGTCCAACCAGGTCCGACCCGCACGAATGTCAACGATTGCCGCATCATCCTCGTCGGTTAGCGCGGCTCAGTCCGCTCGCCCGGATCGCCGCCGGCACCGGGCGGGCGTCATCGCCGGTGCCGCCGTCGCCGGCCTGGTGCTGATGGCGGGGCCTGCGCGGGCCGACCTGCGCATGTGCAACCAGACCGCCAGCAAGGTCGGCATCGCGCTCGGCTACCGTGACCCGCAGGGATGGGTGACGGAAGGCTGGTGGGACGTGGCGCCGAAGGCCTGCGAGACCCTCCTGCGCGGCTCCCTCGTGGCGCGGTTCTACTACGTGTTCGCGGTGGACTACACGCGCGGCGGCGAGTGGAACGGCCGCTCGCTGATGTGCACCAAGGACCGGGAATTCACGATTCGCGGGGTGGAGGACTGCCTCGCGCGGGGATTTGACCGCAACGGCTTCTACGAGGTCGATACCGGCGAGCAGAAGACCTGGACGATCCAGCTCACCGATCCGAACCAGCCGGTGGCGCCGACACCCTGATCGTGACCGGGAGAGCCATGCGCTGTCCGCATCGGGCCGATTTTCGCCGCGTCGCAACATGCCCCTGATGCGCTTGACGCACCCGTTTCCGGAGTGCTTGTGGCCCTCGCTCAACGTCGATCGCCTGAAATCGACGGGGCGATTCTTGGGGATGGAGACCACAGTGAAACGTTCACGCCGCACGAAGATCATCGCGACGCTCGGTCCGGCCTCGGACACCCCAGAGATGATCGAGACGCTGTTTCGCGCCGGCGCCGACGTCTTCCGGCTCAACATGAGCCACCTCCCCCGCGAGAAGCTGCCCGAGAAGATCGAGGTCATCCGGACGATCGAGCGGGAGCTGAAGCATCCCATCGCCATCCTGGTGGATCTCCAGGGACCCAAGCTGCGCGTCGCCGCCTTCGCGGAGGGTTCGGCGATCCTGGAGAACGGCGCGACCTTCGTCCTCGACAGCGATCCGACCCCCGGCGACGTCGGCCGCGTCTTCCTCCCCCATCCGGAGATCCTCTCTGCGCTGGAGCCGGGCCATTGCGTGATCATCGATGACGGCAAGCTGCGACTGACCGTGACCGAGGTCTCCGAGGGCCGCGCGGTGACGCGGGTCGAGGTCGGCGGCCGCATCTCCAACCGCAAGGGCGTCTCGCTGCCCGATACGGTGATTCCCGTGGCGGCGATGACCGAGAAGGATCGCGGCGACCTCGACGCCGCCCTCGCGGCGGGGGCCGACTGGATCGCGGTGTCCTTCGTGCAGCGGCCCGAGGACGTCGCCGAGGTGAAGAAGGTGGCCGCCGGCCGCGCCCTGGTGATGGCCAAGATCGAGAAGCCGCAGGCGCTGACCCGCCTGGAGGAGATCATCGAGGTCTCCGACGGCCTCATGGTGGCGCGCGGCGATCTCGGCGTCGAGATGCCCCTGGAGCAGGTGCCGGGCGTGCAGAAGCGCATCACCCGCGCCTCGCGCCGCATGGGCAAGCCCGTGGTGGTCGCCACCCAGATGCTCGAATCGATGATCACTGCGCCGGTGCCCACCCGCGCCGAGGTCTCGGACGTGGCCACCGCCGTCTACGAGGGCGCTGACGCGGTCATGCTCTCGGCCGAGAGCGCTTCGGGCTCCTTCCCGGTGGAGGCCATCACCATGATGAGCCGGATCGCCGAGCAGGTGGAGCGGGACGCCCTCTACTGGACGATCCTCAGCGCCCAGCGCTCGGAGCCCGACGCCACCGCCTCGGACGCCATCGCGGCCGCCGCGCACCAGATGGTGGATGCCCTGGGGCTCACGGCCGTGATGGCCTGGACGCATTCGGGCTCCACCGCCCTGCGGCTCGCCCGCTCGCGGCCCAACGCCACCATCATCGCCCTGACGCCGAAGCGCGAGACCGCCCGGCGCCTCGCACTCTGCTGGGGCACCCATCCCATCGTGACGAAGGACGCCAGCGACGTCGACGACATGGCGTTCCGGGCCGCGAAGTTCGCCGTGCGCGAGCGCTTCGCGGAGATCGGTGGGCGCATCATCGTGGTGGCGGGCGTGCCCTTCGGGACGCCGGGCGCCACCAACCTCGTCCGCATCGCCTTCGTGACCCGCGAGCACGCCGCGAAGGCCTGAACCGTGAAGCCCTGAGCGCTGCCCCCGGACCCCATCGGGAGCGGCGCTCAGGGCGCTCAGGGCGCTACGGCGGGCTCGGCGATTTGCTCCACCGCCTCCACGATGCTGCGCGTCGCGACCACGTGGACCATGTGCCCGATGCCCGGGAGGACGACGAGCCTGGACCCGGGGATCAGCCCGGCCAGGGGTCTGGCGTGCCGTGCCGCCGGGACGATCGCGTCCCGGTCGCCGGTGATGATCGTGGTCGGCACGGCGATCTCGCCGTAGCGTCGGCTCTGTACGTTCAGAGCCTCGGGCAGGCTCAGGAGATCCTGCACGTTGGCCAGCATGGTCGACGGGCGCAGCACCAGTGCGGCACGGCTCGCCTCCAGATAGGACGGCGGAGCGTCCTGCGGTCGGAACACCGACTGCCCGGCGCGATCGAGATAATAGAGGCCTACCGGCGTCGCGACCGTGCGGCTCAGCAACCAAGCCACCGGGGGCTTCAGCGCCAACCGGTAGTACCACGGAATCGGCCCCGGGTCGGGGAGCGGCATCGCCACCGGCGACACCAGGACGAGGCTGGCCACACGGTCGGGGTGGTTCAGGGCCAGGGCCGTGGCCAGGGCGCCTGACCAGGAATGCCCGAGGATGATCGCCGGGCCGATCCCGAGCGCGACGAGCGCTTCTGCGACCGCATCCGCCTGAGCGGCGGGCGTCGCCATGGCGGCCCCGCCGGGCCGGTCGCTCCAGCCGAAACCGGGCCGATCGAGGGCGATGACCCGGAAGCCTGCGTCAGCGAGGCTGCGGCCAAGATCGGCCATCGGTTCGGCGGCGTTGGCTGAGGCGCCGTGCAGGAGCACCACCGTGCCGCGCCGCGAGGGGTTTGGGCCTGCCTGGATCGTGGCGATGCGTCCGCCCGTCACCGTCACGAACGGTCCGGCTGGAGGGTAGCGCGCCTCGATCCGGGCGGTGATGAGGAGGGTCACGCCGGCGGCGATCAGGCCGAGGACGATCCCGCCGGCCAGGATCGAGAGAACGATTTTCAGACCGAGCATCCAGGTTACAGGTCGCGACCGTCGATATCCGGGGCGAGCCGGTCGATCGCCGATTGCAGGCGATCCATGCGCGGGTAGAGCGCCGAGGCGCGTCGGAAGGCCTCCAGGGCGCGCCGCTTGTCGTCCATGGTCTGATAGATGCGCCCGAGCGCCGCCCAGGCCTCGTAGTGGCGCGGCTCCAGCACGAGGGTGCGCTGGAGATCGGAAATGGCCGCTGCCGGATCGGAGAGCATCCAGAACACCGTGGCCCGCCGGTTCCACCCCTCGGACCAGCCGGGCTCCAGGGTGGTGGCCCGGTCCATCAGTTCCACGGCGAGGGGCAAGTCCTGACTGGACATGGCCTGCCGGGCGCGCTCGGTCAGGAGATCGGCCGTCGCGCTGCCCGAGCGTCCGAGCCGCTGCTCGATGAGCCGCGCGATGCCCTTGGCCTCCGCGTCGTCTCCCGCCGCCTTCAGACGGGCGAACAGGTCGTCGAGGCTTATGGGCTGCTTCTTCTCCGCCTTCCGGCCTTCCGGCGCGGGTTCGGCGAAGGATACGGGGGCGAGGACAACGCAAAAAGCCGCGACGAGCGCGGCTTTGAGATAGGATCGGTTCGGGCGGTCTCTCAGCATCCCGGGAGCTTCCTCGCCCCGGGTGGCGTCGTCAACCCGCGCGCTTGCCGCGCCCCTCGTGGGCGCGCGGCGGAGGCTCGCTCAGCCCTGGCGGGCCTTGAAGCGCTTCTGCGTCTTGTTGATGACGTAGACGCGGCCCTTGCGACGCACGATCTGGTTGTCGCGGTGACGGCCACGGAGGGACTTGAGGGAGTTGCGAATCTTCATCGGTCTCACGTCGGCCGGGTCTTGAGCCCGCCGCCTGTCCAAAGGGTCTCGGGAACGAGGCACCTGACGGCGGCCTCGGCGATGTGTCGATGCATCGCGGAAAGGCGGTTGCCTTATCAGGATTCGCTCCGGCAAGGCAAGGCTTGCGGCGACTTTCCGGCGCGAAGCGCGCACGCAACGCCGATCGACCGGGGCGCCGAGGGCCTTGCCGAACCGCGCACGGCATGATCCCGGGCATGTCGAATGCGGTCCGATGCCACCGGTTCATCCACCTGGACGTGAAGCGGGCATTCGCGTTCTACTTAGAGACGGGAACTACGACGACCGGTCATCTTCACTGAAATGCACGATGGCACGTCTACACAGGACGTTCGGAAGAGTTCTGCATAACGTTTCCGTGAGGTCTTCAGCATCCCAGGGGCCGCCGGATGGTCGCACGCAGCGATCGGTGTCGAATCACAGTCTTGATCATCCGTTCCGGTATGGCTCCGTAAAGGATTTGTCTGCGAAACGTTGTCGACGCTTGCGAAATGCGGAGAGTTCTACGGTGGCGGCGGAAATGGAGCAGTCGACACCCGGCGAGACGGTCGCGCGCCGCGAGGAGCGCAGTCCGACGAATTGGATCGCCACCATCCGCCTGCGGGACAACACCGAGATTCCCTGCACCGTGAAGGACGTTTCGAAATCCGGGGCGAAGATCGGCGTGCCGGGCTCCCAGGTGCTGCCGGACGTGTTCATGCTGCGGATCATCGGCCGCGATTTCCTGTGCCTCGTGCGCCTCGCCTGGCGGCGGGGCGACTATGCCGGCGTGCGCATCGAGCGCGTGGGCAAGGTGCCCAAGGCGCCTGGAACCGAGGACGGATCGCGCTTCTCCAGCGGTGGGCAGCCCGAAGCCGGCGGCATCGGCGTTCCGTCGCGCAAGCGCGGCATCTCGAACTTCTGACCGGACAATCGGCTCACCGGGTCGCCGCAGGCAGCGCGAGCTCCGAAAACACGAAAGCCCCGTCTGCCAGGGCAGACGGGGCTTTCGCTCGTCGGAGATGTCCGACCTGACCCGAAGGATCAGGCGGCGGTGCGGTTGCGGGCTTCGCGCTTGGTGTCGACGCCCGAGGCTTTGATCTCGGACAGCTTCTGGGCGACGTTGCGCGAGAACACGAACTCGGCCGGACGCTGGTTCTCCAGGCTGACCTCGGGGGCCATCTCACCCTCGGTCTTGATGCCGCGCAGGGCGTGGACCAGGGGCTTCCAGGGCTTCTTCACGGAATCGACCACCGAGGAGGCCTCGTAGCCCGAATGGACCATGCAGTCGGCGCACTTCTCGTAGTTGCCGGTGCCGTAGGAATCCCAGTCGGTCTCCTCCATCAGCTCCTTGAAGGTCGCAGCGTAGCCCTCGCCGAGGAGGTAGCAGGGCTTCTGCCAGCCGAACACGGTGCGGGTCGGGTTGCCCCAGGGGGTGCAGTGATAGGTCTGGTTGCCCGCCAGGAAGTCGAGGAACAGGCCCGACTGCTGGAAGGTCCACTTCTCGCGACCCTTCTCCTTGCCGTGCCGGAACACGCCGCGGAACAGCTCCTTGGTCGCCTTCCGGTTCAGGAAGTGCTTCTGGTCGGGGGCGCGCTCGTAGGCGTAGCCCGGCGAGACGGTGATGCCGTCGATGCCCATCTTCGTCACGCTGTCGAAGAAGTCGGCGATCTTGTCGGCGGAGGAGTTGTTGAAGAACGTGCAGTTGATGGTGACGCGGAAGCCCATCTCCTTGGCCTTCGCGATCGCCGCCACCGCCTTGTCGTAGACGCCGCGCTGGCACACCGACTGGTCGTGCATCTCCTTGTCGCCGTCCAGATGGATCGACCAGGTGAAGTACGGGCTGGGCTTGTACTCCTTGATCTTCTTCTCGAGGAGCAGCGCGTTCGTGCAGACGATCGCGAACTTCTTCTGCGCGATGATGCCCTCGACGATCTGCGGCAGATCCTTGTGCAGCAGCGGCTCGCCGCCGGCGATCACGACGACGGGTGCACCGCACTCGCGCACCGATTCCAGCGCGTCTGCGACCGGCAGCCGCTTGTTCAGGATCTCATCCGGATAATCGATCTTCCCGCACCCGGCGCAGGCCAGGTTGCAGCGGAACAGGGGCTCCATCATCATCACGAGCGGGTAGCGCTTGCGACCGGTCAGGTGCTGCTTCAGGATGTAGCCGCCGATCTTCGCGACGTACCGGATAGGGATGCCCAAGACGCGGCTCCTTGTTGTTGGCCCCGATGTATCGGGCTGTTTAACGTGAAAAAAGGCCAAATTCCAGCGACCTAGGCTGGAACCAATCTGAAACGCCCGAATCTGGCCCGGTTCTTCGAACTTCGCGAAGCGCTGGGGCAATCCGGCCACATGCGCCACGGGCCGGGCCGCCGGTCCGTCCGATCGTTCGGGAACCTATCCCAGGCCGGAGCGCTTTTTCCTATGCGATCGGCACATGTCCGAACTGCAGCTTGACCGCTGCCTTGCGCATGTCACCGATGGACTTTCGCGACTTCCCATTCTGTTGCGGTGCGAAATCACACCTTCGGCAGAACGGTCGGCCAATCCGCCTGTGTGCGTTGCAATCGGGCACGGGGATCGATAGTTGGGCGGGTCGCACTTTGGCCTGTCGTCCGTTTCGCCGAGAACGCGTATCGGACGCGACGGTCCACAGGCCCCGGTCGGGCGTGGATTCGGGATTCGCGCCGACAGGTGGTAACCGGCGGCACTAGACAGATCGATCTGCGTCTCGCGGCCGTCCGGGCCGTCGCGCCCCGCGAGGGGCGCCGGGGCGACGCAGATCGCATCGCTTAGGCAGGTGAGACACTCGTGATCGAACGGCTCGTCGCGTTTTCTGTCCAGCGTCGCTGGCTGGTCATAGCTCTCGTCGCACTCGTCACGGCTGCGAGTGCCGGCGCTGCGGCCCACCTCTTCAAGATCAACACCGATGTCGAACGGCTGATCGACAAGGACGTGCCCTGGCGGCAGGACGAGATCAACTACGAGAAGGCCTTCCCGCAGCGGACCGGCACCCTCGTGGCGGTCATCGACGGCAAGACGCCGGAGGAGGCCGAGGAGGCCGCGGCCAACCTCGCCAGCGCCCTGGCCAGCCACAAGGACATGATCGAATCGGTCTATCGGCCGGATGGCGGTGCCTTCTACGAGAAGAACGGCTTCCTCCTGATGTCCCAGGAGGAACTGACCAAGACCACCGAGCAGCTCGTGCAGCAGCAGGGTCTCCTCGGTCCGCTCGCCGCCGATCCCTCCTTGCGGGGGATCATGCGGGTGCTCGGCCTCGGTGCCCGCGGCATCAAGAGCGGCGATGCCAAGCTCGAGGACCTCGAGCGGCCGATGACGCAGATCGACGGGACCATCCGCAAGGTCCTGGCCGGCGAACCGGCCCGCATGTCCTGGCAGATGCTGCTGTCCAACGGGAAGACGCAGAGCACCGACCTGCGCAAGTTCATCATGATCCAGCCGGTGCTGGACTACAACGCCCTGCAGCCCGGCGCTGAGGCGACGGAGCTGGTGCGCAAGGTCGCCACCGAGCTGAAGATCAACACCCTCGGGGCCCCCGAGATCGCGGCGGCGCCGCGCATGCGCCTGACCGGCCCGGTGGCCGTGGCCGACGACGAGTTCGCGACCCTCTCGGAGGACGCGCTTCTGAACTACAGCGTCACTGTCGGCGCCATCGTACTTTTCCTCTGGCTGGCCCTGCGATCGGCGCCGCTGATCGGCGCGGTCCTGATAACGACCTTCGCGGGCCTCATCGTGACCGCCGGGCTCGGTCTCCTCATGGTCGGCGAGCTGAACCCGATCTCGGTGGCCTTCGCTGCCCTCTTCGTCGGGCTCGGCATCGATTTCGGCATCCAGTTCGCCGTGCGCTACCGGGCGGACCGCTTCGAGCAGCCCGACCTGCCCTCCGCCATGAACGCGGCGGCGCGCGGCGTCGGCTGGTCCCTGACGCTGGCGGCGATCTCCCTCATCGCCGGCTTCTTCGCCTTCCTGCCGACCGCGTTCCGCGGCGTGTCCGAGCTCGGCCTGATCGCCGGCGTCGGCATGATCGTGGCCTACCTGTTCTCCTTGACCCTCTTGCCCGCCCTGATCGCGGTGTTCCGGCCGAAGGGTGAGCGCGAGGCGGTGGAGACGACGTGGCTCGCCGGGGTCGATCCCTGGATTATCCGCAACCGCAAGCCGATCCTGATCGGTGTGGCGCTGATCACGGTGGCGGGCATTCCGCTGCTCTTCAAACTGCCTTTCGATTCCAATCCGATGCACCTGCGCAGCCCGAAGGTGGAATCGATCTCGACCTATCTCGACCTGATCAAGGATCCCGAGACCAGCCCGAACCTGATCGACGTGCTGGCCCCCTCCACCGAGGCGGTTCCAGCTCTCGCCGAGAAGCTCGGCAAGCTGAAATCGGTCGCCAAGGTCATCGACATCAACACCTTCGTCCCGCCGGACCAGGAACAGAAGCTCGCCACCATCGCGGAGACGGCACAGCTGCTCGGGCCGGTGCTGAACCCCGCCCGCAAGCCACCGCCGCCGACGGACGCCGACAACGTCAAGGCGATCAAGGAGGCGGCGACCGCCCTGCGCGGCATCGCCACGGGTTCGAGCGCACCCGGCGCCAAGGCGGCCGGGGCCTTGGCGGACGACCTCGACAAGCTCGCGGCCTCCCCGGTGGCGACCCGCGAGGCGGCCAGCGTGGCCCTGACCAAGGACCTCAAGACGCTGCTGACGCGTCTGTCGGGGCTTCTGAACCCGGAGAAGATCACCCTCGACAACCTTCCGCCCAAGCTGAAGGCCGAGTGGATCGCCGCGGATGGGCGCTCGCGGATTGAGATCCATCCGAGCGGTGACGCCAACGACAACCAGGTTCTGCGCCGGTTCGCCAAGGACGTGCAGAGCGTCGCGCCGCACGCCACCGGCGCGCCCGTGGCCACGACCTCGTCGAGCTACACCATCCTGGGCGCCTTCCTCCAGGCGGCCATCACCGCCCTGGTGCTGATCTTCATCATCCTGTCGGTGGCCCTGCGGAAGCCCTGGGACGTGGCCATGACCCTCGGCCCCCTGGTGCTGGCGACCCTGTGGACCCTGATGGCCCTGCACATCGTCGGCATGCCCCTGAACTTCGCCAACATCATCGCGATGCCGCTGATGCTGGCGGTGGGTGTGGCCTTCCACATCTACTACGTCATCGCATGGCGGGCCGGCGTCACCGACATGCTGGCCTCCAGCCTGACGCGGGCGATCTTCTTCTCGGCGCTCACCACCGGCACGGCCTTCGGCTCACTGGTGCTGTCGAGCCATCCCGGCACGGCCAGCATGGGCAAGCTGCTGGCCCTGTCGCTGTTCTTCACGCTGGTGGCGGCCTTCTTCGTGGTACCCGCCTTCCTCGGGCCGCCGCCGAAGCAGCCGGACCCGAAGCGCCCCGAGGGCGATGCCGCGCTGCCGCCGTCCCTTCAGCCGCGGCAAACCGAGGCGATGCCGGTGAAGTGAGGCTGGCCGCGCAAAGGCGAGGTGAAACGAAGAAGGGGCGCGGATCTGATCCGCGCCCCTTCTTCGTTTCCGGTGGATCGTGCGTTCAGGCCAGAAAGTCCGAGAAGCCGCCGCGGCGCAGCCCGGACGCGGCCGCCAGGGTCTCGGGAGCGATGAGGGCGTCGCGTTCGGCCGCATAAGCGTAGCCCGGCGCCTCGCCGGGGAAGCCGCCGCCCGTCGCCGGATGGGTGTAGAGTTCGGTGAGCCCGTCCGGCAGGTGCCTGAGGAGGCCCGCGACCCGGGCCGGCGTCATCGCGCCGGACCAGGCGAGGCCGAGGGTGCGGTCCGGGATCAGCAGGCCCGCTTGCCGAGCGCGAACCGCCAAGAGGGCGGCCCAGGGCGCACTGTCGAGGGCGGCCTTCGGATCGGCGCCCGGCTCCGCCGCCCGAAGGACGGCGCGCGTCTCGCGCGGAACGCGCAGCGCCCGCATGCCGTGGCGCTTTCCGGCGGCCAGGACGAGGCCGGCGATGAGCGGATGCACGTGGAAATGCTTGTGGGCGTTGACGTGGTCGAGTGGCAATCCGGTCGCCCGGTAGGCCTGGAACTGCGCTTCGATCTCGGCGGCGAGCTGCCGGCGCGCCGAAGCCTTGAGGGCGAGGTCGAGGCCGAGCCGGCCCATGTCGCTGCGAATGAGGCCGTCCGCTCCGACGAGGTCGGGCAACGCGGACGGCGGCAGCGTCGGCCAGGCCTCCACCATCACGAGATGGAGCCCGACCCTCAGGGACGGCAGGCGCCGTGCCCGCGCCACCGCATCGGCGGCGGCGGGAGCCGACACCATCAGGCTCGCTGCGGTGAGGATGCCCTCGCGATGGGCCTGCTCGACCGCCTCGTTGACCTCGAGGCTGAGGCCGAAATCATCGGCCGTCACGACCAACCGCTTCACGGGACGACTCCGGGTGGCGCGAGGCCGGGGCTCGCGTGGGATAGGAAAAACGGCCCCGCGCCCGGCAGGTCCACGACGGAAAACGGCCGGGCTTTTCAGCCCGGCCGCCTTCGATCGATTCTCGTGCGCGGCTTAAGCGGCGGCGCTGGTCTGGCGCTCCTTGAGGAAGCGGTAGAACTCTACGCCCTCGCGCAGGCGGCGCTTCATCATGTCGGGGGAGCGCACCATCTCGGAGACGATGGAGGCGATCTTGGGGGCCCGGAAGTAGAACTTCTTGTAGAACTCCTCGACCGCCGCGAAGATCTCGGTGTGCGACAGGTGGGGATAGTGCAGCGGCGCGATCTGCACGCCGTTCTCGTCCACCAGCTCGGCGTTCTCCACGTCGAGCCAGCCGTTCTCGACGGCCTGCTTGTAGAGGAAGGTGCCGGGATAGGGGGCCGCGAGCGAGACCTGGATCGTGTGCGGGTTGATGCGCTTGGCGAAGGCGATCGTCTCCTGGATCGTCTCCTTGGTCTCGCCCGGCAGGCCGACGATGAAGGTGCCGTGGATGGCGATGCCGAGATCGTGGCAATCCTTGGTGAACTTCTCGGCCACCTCGACGCGCATGCCCTTCTTGATGTTGTTCAGGATCTTCTGGTTGCCCGACTCGTAGCCGACGAGGAGCAGGCGCAGGCCGTTCTCCTTGAGGACCTTCAGGGTCTCGCGGGGCACGTTCGCCTTGGCGTTGCAGGACCAGGTCACCCCGAGCTTGCCGAGTTCGCGGGCGATCTCCTCGGCACGCGGCAGGTTGTCCGTGAAGGTATCGTCGTCGAAGAAGAACTCCTTGGTCTGGGGGAACTCCTTCAGGCAGTACTTGATCTCCTCGATCACGTGCGCGACCGAGCGGGTGCGGTAGGTGTGGCCGCCCACCGTCTGCGGCCAGAGGCAGAAGGTGCAGCGCGACTTGCAGCCACGGCCCGAATAGAACGAGATGTAGGGGTGCTTCAGGTACCCGATGAAGTACTTCTCCATCTCGAGATCGCGCTTGTAGACCGAGGTCACGAACGGCAGCTGGTCCATGTCCGTCATGATCTCGCGGTCCTCGTTATGGACCACGACGCCATTGGCATCCCGGTAGGACAGGCCCTTGATCTCGGACATCGGGGTGCCGTCCGCGACTTCCTTGACGGTGAAGTCGAACTCGTTGCGGGCACAGAAATCGATGCACGGCGCCTGGGCCATGGAACCGGCGGCATCCACCGCCACCTTCGCGCCGATGAGGCCCGCGATGAGCTTCGGATTGGCGGCCTTGAGCGCTTCGACGGTCTTCACGTCCGACTTGAAGGACGGCACCGAGGTGTGGAGCACCACGAGGTCGAAGTCGTTCGCCTGAGCGACGATTTCGTCGAGCTTGATGTTGTGGGGCGGCGCGTCGATCAGCTTCGAGTTCGGCACCAGGGCGGCCGGCTGGGCCAGCCAGGTCGGGTACCAGAACGACTTGATCTCGCGCTTGGCCTGATAGCGGGAACCGGCGCCCCCGTCGAAGCCGTCGAAGGTGGGAGCCTGGAGGAAGAGGGTGCGCATGGGGTTCAAGGCCTCAGCGAGATCAGGGAACAGGTGAATCGAGGTCGGGCGAAGATCAGAGCGGCGATGCACCAGCATCGCGGCCGAGCCTCGTCTCGGGGATCAAGGTGCCATCCGCAACCACGCGATAATCATGGCCCTTCCATGTCACCGCCCCCGAGACGAAGCTCCAGGCGAAGTTCATGAAGGAGAGGATGTCGCGAATCGGCAACAGCCAGTAGGGATGCGGGGCGAGGCCGAAGGCGCGCTCCAGGCGCATGCACAGGACGATGCGGCAGGTGAGCGCGAAGGCCGCGGCCGCCAGGGCCGTGGTGCCGGCGCCCGGGATCATGGCACCGATCAGCGCGAGCGGAAAGGCGTGGGTGACGAAGGAGCCGGCATAGCCGCCCGGATCGACGTTGCGGATGGTGCGGTTCCAGCGCAGCTCGTGCCGCCACAGGCTCGCGAGGTCGGTGTCCACGCAGGTATGCCCGATGGTGAAGTTCGGAATCGCCACGATTCCGCCCTGGGCGCGCAGGGCTTCGCCGATGGCGTAGTCGTCGGCCAGGTCGTTCCGGAACGCCTCGAAGCCGCCGATCTCGGCGAGCGCCTTCGCCGTGAAGGCGATGGTCGAGCCGAAGCACGGATTGGCGAGGCCGAGCGAGGTGCCCATCACGACGTTCGGCAGGAACTGCACGTCGATGGCCAGCGCCGAGAGGTGGGCCCAGACTCCCCGGTTCGCCGGCACGCCGTGATACAGACAGGTTACGCCGGAGACGCCGGGCCGACCGAGCTCGGCGACGACCCGGCCGAGATAATCCGGCTTCACCACCATGTCGCTGTCGGCGAGCACGACGACATCGTGGGCGATCCGCGCCGACATGTTGATCAGGTTCGAGACCTTCCGGTTCGAGCCGTGCTGGCGGGCATCGACTACGAGGTCGAGGCGCAGGGACGGATAGGCGGCCTGGAGGCGATGGACCACGGCGGCGGCCGGATCGGCGGCGTTCTGCACGCCGAACACGATCTGGACGGGACCGGCATAGGCCTGCTGGCAGAACGTCTCGAGGTTCTCGTAGAGGTTCGGCTCGAGGCCGCAGAGCGGCTTCAGGATCGTCACCGAGGGGGCGTCCGCGCCGAGGACCGGCGCCGCCTTGCCCGCGAAACGCCCGGCCAGGGCGGCCGCCGTCAGACCGTAGAGGCAGCCGACCAGGGCGATCAGCGGCAGGATGTGCGGGAGCCAGGTCAGGTCCATGGGGGGCATCGCTCGGTCACGGGTCTCGTGAGAGTGCCGCGAAATCGAGCGGCGCGAATCGTCTTGGGAGAGGCTTGGGGGCGAGGAAGGAAGAAAGTTCCGGCTCTCTTCCCGAACTCTAAGGCGCTGGTTTGGCGGCGAGCATACCGGTGGTGCGATCGCGCATGAATGTCAGGAGGGCGTCCGCGCCACCGACCTTCAACGGCTCGGCGAAGCTGCCGCGCAGGCTGGCGACCTCGCTGACATTGCCGTTGAGGTAGACGTCCTGGACCCGGTTGTCGGGGCCGAGGAGGAAATCGATCTGCGAGGTGTCACCGTCCTTGTTGGCGACCTCGGTCTGCACCACCCGGTTGGGCCCGCGCGCATCGCTCTGCGGCTTCACCGTGAACTTGCCGCCGGCGGCCTGGGCGAGGCGCGTCGCGTAGGTGGCGGTGAAGTAGCGGCCGAAGGTCTCGGTGAGGGCGGCCTGCTGCTCCGGGGTGAACGATTTCCACTTCGCCCCGACGGCGAGGCGCACCATCGCGGCGAAGTCGAAGCTCTCGCTCAAGGGGCCGCCGATGGTGGCGGCGCGGGCCGCGACGTCCTTCGGGTTCTCCTTCAGGGCGGTCTCGAAGCTCGCATAGACTCGGGCGATCGTGCCGGCGGCCGGGTCGTCCGCCGCGCGAGCCATGGGGGCGGCCTGGATCAGGCTCGCCACCAGGGCGGCCCGGACGAGGTGCTTCAGACGCGACGCGTCCCGATTCAGGCGCACTTCTTGAGTTCTCCCAACTCGGTGTCGGCCCGCGTCGCGCGCGCGGCGGCGAAATCATTGGCGAGGCCATAGGCCGGCACCGGAACGAGCGCGTCCCGGCGCAGGCCAGTTTCGGTGTGCGGGCCAGCCTCGTCCGCGTCCGCGGTGGGGCTACCCTCCAGGGCATGCCAGGCGAACAGGCCGGGGACCCCGACGAGGAGGTCGGCGAGGCGCTTGACCAGCGACAGGGCGAGGGCCGCCTCGGCCGGGATTCCGAAGATGGCGCACAACGCGATGAGGCCGCCCTCCTGGGCACCCAGGGCTCCCGGCACCGCGAAGGCGGCGCCGCGGACCGCCTGGGCCAGGCTCTCGATCACCACTGCCTCGACGATGCTCACGGGGTAACCCATGAAGTGGAGGGCGACGTAAACCTCCACAGTGCCGATCAGCCAGCCGACGAGGTGGATGCCCATGCCGCCCGCGACCCGGGCGCGATTCCCGTAGAGGCGCTTGAGGCTTGCGTAGAGCACGTCGATGGCGCCCAGCGCCTGCCATTCGCGCGAGCCCGCGAACTTACCGACCAGCGCCTGGACGACCTTGTGGCCGCTGCGGCGCTGGATCAGGTAGAAGGCGCCGAGGGCCGGGGCGGCCAGGGCGAGACCGCCCGCGACGGTGCGCACGATGGGACCGTCGCCCGCGAGGTGGATCAGCAGGGCGACGCCCGCGACCGTGAACAGGAACTGCGTGACCGCCTGGGTCATCAGGTCGACGAACATGCTGGCGCCCGCGATGCCGCCGGGCACGCCGCGCTTGGTCAGCAGCCGCGCGGCGACGAAATCGCCGCCGACCTGGGCGACGGGGAGCAGCGTGTTGATGCCCTCGCGCACGAAGCGCAGCGTCACACTGGCGCCCAGCGTCGGGCGCGCATCCTTGGGGAAGATCACGAACCAGCCGAGCCCGGCCCAGGCCACCGCGAACGCGCGGGCGGCCACGACGATGAGCGCGCCCCAGCCGGCGCTCACCACGGCGGCGGCCACGTCCTCGAGCCCGGAGGACAGGAACAGGCCCACCACCGTGCACAGTCCGGCGATCAGGGCCAATGTCGTCAGACGCTTCATGGTCCCCTTTCGGCCAGCAGCGCGGGGCTTCCTGTTTTCGGAAATCCGCCGCGTTTCCGACCGCAAAAAACCGCCGGAAACGGTGAACGTCTTCGGAAGTTGCAGCTTTGGGAACCGTTGTCTATCACCCCGGAGACACAGTCAGAACCAAAGCGGCACAGGGCGGAAGGCCCGTGAAACGGCCGTCGGGGCAGGCAGGGAAACGAATTTCGATGGACCGCGAATCACACATCACGGCTGCCGAGGCTGTGCACGACGACGCGCACACCGACGGCTACGGCAGCGCCGCTGCCGGCACGGGCCGCGTTCCGGCTCCGCATTCGCCGGTCATGGCCTGGAACGAATGGGACCCGCTGGAGGAAGTCATCGTCGGAAGTCTCGACGGTGCGACCATTCCGACACACCACCTGACGGTGATCTTCAACCTGCCGCGGGCCGCCCAGCCGTTCTACCGGTTCGCCTCGGGCTTCCGCTATCCGAAGTTCATGAAGAAGCTCGCCCAGAAGGAGCTCGACAACTTCATCGCGATCCTGGCGGGCGAAGGCGTGAAGATCCGGCGCCCCGACGCGACCGACTTCTCGCGCAAGTTCAAGGCCCCGCGCTGGTCCTCCCGCGGCTTCTGCGTGGCCTGTCCGCGCGACCCGTACCTCGTCATCGGCGACGAGATCATCGAGAGCCCGATGTGCTGGCGCTCGCGCTACTTCGAGGGCGATGCCTACCGCTCGCTGTTCAAGGAATATTTTCGCGCCGGGGCTCGGTGGACCTCTGCGCCGCGTCCGCAACTGACCGACGACCTCTACAACTACGACTACCGCGTGCCGAACCTGAAGGCCGGCGAGCCCATGCAGTTCACCGTCAACGAGTTCGAGCCGGTCTTCGACGCGGCCGACTTCGTGCGCTGCGGCCGCGACCTGTTCGTGACCCGCTCCAACGTCACCAACCTGATGGGCATCGAGTGGCTGCGCCGCCACCTCGGTCCGGGCTTCCGCATCCACGAGATCGAGAGCCGCTGCCCGCAGCCGATGCACATCGATTCGTCGTTCATGCCGCTGGCGCCCGGCAAGGTGCTGGTCAACCCGGACTACATCGACGTCGAGAAGCTGCCGGCGGTGCTCAAGAAGTGGGACGTGCTGATCGCGCCGCGCCCCGACCCCGTCGAGGGCTTCATGAGCAAGATCTCGATGTGCTCGCCCTGGACCTCGATCAACGTCCTGGCGCTCGACGAGAAGAAGATCGTCGTCGACGCGAGCCAGCCGACCCTGATCAAGGCGCTGAAGGACTGGGGCTTCGATCCGATCCCGGCGCCGTTCCTGTCCTACGGCCCGTTCGGCGGCTCGTTCCACTGCGCCACCCTCGACGTGCGCCGCCGCGGCACGCTGAAGTCCTACTTCTAGGATCGGCTCGGCCGAGGTTCGACGAAGAAGGGGGGCGCCGTGAGCGCCCTCCTTTTTTCGTGGCCCGTCCTTTCGTAGCCCGTACCTACCGGGCGGTGGCGTAGAGGGATGCGCCGGCGGAGACGGGGGCGGTGACGGTGGAGAAGACGGAGAGGACCTTCTGGACCTCGGTGAAGGGGGCGTTGGAGACGTAGACGAGGTCGCGGTTGCGCATGCGGAAGGCCTGGGTGAGGAACAGGCTGTTGGGGTCGCGCATGTTG
>NZ_JAKSYI010000129.1 GCF_022829285.1 Methylobacterium sp. J-078
TGACACAGGCTCGCGTGCCGAGATGCGTGACGTCACTCAGCTGCGACGGTACCGTGATCCGACCTCTGGCGCCCGGCCTTCTACCGAGGGTAGGGTCCGCACTCAACCTCGTCGCGCCGTGCATGTACGGAGTTTCACACAACCCGCTTCGTACCATCGGCCTTCGGATCGCCAAGGCCGCTCTCACCGTGACCGGGGTCCGCTGCGATCAAGCCGTGCTTGTGCAGTAGGCAAATGCCGTGAGCATCCGCGATAGGCTGCCGTGCGTTAGGCGTTTCATCCGCGGAGGCTGATTGGCGCGCCTTAAGGGCAGCCGAAGCAAGGCCGGGGTTTG
>NZ_JAKSYI010000003.1 GCF_022829285.1 Methylobacterium sp. J-078
CGCCCCGCCAGGAGCGTCCGGAGCCGCGCCAAGAGCGCCCCGACCGCCAAGAGCGCCCCGACCGTCAGGAGCGTCCCGATCGCCAGGAGCGCCCCGACCGTCAGGAGCGGCCCGAGCGCGACCAGGGTCCGGCCCGGCGCGGTCGGCAATGGCACCGCGGGGGCGGAGGAGGCCCGCGTGGGGGCGGTGGTCGCCGCGAACGGCCCGAGCCGCGCCAGGCGCGCCCCGAGCCCCGCCAGGAGCGCCCCGAGCCCCGCCAGGAGCGCCCCGAGCCCCGCCAGGAGCGCCCGGAACCCCGCCAGGAACGCCCAGCTCCGCGCCAGGAACGGCCTGAACCCCGCCAGGAGCGCCCCGAGCCGCGCCAGGAACGCCCGGAGCCCCGGCAGGAGCGTCCCGCGCCGCGTCAGGAGCGGCCGGAGCCCCGGCAGGAACGTCCCGAGCCTCGCCAGGAACGTCCCGACCGGCAGGAACGTCCCGAGCGGGCGCCCGCCGAGCGCCCGGCGCCCCGCCAGGAGCGTCCGGAGCCGCGCCAAGAGCGCCCCGACCGCCAAGAGCGCCCCGACCGTCAGGAGCGTCCCGATCGCCAGGAGCGCCCCGACCGTCAGGAGCGGCCCGAGCGCGACCAGGGTCCGGCCCGGCGCG
>NZ_JAKSYI010000038.1 GCF_022829285.1 Methylobacterium sp. J-078
CGCCAAGGTCTTCATCGTGGCTACCTTACCTCGAGGCCAACCGCGCGACAGCCATGGGCGCCCGCTTCCTCGCGGTGCGGGGCCGGGTGCAGCGCTCCGGGTCCGTCGTGCACTTGCTGGCGGAGCGGTTGGCCTCGAACACGTCGCGCCAGACGATGACGTTGGCGATGCCGGTCTCGTCCGCGCGGATGGCGGGCAAGCCAGGCGCGGACTCGCGGGTGTTTGTGACTGCCATAGTTGTCCAGGAGGACGTGGACGGGCTTAGCGGCAGGTACGGGGGTCTGGACGGGGTGGACGAGACGGATGAACGCGCCGTGGGGAGTAGGTTGCATGAAGCGGCCGAGCACGTTGCAGTCCAGTGCGTTGAGGGCCGCGAACACGGTCGAGGTGTCGTGCCGAGTATAGTCGTGGGTCTGAGCGGCTCGGTGGCCTGGACCGAGGGGATGGTCGGGGCGGGTGCGCTCCAGGGCCTGGATCTGGCTCTTCTCGTCGATGGACAGCACCACGGGGTGGGCGGGTCGGTGACCCGGTGGGGGCGGATGAGGGCGAGGAGGTAGTGCTTCGGGTCAGGTGGCGCCGGATGGGGGAGTTCCGCCAGGAAGGACTGGATCGGGAGGGCGGGCGGGAGGTGCGAGACCCACCTTCGCGGGCGGGGTCGACGGGCAGGTCGCCATCAATCGCTACATGGCCGGGCACAACCGTAGCCCAAGGCCCGTCAGCTGGACTAAACCCGCCTCTGCAATCTTCGACGCCCTCAGCCGAGCTCCTGAACCATCCGTCTGAGTCAGAGCACTAGGAACATATCGATTGATATGACTGACTTATGATTTAAGCGGAGTCTTATCAGAGCCTTTGCTGATGTGGACGACAGCGAACCGTGGTGGCTACGACCGGAACGTACTGCGGCACGAGAGCGACCTGACGGATGCGGAGGTGAACCTGAGCGCAGGAATCATCGACAGTCAGAGTGTCAAGGGCGTGGAAGAGATGGCGCTCGATCGATCTTCCCGGTTATGATACGGACAAAAAAGAGATGCACGCCTTGGTACATGGGACCGGCGTGCTGGACAGAGACGGCCAAGTCTTCGTGATCGCTACCCAGTTCGGGCTGTACCCCTTCCTGCGCAAGCTTTACACGACGCCGGATACCAAGAACCAGACTTCAAGCCGGACTGTGCCGCGCCTGCAGATGGATCCGAGTGGAGATCGTCAGGCGATCCGATGGCCCCATCAAAGGGCTTCACCGTCCTGCCCAACTGCTGCCAGCACCTCGCCAGGAAATGAAAATACCAGAGGTGAAAGACCTCCGCCTTCCTTTTATTGGACTTTCGTCCATCTTATGATCCAGGATCTATATAAATCCAGAAAATTAGCCTGAAGAGATACTAAGAAGTATCCCAAGCAGAATTTTACGAATTATGGGTTCTGCAAACTCTGGGCAAAATAATATGATACAAATATAGTTTTCCTATAATAGATTAGGATTTGATGATATTCCATTTAATAATCGCTGAAAGAATTTCTGAGCATAGATCAATGTAGCTATTTCTGGGATTTCGCTATTTGGAAACCTAGGAGCCATGGCAATTCTCTGATAATCTTCCTCATTTGACAAGAGAAACCGCATGTATTCAGATAATTCTTGTACCCCAGAGAATTTATCAACCTGAATAAAACACTCACTATTAATATCTTCTAATACACGTTCATTTCCCCAATACAACGGAATACTTGTAGAAAGCAAGGGCTCGATTAATTTTTCGGTGGTGTATCCGTCGTCCTTGGAATTTTCAAATGCTATTGTAAAGTTGAATCCTGATAGAAATTTTGCTTTCCCTTGAAATCCTGCGGGAACGCTGTCGGATGTATTGTGTAAACTGATTCCTGGACAAACAACCTCAAAATACTCCATCATTTCCAATGCAAACTTTTCACGATGCGGCACTTGATGAGAGTACAGAAAGTTGCAATCTCGCCGGTCAGCAATCGGCGGCACTAAATTGTCCTGCGATCTTGCAAGGTCATCTCCCGTCAATCCATTACCTCGTAAAGCAGCGACCCAGTAGGGTAATCTAAGGTGATTAGAGTGCGAGCAATACGAATGAGTGATCGCGTAATCACATAATGCCATATCCGGTAAAACGTTTTCGCCGCTCCAAAACAAATAGGCTTTACCTGGCAATCGCTCTATGGGCGGCATTACATGAAATCGACCAACAGCATAATCTTCCGAACTTGGACCTACTCCTGGAATATCATGCCAGACACTGAACACAACAAGCTCAGCATCGGATTCAGATGTTACCTCGACCATTTCAGAAAGAAATGGAAACAGCTGGAAGAAATAAGAAGAACTAAAGTTTGGAAAAAAATACTTGAATGCAACCTTCGTGCGTTGGGCAGGCGTTGTCATCTGTTTCTCCATACGCAAGCCAGGTATGTCGCCTGCAACGGTGGACCGTTGAGATAGCCGCCCTGAGCGCAGGCTGCAGCCAAAAATTTCGCGTTAGAATACGAAAATTGAATGGCTTTTGGCCGACCTCTGGATAAGCAAGGCACCTCTTGCCAGCCAGCCTCCCAATGTCAAGACCACCTCTTAAGTTTGGTTTGCTCGGCCCAAGCGAATGAAATTCGAACGCCTGCTATTCATCATAGTCACCGCCAAGCGAGTTCCAACGTAAAAAATCGGCGCTAATATATGTCGTTATATATGTCATTGCGAGCAGTAGGAGATCGGAAATTCCTCGTCGAATTTGAGCTGTTGGTCAGCGTAGTGTGGTTGCTTTTATATTATCCTGCCGAGTCGAATCGTAGAACGAGAGGGTGATCGATGTATTCTACGATGAAATTGATCTCTGCGGTCAGCACTGAATGCAAAATAGATCGACCTTAAATTGTCTCGAGATCGTTTCCTTTGTAGACTATTTTAGAACCACCCTAGAAATTTAGATGCATTTCATGACCGTTATAAGTATATAAATTTCGAAAGACGATCTGTTTATCTATTTGTGACATCACGGTCACGGTCAAAAATATCTGGCAAATCTCTATGATTTGATATTTATCTATTGACTAAATCAATTTTATATGAGTATACTACAGTAGTTGTAGTACGTATAGCAGCGCACACATCCTCACTATAGGCGAAACCATGAGTAAGATGATTACAATATGGGGGCACAGTCACATAGCAGCTATTTCTGCAGCATTGCAGTTAGTTGATCAGAAAAACCTTCGCTTACAATACCGGATTAAGAGTGGATTTGATTTCCGTTCTGATGGCTGGATTGTAGAACCAATTGATGGAAATTTCGAGACATATTGGTTAAATACAGAAATCGCGCAATGGCTTCGTAATAACGTAAATGAGGGTATCTTGGTCATTCAGATATCTGGAAGCGATTATCTTCCTTACGGAATTAGTGCGGCGCAGGCATTCGACGTCATTCTACCATTCGATAAGACAATTGATCAGTTGCCTAGTCTAACAATGATTCCGTATTTAGAATTAAAAAGCAAAATTAAAAATGTAATCCGGCATATCTTGCTTGGTATCCCACTTATTAAACAAGAAATTAACGTGCCGGTTATTTATTTAGAAACTCCGCCTCCAATCGGAGACAATGAATATATTCGGGCACACCCTAGCTGGGCTGCAGGGCTTATGAACGAGGGTATCGCAGATCCTCTTGTTCGTTACAAGCTCTGGCGCATACATTCTCAGTTGATCCAAGAAGCATGCGAAAAACATGGAGTCAGATTTATCTCGTTGCCTTCATCAGTTCTTGACGAGAGAGGATTTCTACACCCGTCTGCATACGACGGCGATGTGATGCATGCCAATGCATGGTATGGACACCAATTACTATCCCATCTTGATAGTGTTTTATAGTAATTCTTTGAAAATTACTATTCTAACTTGTTACATAAACATTGCTGAAATCGGTGATGTAGAATCTCTATAGATTAGAAAAAGGAGTAGTCAATTGTCTCATCCATTCAAGAAGGCACCGGACCGTAGTTTTTGGTCGCGCGCCGTCTCAGGACGTAGACTTGGTCCGAAGGATGATATCTCAAGAAGTTCGTTTAAAATTGCCCCATCAGATCGTGTCGCTACTGCTGGGAGTTGTTTCGCACAGCACGTCTCTCGATATCTTTCGACAATCGGTATTCAGCCATTTAGAACTGAAAGGCCACACCAATTAGTGGCAGACCAAGCTGATAGTTATCTTTACAACGTCTATCCTGCACGATTTGGAAACATTTATACTGCTCGGCAGTTAAAACAGTTATTGTTGAGGGCTTATGGTAATTTTAAGCCTGCCGAAAATATCTGGGTTAGTCCTGCTGGTCTTTATACTGACCCTTACCGACCGGGAATTCCAGAGGGATTTACAAGCGAAGAAGAGCTTTTACGAGATCAAGAACAGCATTTTCGATCCGTTCGAAAGATGTTTGAAGATCTTAACGTATTCGTTTTTACTTTGGGACTAACTGAGGGATGGATCTCACGAAAAGATGGAGCATGTTTCCCGTCTTGCCCTGGTACTATGGCCGGCCAGTTTAACGAAGACGAGCATGCCTTTATCAACTTTAGCGTAATAGAGGTTATCGAAGATCTTAAAGATTTCATTGACCGACTAAGAGATATAAATCCGGAGTGTCGCATTATTCTGACGGTTTCACCAGTGGCCCTGGTTGCAACTGCTACCGGCGAGCATGTTCTTGTCGCCAATACTTACTCGAAATCTGTGCTTCGCGTTGCCGCGCAGGAAATCTGTTTAAAATATAACCGAGTCGATTATTTTCCTTCTTTTGAAATCATAAATAATCCTTCAGCGCGTGGAGCTTATTTTACATCCGACAGCCGAGGAGTTACTGATGAAGGCGTGGCAGTTGTTATGTCCACGTTTAGTCACAGCTATGGTTTAGACTCAATCGACTTACCCCTACAAGAAGTACCATTTGGGAGCGATGCCATCAAGGCCCAAGACGAAATCGCGGAGGCCTCTCTTCAGATGAATATTGTTTGTGAGGAACTCAATAACGACTCCAATTTTGACTCAAAACCATAATAACAAGAGTTTTTATGTCGATATGTATCTATGTACAAATGATTGTTGAAAAACGACTCCGCTTGCACCAGTGACCTTGCACCATGGATTCCCCTGGTTGCGAAGCGAGGGCGCTGACTCAGACGGATGATTCAGGGGTACGGTTGAGGGCGTCGAGGATCGCGGCGGCGGGTTTGGTCCAGAGGAAGAGTCGGGCGCTGCGGCGTTTGATGGCAGACCGAAAGTCGGTGTCCGCCGGCCCGCGGTCTGGCGCTGGCCGCAGCGCTTTGCCGAGCCACTTTCTGCACGTTCAGGCGCTCGGCCCAAGGCAGGACGATCCGAATGGACAGGCTGTGCTTGAGAGGGTGGGATCGGTCAGCACCGATCCCAGAGCTGTGACGGCCGGGCGTCATCGCAGCGGACACAACCCCTCCGGTCGGGTCAGTGCAAGAGCGAACGTTTTCGGCCCGATCTACGTGAGCAATCCTGCTCCGGGCTGCTTAGGCAAAGGCTCGAATTCTCCGGCGAAGCCTGTATGGTCGCTTCAGCGCAGACCAGTTGGACGATCTGACTACGGGTTTTGGATCAATAGGGTGGATCTCTGGGACATCGTAAGCTCCTTGGGGGGAACGCACGAAGGGCACTACGAAAGTTAGATGGCATCGGTACTCATGACAGCCTCGCACGAGGCCAAACCCTTCATGCCCCCTCTCGCCCCGCGGAAGATTTGCTGTCCACGAGCCTGGGCCATTCCCTGATGTGTTCGGACATTCTTTCTGCAGAAATGCCCTCAATTTGCATACCTCCCTAAAATATAATAATCTTGGCAAATATAAATCACAGTATTTCAGGGAAGGATTTGCCTATGAGTATCGATAACAAAACCAATAGGTATCAAATCGTATCTGAATTATATAAATCTATCCTTTTTCGAGTTCCCGATCAAAACGAGATTGAACCGCATGTTGCGTTTCTAGATCAGGGGGGAGATTTCTATGAGCTATTTACGTCTATTTTTTACAGTATCGAAGCCGACAATGTCCGCAATAGTCCTGTCCATAGGACAAGTTTCGGTCCTCGCGACTTTATCACATTGCTTTACGAAGCAAAACTTGGAAGATGTCCAAGCGAACAAGAACTTGAATCTTGGCTCGATTCGGAAGGGAACGGTGATAAATTTACAAGCCTATATGACGCGATTTCTCGAAGCTCGGAAGCTGTAATATTTGCGAAAAGCAAAGACAATACCAATTTTATTACTTGCGGTGAGTCCTCTTCTGTTCATGAAGATATGTCGCAAGCAATAAAGAATTTGTATGTCGGCATTCTTAAAAGAACTCCAAAAATTGACGAAGTAAGTGCTTGGGCTAAAGCTATTGATAATGGTATGTCTATCGCCGATGTCATTTCAGAGCTCGTTCATTCCGATGAGGTTAAAATAAATCAGCAAACAAATTCGCTTCTGGATTTTCTATCCGATGGTGTTTTCATACAGAATGTTTATGAGATAATACTGGGTCGCGGAATAAGTAGCTTGGAACTGTCTATTCTAGAACAGAAAATCAGAGCACATGAAATCTCAAGAGACCAGATTGTTAAAAATTGTTTCCTCGAGAAATACAATATTGAAGCTACCAAAGCTCCCTACAACAACCCAAACGAAGTCACAATCCTTGGATCAAGGAGGACATCAAATCTTTCTGATTGGAATTCTCGCAAATCAAATGATTTAGAACAAAAATTCGAGCCCAATTATAATTGTCTCCCACTCAAAGCAAATATAAATCCTCGCGTCAGCGTGATAGTAAGTATGTATAATGGCTTACCATACATGGAAAGCTTTTTGAACAATATGTTAAGTCAGACCATATTCGAAGAATGCGAGATCATCATTATCGACGCGTGCTCACCTCAAGGAGAGTACGATAGTTTCCATCACATAATAGAGAAGCATAAAAACATCAAATATAACAGATTGAAATCACGAATTGGTATTTATGAGGCTTGGAATATAGGGATCGATATCGCGACTGCACCTTATATCACAAATGCAAACTTGGATGACCAAAGACATTCAAAGTCATTTCAAATCCAAGCGTCGATACTTGATAATATCCCGTTCGTAGACGTTGTATATCAGGATTTCTACTATACTTTTGAGCCTAATATAGATTTCAGGACAATTGCTAGGATTGGAATCAAGAGTCATCTTCCGATCATATCGAAAAACAACATCATGTCATTCAATTCACCTCATAATGCGCCTATGTGGCGACGCAATATCCATTTTGACATCGGAATGTTCGATGCGTCGTTCAAGTCCGCGGGAGATTATGATTTCTGGATCAGATGCCTCAACGCTGGTAAGACGTTCTATAAGATCAATGATCCTCACGTCGCTTATTACGTAAATCCTCTCGGGCTTTCTACCAGTCCAGATACCGTTGGCGTCAAAGAAGCAAATGTGATAAGCAAAAGAATGAATAAGCTTATTACATCTGAATATCAGACAATGCCGATAGAAGATTTTATCAAAATCCTTTCGAGAATTTCTGGTTTTGAATTAGATGGATATTCACGGGCTGATCAAAGATATAATTACGCACAAAATGTTATATCTAAGCTTTCGACGAAGTTAAAATGAACAGGAATTGCGAATGATTTTGGTTGTCGACGGGATTGCCTTCCAGTTGGGACATGGAGCCATTGTACGTCTCTGGCAATCACTGCTTCATGACCTTCAGTATAAAAAGGATTTAAAGATTATCGCGCTTGACCGAGGTAATTTACCGAAACTAGATAATGTCTTTGTGATACCTTTCCCGTCTTATACGCACACGATGACAGCAAATGACTCGATTTTGATACAAAAAATATGCGACCTGTATGAAGCAGATATGTTTGTTTCAACTTATTATACATCTCCGTTGACAACGCCGTCAGTCCTGAATTTGTATGATATATCGTCTGAAATATTTCAATTTGATTCGGATTACCGTATCTGGATGGAAAAGACTGTAGCCATTACTTGTGCTCAGCGATATATCTGCATATCTAAAGGTACAAAAGATGATCTACTAAATTCTTATCCGGCAATCGATGCGTCCAAGGTCACATATTCATATTATAGACCTGACATCGATGATTTCTACTGCAACAACAGCAATGGTTTGCATCTATTTTCAAATAATAAGACCGAAAAAAGCTATATCTTAATAAACGAACTGATCATCAATCAAAAATCTCCAATTTTCTATAAAAAATTCTTTGAGGTAATTTCGCACTTGAAGAATTTTGATTTTGACATCATTTGTTGTAATTCAGGCTTGCAGCAAATCGTCGAAGCAAAAGGACTTTTTGAGACGGATACAAATATCAAATTTGTTACTTGTTCAAATAAGGAGCTTGGCGATTATTATAGGGGTGCGTTTGCACTGCTTTGCCATGCCCCATCCGAAGATTATGCTATTTCTATTATTGAAGCTATGGCTTGTGGGTGCCCAATCATATCTTCCGACGCTAGATATATCTCCGAAATTTGCGGAGACGCTGCATATTATCTATCGGATCTTAGCAACAAAGAAATCGAAATCGCTATTCATCGATTGAATGATGAAAAAACGCGTTCCGCAATGAAGAGTTCGGGTTTGATACAGGCACACAAATTCCGAAATGTGGATTTGTCCGACGCATTGATTTCGTTGTTAAATTCCGGACTCATAGACTCTCAAAATGAAAGTAATATCGAATTCAGGAGTATTTTTTCATCGCTCAGAATTATCCAAAGCGATGTCGATACAGACGTATTTGTTGAATAATGTCATTTGACGGCCATTGTCTCATCCCTCCAGGCCGAGGCAATGACCACGGCGCTGATGGAAAGCTTTCACGCCGCAGGCAGCAGGGTCACCGGAAGCCGCACCTGCGTGCGCGGTGCTTCTCCCTCCCGACCGAGCAGCCGGAATCGTCCGCCTGCGGCGCGAACTCGAGGGGCCGGATCGCGGCAGCCGCTCCATCACCCCCGGGCACGCCGAACGGAACGCGAGTTGAACACCGGTCCGTGAAATCGGCGGAGGATCACATCGTAACCCGACAAACCGATGGAGAGGGCTCGTATGACATGGCCTCTCCACCGAAGGCTTACGCCGCGTCGATGATCGTTTGGATCTCGGTCAGGCGCGCCTGGTACCGCCTGCCGATGGCCGCGATGCTGAAGGCATCCTGGACGTTTCGGAACGCCGCGTCCGCGCGCGCCTTCGCCCCCTGGGGGTTTGAATAAACCTCCCGCAGCGCGGAGGCTGCCGAGGCCGTGGACGGGTCCGCCCAGCGGCTCCCACGTTCGACGAAGATGTACTCGTGAGGCATGGGTGCGACCAGTTCGTACTCCACGAGGAACGCGGTCTGGGCCGAACAGAAGTCCATGTTCCCGGAATAGCCGGTGGTCACAACCGGCAGGTTCAACTGCATGGCCTCGATCATGCCGAAACCCCAACCCTCGGAGCGGTGAAGCGAGACGTAGCAATCGCACGCACGCTTGAAGCCGAGCAGGTCACGGTAGCTCAGGGTCTGGTCGATGACGCGGATCCGCGGGTCGCGCGCGAGCACGTCGTCGATCGTCTGCCAGATCCGGACCTGATGCGGATCGCCGACCCGCGTCCGGTTCTGCGTCTTGAGGATCAGCGCGACGTTCTCGCTCGATCCGAGCGGGAAGGCCGCCTGGAACGCCGCCAGGACGCCCAGGGGGTTCTTGCGCTCGACGAAGGAGAACGAGTCGAAGGTCGATAGGAAGACGAAGGCGTCCTCCGCGATCCCCAGCTGCTGGCGCGACAACGGCGCCGCCTCGGGCAAAGGCTCGACGGCCATGCCGACGTTGTGCACGGGGATCTTTGCGAACCGCGAATAGATCTCACGATTGTACTCGGACGACACCCAGATCTCATCGAGCATATCAAGAGCAAGACGATGACACTTCGGTATCTCGTCGAGTTCCCAGAAAAAGTACCCGATATTATAGGATCTGCGATGCACCTCGTGATCGATGAAGGCAAAAGCGAGGGGGATCGACTCGGCGTTCAGGTGGATCAGATTGATCTGACGCGGAACACGCAGAGCTTTCGTCTTGTTCGATGTGGTGAAGCCGATCGGTGCCGGGTTGTCGAGCCCGAAATCATAGACCACGGGGTCCCGTTCGATATGCTTCAGGACGTCCACGGAGAGGCGTGTCGCCTGCCCCAATCCGGAGGTGGCGCGGGTCGGACCGATGATCGCGATGCCCTGCTCGAGACCTCGCGCGATCTGAGGATCACGATGGAGGCTCAAAGCGATGTTTCCCGCATGGGCACTGTTCGTGCTGCGGGTGGAACTCACGAAGGAAAAGCCGGAGGTCTTCAGATGGGCCTCGAGGCGGAGGCGAAGCTCGAGAGCCTCGCGATCCCCGATGGCTTTTGCCAAGATCTGCTCAAAGTTGCTCCTTTCGCCCGGGCGAGCCGACAGCAGTTCCGCCACAGAGGCTCGGGGCAGGAATTGCGCATAGAACGGCGTGTCGACACAACGCAGCATCAGGATGCAGACGAGTACCGCCCGGTCCAGGGCAGCCTCAAGATTGAGTTGTCGAAGGGAATCGTCCAGTTCCCAGGTTCGACGCGCAAAGTAGTTCAGTGGAAACTTACGACCGATGTCGCGATGATCGGTGTAGGTCAGGGCCCTGATCTGTGGGGGCGTAACCAATTCTCCATGGGGCGCGATCTTCGGCGCCCGCTGGATGCACCACCAGTATAGACTCTCGCGCAGGACGCTGTCGTCTTGAAGATTACGATTTAAACCTAGCTCGTTGGTGATGAAGCTGAAAGCCGCTATGCTGACGTCGAGCCCGAGACCGATGATCGGAACAGGTGCATTGAGGAAGTCGATCTGCTGTTTCGAAAGCGGCAGCGGTAAATTTCGGTGCGGACCGTACCCGGCAAGATACCAATGCAGAACCTTGAGACGTTCTGTCAGATTTCCGTTGATCGCAAACGAAAGATCCTGCTTGAACCGATAGAACTCGAACTCCAGATATCGGTTTACTAGACCTTCCGGATCGATATCCGGATTTGCGGCATCGAAAAGCTTTTGTAATTGCGCGCGCGTCCGGTACGCTTTGACGTTCCCGCTCATTGCTTCTTGATTCCTTTGAGCGCGAGAAAGGCGATCAGGGCTTCAGATTTCAGGCATTCCAGAACCTTTTCCTGGCTCGCATGCGTGATGAGCCCGATCATGTCCACCTGAGCCGGAGAACCGGCTAGGTCGAGTCCTGTCGCCACCACTTTGATATGCACGACGTCGCTCAGGTTCGACGTCGTGTTGAACCTCACCTCGAAGCCATGGCGGCCGTCGCCCTTGCCCGCATCGATGAGGTCTTGCCGCTCGATATTGGCGACCGTAACTTCGACCATGCTTCCTGAAGAGACCTGGATGAGCAGCCGGCGTCCGGGCGAAGCGGCGTCATAGGCCCAGCCGGCGACGCGCTCTCCGTCGATCAGGTCGACTTGCCCCTCGATGTCTCCCGGCTTCTCCGTGCCCCAACCAGGAAACTCCGCATCGGACAAGGGGGCATGAGCCGGGTCATTCTCGGCCGAGCCGGGTTGCATCTCGGGATCTTGGGGGGGAGGTACCATGGCTAGCCCTGTTCCGTTATGGCCAAAATTCTGGATCTGGCGTCGTCGAGCACGCTGGTGATCGAGTCGTCCCAAGAGACTTTTGGCCGCCAGCCGATCGCCGCGGTCAGGGCCGACGCATCCCCGCTCGCGGTGGGGATCTCGGACGGCCGCAGGCGGTCCCCGGCGATCCGGACCTGGAAGGGAACCCGCGCCTTCGACGTCAGGTAATCGAGGATGTCGGAGATGGGCCTCGCGAGGCCGGAGGCGATATTGAAGGTCGATCGATCCGGGAGGCCGTCCGACGCCTGCACCAGAGCGACGTAGGCCGCAACCACATCGGAGACGTCGAGGAAGTCGCGCTTGGCCGACAGGTCTCCGACCTCCACGACGGGGGGACTGAGGCCCGCCTCGATGCGCGCGACCTGACCGGCGAAGGATGGAACGACGAAGCGCTCGTCCTGGCCGGGGCCGATGTGGTTGAAGGGCCGGAGCGTCACCAGTTTGACGTCTGCCGACGCGAGTGTATCGACGAGCAAGTCCTCGCCGACGAGCTTCGTGCGGGAATAGGTGTTGGTGGGCCACGGCCGCGTGGTCTCGTCGACGGGCACGCCACAGAGAAAGGCCCGGCCGTAGACCTCTCCCGAGCTGACGAACAGAAACGTCGCGTCCTTCGCATGCGCCGCCACGGCTTCGGCGAGGTTCAGGAGCCCGAGGACGTTGGATCGCCAGGTCTCGACGGCAGATCCGATCGATTGCTGAACGGATGACAGCGCGGCGAGGTGGAGAATGTGCGTGGGGCGGAAATCGGCGATGAAGTTCGCGGTGGCCGAACCGTCAAGGAGATTGATGCGGCACAAGGCAACCTGGGCCTGAGAAGCCGGCGACAGGGAACTGCCGATACCGGCCAGCGCATCGCCCGGGCCGAGGCTCTGCGTGAAGGCGGCCATGGCATGACGCCCGACAAAGCCACCAGCTCCCGTGATGAGAATGCGAGGCACGGCGAGTGAGACAACCTTCTCTGATCAGGGGAGAACACTGCCTCGGCGAGGGTCGAAGCCACCGCTCGCCGTGCGCTGACAGCTGTGGAGCGGGCGCTAGGCCCGGCTCTTGAGCCGCGCGAGGTCCGCGTCGACCATCTCCTGGATCAGAGATTCCAGGCTGATCTCCGTCTTCCAGCCGAACGACGCCTCGGCCTTCGCCGGGTTGCCGAGCAGCACCTCGACCTCGGCCGGACGGAACAGCTTCTCGTCGATGATCAGATGGTCGCCGGACGACAGGCCGACATGCTTGAAGGCGATCTCGCACATGTCGCGCACGGTCACGGTGCGGCCCGTCGCAATGACGTAGTCGTCCGGCACGTCCTGCTGGAGCATCATCCACATGGCGCGGACATAGTCCTTCGCATGACCCCAGTCACGCTTGGCATCGATGTTGCCGAGCCTCAGCTCCTTGGCGAGACCGAGTTTGATCCGGGCCACGCCGTCTGTGACTTTCCGGGTGACGAACTCGACCCCACGGAGCGGGCTCTCGTGATTGAACAGGATCCCGTTCGATGCGTGCAGCCCGAAGCTCTCACGATAGTTGATGGTCATCCAATGGGCGTAGAGCTTGGCCACGCCGTAGGGAGAACGCGGATAGAAGGGCGTCGTCTCGCTCTGCACCTGCTCCTGAATCAGGCCGAACATCTCGGACGACGACGCCTGATAGTAGCGCGCATCGGGACGCAAGGTGCGCATGCATTCGAGAAGATTGACCGCTCCAATGCCTGTGACCTGTCCGGTCAGGATAGGCTGCTGCCACGACGCCGTCACGAAGGATTGAGCCGCGAGGTTGTAGATCTCGTCGGGCTGCACATCTTGAACAATGCGGGCAAGACTTGACAGATCGATCAAATTTCCATCAAACAGTGTTACTTGATCGGCAATGCCGAGCCACTTGAGGCGGTGATCGAAAACACCGGCATGGCTTGATCGGCGTACGACACCTGCGACTTCGTACCCCTTGTTCAGTAGCAACTGAGCAAGATAGGCGCCATCTTGTCCTGTGATGCCAGTGATAAGTGCGCGCTTGCTGCTCATATATAGCTCCGAAAGCGTCAATGTCTATTTGATAGGGATGAGGCTAAATTCATATATTCGCTATTGTCGCACCTTGTGACGCGACAGGCGCGTTAAGTCAATCCATGCAGAATTCAAAAAGTAACCACTCTGCTCCATGATGGCAGGGTTCAGGCGTCGACAGTTTCGAGGATGGCGCCAAGGCGGCACGCGCCTATGCCAACTCGGACAGTTCGTCTAATCCTGACGGTAACGACCGGGGCTGGTTGCGATTGTCCAGGACGTCTCTCGGGGGCATGTGGAGACCATGACGTCCGATCCTCGGTCGAGGGATCTGTCGCAAACGCGATCGGACCGACGTCGACTATACGGGCCGCATGGCGCCGCCTGAAACGGTAAGCCGCCCATCATCCTGTCCGCCATCGCCGCCAAGCCGCTCCAGTTCGATCCGACTCATATCCTGCGGCAGCGAAGCAGTCGGCGCCCCTGCGCAGCCATGCCTCGCGTTTGGAGAAGGCCATCCCGATGGGGGTGAAGTCCGGCCTGTCGGGCAGGAGGAACAGGAGCCCCACGCCTCGATCGCGGCCCCTTCTGGCTGCCGAGGCTGTCCATGCCGACGATGTCACCGGGAATGAGTCCGGGCATCAGAACGCGCTCGACGTAAGTCCCGAAGGCCGCGCGGTTGATCGGCCTGTCGAGCACGACGGGCACAGGGCCGCCACCAGGGTCGTGGGGCTCGCCGTGGGGAGCTCGTCCGCGCCGGCGGGCCATGTTGGCCGACGGAACACAGGGCGCACGGCCTTACGGGCGAACCGCCATCGTCCCGGTCGTCTCGTGAGCGCGGCTACCCGATCGAGGTCGCGATGCCGCCCCCCAAGCGCACCGCCGCTCGCCGACCACGAGGTCGTTGCGCCGGCGCCCTCAACCCGCTCGTTACGCTCGAAAACATCGATCGGCCCCGAGAGAACGACGTCGGACGCCGAAGGTGAGCGGCTTGTTTTACAATCCGAACTCATGCTCCAGTTGCTTTTCAATAACCGTTACATCGATGATGATCCTATTCCCCATATGAGGCGAGTGATCGCCTGTCACACAGATGTCAATATCTGGCTCTTGATCACAATCACCGGGAACAAATAGATTTACGCCGTTCGAACCGATGAGAACTCGAGAAAACTGATCATTGCCAATACTGATTGATGCCTCGAAAGGCGCTTTCAGTCGATCATTGATCGTTACTCTATATAGACGAAAATCCTCTTCGATAGATTTCCGTAATCTGATGCTGACGACATCACCTTCCACATTTACCGAAGAGACAAGTCCGTGGTGCAGCGTCTCACTCGACAAGAACTTCAAACCAAGTTCATCTGAGTCAAAAGCATATTCCCGATCGAATCCGACCTGATCTATTTCAATCCCTGCTTGACTGATGATCTTATCAAGATCGCTATGGTACTGCTGGATATCAAGCAAGTTTTCCGCAAGCAATTGTACCTTGCTTCTCACCATTTCGCGATATTGAGAGTCTTCAATGACGCGTCTGAGTTCTGTAGCGAATTCGACGTCGCTGTCAGCAAGATTCAAAAAATCGGCAGCTCTCGGCATTCCAGCAAAAGCTTTACGAGTCGCAACAACAGCAGAATGAGCCAGTACTGCGTCTAAACTTTTAATCGGAAGACCGGTCCCCTCGACGATAGGCAAGATTACAGCAGAAGCATGCTGCAATATCGGCAGCAGATGCGGGATGCGGCCGAAAAATTCGACGCCTGGAATCCCTTCGGGATAGGACTCGCCAATCGAGCCAAAGACGATAAATTCAAAAGCATTCTCAGAAAAATGCCTGACTAAAACTTCGCGTATGAACCAGTCTAAGGAGATTAAGTTCGAGAGGTGAGAAGACCCTCCCACAAAAACGATCCTGGGAACCGAACCGTTATCGTCCATGAATTGACTGAGCCGTTCGCGCTTTTCAGCGGGCACGGAATGAAAATTCTCCAACTTAAGCCTACTCATGTTGCTATGGTAAGTTTCTTTCTTTTGATAAGAACAAACAGGAAATGTCGTTATATTATTGCGAGACGACGGATTTTCTTGTTCGAATAGAACTTTTTCCGCTTCGTTGATGAAAATTATGCCGTCCGCACGCTTCATCCAAGCGAGTTCTGTATCCAACTCATTGTTTCCGCTCTGCTTTACACCAGATTCGATATCATACTGATGCGATCGCACGTCGAGTGAATCAAGAATGACCTTGCTGCCATTCGTTAAGCTAGCGAATGGCATATTGAACGCATAGTTGATCAGACTAAAGCAAACAGATGCGTTCGCGATAATCCTTGCCAGCAAATTGGGAACATTCGAGTCCAGCAACCACCGCGCCTCTTGGGCAAAGGATGGGACATTATGTCCTTCAGCGACGTGACTCGATTGCTCATTCAAACCGATCGAAAGCTCTCTTTGAAGATGGAAAGTGAAAAACGTGCTGTGATCGGAGGTACCATTAAATAATTTCTTGTAAAAATCTACTTCAGCCTCATTCGAAGACTCGGATGTGCCGACGACGATATCGATCACCCGAAATCCCCGGCTGACAAGATAATCCGTGTGGGCCCGGAAGACGTGTGATCCACCTTGGCCGAACCAATTCGGGAAAACGTGAAGGACTGTTTTTGGAACAGGCGATCGATCGCGCAGATCATATAGCTGAAGAATTTTTGATATAACCTCAGTCGGTTTACATGAGCGAGACCACTGCAACGAAGCTCTATATGATTCTGATTTCAATTGATCTTGATTTTGAAAAGCAAAAATAAATTGCTCGGAAACCGGTTTCTTATCGTCCCACGTCACCATGCCTGGCAGATCGGCTTCTTGTTCCATGGAAGTTCCGCGACGAACAAGGAAAGGCTTCGCTGACAGCACGGCATCATTAAAAACTGCTGACCCACGCAGTCCATATGATGCTGGATCGTGTAGCAGCACTATAAAGTCGGAGTATTCTATAAGATCTCTGTACTTTTCTGGCGAGAGGTGCGATTTGTGATATACGACTTTAGTCGATCCACCAATTGTATCTATTTCACTGTTGACTGAACTTACAAAGCTTTTTTCGGCTGGATCTATGGCGTTGGTGGCACATTGAACATTCAGCTCCACAGCTGTAAAAGCACTTAGATTATTCAGTCCTTTAAGGATCTGGGGAAGTAAATCGTAACCTTTCTCACGTCTTGCTTCACCTAAGAAAGTCACTTTAAACGGTTCGTTTTTAGCCGACGCTTTTCTTGCTGGTCCTGTCTGCGTCGCAAAGGCCGTGGCATGATGGAGCTGCGTAACAGGTAGACCGAGCCATCCGGAAAGGTACGACTCCATTGCCCGGGTCTCCGAGCAGAGAATTATCTTTCGCCCGACAAACCCTGAGTTCCGGAGTTTCTTGTACAACTGATCGATATACCATGCAGGGTAAGGGAACCCGCTCGGATCTGCCGCATACATAACTCTCACGAGAAAGCACGGTGTCTCTTCCTCCGGCTCTGCGAGCAGATAATCAATGATGTCGTTCAGCATACTCAGACTAGCAGAATGAAAAAACACCACCGTGCTGTTGCTGAATCGCGGCGAAATCGAAATCAAATCCCTGCTCAGAGTGGATATTGTTGGTCCCATGGCAGGACTCGCGGAGCGTCTCAGCCACCGAGGAGGGTCGTACGGTGAAAACGTAAAAGCTGGAATGGTCGGTAGACCGTAGTTGGATTCCCGGAAAAGCCGATGCGTCAGGATATGACACTCGATCCCCAGTTCGAGCGCACCATGACAAAGGTTGTTCGACAGGTCGGCGTTATGTCCGCGCGGTGACATAAAGCCGGGATCGGCAATGAACAAACGCTTCATTGATTCATTCACTATAAAGTTCGATCGAGAAGGATTCCATGAGCAATGTGAGCTCACGGGGCTCATTTGGTGGGACTTCACGTACCAAGGACGAAGATATTTCTAGCCGCCGATCCCCTCGAAAACTATTTTTTATCTCAAAATTTAGCTCAGTTCTATTATTTTCGATACCTCGAATTATCGGAACGACCAGCTTTTCATCAAGCTTGAATTTGACGTTGCCATCGATAGGAACGCTATGCGGGAATATGATTAATTTAAGTGTCCCTCTTAGGTAACCAGGAAACCGGATACTCGCATTTCGTGACATCCATCTCGCATCTGTTCCTGAAATTAACTCCAGATCATAAAATCCGAGCCAATATTCTTCCTGTGCAGCGCTAAATCGAACCCGTTCAGGACTTCTGGTCGATCGCTTCAGTGAAGCGGCCGTTAGCGTCAGGTGCCTACGACGAGCATAGTGAGACAAATACAAACTTATCGTATGAGGCAGCTTTAGATTCTGGGATTCAATTCCAGAAAATATTAGACCAGGACCCCGATCATCAATAGGAGACATAAGATTGTTATCCAATCTTAAGGCAATGTCTGCCTTCGAAGGTGACGAATTTTCTATTGATGTGTCTTGAATGTGAAGTACAATTTCTTCATTCGGCAAATTCAAAGGTGCCAGATCTAATCTGAAAATATCTGGCAGGTGAGCCTTTCTATCGAAAGGCCGTCTGACAAAGTTCAATAAATTGCGTTCCCCATGATCTTGCAAATCTGCCCCCCAAAGTCGCATCTTGGTCACATAGACAGATACCTCTCTTGCATCATTGGGAGCAGCTGGACGTTCAGGTACATTCGTATTTACGCAAACCCTGATAAGATTGGTATGCTCTTGTGGTACATCGATCTCGACGAAAAGACGTGCCCGCCCTATTTGACGATCCAACTCGATGACTTGCCAATATAGCGTGCTAATATCAGCTTCGATCGAGGAAATTAACGACTTCTCATCTAATAACAATATATTATATAGGTCGATTTCTAGAAAGTTTCGATATCCTGAGAGGCGTTTTTTGTCGATAGTAATCTGGAACTTCTGTTTTGCCCACCAATAAAATCCATCGCCAACTTGTTCAAGTTGATGATGACCGTAGTCAGTTGAATATGTACCTGGTATTAGATCGCCAACAAAGTATGGGCTTGCCTGTGGACCAAGCAAATTCGTAAGCCATTCATTGGATAGATCTTGATGCAATGACACCTTGATCGATTTTTCCACGCCGACCATGCTCACATGGCCGCTCCTGAAAAGAACCTTCAGGTCAACCGAAATCCTTCGTCCCCTTGTAAGTTGGACGAGATCGAATACTTTTACTTGATATTTTTGATTTCCTATTGACCTGACTTGAATATCGATTCCATCAAAACTTATCAGACAATCCGATACTTCCGGTATTTGAGATAAATCAAATCTAATGATCGTCGCGTCACTGAGTTCTGATGCATTCGGGAAAATTACGCTCGCGGAAAATACGTCGGCGGCCGAAGCGTTTTGAGTTCGATCTCGTGGAATTACGACAAATCTGTTTGAATATAATTCTCCTTGTTTATAAATATGATTGCTTTTGACAAGCCGATGATCATTTTTGCTCGTCAAACGTGGATTTTTATTGTAAAAATAAGGCCTTACGGCAGAAAATATGCTTTGTACGAGATCGGAATGATTGCTGGTGCCCTCATTGATCACGGACAACATATTGTAGTGGATCGATGGGGGCGGTACGTAGTCTTCTATTTTGCGCGAGGACAACCATTCATAAGCTGAGTAGGATTTTGTAGCTTCTTTTACATTACCACTTAAGATGCACGCGTATGCGTAAAAAGCTTGAAAAGATGCCGATAGCGGATCGATTGTTAAGGATGAATGGAGGTACGGTAAGGCTTCCTTGAACAGACCAGCTTCGAGCGAAATCAGCGCTAATTTTACAAATTTATCTCTGCTTTCGAGCGGATTAAATATATTATTTATATCGTCAAATATATTAATAGAACTTATGTCGACAGGTTTGATTTGTGATTTATCTATTCCGCTGGCAAATATAGGTTGATGATTATTTTCAATATCTCTAAAGAAAGTGTCCAATGATTGCGTTGATGTGCGCTCGAGATCCTCAAATGATCGACATGATTTGCTTGCAAGCTCCTCTATATCGACGTCGCCCCTAGCAACTTGCCATAGGGCAGCAACGAATGACTCTTCGTCTGTTAATTTGTGGAATTTGCAATCCGAGCGGATGCCCTCGAATCCGGCTTTACCCGAAATGATCGGCATTCCATGACGGATCGCGTCAATCGACTTGATCTTCGTTCCCGTCCCGATAAAGACCGGATTTATGAAAACGAAACCCTGTTGGGCCAATTTGGAAATATCGTTGATATAAGAAATCGTCTCTACATTCAGATCTGTGTTTCTAACATATTGACTACTTGACCCGACAACGACAAAGGACGCTGAGCCAGCAAATTCAGGTGCAATCCTGCGGATAAAGTTTACACTTTCTTCGTTCAGTGAGTTTGCCGATCCAAGAAAAACAAAAACAGTCTTGGATTGAGGAGTAAAGCAAAAATTTTTATCACCGACATGTGGTATAAAGTCGACTCTACGACCCGTAAGAGCTCTAAAATAGACTTGCTCTTTTTCAGTAATAGCCAATAATATGTCCGCACGCTCTGCTCCAATCCCTTCCTGGCGAAGGGATATATTGACCCATGTCGGGTCAATTCCACCAAGCTTGAGGAGACTGTGACGTTCCGCGAAGCGATCATGTGCATCGATGACCTTCACCGTACCTGTAGGCACAGCCTCGAAAACGGCCGACATCCATACATAATTCACCAGTACGACCGACGGCTTGAATTTGGCGCAGGCTTCTGAAACAGCGTCGATCATATCCTTCGTGATCAGCTTGCCATCGTCAATTTCTGCATAGTCCAGCGGTTCACTTGGCGCATTGACAAGCTGGAAATAATCCCAGTACGAACGCATTTCTTCAATTGATGACGCAGAACAATTTTCTAAATTGAGGCATATAAATACTATAGTATACCCCTTCTCTCGGAAACGGCGCCCTATTTCCAAGACTCGAGCACGATTTCCTGCAGTTGTTGGGTGTGACGGTGAGGGTGTTACGATTACAAGAGACTTGCTCATTTTGACCCGCTAAGTTTTATTTCAAGCTCTTTAGCCTAGCTCCGGGGCTTCGGCAAGGATTGCGTCACCCGACTCTGTCAGGATGTTGGGTCGTGCCATCGAGGCGTTATTTCATAGTCGTGTCACTTTTTGAGGCGGAATCCCTCGTTGAAGATGTCGAGTTGACCGGTATTTCGGTCCGAGCCAGTCCAGAGGCTACTTCATGGTAGCGGCCATGGGTAGCCAGAAGACCAGATCCAGGAATCGGCACTACCTGCCACGCGCCCGACCTCCGACCTCGCTTCATATCCAACTCCTCCGGTCCTGGCTGATCCGCTCAGTCAAAGCCGCCAGCCACGCGGTGACGCGAGCTTCAAGACGCTGGTCGATGCCGAGGATTCGTCTTGGCGCTGGCTGTCGTGCCGGCCAATGCGCGGGAGCGTGACACGCTGCCGGCCCTCGACGATGGCGAGACGGCGTCTTCACGGCCGAATGCTGCCAGCAATGGTTTCACCGCATCGTCGAGACCTCGCTGGATCATAACGGCTTCGTCGTGCTGTAGCGGCGCCGATTGGCCGAGCGGACCTTCGGCGGGCTCAGCCACAGGGGCGGCCTGCAGCGCGGGCGCGCGGGTCGCATCGCCAGGGCCAGCAACGTCCCGCCCGGGATGAGAGGCTCAAACAGGCTCCGAGCCGTGCACCAGAACAGGCTCACCGACCAACACTGAACAGTCGTGTCTATCGGACTGCGCGACTGGGCCTATCGGTCACGAACAGCGCGCGTTCGTATCAGACCGTTCCGCGGCGCAGGCCCTCGGCGAGCTGGAGGGCTTCGAGGACCGCCTTGCCGATCCGGTCCGCCTCGTCCTCCCCCGCCGCGTTCGCGAGGACGACGGCGACCTGGCGGGGAACGGACAAAGCGTCCGCGCTCACCGTGACCTGCAACTCGTCGCCATGGGGCGCCTCGATGCGGCGCAAGCCCACGCGCAGGCCGGCGACATCCCCGAACACGTGCTCCAGGCCGGCCAGGGCCTCGCGGCCGTTGCGAAAATCGCCGTTGATCACATCCGCCATCGGTCTACCGCCACGCGTCCACCCGCTCCGGCGCGGACCTCGCTCCCGGGCGCGAACCGGCCAGACTGATCTTCCTTACGGAGGTCGGGCGGGTTTCGCCATGGGTCGGCGGCGCGTAGCTTCGGCGCGACTGGGCATGGATGGCTTCCCCGAGGGGACCTTCGGCCGTCCGGAGGGCCGCGATCGTGCAGGCCGCCGCCACCTTCAGACCGAGTTCGTGCGTGTGGCTGCGGCCATAGAGGTAGGCCGCCAGGCGCGCCCGCCTCCGCTCCGGGATGTCGGCGATCAGGCGCGACAGCGTGTCGGCATCGGCTCGGTAGACCCGGCCGAGCAGGTCCAGGGGAACGGGGCAGGCCTCGGCCTCGAGGTCGATCGAACGATCCGTGATCACGATGATACCTGCTTCCCGCAAAAGACAGGCTGGTCAGGATATGGTTAACCGATCGTGCACGCCTCCGGCGCCCGAACCTGGCATGAACCGTCAAGCTATATCCCCTCCCCCTGCCCCGAGACGGTATGCATCCGAAGGCTCAATCGCCGCTCGATCGAAGCTGATCGACAGGATTGCAACCATGTGGTGTGGCAATTCAAGGCCGATGCGATCGGATTCTTTCTCTCGATGACGTAGCGATTTCGTTTACATCGGCCTGCGATGCTGGGCGTATGTTCGGGACGTTTCCCACTTCATCGATCGTTGCTCGCCTCGGGAACGACGAGCGCGGCGGCGTCGCGGTCATCTTCGCACTGACGCTGATTCCGCTCCTCACCCTCTCCGGCATGGCGATCGACCTCAGCGCCAACACCAACGCCCGCCGCAAAGCTCAGAACGCGGTCGACGCGGCCGCTCTCTCGCTCGCCAAGCTTCCCTCCGGGCTGACGGACGCGGACCTCGCCGACCGCGCCAAGCATCAGGTGACGGCCGCGATGGCGGGGAGCCAGGCGCTCGGCGTCGACGTCGCCACGCTCCGCTCGGGGGACACCATCCGGGTGACCCTGACCGGCAGGACGCCGACGACGCTGGCGCGCGTGGCGGGCTTCGACAGCCTGGCCTTGAACGTGTCCGGAACCGCGAAGCGCGGATCGGGCAACCTCGAAGTGGCCCTCGTCCTCGACAACACAGGCTCGATGGCCGGCGCCAAGCTCGTCAACCTGAAGGCGGCGGCCACCGACCTCGTCAACAACCTCTTCGAGGAGGTCGATCCGGCCAAGCCGAACGCCCTGAAGGTCGCCGTCGTCCCGTTCTCGATGACGGTGAATGTCGGGGCGGGCCGCGCCGGGGACGCCTTCATCGACAAGGACGGCTTGGCCTCCTACCATTCCCAGATCTTCGCCGCGAAGGCCAACCGCCTGACCCTCTTCACGAAGATGGGCGTCGCCTGGGGCGGATGCGTCGAGAGCCGGCCCGCGCCCTACGACGTCGACGACACCCCCGCGAGCCAGGGCACCCCCGACAGCCTGTTCGTGCCCTACTTCGCCCCGGACGAGTCGGACAAGGACGGCAACGCGGCGAACGACTACCTCGACGACTACAGCGATTTCCTCAGCCTGTACTTCGTCACCGGCGACCGCAAGCGCCAGGGTCAGACGGCCAAGTACGGCACCAGCTGGAAGGTTTCGCGGTCGGACAGGGGCGGGGCCGGCTACCTCTACGGCCCGAACGCGGGCTGCGAGCTCCAGCCCATCACCCCGCTGACCACCTCGAAGGCCACGGTCACCGCAGCCATCGCGAGCATGAGCGTGATCGGGGACACTAACGTCGCCCTCGGGCTCGCCTGGGGCTGGCACGTGCTCTCGCCGACGGGCCCCCTGGTCAGGGGCGCGCCCTACACGGACACCACCACGCGCAAGTTCGCCGTGGTGATGACGGACGGGCAGAACACCAGCGGCTACCGGAACAACAGCAACGAGTCGGTCTATTCGGGCATCGGCTACATCTGGGCCAATCGCCTCGGCACGACGTCGTCGGATACCGCGATCCGCACCCGCGCCATCGACGGGCGGCTCGCCCTGCTCTGCTCCAACATGAAGAGCGCCGGCATCCAGATCTTCGCGGTCCGGGTCGAGGTCAGCGACGGCACGAGCGACCTGCTGCGCAACTGCGCCAGCAACCCGTCCATGTTCTACGACGTGTCCGATTCCGGAAACCTGACGGCCACCTTCCGGGCGATCGGGGCCCAGATCAGCGAATTGAGGATTTCGCGGTGACGCGCGCCGTCACGGGGCGCCGTTTGCGTGGCGCCGTGCGCCGCTTCCGGTCACACCAGGACGGGGCCACCGCCGTGGAGTTCGCCATGGTGGGAATGCCCTTCTTCGCTCTCGTCTGCGCCCTGTTCGAGGCCGGCCTCCTGCTGCTCTCCCAGCAGACCCTCGACAACGCCCTCGACTATGCCGCCCGGACCGTGTTCACGGGCGCCTTCCAGGAGGGCTACGACGGAACACCGGCGGCGGACCGGCTGCGCAGGGCCGTCTGCTCCCAGGTCACGATCTTTCCCTGCGCGGATGTCCTGATCGACGTCGCGACCGCGTCGAGCTTCTCGGCCCGCTCCGTCGCCGGCCCCTACGATGCCGCGACGAAGAGCGTCGCGGCCGGCTTCGGGAAGACGTTCCAATGCCCATCGGGCAACGACGTCGTCACGGTGCGGGCGGCCGTCGTGGTGCCGCGCTATTTCGGGTTCCTCGACCCCGACGCCATGGCCATCGGCACGGCCGCGCGCCTCGTGGTCTCGACGGTGATCTTCCGGGCCGAGCCCTATGCCACAGGCCGGTGCTGAGCGTGGGCGAGGGCTAATCCCATGCGCATCCCGCTCCAGCGCCTCCGCAATGCGGACGGCATCGCCGCCGTCGAGTTCGCCCTTGTGGCGCCGTTCCTCATCCTGCTCCTCATGGGGACCGTCGAGTTTCCCCGCGCCTACGGCATCAGCCAGGGCCTGGAGAAAGCCGCGCGGACCATGGCGGACCTGATCTCGCGCGGCAGCCTCAACAGCGTGGACGACGTCTACGCCGCCGGCGCCGCCGTGACCTTCCCGTACGACACCTCGGCCGCCCGGATCGTCCTCACGGCCGTCGGCGTCTACGCCAAGGGCCAGGGCCTCGTGGCCCGCGTCTGCTCGACGGCCGCCCGGAACGACACGGCCGCCGCCGTGGATTCCGAACTCGGCGATCCGATCCCCTCCGAGGCCAAGGCGGGTGCGCGCTACGTTACGGCCCGGATCAGCTATCGCTACGTTCCCGCCTTCGGCATCTTCCCCGGGCTGGATCAGCTCACCTTCACCAAGACGGTCTCCTGGCCGGTGCGGGGCACCGGCGCCAATAGCCTCGCCGAGACGGTCCTGCCGGGCGGGAAGGCCTGCAAGGCCACCTGACGGAGGTAACCCCGCATTGTCGTAGTGGAGGACCGCATCCCCATAATGCTTTTGTGCTGTAGCATTGTAACATTATAGGATGAGCGATTCTCCGTAAGCCTCGTGCTTCATGACGGAATTTGCCGCGCGCCGGCAGGCGGTCCGGTCACCGGCGATCGAAGATCGGCGACCTCACCGCCGATGGGCATCGATGCCTGCAGCAGATCGGCACACACGCGATGATGATTGCTCCCGCCCGGAACCGGGACCGGGAGCGGAGGTTCTGGTTTCATGGCGCGACGCCGTGAAAGGCCTGCTGTGATGACCAAGCTTCTCCTCGGTACGACCCTGACCCTCGGTCTCATGCTGAGCATCAGCACGGCGACGATGGCGGCCCCCGGCGACGGTCTCGACCGTGATGCGGCCCGGACGGGCAACAGCAACATGGGCGAGATGCACCGCAACGCGGCGGGCGGCAGCATGATGGGCCGTTCCATGCGGAGCACCCGGATGATGAAGCACCGGCGTCATCATCGCCATCACCGCTGATCGCCCGCACGAGGAGGTACCGAGCGGCGCGAATGCGCGCTCGGATTGACGAAGATGGCGCCTCGGACCGCTTGGCGGCCGGGGTCTCGAGCGTCTGCGGGATGCCGTTCCGGTATGCGATCCCTCCGGGAGGTCGGATTGGCTGCGGAGCCCCTACTCGATGGAACAGCACGGCACGTCCCTCTTATTCGACAGCGAGCGGAGAGGCTCCTTCGGCCCTAAAACATTCTCCCCTCAGAATTTTTCGGACATAGCAGCATGAAAGCACTTTAGTGCCGCAATGTTTTAGTGCTACACCATCGTAGCTCCTAAGCGCTGTAGCGCTACAACGCTCTAACGTCACACCATGACAGTGTCTTCACACTGTCGTGCTTTCCCGCTACAGCAGGGCAGCACGACAGGATCGCGATGCGCACCATCACGCTTGTCACCCAGAAGGGTGGCGCCGGGAAAACCACGATTGCCGCCTCCCTGGCCGTCGCCGCCGCACAGGCCGGTGAAAGGGTGATCGCCCTCGACCTCGACCCGCAGGGGTCCCTCGCCGCCTGGGGCGATACGCGTTCCGCCGAAGAACCGGCCGTCGACCGGATCGGGCCGGACAACCTCGCGAACCTGGCGGCGATCCTGAAGGCCCTCGCGGCCGAGGGCTACACCCTGGCGATCCTCGACACGGCCGGTATCGCCTCGACCAGCGGCAACCTGGCGATGCAGGCGGCAGACCTGGCCCTGATCCCGGCGCGCCCGTCCCGGCTCGATCTTCAGGCCACCATGCCGACCATCGAGGCCCTGATGCGTCTGGAAATGCGCGAGCGCTTCGCCTTCATCCTGAATCAGTGCCCGGCCGGGCGCAGCTCCCGCGCCACGGAAGCCGCGAACGGTCTTGCGATGTTCGGCGTGCTGGCGGAACCGATGCTGACTCAGCGGGCCGATCACCAGGATGCCCTCGCGGCCGGGCAGGGCGTCACCGAGTATGCCCGCGACGGCAAGGCCGCCGACGAGATCCGAGCCCTTTGGGCCTGGGCCGCACGCAAGATGAAGGGCACCAAAGCATGATGGGCTTGCAGGCATGACCAAGCGTCCGTCCATCATCGGCGGCCTGAATCTTCCCGGAACCGAAGCCCGTGCGGCGATTGCCGACCGGGCTCCGGAGGCGGCGCCCGCCGCGACGCCGGCGTCGCGCAAGGCCCGGCCCGATATCGTCCATACTTCCGTCTACCTGCCCCGGGAGGTCCACCGCCGCCTGCGGGAGATCGCATTCACCCGCGATGTGAAGATCCACGACGTCATTATGGAGGGGATCGACGCCGCGCTACGGAAGCACGGACACCCCACCGTCGAGGCCCTCAAGGTCGGACGCAAGGCAGGGGACTAGGCCGCAGCGCTGCGGTGCAGTCGTGCTTTAGTGCTACAGCATGACAGTATTATAATCCGGTAACATGACGGTATTGTCATGCTGTCGTGCTAATATAAGCCTTTGCGGAAACACAGCTTTCTTGTTGGTCAGAGGCCCCCATAGGAGCGGTAGGGTCGAGCAGACAGTCGTCGTGAATGGGTCGCGCGGCTCCCACATCGTGCGCAGAGGCCTATCGCGCTTATCCGGCACCGGCACCAGGTCCGCGAAGACAGCGCTTGTCAGTCTCCCCGATACGATCACCCGCTCGCCTGACATGCTCGACTTCGTGAGCCACTTGCCGCCGTGCACGTGGCCTCGCGTCTCCGAAAACGCAGGAAAGACCGTCCTCTTCTTGAGCGAGCATCCACCCCGACAGCCAAAATCCCGAACAAGGCAGCGCATCAAACGCTCACGTGCATGCAGCTGCATGGCCTCAAATAAAATTCTAACCTCCGATAAGCGTTCTTCTCGAAAGTTTGACGGCTCCGAGGTCGCTCGTGTCTGAGGGCTTGGATGTTTCGGTTAGTGAGAGGAGGGGAGGCATGCGAACCACACCCGCAGCGTCGTCGCGGCCGGAAATCCGGCTGCGCAGTGCCGTGTTTCCCCGCTCTCCCGCCGCGCCGCCGGCACGTTAAAAGATCTGTTAAACAGTTAAAGACGCGCGCGCGTTGTTAAGGTTTTGCAAACCCCTGATTTGTCTGGCGAAATTCGGGGTGTTTATCCGCGGAGTGACGAAGTGCGTTATCCGCGGAGTGACGAATCTTTATCCGTAGAGTGACGAATCCAACATCCGCGGAGTGACGAATCCGGGTGCCCTGGAGCCGTCAATTATCCGCGGAGTGACGAATCCGCATCGGGAGTGGCTGCAAAACACCGGCTTGCCTGTCAAGAACGAACTGCTCAGTTCGAGTCCTGTTCCGTGAAAGTCGTTCGACGACAAGGCTTTGCGGTGATTTATCCGCGGAGTGACGAATCAATCGCCCTTCGTGACGGGTCGACGCACGGATTTGCGGCGCGTTCCTTTCGGCTTGAGCTTGGGAAGCGTCACCAGGTCGCTTTCCATGACTGCGAGCCCCCCTTCGCTGCGGCCGTAGAAGACCACGGAATCGTCGCTGTGCAGGAAGACGAGATGGTAGCCGGGCAGGGACCCCGCCTCGCCGATGCCGCGCACGGTCGCCCGGAACTTGAACAGGGGCTGGCGGCTGCCGACCTTCTTCTGCAGCAGATCGAGGCCGACCTTCCAGCGTCCCTGGTCACCGCAATGCTTCCGGGCGAGCTCGTACAACCGCTTCTCGGTGGCCTTCCGGAGCTTGAAGTAGTCCTGGTCGATGCTCAGCACCTCCAGCGCCATGGCGGCGTCGAAGGTGAACGCGCTGAGCGTGATGCGCAGCTCCTCGAGGCGGTTGTTCGGCCCCCGGGTGATCGTCTCCCAGGCATCGATCAGGCCAAAACCCTTGGTACGGCGCCGGGCCGGCTTACCCGTCGCGATCGAGGTCTTTATGCGGGTGCCGACGAGCCGCTCCAGGGCCTGCTCCAAAAGGTCGTAGCCGCGCCCCGACGTGCTGCGGTTGGTGAAGGTCAGGACGTCGTGCGCCTTGATGCTGACCGTGCGGGACACCGGTTCGCCGCGGTTCACGGCGTCGACCACCTTGGACACGCAGGTGAGGACGATGTCCTTGTCGTGGATGGTCGCCCGGCCCTTCACGGAGGGCGTCACCTCCAGGGTCACGCCGTTGTGCTCATAGGTCAGGATGCGCTGGTCGCCGTCCTCGATCGCGTAGACCGGGTGTTCCATGGTCGCCAGCTCGTCCTTGGGCGCCGCGGCCCGTCCGGTGGCGATGAACAGGTCGATCTGCTGCGTGAGGGCCTGGCTTGGGCCCTCAGGCGCGCCGGATTGGCCGCTGGCGGCCTTCGGCGCCGTCTCGAGGGGCTCGGCCTGGATCTGGGCTGCCGCCCCTCCTGAGGCGTCCTGACGCTTCCGTGCGCCCGTCCCGGCCTGGTCCGCCGAGGCCTGCTGGCGCTCGGCATCCGCCAGGACCTGCCTGCCGAGGCCCTCGAAGGCTTTGGCGAGGTTCGGATCGAGGTCGCCCAGGAGGTCGCCGAGCTGCTTTGGCTTGCCGCTCATCCCGCAATCTCCGGATGCCGGTCGAGCGCATCGCCAGACCCTGGAAGGCGCGCTTCGCGGTCGACGGGTGCGAGGTCCGGCGCGCATTCGGCCGGTGGACGGGACGGTGTCATGAATGGTTCTTACCCGCTCTTCCCGTCAAAACCGATGGGCACGCCGTGGTTCGAACCCGGCGCAGGCCTTGCCCGATGCCCCCGCCCCGGATTGCGCTGGCCGCTGCGCCGCGCCATTCTGGGACAGAGCCCGAGCCCGGCACGGAGATCGCGTGACCACCGCAACGATCTTTTCGCCGACCGCGGGGGGCGGGCCTCTCCCCGAACCCGGCACCGACCTCCCTTCCGAACTTGCCGCGGTCGTTCGGGCCTACCAGCGCGCGAGCAAGGCGGAGGCGACTTTGCGAGCCTATCGCGGTGACGCGGTGCTGTTCCAGGACTGGTGCGCCCTGTACGGGTTCGCCGCCCTGCCGGCCTCGCCCCGGGCCGTGGCCGGGTTCCTGACGCACGAGGCGGAGAGGGGACGAGCGGCCTCGACCATCGGCCGGCGCTGCGCCGCGATCCGCTACGCGCACAAGCTCGCCGGCCTGCCGGACCCGACCGACGACGCGGAGGTGCGGGCGACCATGAAGGGCATCCGGCGCACCATCGGCACGGCGCCGGTGCAGAAGGCCGCCGCCACCGTCGAGGTGCTCGCCGCTATGCTGATGCGCACCCCCGACACGATGACCGGCAAGCGGGATCGTGCCCTGCTCGGCCTCGGCTTCGCGGGGGCCTTCCGCCGCTCGGAGCTGGTCGCCCTCGATGTCGCCGACCTGCGCGAGGACCGGGACGGCCTGCGGGTCCGGGTGCGGCGCTCGAAGACGGATCAGGAGGGCCGCGGCTTCGAGAAGGCCATCCCGCACGGGCGCTTCATTCGGCCGGTTTTCCTGGTGAAGGACTGGCTCGCGGCCGGCGGGATCACGGAGGGGCCGGTGTTCCGCCCCGTCTCGCGGGCGGGGCGGGTGCGGGCCGGCGCGCCGCGCCTCACCACCCAGGCGGTGGCCGACATCGTCAAGCGCTACACCGGGGCCGCCGGCCTCGACGCCGCGACCTTCGCCGCCCACTCCCTGCGGGCCGGGTATATCACCACGGCCGCCGAGCGCGGCGCGGATCTGGCCCGGATCATGGACCAGTCGGGCCACCGCGATCCCCGCACGGTAGTGGGCTACATCCGCCGCGCCAACGCCTTCAAGGATCACTCGGGAAGCGGGTTCCTGTAGGGGCCGCCTCAAACGAGAACGGCCGGGGTTTCCCCCGGCCGCCCGTCGTCGTGAAGGCCGATCCGCTCAGCGGAGCAGTTGCAGGATGCCCTGCTGGGCCTGGTTGGCCAGCGAGAGGGCCGAGGTGGCGATGGAGTTGCGGGTCGACAGGGCCTGCGAGTTGGCGGCTTCCTCGTTGAGGTCCGCGTTCACGAGGTTGGCCGAGCCGATGTCGAGGATGTTGATCAGATTCTTCGAGAAGTCCTGACGGTTCTGCACCACCGAAAGGTTGGAGCCGAAGGTCGAGGATTGCGTACGGAGGTTGCTGGTTGCGGTGGTCAGCTTCTCGATGACGCTGTTGATCTCGGCGTCCGTCTGGAAGTTCCCGGACACTTCGTTCAGGCCGAGGCCCTCCGCATCGAACTTGACGCCCTGGATGTCGAGCGCCGACGAGTTCTTCTCGTTGAACGCGATATGCAGCGTGTTGTCCGCGACATTGCTGCTGGTCCGGTAGAGAAGGTTGACGCCGTTGTAGCTCGAGTCCTTGGCCTGCTGGGTAATCTGGGACAGCAGCGTATTGAACTGCTTGGCCAGGTTCTCGCGCACTGAGCTCGACCCCTTGCTACCGCCCACATCGGTACCGGTGCTCGTGATGAGCGCCGAGCTTGACGTACCAAAGCCGATGTTGTCGGTTCCGCTGGCCTGGATCGCGAGCTTCTGGTCGGCGCCAGCCGCCGTGGTCGAGATCTGCAGCTTGCCGTTGGTGAAGCTGGCCTTCACCTTCCCCGAGAGGCCAGTATCCGCTTCGATTTGGTCATTGATGGTCTTGACCAAGGTTGCGGCGGTAATGGTCGTGTTGGCGGCGGTGTTGACGTTGATCGTTTTGGCGTTGCCGGCACCGAGCTTGATACTGAACGACGCGTTGGTGGCTGCGACACCACCCAGGGCGGTGGTGGCACTGAGGGTTGTGGTACCTGCGACCAGGGCGGTGGACGAACCGTCGGTGGCGTCGGTGCCCGAGGAGGTGACGGGGGCGGCCACGCCCGTTGCAGTGCCGGCCACAGAGGTGCCGTTCACGGAGGCGGTTACACCGAGGCCAAGACCAGCGGTATCCTTGCTCGCAGTCAAGACCGCAGCGGCCCCGACACCGACGGCGTTCGAGGAAACGGTCAGCTTGTTACCGACGAAGGAGACCTTCGCGTTCACTGCCGCGGGCGTGGTGCCGTCGGCCGCGACACCAGCGCCAGCGCCGGTCCCGGTGCCCGTGCCGGTGGCGCGGAGCTTCTGATTGATCGCCTCGGCGATCTTGGCCTGCGTTGCGTTCTCGCCGATCGCGACGTTGTTGGCGTCCAAGCTCAGGGCGTTGATCGTGACGGCGGCGGTGTTGGTGCCGTCCCCGACGGTGAACTGGCTCGACTTTCCACCGGACAGATCGACGATCGGAGCGGCAGACCCGGCACCGGCAGCGGTCGCCCGCGTGCCGAAGCCGAGGCCGATGGTATCGGTCGTCGACGAGAAAGTCGGAGCCGCCGTGGCCGTGTTGACCCCGACGAAGGTGAGATGGTTGGTGCCATCGACGTAGGCCGAGACACCGGGGTTGGTGGTGGCGAGCTGCTTGTTGATCGCCTCCAGCACCTGCTTCTGGTTCGGGTTGGTGCCGATGGCGACGTTGGACGCGTCAGTGCTCGCAGCGCTCAGGGTGATCGCCGTGCCGCCGTTGACCTGGAACGAAGCGGATTGGCCGCTGCTCAGGTCGAACGAGGGCCCGAGTGTAGCGCCCAGCTGAGTTTTTGCGGGGGTACCGAAGAGGCCAATCTGGTCGCTGTTTCCAGCACCGGACGTCGTCACGACGGGAGAGGCCGTACCGGTGAAGGTCAGGACGCCGCCGGGCGCCGTCGCGGTCACGCCGGCATCGAGCTGCTCGTTCAGGGCATCGAGCAAGGCAGCTTGGTTGAATGACGAGGTGAGCTTGGTCCCGTCCGATTTCAGGGTATCAGCGTTGATGGTAACCTTCTGTCCACCGACATCGAACGTGGTCTGCTGTCCCTGACCCAGGGTGAAGGGGCCGGCTACCGTCGCCCCGGTGACTGCCGTGGTGGTTGCCGTCGGAGCCGTCGTCGCCGCGATCGTACCGGCCGTCGGCGTCGTACTGGCGGCGGGGGCGGCGCTGATAGTGTTGGCCGTGGCCGTGAAGGTGTTGAAGCCGATGCCAGTGGCGCCGCCGGCGGTGTTCGTGCCCGCGACGACGGAGAGCTGGGCATCGGGGCCGAGATCCGTCGAGGTGAAGACGAGGCTGCCAGTAGCGCCGCCCGAGAGGCTGACGCTGGCAGAAGAACCGTTGTCCTTTAACTGCTTGTTGATGGCGTCGCGAATGGCGGCCGGGGTCGCCGAGGTACCGAGGGTTCCGCCGAGGGTGTCGGTGGCCGAATCCTTGTTGAGGGTCACCACGACCGACTTCGCGCCATCCCCAACCGTAAGGCTGGTCGTCGCGTTGTTGGTGAAATCCGTGTTGGCGGAAAGGGCCGCCGAGGCGGTGACCGTCGCAGCGGTCCGGGCGGTCGAGGCGCCGAAGCCGATGTTGATGCCAGCATTGGCCGAGCCGGAGACCTGGACCTGCGCGGCCGAGCCCGTCGCGGTGGTCGAGAAGGTGATGCGGCCATCGGGGCTCGCGGCGGCCGTGAGCTTTCCGGCGAGGTTGCTGCTGCCGCTGATCTGGCCGTTGATGGCCGAGATGATCTGATCGGAAGTGACCTTGGTCAGGTCCGATGCCGAGGAGGCCAGCGTGGTAGAATCGAGGCGGATGGTCGTCTTGGTCAGTCCACCGTCGAGAGAGATGTCGAGGGAGGCATCCTTCGCGGGGTTCGACAGGTCGAAGGTGGTGACACCGTTCGCGGTCGTTCCGAGCGATGCGAGGGGCGCGGTGCCGGTGACCTTCGCCGCAACGGCCGCCGAGCCGCCAAGCACGCCGCCGCCGCCGCCGGTCTTGTCGGCGAGGGCCTGGCTGGCCGTGGACTTGGCGGTGTCGAGGAGCTTGGTGATCGAGGTGATGCCCTGGTTGGCGGCCTGGATCGTTTGGACACCGTTCGAGATGCCGTCGAGGAGCGCGCTCAGGTCACCCGAGCGAGCGGACAGGTTCTGAGAGGTGAAGAAATTCGTCGGGTTGTCGAGCGCGGAATTGACCTTTTTACCCGTCGACAGGCGGTTCTGCGTCGTGGAGAGCAGGTTGGCCGTATCCTGGAGGGACAGGAGGTTCTGGCGGGTTGCCGACGAGAGGGTAATGCCGGACGACATGACGGTTGATCCTTCTGATCAAGAACCCTCCTGTTTTCGAGGGCCCGTCACCCAAGGGCCGCAACCGCTAAGCGCCCGTTAAATCATTCCGGCCCAACCCCCTCCCCGTGCGGATTTTGTTCGTATGGTTGATGAAGCGTTAAGGGACGGGTGAAGCGAACGCTTCGGATCTCACGACGCCCGTCATCAACCCGTCCCGGAGGACGGCGCCGGGGACAGATCCCCTTCGAGGGGCCGAGACGGGGCGATCACGCGCGGGCGAACAACGTCGTTGCTGCTGGTATACCTCGTTTCGGACCAGGACTTTGAACGATCTGATCACTGGATTTCGTCAGAAAATCCGACAAAGCTGCGTCCGGTGCGGTCCTTAATCCCGCTCACCGTGTGTCGTGCGACACGTCGAGAATGAAAACGGCTTTCTATCTTTAGTTCAGACAGACAGAAACGGACCAGCCACTTGGTTCGTACGGAACTGGAGAGAAAAAGCCCTCATGAAGACCCGTATCGCCGCTCTTGCCACCGCCCTTGTCCTTGGCGTTGCTCCGATCTCGTCCGCGATGGCTTACGACAGCCCCTCCCGCTACACCGGCTTCGCGCCCTACGACGTCGAGACCACGGGCTCCTTCGAGCCCCGCCGCGCCGCCCCCCTGCGCAACCCCTACAGCTGCCCGATGAGCTCGGCCTCAGAGGGCAACGCCAACCAGCAGAACTTCCCCGTCCAGCAATACGGCCAGACCTCGGGCGGTAACCGCTGCTGATCGGACGGGAGACGGATTACCCGATGCTGCTGAAGGGCTTCTCCTACGCGATGATCGCCGCCTTCGCGGGCGGCCTCGCCTTCACGGTCCTGGGCTCGGCCAGCACCTTCTTCAGCCTGTAGGAACCGCAGACTCCGCCTCGGACCCGCCCGGCCCCCGGCCGCGGCGGGTCTTCTCGTGAGGGTTGCGGGCGTGCCGTAGGTACTGCTCACCAGGGATACCGAATCAAGACGTCTTCTGCGGCGGCGGCGCGAAACTTATTGAAGATCTTGGCCTCAACCTGGACGAGCGCCCGGACACATCCTCGATGCCCCTGGAAGGCCGACGCGAGATCTACACGGCCCATCTCTACACAGAATCCGAATTGCGCAGCGAGAGCCTGACCTTCGCGGCCGGCGATGAGACCGAAGCCCGCCGCGTCGCCGAGGACTGGGCGGCGGTCACGCAGCGGTCCCGATCCTTCTCGAACCTGGATCTGTACTTGGCGGAGACCCTGATCTATCGGCGCCCGCTGACGGGCGATCGCGATCCGTCCTGAGCCCGTTCGAGCGCATCGGCCGCCCACGGCATCGGAGAAACATGGATCGCCGGACGTGCGCCGTCCCTCTCCCGCCCTATGTCGTCGCGATGAGACGATGGCTCGCACACAGGCTCACGCGCACGGCGCTTCTGGGCACCCTCATCCTGGCCGCCCCGGCGGGCGTGCCGGCGGCCGAGGCGCCGTCCCGCATCCTGGTCGGCCTCGACGGTAAGACCTTCTTCGATCCGGAGGGCGGCCGGAACGGGCCGAACGGGCACGATGCGGTCGGGATCCTCGACGTCGGCGACGAGGCGCGCCCGCGCCTCGTCCACACCCTTCCCCTCGACAACTCGGTCTACGGGCCGCCGACCAACCTGCGCGTCACGCCGGACGGCCGCCTCGGGCTCGTGGCCAGTTCGGTCCTGATGCGCCCGGAGGGCACGGCCTGGTACGCGCAGCCCGACAACCGGCTCCACGTCATCGATCTCGCCGCCGAGCCGCCGCGCCTCGTCGAGACCCTGACGGTGGGGTCGCAGCCCTCCGGCCTCGCCATCAACCGGGCCGGTGACCTCGCCCTCGTCGCCAACCGCGAGGGGCGCAGCGTCACCGCCCTGACCATCCGCGGCACCGTCGTGCGCCCCATCGCGACGGTGGAGGTCGGCGACGAGGCCGCCGCGGTGGCGTTCGCGCCCGACGGCAAACGGGCCTTCGTCGCCAAGAACAAAGCCGGCCGGATCGGCGTCCTCGCCATCGACGGCACGGCCCTGCGCTACGATCCCGGCCTCGACATGCCGGTGGGGCCGGGGGTCTACGGGCTCGACGTGACGCCGGACGGACGCCTCGCCCTCACGGGCAATACCGGACCGGAACCGAGCGACGGCCATGCCGACACCGTGAGCGTGATCCGGGCCGATGCGGCCCGCCCGGTCGTGGTCGACCATCTGGGGATCGGCGACACGCCGGAGGCCCTGGCGATCGCGCCGGACGGCCGCCACGCGGCGGTCTCGGTGGTGCGGGGAGCGAGCGCGCCACGGAGCAGCCCGGGCTACACGCCGACCGGCGCGGTGGCGCTCCTGGCCATCGGGCCGGACGGCGTCCGGCGGGTTGCCGAGGCCGAGGCCGGGGCGGTGACCCAGGGCATCGTGTTCAGTCCCTCGGGAGCTTACGTCTATGTCGGCAATTATGTCGACCGGACCCTGGGCGTGTACCGCGTCGAGGGCGACGGCCTCGCCGACACCGGCTACCGCCTGCCGCTGCCGGGACAGCCCGCCTCCCTCGGTGGGCGGTGATCCCTTCGGAAGGATGCTCAGCCGAGATCGGCCTCGCCCATCCGGTCGTCATGCGCGGCAACGACCTGCCTCAGCAGGCGGATGAGGTGGGCCTGGTCCGCCTCGGAGAGGGCCTCCACCGTCCGGGCGTGCGCCTCCCGGGCCGCCGCCTCCATCGCCCCGTGAAGCGCCTCGCCCGCCGCCGTCAGGCGGCAGATCTGCGCGCGGCGATCGGTGGGCGAGGTCGCGCGGTCGACGAGTCCCCGCGCCGCCAGCCGCTTCAGGGCGCCCGTCGTCGTCGTGCGGTCGAGGGCGACGGCTTCGGCGATCGTGGTCTGGTCGGCTTGCCCTAGCTGCCGCAGCAGCGAGAGCAGGCTGTACTGCAGCGGCGTGACGCGAAAATCGGCACACCGCTCAGCAAAAAGGCTGACGTGGATCTGGTGCATCCGTCGCGCCAGAAATCCGGGCCGCTCCGAGAGCGGCCAAGGCGCTGCGCACTCTGGCCCGGCCCCCCGCTCCGGCGGTCCCTCCACGATACTCTCCGAGACCTGCTCCATCGACGCGTTTCCCAGAATGGCTCCGGACTTGGCACGCCCCGTGCAAAGCCGAGATACGAAGCATGCTTCGCTTTTGGTCGGGCAATTTTTGGCAAGAACGGGGCCGGGACCGACCGGCCGGGATCACGAGGTCGAGTGATGGTCGAATCCAACCCTGATCCGCGCCGCTACGATCTGCTCCTGCGCGGGGGCCGCGTCATCTGCCCCGCCTCCGGCATCGATGGCCTCCGCGACGTGGCGATCCGCGACGGGCGCATCGCCGCGGTGGAAGCGACGATCCTGCCCTCTTCCGCCGCCGAGACCGTGGACGTCTCGGGCAAGCTCGTGCTGCCGGGCATGATCGACACCCACGCCCACGTCTACCAGTACGTCACCGGCCGCTTCGGCCTGAACCCCGACATGGTCGGGGTGCGCTCGGGCGTCACCACCGTGGTGGACCAGGGCGGCCCGTCCTGCATGACCCTGCCGGGCTTCCGCCACTTCATCGCCGAGCGCGCCGACACGCAGGCGCTGGCTTTCCTGTCGGCCTACCTCGTCGGCGGCCTCGAGGGGCACTTCTACCCGAACCTCTACAGCCCGGACGGCGTCGACATCGACGCCACGGTGAAGTCGGCCACCGAGAACCGCGACCTCGTACGCGGCATCAAGGGCCATGCCGAGATCGGCGGTTTCGCCCGCTGGGGCATCCGCGTCATGGAGATGGCCGCCGAGATCAGCCGCCAGGCCGATCTCCCGCTCTACGTGCATTTCGGCCAGCTCTGGGGCCTGCCGGAATCCGGCGCCAACGGCGAGGACGCCGACACCATCGTCGAACGGGTGATTCCGCTGCTGCGCCCCGGCGACGTGCTGGCCCATCCCTTCACCCGCCATCCCGGCGGCTTCATCAACGAAGCCGGCGAGGTCCACCACATCATCCGCCGGGCGATGGATGCGGGGCTCAAGGTCGATGTCGGCCACGGCAGCCACTTCTCCTACCGGGTCGCCCGCGCCTCGCTGCCGGCCGGTGTGATCCCCTACACGCTCGGCGCCGACATGCACGGCTACAACACCGAGGTGCCCCAACCCGCCGGCACCCCGGACGAGCACCACGACGACGAGAACCACCCCTTCCTCGGCCAGGCCCGCTTCAGCCTCACCCAGGCGATGAGCTCGATGATGGCGCTGGGCATCCCGCTGGAGGAGGTGGTGCCGATGGTGACCTCGCACCCGGCCGAGATGCTGCGCATGAGCGACCGCATCGGCGCCCTGACGGTGGGGTTCGCGGCCGACGTCTCGGTGCTGCACGACGATCGCGGACGCTTCCTCCTGCGGGACAACGAGGACACCCGCGTCGTCGCCGACCGGCTCCTGCGCCCCGCCTTCTGCCTGCGGGCGGGCCGGCGCTTCGAGGCCGACTCGCCGATCCTGCCCCAGGCGATCGCGGCCTGAGGGAGTGTCCATGACCGCCTTCCGCCTCGACGACCCGACGCCCGCCGACCCGCGCCGCCGCTGGGGCGACCTCGACCGGGCGGCGCGCGGCGCCTGTTACGACAACAACGCGGGCGTGCCCGACTCCGCCGCGCAGGTCGCTGCCCGCAACGCCGCCTCGGCGGCCTACCGGGCGGCGCATGCCCGGCACCTCGACATCCCCTATGCGCAGGGCGAGCGCACCGCCTTCGACCTCTACCCGGCCGCGCAAGCCGGCGCGCCCTGCCTCGTCTTCGTCCATGGCGGCTACTGGCAGCGCAACGCGCGGGCCGACTTCGCCTGCTTCGCGGAAGGGCTCAACGCGGCCGGCTGGTCGGTGGCGATGCCGGGTTACACCCTGGCCCCGGAATCCAGTCTCGCGGGGATCGTCACCGAGATCGGCGCGGCCCTCGACTGGCTCGCCGCGCAGGGGGGCACGCACGGGATCGCCGGGCCCCTCGTCCTGTCCGGCTGGTCGGCCGGCGCCCAGCTCGCCGCGATGCAACTCGGCCACCCGGCCGTGGCGGCGGGCCTCGCGATCTCCGGCGTCTACGACCTCGCCCCGATCCGCGAGACCTACCTCGACGAGAAGCTCGGGCTCACGGATGCGGAAATCGAGACGCTCTCGCCCCTGCGGCGCCCCGTCGTCGACAAGCCCCTGACGATCGCCTACGGCAGCCGCGAGTTGCCCGCCCTCGTCCACGACGCGCGCAACCTCCACGCCCTGCGCGCCGCCGCGCACGCGCCCGGCGCCCTGCTGCCGGTGCCCGGCGCCGACCACTTCTCGATCCTCAACGAGTTCCGCCGGCCCGACGGCCTGCTGGTGCGCGCCGCGCAGGACCTCCTCGGAGGCGCCCGATGAGTGGCGCGGGCGCCAGCGCGGTTCCGCCGCGCCAGGAGGGCGTGGGCGCCCCCCTCCCCCGCAAGGAGGACGACCGGCTGATGCGCGGGCGCGGGCAGTTCGTCGGCGACATCCGTCTACCCGGGATGCAGGACGTGGCCTTCGTCCGCAGCCCCCTGGCGCATGCCCGCATCCGGGCCATCCACGTGCCGGAGGCCTATCGCGACCGCGTCTTCACGGCCGCCGACCTCGACGGCGTGCAGCCGATCCGGGCGGTCTCGGGCCTGCCGGGCTTCAAGGCCTCGGAGCAGCCGGTGCTCGCGACGGGCAAGGTCCGGCAGGTGGGCGAACTGGTCGCGATGTGCATCGCCCCGACCCGGGCCGAGGCCGAGGACATCGCCGCCGCCATCGTTCTCGATCTCGAGGAGTTGCCGGCGATCCACGACATGCTGGCCGCGCGCGAGCCCGGCTCCGCCCTCGTACACGAACACTGGGGCGACAACGTCTACCTGGAGACCCTGGTCGACATCGACATCGCCTCCGCGCTCGACGCGCCGATCAAGGTCAGCCGCACCATCGCGACGGGGCGCCAGTGCATGGCACCGATCGAGGGACGCGGCACCGTGGTGCATCTCGATCACCGCCTCGACCAGGTCGTCGTCCATACCGCGAGTCAGATGCCCCACATCGTGCGCAACGGGCTGGCGGAATGCTTGGGGCTCGAGCAGGGCCGCATCCGCATCGTTTCGCCCGACGTCGGCGGCGGCTTCGGCTACAAGGCGATCCTGCTCGCCGAGGACGTGGCGCTGACCTGGCTGGCGCTGCGCCTCGGCCATCCGGTGCGGTGGCTGGAGGACCGGCGCGAGCACCTCACGGCCAACGCCAATTGCCGCGAGCACCACTATCGCATCACCGCCTATGCGGAGCGCGACGGCAGGTTGCGGGGCATCGACTGCGAGGCGACCGTCGATTCCGGCGCCTACTCGGCCTATCCGTTCTCGGCCTGCCTGGAGGCAGCACAGGTCGCCAGCATCCTGCCGGGCCCCTACGATTTCCCGAGCTATCGCTGCCGCACCTGGTCGGTGGCCACCAACAAGTGCCCGATCCTGCCCTACCGGGGGGTCGCCCGCACCGGCGTCTGCTTCGCCCTCGAACTCGTGCTCGACGCGGTCGCCCGTGAAGCGGGCATCGCGCCCGAGGTCGTGCGTGAAAAAAATCTCGTCCGGCCCGAGCAGATGCCGTTCGAGAACATCACCCGAAAGCACTTCGACAGCGGCGACTATCCGCAGGCGCTCGCCCGCGCGCTGAGGGCCATCGACGTGGAGGGCGTCCGCGCCCGCCAACGCGCGTCCGAACCGGACGGGCGCCGGATCGGACTCGGCCTGTCGATCTACTGCGAGCAGGCGGCCCACGGCACCTCGGTCTATTCCGGCTGGGGCATTCCGATGGTGCCGGGCCACGAGCAGGCCTCCGCCCGGCTGACGCCGGATGGCGGCCTCGAACTCCGCATCGGCGCGCATTCCCACGGCCAGGGCCTGGAGACGACGCTGGCCCAGGTCGCGCACGAGATCCTGGGCGTGCCGGTGGCGCGCACCCGCCTCGTCCACGGCGACACCGCGATGACGCCGTACTCCACCGGCTCCTGGGGTTCGCGCGTGATGGTGATGGCCGGCGGCGCGGTGGCTGCGGCCTGCGAGACCCTGCGCGATCGGGCGGTGCGGATCGGCGCCTACCTGCTCCAGGCAAGCCCCGAGGCATGCCACTTCGCGGGCGGCCACGTGGTCGGTCCTTCCGGCGACATCTCCCTGGAGGCCATCGCCCGCACCTGGTACCGGCGCCCGCAGGACCTCGGCCCCGACACCGATCCGGGCGGCCTCGAGGTCACCGCCGGCTACAAGCCGCAGCGCGATTCCGGCACCTTCTCCTACGCGGCCCACGCGGTCGTGGTGGCGGTCGACCCCGATCTCGGCGCGGTCGAGATCCTCGATTACGTCATCGTCGAGGATGGCGGCACCCTGGTGAACCCCCTCGTGGTCGACGGCCAGATCTACGGCGGCCTCGCCCAGGGCATCGGCACCGCCCTCTACGAGGAGATGCGCTTTGACGCCCGCGGCCAGCCGCTAGCCTCGACGTTTGCCGACTACCTGCTGCCCGGCGCCGCCGAGGTGCCGATGGCCCGCATCGACCACATGGAGACCCCCTCGCCCTACACGCGCTTCGGCCAGAAGGGCATCGGCGAGGGCGGCGCCATCGCGCCGCCGGCCGCGCTCGCCAACGCGATCAACGACGCGCTGGCCCCACTCGGCGTCGAGATGCTGCATTCCCCCGTCACGCCCCGACGGATCGTGGAGGCGGTGCTGGCCGCCCGCACCGGCGCCGAGCCCGCACGGGAGGCCGCATGAAGCCCAGCCCCTTCGCCTGGGAGCGCCCGGCGAGCCTCGCCGCCCTGCTCGACCGCCTCGCGACGGCGCAGGGCGGCGTGAAGCTGATCGCGGGCGGACAGTCGCTGGGGCCGATGCTGGCCTTGCGCCTGGTCGAACCGGACCTGATCCTCGACATCACGGGGATCGACGAACTGCGTCAGGCCCGCGTCGCGGGCGAGACCCTCGTGCTCGGCGCCTGCGTGACCCACGCCGACATCGAGGACGGGCGCGTGCCCGACCTCACGGGGGGCGCCCTGCAGCGGGTGGCCTCGGCCATCGCCTACCGGCCCGTGCGCAACCGGGGCACCATCGGCGGCAGCCTCGTTCACGCCGACCCGGCCGCCGACTGGGTGAACGCGCTGATGGCGCTCGGCGCCGAGGTCGAGATCGCGGGGCCCACGGGCCGCCGCACCCTGCCGGTGGAGCGCTTCGTCACCGGCGCGCTCGAAGTCGCCCTGGGGCCGGCCGAGATCCTGATGGCGGTGCGCGTGCCGGCGCTGCCGCCGGGCGCGGCCTGGGGCTACGTCAAGCACTGCGCCAAGATCGGCGAGTTCGCCCACGCCATCGGGGCCGTGCGCCTGGAGCCGGGGGCCGGCCGGGGACGCGCGGTGATCGGCGCCGTCGAGGGGGCACCCGTGCTCCTCGCCGATGCCCGCCCGCTCTTCGGCGGCCGCATCGGTCCCGATTTCGCGGAGCGCTTCGAGCCCGGCGCGGCGCAGGCCGCCCTCGCCGCCGCCGGCATGGCGGACCCGGTCGAGCGCCACGTCCACGTCACGGTGCTGGCCCGCGCGGTGGCGCAGGCCGGAAAGCTCCCGCTCTCGCATGTCCCGGAGGCCGCATGAGCGCCGGATTGGCCGAGCCGGCCACGGGCCAGATCGCCCTCGGGCTGACGGTGAACGGGCGGTTCCTGCGCATCGAGGCCGAGCCGCGCAGCCATCTCGGCGACGTGCTGCGCGAGACCCTGAACCTGACGGGCACGCATCTCGGCTGCGAGCACGGCGTCTGCGGTGCCTGCACCGTGCTCCTCGACGGCGAACCGGCGCGCGCCTGCCTGACCTTCGCGGGCGCCTGCGTGGGGGCCGCCGTGACCACCATCGAGGGCCTGGACGACGACCCGGTCGCCACCGCGCTGCGCGCCGCCTTCAATCGCGAGCACGCGCTCCAGTGCGGCTACTGCACCCCCGGCATGCTGGTGGCCGCGCGCGACCTCGTCCTGCGCCTGCCCGAGGCCGACGAGCGGCGGATCCGAGTCGGCCTCTCGGGCAACCTCTGCCGCTGCACCGGCTACGCCGGCATCGTGCGGGCAGTGATGGCCGTCATCGCCGAGCGCCGCGCCCAAGGCATCCGGCCCGAGACCGGCGCCGCCCGCGCCCTCGGCCCCGTCGGCGCCCGCATCGGCGAGGCGGTTGCGGCCCGCCCGCAGGCCACGCGGACCACGGAGAACCGGATCGCGCCCGCCCGGGCTCCGACGCCGGCGACGACCTTCGCGCCCGCCCACCGCTTCACGCACTTCATCGACCTGTCCCATCCGCCGGACGCCGTCTTCGCCCTGCTGGGGGATATCGAGGCCGTGGCCGCCTGCCTGCCCGGCGCCGTCCTCACGGGCCGCCCGGAGCCCGACACGGTGGAGGGCGGCCTTCAGGTCCGGATCGGGCCGATCGCCGCGACCTTCCGGGGCAGCGCCCGCATCGCGCGGGACCCTGCCGCGCTCGCCGGTTCGGTCCGGGGTGCCGGCAGCGACGCGGGCGGGCGCTCGGCCACCGAGGGCGAACTGCGCTACCGGGTCGAGCCCGGTCCGGCGCCGGGCACGGCCCGGGTCACCCTGGAGGTCGGCTACACCCTGACCGGCCCCCTCGCGCAGTTCGGCCGTCCCGGCCTCGTGCGCGACCTCGCCGGCCGCATCGCGGGCGATTTCGCCCGCGCGGTCGATGGCCGCCTCTCCGGCGCCGAGGCCCCGGCGCCGGCCGGGCTCAACCCCTTGCGCCTCCTCCTCGGCCTTGCTCGGGCGCGCCTCGCGGCCTGGCTCGGCCGCGCCTGATCTGATTTCACCCCAGCCCCCCGCACCGGAGATACGCGCATGCGAAGCAGGTTCACCGTCACGACCGCGATTCTGCTGGCGCTGGCCGCCACGGGGGCGCGGGCGGACACGATCCGCATCGGTGTCAACGAGCCGCTGACCGGCCCCTTCGCGGCCTCCGGCACCTACGTGGTCAACGGCGCGAAGATCGCCGCCGACGAGATCAACGCCCGGGGCGGATTGCTGGGCAAAAAGATCGAGCTGATCGTCGAGGACAACAAGAGCAACCCGACGGAAGCGGCGGCGGTGGCGGAGAAGCTGATCACCAGCGACAAGACCCCGGTGTTGATGGGCGCCTGGGGCTCGAGCCTGACGCTGGCGGTGATGCCCAAGCTCATCGACTACGCGGTGCCGATGCTGGTCGAGACCTCCTCGTCCGGCAAGATCACCACCGCGGGCAATCCCTTCGTCTTCCGCATCTCGCCGCCCTCGGCCCTCGAGGCGGAGACCTTCGCCCCGATGGTGGCCAAGCTCGGCATGAAGAAGGCCGACTTCCTCGTGCTCAACAACGATTTCGGACGCGGAGCCGCCGCCGATTTCGGCAAGATGCTGAAGGACAAGGGCGTCCAGGTCGGCCTCGTCGAGACCATGGACCAGGGCGCGCAGGACATGAGCGCCCAGCTCTCCAAGCTCAAGGCCTCCGACAGCGACACCATCATGATCACGAGTGCGGTGGACCAGCTCGTGCTCCTGTTCAAGCAGATGGCGGCGCTCGGCCTCAAGAAGCGGGTCATCACCACCGGCGGCTCGCAGAACCCCGACCAGATCATCGCGCAGGCCGGCTCGGCCGCCGACGGCACGATGCACCTGACCACCTTCCTGCCCTGGCTGCCCGAGAAGACCCCGGACCCGAAGGCGACGGAGCGCTTCATCGCCGAGTGGAAGAAGCGCGGCTTCGCCTTCGCGGGCGTCACCGAGAGCTTCCGGGGCTACGACGGCATCCGGGCGATCGCCCACGCCATCGAGAAGGCGGGCTCCGCCGAGCCGGCGGCGATCACCAAGGCATTCTGGTCCGTCGACTTCACGGGGCTCAACGGCCCGATCCGCTTCGCCAAGACCGGCCCCGCCAGCAAGGAGAGCGGCCAGAGCAAGCCCGACGTCTACCTCATCGAGATCAAGGACGGCCGCGTCGTCGTGCCGACGCTCTGACACCCTCAAGGCCCTCCCGCGTGCGGGAGGGCGAACCCAAAAGCCGATCCACGATCATCCCGGGGCCGCCCATGGACCAGCTGATCCAGCACCTCGTCAACACGCTCATCCTGGGCGGCACCTACGCCCTCCTGGGGATCGGGCTGACCCTGATCTTCGGCATCATGAACGTGGTGAACTTCACCCACGGCGCGCTCTACACGGTGGGCGCCTACCTGATGTACCTCGCGGTTGCGGCCCTCGGGCTGAACTTCTTCCTGGCGCTGCCCGTGGCGATCCTCGGCGGACTCGTGTTCGGGGCGGCCATCGAGCGGCTGCTGCTGCGGCCCTTCCGGGGGGCCGACATCGACACCACCATGCTGGTGATGATCGGGGCCGGCATCGCCCTGCAATCGGCGACCCTGTGGATCTTCGGCGGGGTCGCCAAGGCGATCCCCTCCCCGTTTCCCGAGGCGCCGCTCCAGATCGGCCCGGTCTCGGTCTCCTGGCTGCGCCTGTTCGTGCTCGGGTCGGCGCTGGGCCTGATCGCGCTCACCTACGCGCTGATCAACGGCACGAAGCTCGGGCTCGCCATGCGGGCCGCCTTCCAGGACGCCGACACGGCGGCCCTGATGGGGGTCAACGTGCGCCTGATCGACACCGCCACCTTCGCGCTGGGTTCCTCCCTCGCGGCGGCGGCCGGTGCCCTGCTCGGGCCGGTCTACGTCGTGTTCCCGCAGATGGGGGGCCTGGCCGAACTCAAAGCCTTCGCCATCGTCATCCTGGGCGGGCTCGGCAACGTCACCGGGGCGGCCATCGGCGGCTTCATCCTGGCGCTCGCCGAGGAACTCGGCGCCGGCTACATCTCCTCCGGCTACCGGGACGCCATGGGCTTCCTCATCATCATCGCGGTGCTGCTGGTGAAGCCGACGGGCCTGTTCGCCAAGGCGGAGCGCATCGGATGAGCCGGCTGCTTCCCTTCGCGCTGCTCGCGGGCCTCGTCGTCCTGCCGCTGGGGCTGAGCGCGAGCCCCTACCTGCTCAACGCGCTGATCACCACGGGCATCCTGACCATCGGGGCCATGAGCCTGAACCTGCTGCTCGGCTTCACCGGGCAGCTCAGCCTCGGCCACATCGCCTTCTTCGGCATCGGCGCCTACGTGAGCGCGCTCACCAGCCTCGGCTTCGACGTGGAGGTCGGCTTCGGCACCCGCGTGGTCCACGAGCCCTGGCCGCCGGTCGTGGGCTTTCTGCTGGCGATCCTGGCGGCCGGCGCCTGCGGCTGGCTGATCGGGCGCCTCTCCTTCCGGGTGCGGGGCGCCTACTTCGTCATCGTGACGATCTCGTTCGCCGAGGTGGTGCGGCTGGTCGCCCTCAACTGGGTGGAGCTGACGCAAGGGCCTCTGGCGCTCACCGGCATTCCGGCGATCAGCCTCGGCCTGCCCGGCCTCGGCACTTGGACCCTGCGGACGAAGCTGCAGAACTACTACCTCGTGCTCGCCGTCGGCACCTTCTGCTACCTCGTCGTCGCCCGCCTCGTCGCCTCGCGCTTCGGCCGGACGATGCGGGGCCTGAAAGAGAACGAATCCCTGGCGCTCTCGGTAGGCATCAACGCCACCCGTACGCTGACCATCGCGACCGTCATCTCGGCCGCCATGGCGGGCGCGGCGGGCAGCCTCTACGCGCATTACCTGCGCATCATCGATCCCGACGTGTTCCTGTTCTCCACCACCGTCAGCATGGTCATCATGGTGGTGGCGGGCGGCAAGGGCACGCTGATGGGCCCGGTGATCGGCGGCCTGATCTTCGGCCTTCTGCCCGTGGGCCTGCGCCCCGTGATGGCGCCGGAAGCGCAGTGGATCGTCTACGGGATCGTGCTGATCGTGATCCTCTACGTGATGCCGCGCGGGATCGTGCCGGGACTGGCTAAGCTCTTCACCCGCGTCCGACCGGCCCGCCCCGTTCCCGTCCTCGACGCCAGCCCCATGGTGCCGCGATGAGCGCGATCCTCTCCGTCGACCATGTCGGCGTGCGCTTCGGCGGTCTCGTGGCCATCGCGGACCTGCACTTCGACGTGCAGGAGGGCGAGATCGTCAGCCTGATCGGCCCGAACGGGGCGGGCAAGACCACCGCCTTCAACGTGATGACGGGCTTCCTCAAGCCGAGCCAGGGCGAGGTCCGGTTCCGGGGCACCGGCCTGGCGGGCCTGCCGCCGCACGCGATCACGCGCCTCGGACTCGCCCGCACCTTCCAGCGCACCAGCGTCTTTCCCGACGACACGGTGTTCGACAACGTCATGATCGGCCTGCACCGCCAGGGGGCGGCCGCGCCGCGCGCGCGCCTCCTCGACACGCTGATCGGCCGCGCAGGCGCCGGCGAGCGGCGCCTGCGGGCGCGCGCCGAGGCGCTCCTCGACTGGGTCGGCCTCGCGGGACGCGCGCAGGAGAAGGCCGGGGCGCTGGCCTACGGCGAGCAGCGCCTCGTCGGGGTGGCGCTGGCACTCGCCACCGAGCCCGCCATGCTCCTCCTCGACGAGCCGGTCTCGGGCATGAACGCCTCGGAGACCCGGGTCTTCGTGCGCCTGATCCGGCAGATCCGGGAGCGCGGCGTCACCCTCCTGCTGGTCGAGCACGACATGCCGATGGTGATGGAGGTCTCCGACCGCATCGTCGTCCTCAATTACGGCCGGCTGATCGCCGAGGGGCCGCCCGAGGCGATCCGCAGCGACCCGGCCGTGATCGAGGCCTATCTCGGCCAGGGCAGCGCCGCCCGCCGGGCGATCGCCGAGGCCCAGCAATCGGCGGAGACTCGGGAGGCCGCGCATGCTTGAGATCCGCGACCTCGTCTGCGGCTATGGCCACGTCACCGCCCTGAAAGGGCTCACCATCGACGTGCGCGAAGGCCAGCTCGTGGCCCTGGTGGGCGCGAACGGCGCCGGCAAGTCGACCACCCTGCGGGCGATCTCGGGGCTGGTGCCGGCCCGCTCCGGCGCCATCCGGCTCGACGGACGCGACATCACGGGGGCCGAGCCCCGGCGTATCCTGGAGGCGGGCATCGCCCATTGCCCGGAGGGACGACGCGTCTTCCCGCAGATGAATGTCGCCGAGAACCTCGCCATGGGCGCCTATCTGCGCCGGGACCGCGCCGGCATCGCGGCGGACCTTCAGCGCATCTACGGCGAGTTCCCGCGCCTCGCCGAGCGCCGCCAGCAGGCCGCCGGCACCCTCTCGGGCGGGGAGCAGCAGATGCTGGCCATCGGTCGGGCCCTGATGGCGCGCCCGCGCCTCGTGCTCTTCGACGAGCCCTCCCTGGGGCTCGCCCCCAACATCGTCGAGCGGATGTTCGCCGTCATCCGCTCGATCTGCGACGCGGGCACCACCGTGCTGCTGGTGGAGCAGAACGCCTTCGCGGCCCTCGAACTCTGCGACCACGCCTACCTCCTGGAGACCGGCCGCATCGTCCTCGAGGGCACGGGCGAGGCCCTCATCGCCGACCCGCACGTGCGGGAAGCCTATCTGGGTGGCTGAGGCGCGGCCGGGCCCGACCTATCTGGGACCGGTGAGCCTCCTGACCGGCCGTGCCCTCATCCCGATCCGGGTCGGTGGGCGGCAGCTGATCCTGGTGCGGGACGGGACGCGGATCGTGGCCGCCGAGCGAGCCTGCCCGCACGAGGGGGCGGACCTGTCCCTCGGCCGCTGCGCGGCGGGCCGGCTGCACTGCCCCCGGCACCAGGCCTCCTTCGACCTCCGGGACGGCTCGGTCTCGCCGGGCTGGTCGTTTCGCGCGCTGCGCCTGTCGCCCGTCGCGGTGAGGCCGGACGGGCTCTGGCTTTGGCCGGAGTAAGGGGGGCGTCAAACGTCTTCCGGGCGATGGCTTCGGTCAGCCTGCGCGGGCCCGGTCCTCTTGGTCCCGCGAGCCCCGCGCCGAGATCCCGACCCGGGCCGACGCCGCCCCGGTAGCCGACAGGCGCCGGCTCGCGGAGAAGGGGGTGACCTACGGCACCACCCTGCAGGCCGAACCTCCGGCCTGAGGGCCGTGGCGGTCGTCGTCAGGCCGCGATCTTGCGGCACTCGGCGGTGCAGGTCTGGCAGGCCGACCGGCAGGCGCGGCAATCCGCGATCTCGGGGAATTTGGCGCACTCGGCCTCGCAGGCGGTGCAGATCTCGCCCACCGCCTTGGCCAGGACGCGCGTGTGCGGGGAATTGACCGCCGCGAGCGTCTCCAGGGCCACGCAGGCATGGACGAGGTCGTAGACCGACTTCATGCAGGCGACCATGCGGGTGTCGCTCATCGCCAGCATGCCGAAGCAGTGCCGCAGGCAATCGTTGCCGGTCGAGACGCAGCGCGCGCTGGACTCCTTGAGCGCGGCGAACTGGGGCGGATGGTCGTGGTCCCCATGCGCGTGTGCCCCGTGATCCTGCGTCCCGTGGCCTTCCCCGTGCGCGTGCGACGGTTCGGCGCCCTGCGCCAGGGCCGGCGTGGCGGCGGAGAGCGCGATGGCGGCTCCAAGCCCGGCGAAGAAGTCGCGGCGTTCCATGCTGATGCTCCCGCTCAGTCCGACCGCGTGTCCGGTCGTCGCCTCTGTCCGATGGCGGCCTCGCCCTGGCAATGGGGCCTGCGTGAAATTGATCGGAATCGCGTGGGCGCCTGCGGCACTTTGCCGATGAGCGGCACCGGTCACGGGCGTCCCGGCGCAGCGGAGGTGCGCGAACGAATAATGCGTCAAGTCTTGACCGGAACCTTGGCCGGTCGTCCGGCAGCATCGCGAACGATCTGAAGTAGACGCTGGCGCTCCTGAGGATCCGCGATGCTGGTAAACGCCGCGAACAGGGCCGAGCAGTCCCGGCTCATCGCGAAGGCTTCGCCCTGCGTTGATTCCAGCGCATCGGGTCCGCTCGGTCGGATGGTGTCCGCCTGATGAAACGCCGTCACGGGCAGCCCGAGAGTCTCGGCGATCTGCGCCTGAAGTTGCAGACTTCGCCGCCGCAAGTTGCTTGCTTCTTGCGAGCCATGGCGCGGCTCGCGATCATTTGATGGCTCGATGCCGGGTAGTCTCATCTTGAAGATCATTCCAATACTTGGCGTCAACGACGCGTCTCGAATTTTCCTTGAATTGTATCTAATCACATGTCGCAGGAAATCTCACCTTCCGGCGTTGTTTTCATTCCAGCACCTCGGTATTGCTCGCGTCGAAGGTTTCGAAGGCGCCAGGAACGTGCATGGGAGCGTATCGCGTGCGTGAGGCCGATGTCTCGCCACAAATGCTGCAAGAGGCGATCGATGCCACGGATGTGATCGGCCGGTGGGAATACGACGTTCCGAACGATCGGGTCTATACGGATACCCTCGTGGCCCTCGTGTTCAACGTCGATCCCGCCCTGGCGGAATCGGGCGCGCCGCTCGACGTCTTCCTCGCCGGTGTTCACCCCGAGGATCGCGCGAGAACCGCGCAGGAGATCCGGCGCAGCGCCGAGACGGGGCTCTGCTGCACGATCGAGTACCGCGTCTGCTCGGCGGACGGCGTCGTGCGGTGGGTGCTGGATCGCGGTCGGACCGTCCTCGACGAAGCCGGGCGTCCCCGGCGCGGGAGCGGCGTGGTGATCGACATGACCCGGACGCGGTGCCAGCGTGACGCCAGTCCACCGGATGGCCACGATCCGGACCGGAATCCCCTGGAGAACGCGGCCGAGCATTGTCTCGCGGCCCATAACGCCCTCCAGGCCGTTCCCGAGCCGCTGCTCCAGCGGATGAGCGACATGCTGCTGCTGGAAGTCGGGCGCTCCCTCGCCAGGCTCGTCGACGAACGCCGTCGCAGGGGCGTGGAGGCTGGCCGAGCCAGTCATTGACGCCTCCCGGCGGGGCCGGGATACATTCGGGCCGGCTCGGATCCGCGGGTCGCGGAGGAGCGGACATGCCGGACGGATTCCCGACCCCGTCCATCCTGAACCGCCTGGACCTCAAGACCCTGCGGTTGTTCGCGGCCATCTGCGAGGAGGGCACGCTGAACGGCGCGGCCCGGCGGGCGGCCATCGCGCCCTCGGCCGTCAGCAAGCGCCTCGCCGAACTGGAAGGCGCCCTGGGCTGCGCGCTCCTCACCCGCGAACCGCGTGGGATGCGCCCGACGCCGGCCGGGGAAACGCTGCTCCACCACACCCGCCGGATGCTGGCCAGCGCCGAGCAGATCAGCCTCGAACTCGCCGAACATGCTCGCGGCGTGCGCGGCTTCGTGCGGGTGCTCGCCAATCTCTCGGCGATCGTGCAGTTCCTGCCCGAGGATCTCCAGGCCTTCCTGGCCGTCCAGCCCGGAATCCGGGTCGATCTGGAGGAGCGGCCGAGCGGCGGGGTGGTGGCCGGCGTCGAGGAGGGCGTCGCCGATCTCGGCCTCTGCGCCGGCGGCACCGATGCCCGCTCCCTGCGCAGCTACCCCTATCGCCGCGACCGCCTCGTCCTCGTCATGCCCGCCGACCATCCGCTGGCCCGGCGCGAGGCGGTCGCCTTCGTCGAGACCCTCGCGCACGACCATGTCGGGATGCACCGCGAAAGCTCGATCTACATGACCCTGCGCGACGAGGCGCGTCGCCTCGGGCAGCCCCTGCGCCTGCGCATCCACGTGCCGAGCTTCGACGCGATCTGCCGGATGGCGCAGGCCGGCATGGGGCTCGGCGTGGTGCCCGCCCACGTTCATGCCCTTCTCGGCCCCCAGATGCACCTCGTGGCGGTGCCGCTCACGGATGCCTGGTCCCACCGCACTTTGAGCCTCGTGGTGCGGCCGGGCGCCCTGCCCCCGGCCGCCGGCCTGCTCCTTGAGCACCTGCGCACCGGCCTCTGATTTCAGCGTTCGTGTGAGGAGAACGCACGCTCGCGCATGACGTTTGGACTTCGGGCATTCGGCACAATATCGCTACCTCCAAGAACAATGGAGGAAACGCCAATGCCAAGCTCAGCCAAAGCTTCGGCCACCGGCCCGCTCAGTGGAATCAGAGTTCTCGAACTCGGCCAGCTCATCGCCGCGCCGTTCGCGACCAAGATCATGGCCGAGTTCGGCGCAGAGGTGATCAAGGTCGAGACGCCCGGCGACGGCGATCCCTTGCGCAAGTGGCGCAAGATGCACGAGGGCACCTCGCTCTGGTGGTACCTGCAGTCCCGCAACAAGAAGTCGATCGCGATCAATCTGAAGACGCCCGAGGGCCTGGAGATCGTCAAGGATCTCGCCCGCAGCGCCGACGTGGTGGTGGAGAACTTCCGGCCCGGCGGCCTGGAGAAGCTGGGCCTCGGCTGGGACGTGCTCTCGGCCCTCAACCCCAGCCTCGTGATGGTCCGCATCTCGGGCTACGGCCAGACCGGGCCCTACCGCGACCGGCCCGGTTTCGGCGCCATCGGCGAGTCGATGGGCGGCATCCGCTTCACCACCGGCAGCCCGGACAGCCCGCCCGCCCGCGTCGGCGTCAGCATCGGCGACACGCTGGCCTCGCTGCACGGTGTCATCGGCGCCCTCATGGCCCTCCTGCACGTCAAGACGAACGCCGGCGCGGGCCAGGTCATCGACGTCTCCCTCGTGGAGAGCGTGTTCAACGTCATGGAGAGCCTCGTGCCGGAATACGACCTCCTCGGCGAGGTCCGCACCCGCACGGGCGGCGCCCTGCCGGGCATCACGCCCTCCAACACCTATCCGACGAAGGACGGCGGTTTCGTCGTCATCGCGGGCAACTCGGACCCGATCTTCCGGCGCCTGATGGGCGTGATCGGCCGGCAGGATCTCGCCGACGATCCCGCCTTGCGCGGCAATGACGGCCGCTCGGCCGTGGCCGGCATGCTCGATGGGGTGATCGCGGACTGGTCGCGGGCGCGCAGCGTCGACGAGGCGCTCCAGGCCCTCGACGCGGCGGACGTGCCGGCGGGCCGGATCTATTCGGTGGCCGACATCGTGGCCGACCCGCACTACGCGGCCCGCGACATGATCCTGGAGGCCGAGCTGCCCGGGGGCACCCGGGTCAAGATGCCCGGCATCGTGCCCAAGATGTCCGGCACGCCGGGCGGCGTGCGCTGGCAGGGGCCGGCGCTGGGCGCCCACACCGACGACGTCCTGGCCGACCTCGGCCGGGATGCCGAGACCATCGAACGCCTGCGCCGCGCGGGAGCGATCCAATGACCGGGACCGCAACGAAGCCCAGCCCCCTGCTGATCCAGGAGGTCGCCACCCGCGACGGGTTCCAGATCGAGCCCGTCTTCGTGGCAACGCGCGACAAGATCGCGCTGATCGACGCGCTCTCGGGCGCGGGTTTCTCCCGCATCGAGGTCTCGTCCTTCGTCTCGCCCAAGGCCGTGCCGGCCCTGCGCGACGCGGCCGAGGTCTTCGCCGGCCTTAACCGCCGGCCCGGCACCGTCTACGTCGCGCTGGTGCCCAACCCGAAGGGCGCCGAGAGGGCGCTCGCGGCGCGGGTGGACGAGGTCAACCTCGTCGCCTCGGTGAGCGAGACCCACAACCGCGCCAACATGGGCATGTCGCCGGCCGCCTCGATCGAGGGGTTCTCCCGCATCATGGAGACGGTGCGCGGCTCGGGCATTTCCACCAACGCCACGGTGGCCACGGCCTTCGGCTGCCCCTTCGAGGGGGAGCAGCCAGCGGACAAGGTGATGCGCCAGGTCGAGCGCTACCTTGCCCTTGGGATAGAGGGCGTGACGCTGGCCGATACCACCGGCATGGCCAACCCCCGGCAGGTGGAGCGCCTCGTCGCCCGCGCCCTGACGATCGTGCCGGCCGAGCACCTGACCCTGCACTTCCACAACACTCGCGGGCTGGGGCTCGCCAACGTGCTGGCCGCCTACGGGGCGGGCGGGCGCCGCTTCGATGCGGCGCTGGGCGGCCTCGGCGGCTGCCCGTTCGCGCCCGGAGCCACGGGCAACATCTGCACCGAGGACCTCGTCAGCATGGCCTACGAGATGGGCATCGAGACGGGCCTCGACCTCGACGCCCTGATCGGCCTGTCCCGCGACCTGCCGCGCCTGATCGGCCACGACGTGCCGGGGCAGGTCGCCAAGGCCGGCCGGCCTTCCGACCTGCACCCGGTGCCGGCCGCGGCCTGATCACCGACTCCGTGACCTCGGCCGGCAAGCCCCCGCAGAAGGTGGCTCCGGCCGGACCCTGAGCGCCCGCCACGGCGGTCACCCCGGTGACCGCCGCAAGGCCGGCCCACGCCATCGCCCCAGGAGGAAACATGCCCATCGCCACCACCACCGCCCCGCTCGCGGGCGTGCAGGACGTCACCGAACGCAGCGTGGTCCGCAAGGCCGCGTGGCGGCTGATGCCGCTGATCATGGTCTGCTACATGTTCGCGTTCTTCGACCGGATCAACATCAGCTTCGCCAAGTTCCAGCTCCAGAGCGACCTCGGCTTCAGCAACGTCGCCTACGGGCTCGGCGCGAGCATGTTCGTGGTCGGCTACGTCATCTTCGAGGTGCCCTCGAACCTGTTCCTGTACCGGGTCGGGGCGCGCCGCTGGATCGCCCGCATCATGGTCTCGTGGGGCATCGCCACGGCGCTGATGGTCTTCATCACCACCGAGTGGCACTTCTACGTCCTGCGCTTCATCATCGGCGCCATGGAAGCCGGCTTCGCGCCGGGCATCCTGTACTACCTCACCCTGTGGTTCCCCGCCTCGTTCCGGGGCCGCGTGACGTCCTTCATGTTCGTGGCCTCGGCCTTCTCGGGCATCTTCGGGGCGCCCGTGGCGGGCCTGATCCTCGGCGGCCTCAACGGCGTCGCGGGGCTGGCCGGCTGGCAGTGGCTGTTCCTGGCCGGCGGCCTGCCCTGCCTGATCCTCGGTGCCCTGGTGTTCTTCCGCCTCGACGACCGGATCGAGGATGCGCGCTGGCTCTCGCGGGCCGAGAAGGACCTCCTCTCGGCCAAGATCGCCCATCACAACCGCGACATCGCCGACCATTCCCTCTGGGGGGCGATCAAGCAGCCGGGCTTCCTCCTGATCGCCCTCGTGTACTTCCTGCTCCAGGTCGGCTCCTACGGCCTGAACTTCTGGGGGCCGGACCTGATCAAGACCGCCAGCGGCGGCCAGGCCGCCTCCGTCGGGTTCCTCACGGCGATCCCCTACATCTGCGGCGCCATCAGCATGGTGGTGATCGGGCGTCTCTCGGACGCCTCCGGCGAGCGGCCGAAATTCGTGGCCGGCCTCGCGATCGCGGCGGCCCTCGGGTTCTTCGCCGCCGGCCTGTTCGACCGCCAGATCGTGCCCCTGATGATCGCGCTGGCCCTGGTGGGGTCCGGCATCGTCGCCTCGATCCCGACCTTCTGGACCCTTCCGGCCAAGCTCGTCACCGGAGCGGGCGCGGCCGGCGGCATCGCGCTCATCAACACGCTGGGCCAGTTCGGCGGCATCGTCAGCCCGGTGGCGGTGGGCTGGGTCAAGGACCTGACCGGGTCCACCACCCCGGCGCTCTACGGGATCGGAATCCTCTGCCTCGTGGCGGCCGGCCTCCTGATCTTCGCGATGCCGGAGAGCCTGCGCCGCAACGACCGCAACCCTTGAGCGACGCCGTCCGGGCGGCGCTCCGGCCCGTCCGGCGCGCCGCCCTCCTCCCCGAAACAGCCTGCCCGAAACAGCCTGGAAGACCGCCATGGCCCTCAACCTCACGCAGAAACTCGTCCAGGCCCACCTCGCCGAGGGCGACCTCACGCCGGGCAGCGACATCGCGCTGACGATCGACCAGACCCTGCTCCAGGACGTCCTCGGCGGCCTCGTCATGCTGGAACTCGAGGCGATGGGCGTCGAGCGCGTGAAGGTCGGTCTCGCGGCGCAGTACATCGACCACAACCTCGTGCAGAACGACCACCTCAACGCGGACGAGCACATGTTCCTGCGCTCGGCCTGCCGCCGCTTCGGGGTGTGGTACTCGCGCCCCGGCAACGGCATCAGCCATCCCGTGCACATGCAGAGCTTCGGCAAGCCGGGCCAGACGATGGTCGGCTCCGACAGCCACACTCCCGCCGCCGGGTCCCTCGGCATGCTCGCCTTCGGGGCGGGCGGCGTCGAGGTAGCGCTCGCCATGGCGGGCCAGCCCCTGAACCTGCGCATGCCCCGGGTCCGGGGCGTCCGGCTCACAGGGCGCCTGCCCGAGTGGGTCAGCGCCAAGGACGTGATCCTCACCCTGCTGGCGCGCCACGGCGTCGAGGGGGGCTTCGGCCGGATCATCGAGTATCACGGCCCCGGCCTCGAGCACCTGACGGCGATGGACCGACACGTGATCGCCAACATGGGCGCCGAGATGGGCGCGACCACGAGCGTCTTCCCCTCGGACGCGGTCACGCGGGCCTTCCTCGAAGGCGTCGGGCGCGGAGCAGACTGGATTCCCCTCGCCGCCGACGACGGGGCGACCTACGACGAATCCGAAGACCTCGACCTCTCGGCCCTGGTGCCGATGATCGCCAAGCCGTCGAGCCCCGGCAACGTCGTGCCGGTCTCCGAGGTGGCGGGCACGGAGATCTACCAGTCCTATGTCGGCTCCTCGGCCAATCCGGGGTTTCGCGACTTCGCGGTCGCCGCCGCGATCGTGAAGGGCCGCCAGGCGCACGACCGGGTCTCCTTCGACATCAACCCGTCGACCCGCGTCGTCCTCGAGACCTTGATCCGCGACGGGCAGCTCTCGGACCTGATCCACGCGGGCGCGCGGGTGCACCAGGCCGGCTGCAACGGCTGCATCGGCATGGGCCAGGCCCCGGCCTCGGGCCGCAACTCGCTCCGCACCGTGCCGCGCAACTTCCCCGGCCGCTCCGGCACCCGCGAAGACAGCGTGTTCCTGTGCAGCCCCGAGACCGCCGCCGCCTCGGCGCTGACCGGCGTCATCACCGATCCGCGCACCCTCGACATGCCCTATCCCCGGATCGAGTCCCCCCGGATGGTGGCGGCCAACGCCGCGATGCTGGTGGCCCCCCTGCCCGAGGACGAGGCGCGCGCGGTGGCGCTGGAGAAATCCGAGAACATCACGACGCTGCCCGAACTCGGCCGGCTCGGGGCCTCGATCCGCGTCCCCGTGATGCTCAAGACCGGCGACGACGTCTCCACCGACGACATCATGCCGGCCGGTGCGCGGGTGATGCCGTACTGGTCGAACATCCCCAAGACCTCGGAATTCACCTTCGAGCCCATCGACGACACCTATCCCAAGCGCGTCCGCCAGGGCGGCCGGGAGCGGGCCGGGCACGCCATCGTGGGCGGGTCGAACTACGGCCAGGGGTCGAGCCGCGAGAACGCCGCGCTGGCCCCGCGCTACCTCGGCCTGGAGACGGTGCTGGCCAAGAGCTTCGCCCGCATCCACTGGCAGAACCTCGTCAACTTCGGCGTCCTGCCGCTGACCTTCGCCGACCCGACCGACCACGACCGCCTGGAGATCGGGGACGTGATCGAGATCGCGGACGTGGCCGGGGCGCTCTCCGCCGGCCCCGAGATCGTGGCGCGGCTGGGCAGCGGGGGCGAGATCCGCCTGCGGCACGACCTCTCGCCCCACCAGATCGAGGTGCTCCTGGAAGGCGGCGTGATCAACTGGGTCCGCGCCCGTCTGGCGGCGTGAGGATCCCTCACGGGTCGCGCCCGGTCCTCGGGATGGGCAAGGCGCTCGGGATGGGCAAGGCGCTCGCGCGCTTGACCTGGCCGAGGGCGAAGCTCGACTCGATCGAGGCGACGCCGTCGAGGCGCGTGAGCTTGTCCTTGAGGAAGCGCTCGTAGGCCGCGAGGTCCTCCACCACGATGCGCAGCAGGTAATCGCGCTGCCCCGTCATCAGGTAGCAGTCGACCACCTCCGGCCAGCGAGCCACGGCCACGGCGAAGCGGTCGAGTTCCTCCTCGCGCTGACGTTCGAGCTTCACCGAGGCGAACACGCTGACCGGCAGCCCCACCGCGACCTGATCCACCACCGCCACGTAGGCCTTGATCACGCCGGCCGCCTCCAGGAGCCGGACGCGCCGCGCGCAGGGCGAGGCGGACAGCCCGACCCGCTCGGCGAGTTGCTGCACCGTCAGGCGGGCATCCTCCTGGAGCGCCACGAGGATGCGGCGGTCGATGGCGTCGAGGTCCGATCTTGGCACGAAGGCCTCGTGTCAGTGGGTCAGAGAGCCGATCTGAGCCAGAAGAGACGCGTACGGCAAGGGACTTTGGCCACTTTCACCCCAAAACCTGGATTAACGTTCCTTCATGAGCGATCCGCGACTGCCCTACCTCGCCGCCCTGGCCGCCAAGAGCCTCTGGCTCTCGACCTGGACGATCCACAACGCCAACCACCTGCGCGCCTCCGCCGACGGGCTGAAGGTGGGCGGGCACCAGGCCTCCTCGGCCTCCCTCTGCGCCATCATGACGGCGCTCTACGGCGCGGTGCTGCGGCCCGAGGACCGGGTCGCGGTCAAGCCCCATGCGAGCCCGATCTTCCACGCCCTGCAATACCTGTTCGGCCACCAGACCCGGGAGAAGCTGGAGAACTTCCGGGCTTTCGGCGGCGCCCAGTCCTATCCCTCGCGCACGAAGGACGTGGACGACGTCGACTTCTCCACGGGCTCGGTCGGCCTCGGCGTGGCGCAGACCCTCTTCGCGTCGCTGACGCAGGACTACGTGCGCGCCAAGGGCTGGGGCGCCGACCGGCCCGAGGGCAAGATGGTGGCGCTCATCGGCGACGCCGAGATGGACGAGGGCAACATCTTCGAGGCCCTGCTGGAGGGCTGGAAGCACGGCCTGCGCAACACCTGGTGGATCGTCGATTACAACCGCCAGAGCCTCGACGCGGTGGTGCGCGAGGGATTGTGGGCGAAGTTCGAGGCGATGTTCGCCAATTTCGGCTGGGACGTGGTCGTGCTGCGCCACGGCACGCTCCAGCAGGCCGCCTTCGCGGAGCCGGGCGGGGCGCGCCTGAAGGACTGGATCGAGGCCTGCCCGAATCAGACCTACTCAGCCCTGGCCTTCCAGGGCGGCGCGGCCTGGCGCCGGCGCCTGACCGAGGAACTCGGCGACCAGGGCGCGGTCTCGGCCCTGATCGACCGGCGCTCGGACGCCGAACTCGCAGCCCTGATGGGCAATCTCGGCGGCCACGACCTACCCATGCTGCTGGAGGCCTTCGAGGCCGCCCGCGCCCACGACCGTCCGGTCTGCTTCATCGCCTACACGATCAAGGGCCACGGCCTGCCCCTCGCCGGCCACAAGGACAACCACGCCGGCCTGCTGACCCCGACCCAGGTCGCGGGCTTCCAGGCCGAGATGGGAATCCGGCCGGGCCACGAATGGGAGCCCTTCGAAGGTCTCGACGTGGAGCCCGACGCCATGCGGCGCTTCCTCGCCGAGGTGCCCTTCGTGCAGCGCGGCCGCCGCCGCTACGAGGCGCCGGTCGTACCCGTGCCCGAACGCCTGGCGGCCCCGAAGCAGGCCCTGCTCTCGACGCAGGCCGGGTTCGGGATGCTGATGCACGAGATCGCCAAGACCGACGGCGAATTCGCGGCGCGCATCGTCACCACCTCCCCCGACGTCACGGTCTCGACCAATCTCGGCGCCTGGGTGAACCGGCGCGGCCTCTTCGCCAAAGAAGCGATGGCCGACCTCTTCCGCAAGGAGCGCATCCCCTCGACCTTCAACTGGACCTTCGCGCCCTCCGGCCAGCACCTCGAGCTCGGCATCGCCGAATCGAACCTGTTCACCGCCCTCTCGGCGCTGGGCCTGTCGCATTCGATCTTCGGCGAGCGCCTGCTGCCGGTGGGCACCCTCTACGATCCCTTCATCGAGCGCGGTCTCGATGCCCTGAACTACGCCTGCTACCAGGATGCGCGCTTCCTCCTGGTGGCGACGCCGGCGGGCGTCACCCTCGCGCCCGAGGGGGGCGCCCACCAGTCGATCAAGACGCCGCTGATCGGCATGGGCCAGGACGGGCTCTCGGCCTTCGAGCCCGCCTTCGTGGACGAACTCGCCGTGCTGCTGCGCTTCGCTTTCGCGCACATGCAGCGCTCCGGCCCGGCCGAACCGGACCCGGTGACCTGCCTGCCCGATGCGGCCGGCGGCTCGGTCTATTTCCGGCTCTCGACGCGGAGCCTGGAGCAGCCGGCCCGGGAGATCGGCCCGGATCTCGCCGCCGACATGGTGGCGGGCGCCTACTGGCTGCGCCGGCCCGGCCCGAACGCCGAGGTGGTCGTCGCCTACCAGGGCGCCATCGCCCCCGAGGCGATCGCCGCCACGGGGCTGATGGCCGAGGACCGGCGCGACGTCGGCCTCCTCGCCGTTACCTCCGCCGACCGGCTCCAGGCCGGCTGGACCGCCGCGCAAGGGTTGCGCGAGCGGGGTCGCCCGGAGGCGTCGAGCCATATCGAGCGCCTGCTCGCCGACGTGCCGGCCCATTGCGGTCTCGTCACCGTCCTCGACGGCCATCCGGCCACCCTCGGCTGGCTCGGATCGGTGCAGGGCCACCGAACTCGCGCGCTCGGGGTCTCGCAGTTCGGCCAGACCGGCACGATCGCGGACCTGCACCGGCATTTCGGCATCGACGCGCGCGGCATCGCCACGGCGGCCCAGGCCATCGCCCCGGGCCGGCAGATCCGGCACCTCCGGCTGGCGTGAGACCGGGCCGGATTGCTCAGCACTCCGGCAGGTTCACCGCCAGCCCGGCCAAGCTGGTCTCCTTGTACTTGTGGCTCATCTCCTCGCCGGTCTGGCGCATCGCCGCGATGCAGTTGTCGAGCGGCATGAAGTGCGAGCCGTCGCCGCGCAGAGCCAGGGAGGCGGCCGCCACCGCCTTGGTGGCGCCGATGCCGTTGCGCTCGATGCAGGGCACCTGCACGAGGCCGGCGACGGGGTCGCAGGTCATGCCGAGATGGTGCTCCAGGGCGATCTCGGCCGCGTTCTCGACCTGGGCCGGGGTTCCGCCGAGCACGGCGCAGAGCCCGGCCGCCGCCATGGCGCTCGCCGACCCCACCTCCCCCTGGCAGCCGGCCTCGGCACCCGAGATCGAGGCGTTGTGCTTGATCAGCCCGCCGATGGCGGCTGCGGTGAGGAGGAAATCGGGAACCCGGGCCGGATCGGCGCCGACACAATGGTCGAGGTAGTACCGGATCACGGCCGGGACGACGCCGGCCGCCCCGTTGGTCGGCGCGGTCACGACCTTGCCGCCGGCCGCGTTCTCCTCGTTGACCGCCATGGCGTAGACGCTGAGCCAGTCCGAGACCGCGTGCGGCTGGGCCGTGTTCGAGCCGCGCTCGCGCACGAGCTGATCGCGGATGTGCTTGGCCCGGCGCTTGACACGAAGCCCCCCGGGCAACTCGCCCTCGTGCGCGAGGCCGCGCTCGATGCAGCCGTTCATGACGCCCCAGATGCGGGCGAGGCCGTCGTCGAACTCCGTCTCCGAGCGATCGACCACCTCGTTGGCGCGCTTCATGGCGGCGATCGACAGGCCGCTCTCGCGGGCCATGCGCAGCATGGTGACCGCGGTGTCGAAGGGGTAGGGCCAGAGCCGCGGATCGGCCCCTTCCGAGGGTGGCGGCTCGGCGGCCGCGCGCTGCGCCGCCGTGACGATGAAGCCGCCGCCGATCGAGTAATAGGTCTCCGACAGGACGACCGAGCGCTCCGCGTCGAGGGCCGTCACGACGAGGCCGTTGGCGTGCCCCGGCAGCGCCGGGCCGAAATCGAACACGATTCCGGTCATCGGGTCGAAGGCCAGTTCCGGCAGGCCGGGGGGAGCGAGGCGCTTGCGGACGCGCAACTCCGCGAGACCGCCCTCGGCAGCATCCATCTCGACGTCGGCCGGCCGGAAGCCCAGGAGGCCGAGGGCCACTGCCCGGTCGGTCGCGTGACCCTTGCCCGTGAAGGCGAGAGAGCCGTGCAGGCTCACCCGGATCGCGGCGGCGGCATCCCTGTCCGGATGGGCGCGCAGGAGGTCCAGGAAGTCGGCCGCCGCCGTCATCGGCCCCATCGTGTGGGACGAGGAGGGACCGATGCCCGGCTTGAACACGTCGAACACGCTGAGGAACATCGGTGGGTCCGCTTCGGCAGCGCCGCCCCGGCCGAATGGGCGGCCCGTGCCAGTCTTCCAAGAGGGGCCTGGCGCCGGAGCAGGGTTCCGGCCGCCAGGGGTCCTAGCACATCCGGTGTGCACCCGCCGGCCCATGGAAGAAACGCGCCAGTTCCGGGTCGGCGGGGTCAGGGCGTGCCGGCGGCCGCGCGCTCCAGGGCGGTGACATCGAGCCGGACCATGGTCTGCATGGCCGCAAAGACGCGGTCGGCCACGGCGGGGTCTGGATCGGCGAGGAGGCGAGGCAGGATCGCGGGCACGATCTGCCAGGGCACGCCCCAGCGGTCGCGGAGCCAGCCGCACTGGATCTCCGAGCCGCCGTTCGCGACCAGCCCGTCCCAGAGCCGGTCGACCTCGGCCTGATCGGTGCAAGACACCGAGATCGAGGCGGCCGTGCCGTAATCGGCCGCCACGCCGCCGTTGAGGGCCTGGAAGCTCTGTCCGCCGAGGACGAACGTCATCATGATGACGTCGCCGGGCTCTCCGCCGGGCCATGGGCCGGGCGCCCGCTGGACGTGCCCGATGCGGGACTCCGGCACCAGGGAGACGTAGAGGCTGACCGCCGCCTCCGCGTCCCGCTCGAACCACAGGCAGGTGCTGACCTTCGACATCGCGTTGCTCCCTCGTGGGTTGGGTCGAACAGGGTCCGCGCCGCTACAGGTTGGCGGCGAGCTCAGCGAGTTGGTCGGCGCAGCGGCCCCAGCCGTCATGGAAGCCCATGGCCTCGTGCGCCGCGCAATCCTCCCGCGACCAGTGCAGCACGCGCGCGGTGTAGCGGGTGGCGCCGGCCTCCGGCTCGAAGGTGACGATGCCGGTGAAGAAGGGCTTGGCCGAGGGCTCCCAGGCCCGGACATAGGCGTCCGTGAAGACGATGCGGGCGTTCTCGACGAGTTCGAGATAGACGCCCTGGCTCGGGAATTCGGTCCCGTCGGGCCCCCGCATGACGATGCGGGTGGTGCCCCCGACCCGCAGGTCCGTCTCGGCCTCGGCGACCGCGAAGGGTTTCGGCGCGAACCAGCGTTTCAGGAGTTCCGGATCGGTCCAGGCCCGGTAGAGGGCGGCGGCCGGTGCGGGGATGAGGCGGGTGAGGACGAGTTCGCGTCCGGTCGTGTCGGTCATGGCGGCGCTCCGCGTCGGGCTTGGTGGCAAGGGCTTGGTGGCAAGGGTGTTGGCGGGAACGGTGACGGAGAATGGGACGCGCTCAGCGCTTGGCCTGGTTCATCGCCCAGAGGACGCCGAAGGGGTCGCGCAGCTGGCCGTAGCGGTCCCCCCAGAACATGTCGGCGGGCGGCATCAGGGCGGTCGCGCCCGCCTCGACCGCCCGCGCGTAGCGCTCGTCGATCCCCTCGACCATCAGGGTCAGGTTGAAGGCCTGGGGCGCCTGCAGCGCGTGCCCGTGTTCCGGGTAAGCGTCACCCAGCATCAGCGACGAGCCGTTCACGTGGAGGTGCACGTGCATGGTCCGGCCCTGCTCGTCGGGCGGTATGGCGCCAACGATCTCGGCGCCGAAGGCGCGGACGTAGAACTCCGCCGCCTTCATGGCGCCGTCCACCGTCAGGTATGCGACGAGGCCGCCCTTCACGGGGGCGGGGGTCGCGGGTCGATCCGTGCTGCTCATGTCCGGTCCTCTCCTCTGGGGCCGTGTTCCGTGTGCACCAGGCCTCGTCACAAGGACGTGTCGGCGGGGCGGCTCCCGACAGGTCCGGCGGATTTTTTTTCGCGTCCCATCCCGTCGCCGCTCAGGCGGTCGAGCTGGAGGCGGATCTGCGCGGCCTCGGCCGGCGTGCCCGCCAGCGCGATGGCCCGGCCCATCGCCTCCCGCGCCTCGCCCGTGCGCCCGAGCTGCAGGAGGAATGCCCCGCGCAGGCCGTGGAAGTAGAAGTAGCTGTCCAGCGACCCGGCCAGGGGATCGGCCAGGGCGAGCCCCGCCGCGGGCCCCTCGGCCTTCCCCACGGCGGAGGCGCGGTTCAGGCTCACCACCGGCGAGGGCTGCATCCGCTCCAGCGCTTCGTACAGGCGGGCGATGCCGGCCCAGTCGGTGTCCTCGGGGCGCGCCGCGCGGGCGTGGAGGGCAGCGATGGCGGCCTGGATCTGATAGGGGCCGGGGCTCCGGTGCCGCATCGCCTTGTCGACGAGGGCGAGGCCCTCCGCGATCAGCGGGCCGCGCCAGAGCGTCCGGTCCTGGTCGTCGAGGGGGACGATCCCGCCCTCCCCGTCGAAGCGCGCGGGGGTGCGGGCGTGCTGGAGGAGCATGAGGGCGAGGAGCCCCATCATCTCCGGCTCGGTGCCGAACAGGCGCAGCAGCAGGCGCGCGAGGCGCACCGCCTCGTCGCAGAGTTCCGCCCGCTCCGCGTGCGTGCCGGCCGAGTAGCCGGCGTTGAAGACGAGGTAGACCATCGCGGCGACGGCGGAGAGGCGCGCCGCGCGCTCGGCCGCGCCGGGTGCTTCGTAGGGCACGGCGCTGCGGGCGATGCGCGCCTTGGCGCGGGTGATGCGCTGCTCCATCGCCGCCTCGCTGACGAGGAAGGCGCGGGCGATGCGCGGGACGCCGAGCCCCGAGACGATCCGCAGGGCGAGCGCGATCTGCTGCGTGGCCGGAAGCTCCGGATGGCAGCAGATGAACAGCAGACGCAGGATGTCGTCGCGGTAGGAGCCGGCATCGATCGCCTCGGCGAGCGGCGCCTCGGCGTCGCCGAGGTCGGACAGCGCCTCCTCCGGCGGCAGGGGGGCGAGGCGGGCAACGCGCCGCTTGCCGTCGAGGGTGGCGTTCCGGCCGACGAGGATCATCCAGGCGGCGACGTCCCGGGGCGGACCGTTGCGCGGCCAGGTCCTGAGAGCCCGCAGGGTCGCGTCCTGGAATGCCTCCTCGGCGGTGTCGAGGTCGCGGAATACCCGGAGCAGCGCGGCCAGGACCTGCGGACGCGCCGCCGTGAGGGCCGCCGCGATCCAGGCGGCGTCGGGATCGGGGGCGCTCATCGCTCAGCCCGTCCCCCGCGCCGCCCCCCGCGGATCGGGATTGTAGAGCAGGACGGGCCGCAATTCGTAGGCGCCGCCCGGGTTGGCGGCCGCGAGGTCGCGGGCGATCGCGAGCGCCTCGTCGAGATCGGCGACGTCGACGACGTAGAAACCGAGGAGCTGCTCCTTGGTCTCGGCGAAGGGCCCGTCGATCACCAGGGGCGGCTCGCCGGCCTTGCGCAGGGTCGTGGCGGCGGTGGTCGGCAGGAGCCGCAGGGAGGGCCCGAGCTTGCCCGCCCGCGCGAGCCCCTCGTGCACGCGTTCGAGGCGGCCCATGACGGCGGCGTCCTCCTCCGCGCTCCAGGCGGTGACGACGTCCTCGTCCTTGTAGCAGAGGATGGTGTAGAGCATGGCGTCTCCTTCGCATCAGAGGACGCGCGACGCGGCCTCCCGCCGACACCAGGCGGCGGATTTCGCGCTCCCGTGCGATCCGGCCTGCGATCCCAAGCAGATTTCGCCAAAGCGGCCGCCGGTTTCGCGACGAGGATCTGCGACGCGACAACAACCGAAGCAGACTTGCATTGGCACATGAACGCAAGTCTGCTCAGCCGGCGCACGCCGTCCGGTCAGGCCGCCCTGGCGGCGCTCCCTGCGATGGAGCCGGGCAGGATGCCGGCAGGTTTCGCGCCGCGAGAGAAAGGCCGGCGGAACCGGCGTCGCTCTCAGGACCGGGGCAGGCGCTTCTCCCGGGCGGCCGGTTGAAGCCTCGCCCGGGCATGGCGAGCGGTGAGCGCCGTCGGGCCCGATCCCCCGAGGCGCATGTCGCCGTAATAGTCGTTCCCGCTCGGGCCGAAGGAGCCGCCCCGGACCACGCCCGGCGCGTCGGGAGCGCCCGTGAAGAAATCCAGCGGTCCCGCGGAGGCGGCCGGGGCGCAGAGGATGAAGGCGAGGGCAAGGGCGTGGCGCATGCAGATCACTTTAAGCCGATATGCTGGACGAGGCCTTAACGGCGTCCCGAGCGTGCCGGTGCGTCGGGATATTCGCCGCAGGAACCGGCCCTGACAAACCGGATTGACTGTCAACGCGAGACATCAAGCCAAGATTTCAGGATCCGCCATGAAGACCTCATCCATCCTGGCGAGCGCCGCCGCGCTCGCATTGCTGACGACCCTGCCGGCCGCCGCGCAGGGCCTGTCCCCCTACGAGGGACGGCGCGGCGTCATCGTCCAGAACCAGCCGAACACCACCGGCAACAGCGGTGACCTCGTCATCTCCTACGGCGCCACGGGAGCCGACACGGTGACCACCAACTCCGCCGCGGGCGGCAATGCGAGCCGACCCGAACAGGCCTTCCCCAACGGCAGCGCCAATGGCGGCCCCGGAGGCCGCTGAGGCACCTGCCACAGGATGGAAACGGCCGGGCGCGGGGGACCTCGCGCCCGGTGAAACTCAGTGGTGCCCGGCCATGTGGCGGCCGATGGCCTGGGCGTCGGCCTGGGCCGCGTCCACCTCGTGCACGATGCGTCCATCCGACATCACCACGATGCGGTCGGAGAGTTCGAGGATCTCGTCGAGGTCCTCGCTGATCAGCAGGACCGCCGCCCCGGCATTGCGCGCGGCCACGATACGGCCCCGGATCTCGGACACCGCCGAGAAATCGAGGCCGAAGCACGGGTTGGCGACGACGAGCAGGTTGACCGGACCGGTGAGTTCCCGCGCCAGGACGGCGCGCTGCACGTTGCCGCCGGACAGGGTCGCGATCGGCGCCTCGGAGGACGCGGTCCGGACCCCGAAGCGGGCGATCAGCGCACCCGCCCGCCGCCGCATCGCGCCGGTGTCGAGCCAGACGGTCGGCCGGGCCGGAACGTCCTCATCCATGCGGGCGGCACGCCGGTCGAAGGCGCGGAAGGCGAGGTTCTCGCTCACCGACATACGCGGGGCGCAGGCGTTGCGCAGGGGCTCCTCCGGGATGAAGCGCACCCGGTGCGCGCGGCTCTGCGCGCGGCGCCCGTCATAGGCCTCGCCCTCCACCAGCACGCGACCGCCCTCCGCCGGACTCTGGCCGCCGAGCACGTCCGCCAGCACCTTCTGGCCGTTGCCCGAGACGCCCGCGATGCCGACGATCTCGCCGGCGCGGACGCTGAGACCGTCGACCGCGATCGGGCGCAGGCCCGACGCGTCATTGGCGCGCAGGCCCTCGATGCGCAGCACGTCGCGGGTTCCGTCCGGGGTCCGGGTCCGGTCCGCCACCGTGCGCACCGGGCGCGCGCCCATCATCATGGCCGCCATCGCGTCCCGGGTCAGCGCGCCCACCTGCCCGCTCCCCGCGAGCGCGCCGCGCCGCAGGACCGCGACGGTGCGGGCGAAGGCCTCGACCTCCCGGAACTTGTGGCTGATCATCAGCACGGTGAGTTCGCCCCGGTCCGCCATGGCCCGCAGGAGGCCCAGCACCTCCTCGGCTTCGCCCGGCGTGAGCACGGAGGTCGGCTCGTCCAGGATGAGGAAGCGGGCCTTGAGGTAAAGCTGCTTGATGATCTCGAGCTTCTGCTTCTCGCCGGCCGCGAGTTCCGCCACAGGCCGGTCGAGGTTCAGCCGGAACGGCATCCGCTCCATGAAGGCGGCGAGCACGGCCCGCTCCGCGCGCCAGTCGATCACAGGCGGCACGTGCGGCCGGGCGATGACGAGGTTCTCGGCCCCCGTCAGCGAGGGCACCAGGGTGAAGTGCTGGTAGACCATGCCGAGGCCGCGTGCCTGGGCGCCCTTCGGGTTGGTGATCGCCACCTCGCGCCCGTCCACCAGCACGCTGCCGCGCGTGGGCGCATAGAAGCCCATGATGCACTTCACGAAGGTCGACTTGCCGGCGCCGTTCTCGCCCAGCAGCGCGTGGAAGCCGCCGGCCTCGATCTTCATCGAGACCTCGTCGAGGGCGGTGAAGGCGCCGAAGCGCTTCGTCATGCCGATCGTCTCGATGGCGATCGCGCCTGCGGGGGATGCCTCAGCCGACACGGACCTCATTCCATCGCCGCCAGGATCGCGTCCGCCGTCGCCACGGCGCCGAAGACGCCGCCCTGCATCGTGACCATCTTGAGGGCGGCCGCGTGGTTGCCCGGGTCGGTGGCCGCGCAGGCATCCGAGACGATGACGCATTCGAAGCCCCGATCGTTGGCCTCGCGCATCGTGGTGTGGACGCAGACATCCGTGGTGATCCCGGTGAGGATCAGGTTGCGGATGCCGCGCCGCCCCAGGATCAGCTCCAGGTCGGTGGCGCAGAACGAGCCCTTGCCGGGCTTGTCGATGACGGGCTCGCCGGGCACGGGCGCGAGCTCGGGGATGATCTCCCAGCCGGGCTCGCCGCGCACCAGCACGCGCCCGCAAGGCCCTGGATCGCCGATGCCGGCCCCGATCCGGCGCGAGCGCCAGCGCTTGTTCTCGGGCAGGTCCGCGAGGTCCGGGCGGTGGCCCTCGCGGGTGTGGATGACGTGGTAGCCGAGGCGGCGCGCGGCCGCGAGCAGGCGCCCGATCGGCCCGATCGGCGCCCGGGTCAGGCCGATATCGTAGCCCATGGCGTCGACGTAGCCGCCGGGGCCGCAGAAATCGATCTGCATGTCGATGATGACCAGCGCCGTGTTGTCGGGCCGGAGCCGTCCGTCGAAGGGCCAGGGATAGGGCTCGGCGGCGGCGTGGCGCTCGCCGCTGGCGGAGGGTATGGGGATGACACTCATGCGGCTTGTCCCGGATGGCTTGCGGAACGGATTTGTCGTAACAATTTCGTTGTGACGACGCGCTTCGAATGGGACCCGGCCAAGGCGGCTTCGAACCTGCGCAAGCACGGCATCGGCTTCGAATCCGCGGTCCGCGTCTTCGCCGATCCGTTTCTCCTCACGGCGCCCGACCGGGTCGAGGGCGGGGAGCTGCGCTGGAAGGCGATCGGCTCCATCGGTGACATCGCGGTGCTGCTGGTTGTCCACACGATCACCGAGAGGGACGAGGATGGCAGGGAAATCGAGATCGTCCGCATCATCTCGGCCCGACGTGCCGACCGCACCGAGCGGCGACGCTACGAACGGGAATCGCGTCCGTTTCGACGTTGATCTGGCGAACCTTCCGCCGCTCACCGAAGCGCACAAGGCCGAACGCGACGCGCTCGCGGGCATGCCCGACGCGGCGATCGATTACAGCGACATCCCGCCCCTCACGGAGGAATTCTGGGCCAGCGCCGCGCGCGGGCGGTTCTTCCGCCCGACCAAAACCTCGACGACGGTGCGCATCGATTCCGACGTGCTGGCCTGGCTGCGCGGGCAGGGCCGCGGCTACCAGACGCGCCTCAACGCGATTCTGCGCCGCGAGATGCTCGCGGCGCTGAAGAAGCAGGGCTGAGGCCTGCCTCACTCTGCCGCCTCCCGCGCGTCCGGGGTTTGGCCGGCGCCGTAGGAGCGGGTGGGCGCGGCGAACCCGCAGGAGGTGCCGTCGACGACCTTGACGGCGTCCTCCCAGGGCAGGCGATAGCGGCCGGCGGCCAGATCCCGCATGTAGGTGTAGGGGCAGTCTCCGGCCCCGCCCTTCACGGCCGTGTAGCCGCGGTGGCCGAACTGGTAGATGTTGTTCTCCACGCCCCAGTGGATGCGGGCTTCGCGCACGAGGTCGGGCCGCACCTCCGCGGTGATGATCTCGTCGACGCGGCCCGTGGTGCCGTGGGCGATGATCTGCCCGTCGAAGTTGACGATCATGCCCTCGCCCATGGAATCGAACGCGCCGTCCGAGCCGCACATGCAGACGTTGGCGGTGACCATGAGGTTGCAGAAGGCGTTCGCCTGGTTGGTGAAGCGCCAGGACTCGCGGATCGGCGCGGTGTAGCCCGCCGTGCGGATCATGATCTCGGCGCCCTTGTAGGCGCATTCGCGGGCCATCTCGGGGAACATCCCGTCGTGGCAGATGATGAGGGCGATCTTGGCGCCCCTCGGCCCCTCGATCACCGGGATGCCGATGTCGCCGGGCTCCCAGGGCTCGACCGGCACCCAGGGGTGCATCTTGCGATAGTAGAGCTTCACCGCGCCGGTATCGTCGATGATGATGCCGGTGTTGTACGGGTTTCCGTGTGGGCTGAACTCCATGATGGAGAAGCAACCCCAGATCCGGTTGTCGATGCAGGCCTTGGCGAAGGCCGCGACCTCGGGGCCGTCCATCCGGCACAGGATGTCCGGGTTGGTGTCCATGGACAGCCCGTGGAGGGCGTATTCGGGGAAGACCACGAGGTCCATGGTGGCGAGGTTGCGCCGAGCCTTGCCGACCATCGCGACGATGCGCTGCGTCTGCGCGGCGAGGTCCGCCTTGGTCACCACGGTCGGCAACTGGAGCTGGACCAGCCCGAGCACCACGCCGTTCGGGGATTTGTTGAGGCCGCCAAGTCCGTTCATTCGGAATACCCGTTTGCTGAGGCTTACTTCGCTTGGCCGAGTTCGCCCGGCGCTCCGGCCAGGGCGTGGTTCGGCGACGAGGTGGCGATGAGGACGCCGAGGGTGAGCACGTAGGGGGCGGCGTAGAACAGGTAGTACCCTTGGGAGACGCCCACCGACTGCAGCGCCGGCCCCAGCGCTCCGGCTCCGCCGAACAGGAGCGCCGCACCGAAGCAGGCGAGCGGGTTCCAGCGGGCGAACACGACGAGGGCCACCGCCATCAGGCCCTGACCGGAGGAGATGCCCTCGTTCCAGGAGCCCGGATAGTACAGCGACAGGTAAGCCCCGCCGATGCCCGCCAGCACCCCGCCGGCCCCGGTGGCCAGCAGCCGCACCCGGTCGACGTCGTAGCCCATGGCGCGGGCCGCATCGGTGCTGTCGCCGACGATGCGGACCACGAGCCCGATCCGGGTGTTGCGCAACGCCCACCACAGGAAGACGCTGAGCGCCGCCCCGATGAGGAACAGGACGTTGATCTGGAGGGCCGCCCGCACCTGGGCGAGGTCGGACCAATTGCCGAAGGGAATCGCCGGCAGCTGGGGCGCCGAGGGCTGGATGAAGGCCTTGCCGAAGAAGAAGGCGAGGCCCGAGCCGAACAGCATCAGGGCGATGCCGAGCGCCACGTCGTTGACCCGGGGCAGCCGGCAGATCCAGCCGTGCAGGAGCCCGAACAGACCGCCCGCGAGGCCCGCCACGGCGACGCCGGCCCAGGCCGAGCCGGTGAGCACCGCCGTGGCGTAGGCCGACATCGCCCCGAACACCAGGGTGCCCTCGAGGCCGAGGTTGATCCTCCCCGAGCGCTCCGTGATGGTCTCGCCGAGGCTGACGAAGAGGAACGGCGTCGAGACCCGGATGGCCCCGCCGATCACCGCGAGGAGCACGCTCCAGAGGCCGAGGTCGCCCGGCAGGTCGAGGCCGCTCATGGTGCCGGCGCTCCCGAAGGCTTGAGGCCCGCGGCGGCCTGCTTGTCGCCCCACAGGTGGGGGCTGAACACCTTGAAGCGGCCGTACAGGGTCTCCCCCATGAGGACGAGGAGGAAGAGCAGCCCTTCGAGGACCAGGATGGTGGCGTCCGGCACGTGCAGGCGGCGCTGGATCAGGCCGCTCGACGCCTCGATCCCGCCGAGCAGGAAGGCGACGGGGGGGATCGCCAGGGGGTTCTGGCGGGCGAGGAACGCGATGAGGATGCCGGTATAGCCATAGCCGGCCACCAGCGAGCCGTTGGCGTTGCCGTGGACGGCCGCCACCTCGAAGAACCCGGCGAGCGCCGCCAGCGCCCCGCCCAGCGCGGTGAAACCGGTGATGAGGCGACCCACGGGCAGGCCCTGGATCTGGGCCGCGCGCACGTTGCCCCCGGCGATGCGGGCGGCGAAGCCCAGGGTGGTGCGCTCGGTCAGGACCCAGGCGAGGAGGCAGGCCACGAGGCCGACGGCGAGGCCCCAATGCACCTCCAGCCCCGGTAGCGGGCCGACCCGGAACGCCTCGTCGAGGGTTCGGGTCGAGGGCTTGTTGAGGCTGGCCGGGTCGCGCAGCCAGCCCTCGATCAGGTGGTTGGCGAGCGCGATGGCGATGTAGGACATCAGCAGGCTGGCGATGGTCTCGTTGACGCCGCGCCAGGCCCTCAGGGCGCCCACCGCGCCGAGCCAGAGCGCCCCGGTCAGCAGGGCCGCCAGGGCCATGAGGGCGATACCGAGGCCCCCCGGCGCCCCGGACAGGGGCGTCGCGACGGCTGCCGCCGCGAGGCCGCCGAGCACGATGGCCCCCTCGCCTCCGATCACCACGAGGCCGAGGCGGGCGGGGAGCGCCACGCAGAGGGCCGCGAACAGCAGGGGCGCCGCCCGCTGGAGGCTGTTCTGCAGAGCGAAGGACGAGCCGAAGCCGCCCCGGTAGACGAGGTCGAGGAAGGCGGCCGGCGACTTGCCGAGGCTCGCGAGGAAGAGGCTGAACAGCCCGAGCCCGAGGGCCAGCGCCCCGAGGGGGATGACCGCGGCCTCCGCCCGCCGCGCCGCCCAGGCGCGAAGCTGGAGGCCGGCCGGCGCACGCGGGGCGGCGACCGCGCTGTCCGCCGAGGCGGCATCCGTCGTTGCGGTGTCGGCGACCATCGCGGCGTCTCCGCGAGCGCCCGTCAGGCCGAGCCCCGGACGCCCTCGACGAGGTAGCCCGTGCTCTCGAGTTCGGGCGCGTTCTCGGGCAGACCCTTGCCGGCGGCGGCGATCTCGTTGCCCTTGTTGTCTTTCAGCGGCCCCCGGATGATGGCGAAACCGCCCTTCATCATCTCGGCCTTGACCGCGTCGGCGTTCCTGCGCGCCGCCTCGGAGACAGCAGGGCCGTAGGCGCTCATCTTCACGAAGCCATCGGCGAGGCCGCCGCGCAAAAAGTTCGGGGGCGCCTTGCCGGCCTGCATGCCGGTGACGAAGCCCTTGTAGATCGGGGCCCAGTCCCATTCCGCGCCGGTGAGGTACTTGTCCTTGGCCAGGGCCGACTGGTCGGCGTGGTAGCCGCAGACGAAGGCGCCGCGCCGGGCGGCGGTCTCCACCGTCACCTTGGGGCTGTCCACGTGGCAGGTGATGACGTCGGCGCCCCCGTCGATGAGCGCGTTGGTGGCCTCGGCCTCCTTGACCGCGAGCGACCACTCCCCGGTGAAGATGACCTGGCAGGTGATCGCCGGGTCGACGCTGCGGGCGCCCATCAGGAAGCCGTTGATGTTGTTGAGCACCTGCGGGATCGGCTTGGCGGCCACGAAGCCGAGCTTCTTCGACTTCGTGGCGTGCGCGGCCACGATGCCGTTCAGGTACTGGCCCTGCGCGATGTAGCCGAAATACGAGCCGGCGTTCTTCGGGTTCGCCTCCGTCCAGAGGCCGCCGCAATGGCGGAACTGCACCTTCGGGTTCTTCTTGGCCTCGATGAGCACGTGGGGATCGAAGTAGCCGAAGGAGGTGGGCAGGATGAGGCTCGCCCCATCCATGTTGATCATGCTCTCCATGGTCTTCTGGACGTCGGTCGTCTCGCGGACGTTCTCCTCTTCCACGACCTCGATTCCGGGCAGGCCCTTCAGGGCGGCGGCGCCCTTGGCGTGGGCCTGGTTGTACCCGTAATCGTCCTTCGGCCCCACGTAGATGACGCCGACGGTCATCGGCCCGGCCGCCAGCGCGCCCCGCGCGGAGAGGGCCGAGAGCCCCAGAACGGCCGTGCCGCCCAGAAGGGTCCTGCGCGAGATCGAATGATGGGCCACGGTGCCTCCCGTTCTTCGGCGATTGCTGCCGGCGCCCTTGCAAAGTCCAGGCCGCGCGGAACGCGGGCGCCTGCGTCGATCCCGGTCCGCGCTGTGCCACCGAGCCCTCGATCGCACCGGCGGCCGGGCGATGCGGACCAGCCAGACCCGGCGGACCTTCGCGGCCGGACGCGCTATGAGACGCGCTCCGAATCATCGCGAACCGGCGCGGCCGCGGGCCGCCCCCTCCAGGAGACCGCCGATGCCTCGCCCGACCCCCGCAGCCGCCCGATGACCGCCCTCCTCGATGCCCTCCGCCGGGGCGATTGCGCGGGCGCGCGGGAGCTGCGCTTCCCCCCGGGCCTCACCGAATTCCCGCGCGAGATCCTCGCTCTCGGCGACACCCTCGAACTGCTCGACCTGAGCAACAGCGCCCTCGATGCGCTGCCGGAGGATTTCGGCCGCCTCCGGCACCTGCGCGTGCTGTTCTGCTCGGGCAACCGTTTCACGCGCCTGCCACCGGTGCTGGGCGACTGCCAGGCCCTGAGCCAGGTCGGCTTCCGGGCCACCGGCCTCGTGGAGGTCCCGGGCGAGGCCCTGCCCCCGGCCCTGCGCTGGCTCACCCTCACGGACAACCGCATCGCCCACCTGCCCGAGGCGCTCGGCGCGCGGCCCGCGCTGCAGAAGCTGATGCTCTCGGGCAACGCCCTGCGGACCCTGCCCGAGAGCCTCGCGGGGGCGCCCAACCTCGAACTGGTGCGGCTGGCTGCCAACGCCCTGGACGCCCTGCCGCCCTGGCTGACGGACCTGTCGCGCCTCGCCTGGACCTCGTTCGCCGGCAATCCCTTCGAGGGCGCACCCCTGCCGCCGGCGGTGCCCCACGTGCGCTGGGGGGACATCGAGCCCGGCGCGCTGCTGGGCGAGGGCGCTTCCGGGCGGGTCCATCGCGCGGTCTGGCGGCGGGACGGGGCGACGCCCGAGGCCGTGGCGCTGAAGCTCTTCAAGGGTGCGATGACCAGCGACGGCCTGCCCGAGCGCGAGATGGCGGCCTGCCTCGCCGCCGGCACGCACCCGAACCTGACCGGCGCCCTCGGGCGCATCACCGGCCACCCGGAGGGGGCCGAGGGGCTGGTGATGCGGCTGCTGCCGGCGGACTGGCGGGTGCTCGCCGGCCCGCCGAGCCTCGCGAGCTGCAGCCGCGACGTCTACGATCCCGCACTGGTGCTGACGCCGGAGGCGGCGCTGCGCCTCGCGCAGGCCGCGGCGCAGGCCTGCCTGCACCTGCATGGCCGAGGCATCCTGCACGGCGACCTCTACGGCCACAACATCCTCTGGGACGGGACGGCGGGGGCGGCGGTGGTGAGCGATTTCGGCGCCGCCTCCACCCTGCCCGACGGCGCGGCCGGCGCGGCCCTGCGTCAGGTCGAGATGCGGGCCTGGGGAATTCTACTCGGCGAGCTGCTCACCCTGGCGGGCATCGGCGACGGGCCCCTGCGCGCCCTCGAAGCCGCCTGCACCCAGCCCGACCACGCCGCACGCCCGAGCTTTCCGGAGGTGGTCGAGATTCTTCGGCCGCTCGTGCCCTCGTGAGTCGAGTGGACGCCGCATGGGTCACTCCGTGCGGCGCGGGGAGCACAGCCCCTTCGTTTCGCGGGCGGTTCGGCCAATACAGCGGACATCCGCGCAGGTTCGGCCCAGATTTCGTCACGGTGGCTCGCCAGGGATCGCCCCTGAATTCAGGGATCGGGCGACCATCATGAAGAAACTCACCTACGCTGCACTGCTCGTCGGGGCGCTGTCGGCGCCGCAGGCCGCCGAGGCCGCGAGCAAGACCACGGTGGGCGTCGGCACGGGCGTCGTCGCCGGCGCCCTGGTCGGCGGTCCCGTGGGCGCGGTGGTGGGCGGCATCGTCGGCGGCTATATCGGGTCCACCGCCGAGAGCCCACGCCCGCGCCGCCGCCGGGTGCGCGCCGTCCGCCGGGCATCGCCCGCGCCGGCCCGCAAGCTGCGCGTCGCGCAGGAGCCCGCTCTCCCGGTTCGGGCGGTTCCGGCCGCCACGGGCAGCCTGCCGGCGGTGACGGCCGCTCCGGCGGCTCCCAAACCCGCGCCAGCCGCCACGGCACCCCGCACGACCTGGCAAAACCCGCGCTGAAATAGGCGTCAGGCGCCGCCACACCGCATGGTCAGGCCGCCATCGACCACCAGCGCGTGGCCGGTGACGTCATCGGCCTCCACCAAGCCGGCGGCTGTTCCGGCGGGTCGGGATCACGATCGGCATCAGCCCTCGCCTGCGACCTCGATGCGGGCGCCCAGGATGGCGATGAGGGCCGCGTCGCGGCGCGCCGCCAGCGCCTCGACCGAGCGCCCGCCGGCCTCGTCCGCGATGCCCGCCACGATCCGGTCCTTGACGTCCTCCGTCAGGTCCGGATTGCCGAGGCTCGCCCAGCGCCGCACCTGGCTCGGGCCGAGATGGTCGAGATAGTGCCGGATGCCGCCCGCCCCGCCGCCGAGATGATAGGTCATGTGCGGGCCCATCGCCGCCCAGCGCAGGCCGGGGCCGTTGCAGAGCGCCGCGTCGATGTCGGCGACGCTCGCCACCCCCTCCGCCACGAGGTTCACGGCCTCCCGGTAGAGGGCCGAGGCGAGTCGGTTGGCGATGTGACCCGGCATCTCGCGGTTGAGCACCACGGGCCGGCGCCCCAGGCGCGCGTAGAAGGCGCAGGCCCGCGCCGCGACCGCGGGGCCGTCGGCCACGATCTCCACCAGGGGCACGAGGTGGGGCGGGTGGAACGGATGCGCCACCAGCACCCGCTCGGGCCGGGCGCAATCCGCCACGATGGCGCTGCGCAACATGGCCGACGTGCTCGACGCGATGAGGATCGCGGGCGGCAGCAGGCGGTCGGCCTCGGCCAGCAGCGCGCGCTTGACCGCCTCGTTCTCCGGCGCGTTCTCCTGGACGAAGTCCGCCCCCGCGAGCGCGTCCGCCAGCGTCGCGTGAAACCGGAGCGTGCCCGCCCCGCTCAGGCCGAGTTCGGCGAGTTGCGCGCGTGCCGCCTCCACCGCCGCGGCGGTGCGCGCCGCGAAGCCGGGGGCCGGATCGTAGGCCGCCACGTCGAGCCCGTGGGCGAGGAACAGGGCCGCCCAGCTCGCGCCCAGGGTGCCGCAGCCCAGCACGGTGACCCGTTGGATTTCATCCGTTTCAATGGCTGTCAAAACTCTCTCCCCGGCGGGTTTACTTTCGAACTCAGAATACGCTTATTCAAGCCCGTACTGACCGTTTTCGCGGCGGACGAAGCGGGCGACATGACCCGTGCCCGGAGGACAAAGATGTTCACGCGCCACGCCACCACGCGCGCAGCCCTGTTCGTTCTCGCGACCCTGGGAGCCCTCGGCTCCGCCCGGGCCGACGACGTGGTGCGCCTCGGCAACCTGAAATTCGCCCATTACGGCGCCATCTCCTACATGAAGGAGATCGCCCCGAAATTCGGTCTGAAGATCGACGAGAAGCAGTTCGCCAAGGGCGCCGACATCTATCCCGCCATGGCGGTGGACCAGATCGACATCTCGGCCTCTGGCGCCGACGGCGCGGTGGCGGCGCGGGGCAACGGCGTGAAGCTCTACGTGGTGGCGGGCTTCGCCAATGGCGGCGTGCGCATCCTGCGCCGGCCCGACCTCGACACGATCAAGACCCTGAAGGACGTGAAGGGCCTGAAAGTGGCCACCGTCCGCGGCGGCACCCAGGACCTGATGCTGCTGGCCGAACTCGACAAGTACGGGATGACCTGGTCGGAGCGGCCCGGCAAGGACGTGCAGCTGATCTACTTTAACAACTACGCCGACCTGAATCAGGCGCTCGCGCAGAAATACGTCGACGTGATCTGCCAGAGCGAGCCGCAATCGACGCAGGCCATCAGCGCCGGCTACGCCACCGAGGTGGTCAAGCCCTACGACACCCCCATCGGCGTGCCGGTGCGCCCGCTGGTGATGACCGAGAAGATGTACAACGAGCGCCCCGAGGTCGCCGCCCGGGTGCTCAAGCTGTTCGTGGCCGCCACCAAGGCCTTCATCGACGATCCCGCGCTCGCCGAGAAGTACGTCCGCGAGAGCGTGTTCAAGGGCCAGCTCTCGAGCCAGGATTTTCGCGACGGCATGGCCAACGCGAAGTACACCTACGACGTCCCGGCCGGACACATGCAGACCACGACGGACTACATGATTAAGTACGGTCTCGGTAAGATGGTGAACCCGCCGAAATCCGACGCCGAGTGGGTGAAGACCGACCTCCTGGAAAAGGCCAAGGCCGAACTGAAGACGAACTGAGCGGCACGATGAACCGGTTCCGCGGCGCCATCGTCCCCATCGCGCTCCTGATCCTGTGGGAGATCCTCAGCCGGGTGGGGGTGTTCTCCCCCATCGTGCTGCCGCCGCCGAGCGCGGTGGCGGTGAAGTGGTATTCGGGCCTCCTCCCCGGCCTGCCCTACGACCCGGCCACCGAGAGCTACTGGCACTGGATGTTCTCCGGCGAGATGCCGCACGACGCCATCGCGAGCCTCGGCCGCGTGCTCATGGGTTTCTGCGTCGGCGCCGGCCTCGCCGTGCCGGTCGGGCTCCTGCTCGGCACCAGCGACCGGCTCTACGCGCTGTTCAACCCCCTGCTGCAGATCCTGCGGCCGATCCCGCCCATCGCCTACATCCCGCTGGCCATCGTCTGGTTCGGGCTGGGCAACCCGCCCGCCCTGTTCCTGATCGCGCTCGGCACCTTCTTCCCCGTCTTGGTCAACACCATCGCGGGGGTGCGGCAGGTGGATTCGATCTACATCCGGGCGGCCCGCAACCTCGGGGCCGGGTCCTGGACGATGTTCCGGCGGGTGATCCTGCCGGCGGCGAGCCCCTTCGTGCTCGCGGGCATGCGGATCGGCATCGGCACCGCCTTCATCGTGGTCATCGTCGCCGAGATGATCGCGGTCTCGGACGGGCTCGGATACCGCATCCTGGAGGCCCGCGAATACATGTGGTCCGACAAGATCATCGGCGGCATGCTGACCATCGGCATCCTCGGCCTCATCATCGACGGGGCGATGTCGCGCCTCAACGACCACCTCCTGCGCTGGCATCGCGGCCTTGAACGCTGAACCGGGACGCCTCATCATGTCGGCGCAGATCGAGATCGCCCAGGCCAGCAAGGTGTTCGGGACGGGCACCGGCGCCGTGCCGGCGCTCGACGGTATTACCGCGACGGTGCCGGAGGGACAGTTCCTCTGTCTGCTCGGACCGTCCGGCTGCGGCAAGTCCACCCTGCTCAACGCCATCGCGGGCTTCACCCCCCTCAGTGCCGGACGGATCACCATGGGTGGGCGCCCGGTGACCGAGCCGGGGCCGGACCGGGGCATGGTCTTCCAGGAATACGCGCTGTTCCCCTGGATGAACGTGGAGGACAACGTCCGCTTCGGCCTCGACATCCGGGGCGTGCCGCGGGCCGACGCCACCGTGACGGTGGACCGCATCGTGGCGACGCTGGGCCTGTCGGATTTCCGCAAGCGCTACCCGAAGGACCTCTCCGGCGGCATGCGCCAGCGCGTGGCCATCGCGCGCATCCTGGCCCTCGACCCGCCGGTGATGCTGATGGACGAGCCCTTCGGTGCGCTGGACGCCCTGACCCGGCGCACCCTGCAGGACGAGCTGCTGCGGATCTGGGCCGAGTATCGCAAGACGGTGATCTTCGTCACCCACTCCATCGAGGAGGCGATCTACCTGGCCGACCGCATTCTGGTGATGACCTACCGTCCCGGCCGCATTAAGCGCGATCTCACCGTGGAGATCCCGCGCCCGCGCGACACGGCGTCGGGCGAGTTCAACGCCCTCAAGCGCGAACTCGCCGGCCTCGTCATGGCCGAGCAGCAGCGCTTCACCACGGCTGAGTTGCACGGGTCGGCGGTCGACTGAGCGCCCGCCGGCTCTGCCGCCGCCTCACACCGGCAGGAGCGTGAACCCCAGCGTCTGGCCCGCGAAGCGGGCCGTGACAATGCCCGGTCCCGTCAGGTCGAAGGGCACCGACAGCGTCCCGGTGGAGACGATGCTGCCGGCCGGAATGGTCATGCCGCGCTCGCGGGCCACCGCCATCAGGTCGGTGAGCGCCGCCAGCGGATCGGTCGCGTCCTCGCCCGTCACCGCGCGGACCCGCGCGACCCCGTCGACCTCGACCACGAGGCTGCGCGCCACCTCCGGGAGTTCCTCGGGCGCGACCGCCGGACCGAGCACCAGGGCCTGGAAGGCGGAATTGTCGGCGGCGAAGCTCGGCCAGCCCACCGCGCGGCGGTCGAAGAAGCGCGACAGCACGAGTTCGAAGGCCACGCGGGTCTCGGCCACGACGTGCGCGGCCTCGACGGCGGGGGCGCCGGGATCGATGTCCCGGGCGATGACATAGGCGATCTCGAACTCGATCGTCACCGGCCCCGCATGGGGCATCCGGAGCGCCGCGCCGGGCTCGTGGAACTGGCTCCGCAGCACGCGACCCGCGATGGAGCGCCCGACGCCCGATGTGCGCTTGCCCTTGACGCTGCCGATGGCGAGCTTCCAGCCGGCGCAAGTCTCGCCCAGGGCCGCGAACAGCCGGTCCTGGATGTCGTAGCCCTCCGCCATGGTGCGTGGGCGGATGGCTTCCGGCAGTTCGGCGTGTTGCCGGCCGTCACGATAGGCCGCCAGCAGGAAGTCGGCGGCGGGTCGGGGATCGAAGGCGTCGGGCATCGCGGCTCTCGGATCGGAACGGGGTTCCCGGCTCTAGCGGATTTCGGCGGGCGGGGCAGCGCCGCCCGTGCCCATTCCGGTTTCAGGCGGCGCCGGTCCGACCGGCTTCAGGAGGCCACGCGGGCGCGGGGATCGACGCGGGCGATGCGCGACAGGAGGTAGTCGACCTCCGCCTTGCCTTGCGCCGACAGATTCGCGGCCGGCTTGCGCTGGGCGTCCGAGGCGAAGATCCCGCGCTTCTGGAAGACGTACTTGCGCACCGCCAGCCCGAGGGGACCCTGCTGCTGCTCGTAGCGCAGATAGGGCAGGTGCGCGTCGAAGAGGTCGTGGGCCGCGTCGCGCATCCCCGCCTTCGACAGGCGCACCACGTCCACCAGCATCTCCGGAAAGGCGTAGCCGGTGTTGGCGCCGTCCGCCCCGCGCTCCATCTCGAAGTCGAGGAACAGCCCGCCATTGCCCGTGAGGATCGCGATGTGGCGCATGGAGCCGTCGGCTTCGAAGCCGCGCAGGGTCGTGATCTTATCGAGCCCCGGCCAGTCCTCGTGCTTGAGCATGACGCAGGACGGGTTCTCCGTGACGATCCGGCGGATCACGGCGGGCGTCATTACCACTGAGAAGGTCAGGGGATAGTCCTGGATCACGAAGGGCACGTCGGGGCCGATCGCCTCGGCGGCATTCCGGTAATAGGCCACCACCTGGTCGTCCGTGCGCAGGGTGTTGGGCGGGCCGATCATGACGCCGGCCGCCCCCAGGTCCATCACCTCGCGGGCGAGGGCGCGCATGGCGGCGAAGCCCGGGGCCGAGACGCCGACGAGGACGGGCACGTCCATGCGCCCGACGACCCGCCGGGCGATGGCGACCGCCTCGGCGTGATCGAGCTTGGGCGCCTCGCCGAGCTGGCCCAGGATGGTGAGGCCGTCGATCCCGGCACCGGAGAAGAAGTCCGACATCCGGTCGAGGGAGGTCTCGTCGACGCGGCCGTCGGGATGGAAGGGCGTCGGGGCGATGGGGATCACGCCCTTGATCGCGCTGGTGAGAGCCATGGTGTCCTCCTCGGAATCTTCGTTGAGCCGGCGCGCTCAGCGATGCGCCAGGGCGGGCGGGTTGACGAGGTTGTGCGGGCGTTCGCCGGCGAGGATGCGGATCATTTCCTCGGCGGCGCCCAGGCCCATCACCCGCAGGCTGTCGGCGCTGGTGCCGGCCACGTGCGGGGTCAGCAGCAGGTTCGGGCAGGCGCGGTAGGGGTGGTCGTCGGGCAGCGGCTGGACCTCGAACACGTCGAGCGCCGCGCCCCCGATCGCCCCCGCCCGCAGGGCGGCGGCCAGCGCCTCGGCCTGTACGATGGGCCCGCGCGCCACGTTGATCAGCACCGCGTCCGGCCGCATCCGGCCGATGAGGCCGGCATCGACGAGGCCCCGCGTCTCCGGCGTCAGCGGGCAGGCCACCACCACCGCGTCGCTTTCTGCAAACAGCGTCTCGCGATCCACGGCCTCGAACAGGCCATCATCGGACGCCTGTCCCCGGTGGCGGGCGCTGCGGGAATGGCCGAGCACCCGCATGCCGAAGCCGTCCCGCGCCACCCGCGCGACGCGGCGCCCGATCTCCCCGGTGCCGAGGATGCCGATCGTGGTGCCGCCGATCTCGCCGAGATCGCTGGCCAGGGTCTTGGCCGCGAGCCAGCCGGCCCCCCGCAGGGTGCCGTCGAGGTGTCCGAGACGGCGGCGCAGGTGGAACAGGGCCGCGAAGACGTATTCGGCCACGGCGCCGGTGTTGCTACCCGGCAGGTTGGCCACCGGGATGCCCCGCGCGGTGGCCGCCTCCAGGGGCACGAAGTCGAGCCCGACCCCGTGGCGGACGATGCCGCGCAGGTATGGGGCGTGGTCGAGGATGTCGTCGGGCAGCTGCGCCCGCACGATCAGCCCCGCCGCCTCGCCCGCGAGCGCCCGCAGGGTGTCGGGGGTCGTATCCCCGGCGGTGACGACCCGCGCGTGCGGCGTCAGGAGGGCCATCGCCTCCGCGTGGATCGGATTGGTGAGGACGACGAGGGGCAGGGTCGGGTCTGCTGCGCTCACGGGGAGAGGCCTCGCTCAAGGTCGGGACGTGGCGCCGGGGCGGGCTCCGCTGGAGCGGCCCGCCCCGGGGGCGGCGGTCTCAGGTGATTACGCTCGGCTCGGACCGGCCCGTGAGCGCGGCGATGTCGGCCAGATCGTTGGCGACCGTCACCACCGGGGCCAGCACCTCCGCCACCGGTAGTTCGAGCCGGTCGGGGGCGGATTCGTAGCGCTCGATATAGACCCGCAGGGTCGCGCCCGCCGTGCCGGTGCCGGAGAGTCGGTAGACCACCCGCGCATCCTCCGCGAAGGTGATGCGCACGCCCTGCTGTTCGGTGACGGAGCCGTCGACGGGGTCGACGTAGCGGAAGTCGTCCGCCGCCGCGACGGTGAGGTCGCCGAGCTTGGTGCCAGGCAGGCCGGCGAGCTTGGCGCGCAGGCCCTCCATCAGGCGCTTGGCGGCCTCCGCGTCGATCTCCTCGTAATCGTGCCGGGTGTAGTAGTCGCGCCCGAAGTGGGCCCAGTGGTCCCGCACCACATCTTGAGCCGGCTTGCCCGTGACCGCCAGGATGTTGAGCCAGATCAGCACGGCCCAGAGCCCGTCCTTCTCGCGGACGTGGTTCGAGCCGGTGCCGGCGCTCTCCTCGCCGCAGAGGGTGATCAGGCCGGCATCGAGCAGGTTGCCGAAGAACTTCCAGCCGGTGGGGGTCTCGTAGGCGGGGATGCCCAGCGACGCCGCCACCCGGTCCAGCGCCCGGCTCGTCGGCATGGAGCGGGCGACGCCAGCGAGCCCCTTGGCGTAGCCGGGGGCGAGGTGGGCGTGCGCGGCGAGGATCGCCAGGCTGTCGCTCGGGGTCACGAACAGGCCGGGCGCCACGATCATGTTGCGGTCGCCGTCGCCGTCGGAGGCAGCGCCCAGGTTCGGCGCCGCCTTGCTCAGCATGAGTTCGTAGAGGTCGTGGGCGTGGACGGGGTTCGGGTCCGGATGGTGCCCGCCGAAATCCTCCCGAGGCGTGCCGTTGAGGACGGTGCCGGCCTCAGCCCCGAACACGCCCTCCAGGATGGCGTGGGCGTAGGGGCCGGTGACCGCGCTCATGGCGTCGAAGCGCATGCGGAAGCCGCCTCCGAACAGGCGCGTGATCGCGTCGAAATCGATGAGGTCGCGCATCAGCGCGAGGTAGTCCGCCACGGGGTCGATCACCGCGACGGTCATGTCGCCGATCCGGGTCTCGCCGATCGTGTCGAGGTCGATGTCGGGTCCCTCGACGATGCGGTATTCGGTCAGCGCCTTGGTGCGCGCGTAGATCGCAGCGGTGACGGTCTCGGGGGCCGGGCCGCCGTTGCCGGTGTTGAACTTGATGCCGAAATCGCCTTCCGGCCCACCCGGGTTGTGGCTCGCCGACAGGATGATGCCGCCGATGGCGCCGTGCTTGCGGATGACGCAGGAGGCCGCCGGCGTCGAGAGCAGGCCGCCCTGGCCCACCAGCACCCGGGCGAAGCCGTTGGCGGCGGCGATCCTGAGCGTGGTCTGCACCACCTCGCGGTTCAGGAAGCGGCCGTCGCCGCCGAGCACCAGGGTTGCGCCCGCCCGGTCGGGAATGCAGTCGATGATCGCCTGGACGAAGTTCTCGACGTAGCGCGCCTGCTGGAAGACCGGCACCTTCTTGCGCAGGCCGGACGTGCCCGGCTTCTGGTCGTCGTAGGGCGTCGTCGGCACGGACGTTGCGGGCATCGTTCAGGCACTCCGGAATCGCGTGGCTCAAGCTTCGCGCCCAAGAACGCCGTTTGCCGACGCGGGTCAATCACCGATGGCCCGGCGCGCGCGCCGGCCCAAGGTGCCGCTCGCGCCCACCAAGGACATCCGAGCATCGTGGGTAGGCGCGCGCAGAGAAATACAAGATCTTAACAAATTCTTTCCTGACATTCCCGCCACGAGACAAATCGATCGCGGTCTAGTCATCCATCGGACAACACTTGCGGACCGGCTCCATTCATGCTTCATAGACCTCGGCCAGGTGGGTGAGGGTTGAGCCAAGATCCCCGCAAGGATCTGCACGTCCGGTTCAAATCCGGACCCCGGCCTCCAAGCACGGATTTGCCGTCCTGCTTCGGCATCCGAATGCTGGATGCGCGACCCGCGTGACGATGGCCGACGGCGCCACCCGCAAGCTTGTGGAACGCGACGACCGCTTCACAGCGCAAATCCTTTCACATCCGGGTCATCGATTCACGCTGAGCGGATGAAACGCCGCGCTGGGACGTAACGCCCCGGGAACGAACGCAAATGGCCAAGGTTTGTCCATCACTGATCCGCGAGCGAGGAACCGGTCATGGAATGTCCGCAGGGTGTCAGCCCGCGCACGAGCGAGGGTAGAGACGCTTCGGCGGCGGAGGCCGAGGACATCCTGCTGGCGCCGCTGGCCGACATCCCCCGCATCAACCTGCGCGAGGCGGGCGAGCCCTGGGACAAGCGCCGCCATGCCGGCAAGGCCCTGCGCGAGGTCGTGCCGCACGCCTCCCACGCGGCCTGGACGCCGCCCGGCAATCGGCCGGACCCGGTCTCCCTGATCGAGGCGGCCCATGCCGGGCGCCAGGAACACCTGATTCCCCTGCGGGTCGCCCGTATGGCGAGTTCGCCATTCGCCTTCCTGCGGGGCGCGGCCCACGTCATGGCCTGGGATCTCGCCCACACCCCGCGCAGCGGCATCGCGGTGGTGATGAACGGCGACGCGCATCTCGCCAATTTCGGCCTGTTCGGCACGCCCCAGCGCGACATCGTCCTCGACCTCAACGATTTCGACGAGGTCACGATCGGCCCGTGGGAATGGGACCTGAAGCGGCTCGTCGCCAGCATCGAGGTGGCGGCCCGCACGGACGGGGTCGGCAAGGGCGAGCGCCGCGAGGCGACCCTCGCGGCGGTGGCGGGCTACCAGCACACCATGACGGAACTGGCGCCGCAGGGGCCCCTCGACGTCTGGCATCAGGCGGCCCGGGCCGACCGGCTCGATTTCGCCGGCCTCACCATCGACGAGGATTCGAAGGCGGTCATCGCCAAGGCGGTGGAGAAGGCCCGCAAGAAGCACAACAAGAGCCTGCTCGCCCGGGTCGGCGAGCGCCGGACCGACGGTGGCTGGCGTTTCAAGGCGGAGGCGCCGATCCTCACCGGCGTGGATGCCGAGACCCGCGAGGCGGTGATCGGCGGGCTGGAGCACTATGCCGAGACCCTGCCGCGCGAGCGCCGGTTCATGCTGAGCCGCTACCACGTGGTCGACGTCGCCCACCGGGTCGTCGGCGTCGGCAGCGTCGGCACCCGGGCCTACGTCGCGCTCCTGTGCGGCAACTCCGATCAGGACGTGCTCTTCCTCCAGGTCAAGGAGGCGGTGACGCCAGCCCACGCCCCCTACCTCGCCGGTATGCCCGACGCCTACGGCGACCACGAGGGCGAGCGGGTGATCTACGGCCAGCGCCTGCTCCAGGCGGTGGGCGATCCTCTGCTCGGCTGGACCACCATCGACGATCGCCCCTTCTACGTGCGCCAGATGAAGAACATGAAGGGCGACATCCCCGTGGCCGGGCTCACCGGCCAGCCGCTGATCTATTTCTCCTGGGCCTACGGTGCCCTGCTGGCCCGGGCGCATGCCCGCACCGGGGATGCCGCGGCCATCGCGGGCTATTGCGGCCGCGACCGGCACTGCGACCTGCGCGAGGCCCTGGCCGACTGGGCCTTCGCCTACGGCGACCAGAACGAGGCCGATTTCGCGGCCTTCCAGGCGGCCATCGCGCAGGGACTCCTGGAGGCGGCGCCCGACCCGGAGATGTGATCCACAGGGCCTGCGACAAACTGGGGACGGACGCGGAAAACGCGGAGCCCGAAACCCGCCGGCCGCGTTTCCGGACTGAGTTTCCTCAAGCCGGGCAGCGCACACACCAGATGGCAAAACGCAGGACTGCGTCGTCTCCCGCCCCGACCGCGCCGGTCAAACCGGCCGCCCGCAAAGTGTCGCCCAAGGCCGCCGCGAAGGGGACGGGGAAGGCCGCAGGAAAGGCCGAGCGCCTCGCTGCCGAGCCGGCGCCCGCCCCCGAGATCGCCGCCCCCCTCGTGCCCACCGGCGCCCTCGCGGTGGCCCTCCTGGGGCTGAGGGAATGCGGAAAACCCCTGGTCCACATGGCCCGCGAGGGCCATCGCCTCGACGTCATCGCCCAAATCCTGCGGGCGCTCTCGCCCGAGCGCAAGGTGGCGATCTACCCGGAATGGGACTGCCTGCCCTACGACCGCGCATCGCCCTCGCGGGGGGTGATGGGCGCGCGCGCCGGCGTTCTGCGCTGGCTGACGGACACGGCCTCCCTGCCCGACATCGTGCTCACCACCGCCCCGGCCCTGATCCAGCGGGTGCCCCCGGCTGGGACCTGGGCCGACGCGCGGCTGGAGGTCCGGGTCGGCGACCCCCTCGATCCCTCGGCCGTCTCCGCCTTCCTGCAGCGCCTCGGCTACATCCTCGACGACCGGGTCGACGAACCCGGCGAGGTGGCGGTCTGGGGCCGGACCGTGGACGTCTTCCCGGCCGCCGCCGACCGGCCCTGCCGCATCGAGTACGACGGGGCCCGTGTCACCGCGATCCGCTCCTACGATCCGGTCTCGCAGCGCTCCCTGGCCGATGTCGACGTGCTCGTCATCGACCCAGCCACCGAGATCCTGCTGCCGGACGGTTCGGAGAGCCGGCTCGAACCCTTCACGGGCCAGGAGCACGCCCTCGCCCGATTCTACCCGTCCCTCGACACCGTGCTCGATCAGGTGCCCGACGCGCGCCTCGTGGTCGAGGACGGGGCGGAGGAGCGGGCGCAGGCCTTCTTCGAGCAGATCGCGGAAGGCCGCGAGGCCGCGGCCCGGTCACGGCGTGGCGGGGCCGACGACGGCGGCCTCTACCTCAGCTCCGAGGACTGGGCGGCCCAACGCGACGCGCGCCGCATCGCCGGGGCCCATGCGGACGGAGCCGACGACCTCGCCATGCCGTCCTTCGTGCGGAAAGCCCGGCCGAACACGGCGCTGGCCGAGACCCTGCGCGAGCGCCTGAAAGCGGGCGACCGCATCCTCCTCACGGGGCCCGCCGAGCCGCTGGCCCGGCTCGCGCGCATCGCCGAGCGCGCCCTGGGGCGCAAGGTCCGGGCTATCCGGGCCTGGGCGGAGGCCGTCTCGGCGAAACCCGGGGCGCTCCTCAGCCTGGAAGCCCCGATCGAGGCGGGTTTCCGCGTGCCGGACAGGGGCGTGGCGGTGATCGCCGCTGCAGACCTCTTCGGGGCGCGCGCCGCCACCGTGGCGGCCGGGGGCCCCAGCGCCATCCTGCCCATCGGCGAGGTCGAACTGCGCATCGGCGACGTCGCCGTCGACCGCGACAACGGGCTCTGCGTGTTCGAGGGGCTGGAATCGGTCGGGACCGGGGACGGGGGCAGCGAGGACGCCCTGCGCCTGCGCTTTGCCGGCGACGGCATCCTGATGGTGCCGGTCTCTCAGGCCGACCGGATCTGGCGCTACGGCTCCGAGGTCGAGGCCGTGACCCTCGACAAGCTCGAGGGCGGAAGTTGGGGGCGCCGCCGCCTGGAGGCGGAGGCCTGCATGGCCCGGGCCGCCCGGGTGATGCTGGCGGATGCCGAGAAGCGCCGGGCGATCCGGGCGCCAGTTCTGGTGCCGCGGGAGCGCGAGATGGAGCGCTTCGCCGCCGGCTTCGGCTTCGCGCTCACCGCCGACCAGGCGAGCGCCGTCACCGGCGTCATGGCCGACCTCGCCTCGGGCCGGCCGATGGACTGCCTCGTCTGCGGCGATGTCGGCTTCGGCAAGACCGAGGTGGCCCTGCGCGCCGCCGCGGCGGCCGTGTTCGCCGGCAAGCAGGTGGCGATCGTCGCCCCCACCACCGTGCTGGCGCGCCAGCACGTGCAGACCTTCACCCGGCGCTTCGCCCGCTTCGGTATTGAGGTCGCGCACCTGTCGCGCCTCGTGTCTCCGGCCGAGGCCAAGCGGGTGAAGGCGGGTCTGGCGGACGGGTCCATCCGCCTCGTGGTGGGCACCCACTGTCTCGCGGCCAAGGGCGTGTCCTTCGCCGATCTCGGCCTGATGGTCATCGACGAGGAGCAGCGCTTCGGCGCCCGGATCAAGCAGGGCCTGCGCGACGCGGCCGGCGACGGGCACGTGCTCACGCTCACCGCGACCCCGATCCCCCGCACCCTCCAGAGCGCGCTGGTCGGGCTCCAGAGCCTCAGCGTCATCGCCACGCCCCCCGCCGTGCGCCAGCCCATCCGCACCGTGATCGCGCCCTTCGAGGACGAGGCGATGCGCGACGCCCTCACGCGCGAGCACCGGCGCGGCGGCCAGAGCTTCGTCGTCTGCCCGCGCATCGAGGACATCGCCCCCATGGCGGCGCGCCTCGCCACGCTGGTTCCGGACCTGCGCACCATGGTGGCCCACGGCGAGATGAAGGCCGCCGAGATGGACGACGTGATGGTGCGCTTCGCCGATGGCGAGGGCGACGTGCTGCTCGCCACCAGCATCATCGAGAGCGGGCTCGACGTGCCGCGCGCCAACACCATGCTGGTCTGGGACGCCGAGCGCTTCGGCCTGTCGCAGTTGCACCAGCTGCGCGGCCGGGTCGGGCGCGGCCAGCGCCGCGGCGTGGTCTACCTCCTCAGCCGGCCGGACCGGCCGCTGACGCCCGCCACCGAGAAGCGCCTGCGGACGCTGGAGGCCCTCGACCGCCTCGGCGCGGGCTTCGCCATCAGCGCCCGGGACCTCGATCTGCGCGGCGCCGGCGACCTCGTCGGCGAGAACCAGGCCGGGCACGTCAAGCTCATCGGCCTGGGGCTCTACCAGCACCTGCTCCACCTGGCGCTGCGCGCCGCCAAGGGCGAGCCGGCCGAGGACTGGAACCCGGAGATCCGCCTCGGCCTCTGCGGCGCCGTGCCGGCCGACTACGTGCCCGAGCCGGAGGTGCGGCTCAGCCTCTACACCCGCACCCTGCGCCTCACGAACCCGGAGGAGGTCGAGGCCCTGCGCAGCGAGGTGGTGGACCGCTTCGGCCCGCCGCCTGCGCCCTTCGAGGAGTTGATCGCCCTCGCCCGGCTCCGGGTCGGCTGCCTGGCGCTCGGCATCCACCGCCTCAGCGGCGGGCCGCAGGGGCTGGCCGCCGACCTGCGGCCGAACGCGCCGCCCCTGCACGTTCCGGCCCACGCTCACATCGTGCGCAAGGACAACCGGGTGCTGCTGCGCCAGGGCAGCGACGACCCGGCGACGCGCGGGCGCCTCGCCGCCGCCTTCCTGGAGCGCCTGGGGGCACAGAGCGAGCGCCCGGCGGCCCCCGTCGAGGCGGCGGCGTGACGGAGGTCCGCACGAGGCCGTGAGGCACGGAACGGCGGTCCATGGGGTCGATTGAGGAAGGGCGACGGGGCGCCCAGGGGCGTCCCCGGACCCCACACGAGACCCGATGCCCATGACGGACCTGTCCCGCCGAAGCCTCCTCGCCGCCACCGCCGCCGGGGGATCGCTCCTCACCCTGGCCGGGGCACAAGGTCAGCCCGCGCCGCAGAGCCCGATCCGGGGCAAGGACGGCGCCTCGATCCTCGGCCCGCGCAACCCGGCGCGGGAGGCGCAGGCCCCCTTCACCCTGCGCCCGCCCCGGACCGACCACGGCACGATGCCGAACCTGAAATGGTCCTTCGCCGACAGTCACATGCGCCTCGAGGAGGGCGGCTGGGCCCGGCAGACGACGGTCCGGGAACTGCCCGTCTCAAAGGCCATGGCAGGGGTGAACATGCGGCTCGGCGCCGGCGTGGTGCGCGAGATGCACTGGCACAAGGAGGCCGAGTGGGCCTACATGCTGAAGGGCCGGGCCCGGATCACCGCGGTGGACGCGCAGGGCCGGACCTTCGCGGACGACGTCGGCGAGGGCGACCTCTGGTACTTCCCCTCCGGCATCCCGCATTCCATCCAGGGTCTGTCGGCCGACGGGATCGACGGCTGCGAGTTCCTCTTGGTCTTCGACGACGGTGGGTTCTCGGAGGATTCCACCTTCCTCCTGACCGACTGGCTGGCGCATACGCCGAGGGACATCCTGGCCAAGAACTTCGGTCTGCCGGAGAGCGCCTTCGCGGGTGTGCCGGAGAAGGAACTCTACATCTTCCCCGGACCCACGCCCGGCCCCCTCGCGGCGGACCGGATGGGCGGCGCCGGCCCGGTGCCGGAGCCCTTCAGTCACCGGATGCTGGCCCAGGCGCCGCTGAGCCTGCCGGGCGGGACCGTGCGCATCACCGATTCCTCGGTGTTCAAGGCCTCGAAGACCATCGCGGCCGCCCTGGTGGAACTGGAGCCCGGGGGCCTGCGCGAGTTGCACTGGCACCCGAACGGCGACGAGTGGCAGTTCTACATCGCGGGCCAGGGCCGCATGACGGTGTTCGGCTCGGAATCGAAGGCCCGCACCTTCGACTACCAGGCCGGCGACGTCGGCTACGTGCCCTTCGCCATGGGCCACTACATCGAGAACACCGGCACGACGCCGCTGACCTTCCTGGAAATGTTCCGCAGCCCGAGCTACGCCGACATCTCCCTGCGCCAGTGGCTCGCCCTCACCCCGCACGCCCTGGTGACGGCGCACACCCACCTGAGCCCGGCCGACCTCGACCGCCTGCCGGGGGTGAAAGCGCCGGTTCTGCCGGGCTGAGCCCGTCCCTCAGCTTCCGGGCTTGCGCACCGCCGAGGCGACATCGAGGGGCTTGGGCAACAGACCGAGGCGGTGGAAGGTGTCGGCGACGCGCTGCTGGTCGGCGGTGGTCTCGGCGTTTAGCGGCGTGACCCCGTAGGTGAGGCGGCGCAGGGCCACGGTGAGGATCGGCGCCGGGATGCCCACCGAAGGGGCGAGCTCGGCCGCCACCGCGTCGGTGTTCTCCTTGGCCCAGGCGTCGATCTCGCCGATGGCGGCGAGCGTCGCGTCGAGGGCCGGGCCGTGGGCGGCGGCGAAGGCGCGGGTCGAGAGGTAGAACTGGCGGTTCGGCACGAGATCAGTGCCGTCGGCGAGGATGCGCCCGCCGGTGCTGCGCTCGCCGGACGCCAGGTAGGGGTCCCAGATCGCCCAGGCGTCGACGGCACCCCGCGCGAAGGCGGCGGCCCCGTCGGCGGGTGCGAGGAAGGTCGGGGTCACCGCCTCGTAGGGCACGCCCGCCTGTTCGAGGGCGCGAACCAGGAAGTAGTGGACATTCGAGCCCTTGTTCAGGGCGATCTTCTTGCCGCGCAGGTCCGCGACCGTCCGGATCGGGCTGTCCTTGGCCACCAGGATCGCCTCGCCCTTGGGGGCTGCCGGCTCGTGGCCGACATAGAGCAGGTCCGGGTTGGCGGCCTGGGCGAAGATCGGGGGCGCTTCACCGGCCGAGCCGAGATCGACGGCCCCGGCGTTCAGCGCCTCCATCAGGGGCGGCCCCGAGGGGAACTCGGCCCAGGTCACGCGGTAGCCGAGCGGCTTCAGGCGCTGCTCAAGCAGGCCCTTGCCCTTGAGGAGGACCAGGGTGCCGTATTTCTGGTAGCCGATCCGGATCACCCGCTCGTCCGCGCGGGCGTGCAGGACGCCGAGGGTCAGCAGCGCCAGGGCCGTGAGGAGGATCCAGGCGCGGCGGGTGCCGGCGGGGCGGAGCGCCAGGGCGCGGGTGGCGGCGGGCATGGGGGCTCTTTCTGGGTAACGAACGGTCGGCGGAAGGGGATTCCCCTCTCCCCGCGTGTGGGAAGAGGGTCACGGGCACCCCGTCGTGCCTGTGACGAGCGGAGCGAGGGTGAGGGGGCGAAACCGGATGAGGCTCCTTCGACGTCGCCCCCTCACCTTCGGCTGCCGCCTCGCCGCGATGACGGCAAGGTCATCGCGGCCCTCTCCCCGCAAGTGGGGCGAGGGGATGCTTGACGACAGCGAGCGGTGTTTTCCTCAATGCGCCGCGATGCGGCGGCTCGGCACGATGTCGTTGGCGATGACCTCGCCGAACGGGCCGTTGTTGCGGGCGTTGCTCGGCGCGACGCCGGTGGTGGCGCGCAAGGGAAGCTTGGGGAAGATCAGCTCGGCGAAGCGGTAGGCCTCCTCCAGGTGCGGGTAGCCCGAGAGGATGAAGCGGTCGATGCCCAGATCGATGTACTCCTTCATCCGGTCGGCCACTTGGGTTGCCGAGCCGACCAGGGCGGTGCCGGCGCCGCCGCGCACGAGGCCCACACCCGCCCAGAGGTTCGGCGAGACCTCGAGCTTGGTGCGGTCGCCCCCGTGCAGGGCCATCATGCGGCTCTGGCCTACGGAATCCTGGCGCTTCAGGGTGGCCTGGGCCTTGGCGATGGTCTCGTCGTCGAGGCGCGAGATCAGGTTCTCGGCCGCCGCCCAAGCCTCCCCTTCCGTCTCGCGCACGATGACATGCAGGCGGATGCCGTAGGAGAAGGTCTTGCCCTTGCGGTCGGCGGCCTCCCGGGCCTTGGCGATCTTCTCCGCGACGCCGGCCGGGGGCTCGCCCCAGGTCAGGTAGACCTCGCAATGCTCGGCCGCGACCTCGATGCCGGCCGGCGACGAGCCGCCGAAATAGAGCGGCGGATAGGGCTTCTGCACGGGCTGGAAGATCACCCGGCCCTCTTCCACCTTGAGGTGCTTGCCTTCGTAGCTGACCGTCTCGCCCGACATCAGCCCGCGCCAGATGTGCAGGAACTCGTCGGTGACGACATACCGCTCGTCGTGGTCGAGGAACACGCCGTCGCCGCGCAGCTCGACGGGGTCGCCGCCCGTGACGACGTTGATGAGCAGGCGCCCGTCCGAGACCCGGTCGAGGGTCGCGGCCATGCGGGCGGCCATGGACGGCTCCTGGAGGCCGGGGCGCACAGCCACGAGGAAGCGCAGGCGCTTCGTGAGCGGCGCCAGCGCCGAGGCCACCACCCAGGAATCCTCGCAGGAGCGGCCGGTAGGCAGGAGCACGCCGTAATAGCCGAGCTCGTCGGCGGCCTGGGCGATCTGGCGCAGATACGCGATCGAGACGTCGCGGGCGCCTTCCTGGGCGCCGAGGTAGCGGCCGTCGCCGTGGGTGGGGAGGAACCAGAGAACGTCGGTCTGTCCGGTCATGGGAAAACTCTCACGGGGTTGGAGGCGGCGGCACTCAGGCCGGCGCGCGCTCGGACAACAGGTGGTCGAGGATGCGGCCTTCGAGGGCCGCGAGGTCGGCGTCACCCCGGCGGCGGGGCCGGGGCACGTCCACCGCGACGTCGAGGGCGATGCGGCCGGCCTCCACCACGAGGATGCGGTCGGCCATCGCCACGGCCTCGGCGACGTCGTGGGTGACGAGGATCGCGGTGAACCCCTGCGCCCGCCAGATCCGCTCGATCATCGCCTGCATGTCGATGCGGGTGAGCGCGTCGAGGGCGCCCAGCGGCTCGTCGAGGGCGAGCAGCCCCGGTCGGCTGACGAGGGCGCGGGCGAGCGCCACCCGCTGGCGCTGGCCGCCCGAGAGGGTCGCGGGCCAGTTGCCGGATTTCTCGGAGAGTCCGACCTCGGCCAGCGCCGCCTGGGCCTTGGCGCGGCGCTCCGCCTTGCGGCCGCCCTCGCCGAGGCCCACCGCCACGTTGTCGACGACGCGGGCCCAGGGCAGCAGGCGCGGCTCCTGGAACATGATGCGCTTCGGGGGCGTGCGCGGACCCTGCGATTCGAGGGCGATCCGGCCGGCGCTCGGCTGCTCCAGGCCGAGGATCAGGCGCAGCAGGGTGCTCTTGCCGCAGCCCGAGCGCCCGACCACGGCCACGAACTGCCCGGCCGGGATGTGGAGGTCGAGGCCCTCGATCACCGTGTGGCCGTCGAAATCCTTCCGCAGGTCGCGGATCGTGACGCCGATGCCGGTGGCTGACGGCGCGGGCGCAGTCCGGGCCGGCGCCTTCGGGGCGGCGACCCCGCGGGGTTTCGGGTCTCGGATCTGGCTGTCCTCGGGGACGCGGAAGGCGGTGGCGAGCATGGGGCGGACCGTCGAAGGGGAGATGGGTTTGGGAAAGAAGCCGCGGGGCGTCGAGGTTCGGGCGCGCCCTCCCCGCAAGGGGGAGGAGAGCCGCCGCCGCGTCACGCGTTCCGGTAGGCCGGGTTCCAGGCCAGGAACCGGCGCTCCAGCAGCCGGGTCACCGCGTCGGCGGCCTTGCCGAGGCCGGCATAGATCACGATCGCCAGCACCACGACGTCCACCAGCATGAACTCGCGGGCCTGCATCGCCATGTAGCCGAGGCCGGAGGAGGCCGAGATCGTCTCGGCGACGATGAGCGTCAGCCACATGATGCCGAGCGCGTAGCGCAGACCCACGAAGATCGAGGGCAGCGCGCCGGGCAGGACCACGCGCAGGAACAGGGTGGTGGGCGACATGCCGTAGACCCGGCCCATCTCGACGAGTTGCGGGTCCACCGAGCGGATGCCGTGCAGGGTGTTGGCGTAGACGGGGAAGAACACCCCGATGGCCACGAGGAAGAGCTTGGCCTCCTCGTCGATGCCGAACCACAGGATCACCAGGGGGATCAGCGACAGGTGCGGGATGTTGCGGATCATCTGCAGCGTGGTGTCGGTGAGCCGCTCTGAGAGCCGCGACAGGCCGTTGGCGAGGCCGAGCGCGAAACCGATGCCGCCGCCGATGAGGAAGCCGACGGCCGCCCGGGCGAAGCTGATCGAGAGGTTGGTCCAGAGTTCGCCGCTCCGGGCCGCCTGCCAGCCGGCCGCGATGACCCCCGAGGGGGCCGGCATGAAGCGGGTGGAGACGAGGCCGGTGGAGGCGGCGACCTGCCAGCCGAGGAGGATCGCGGCGGGCACGAGCCAGGGCGTCAGGCGCTCCAGGGTACGGGTGCTGAAGGAGGTCGTCATGGGGTTCAGCCCTTGCTCGCCGGAGGAGCCGGCGGCGTCCACACGGCATCGCGGACGCGGATGGGATTGGCGATCAGGCCCAGCGCCTGGAAGCGGTCGGCCACGCGCTGCTGGCCGGCGACGACCGTCTCGCTGAGCGGGGCGATGACGTAGACGCTGCGGTCGACGGCGCGCCGGGTCGCGTCGAGGGGCACGCCGGTGCCCTTCGACAGCAGGGCGGCGACCTCCGGGCGGTGCGCCTCGCACCAGACCGCGACGTCACCGAGGGCGGAGACCACCGCCTGAACCACGGCGGCGTTGGCTTGCGTGAAGTCCCGGTTGCCGAGGAAGAAGTTGGTGGGCTTCTCGATCTCGGCGGCGCTGGCCAGGATGCGGATGCCGGGCTGGCGCTCGGCGATGGCGAAGTACGGGTCCCAGATCGCCCAGGCGTCGACGGCGCCCCGCGCGAAGGCGGCGGCCGCATCCGCGGGCGCCAAGGTCACGGGCTCGATGTCGGCATAGGCCAGCCCGGCCTTCTCCAGGGCGCGGACGACGAGGTAATGCGCGCTCGACCCCTTGGCGAAGGCGACGCGTCGGCCCTTGAGATCGGCGAGCGTCGTCAGGGGCGAGCCCGGCGGCACCAGGATCGCCTCGCCCGAGCCGCCCGCATCCTGGGCCGCGACGTACAGGAGGGTGTTGCCGGCGGCCTGGGCGAAGACCGGGGGCGGCGCGCCGGTCTGGCCGAAATCGATGGCGCCGACCCCGAGGGCCTCGAGGACCGGGGGGCCGAACGAGAACTCGGTCCAGCGCACGGAGACGCCGAGGGGCTTCAGCGCCTGCTCGATCGCGCCCTGCTGCTTGGCGACGACGAGGATGCCGTTCTTCTGATAGCCGATCCGGAAGGTGCCGCCCTCGGCGCGGGCCGGCTGGATGGCCTGGCCGGGCAAGGCCGCCGCCAGGGCACCCGCGAGGAGGTTGCGTCGGGAGAGCATCGCCGGGCGCGCCTCAGCCGGCGCTGGCGAACGTCGAGACCGGCGCACCGGCCTCCGGCAAGGCGCTGCGGGCGGCCCGGCCCCCGAGGAGTTCCGCGAGCTGACCCGCGGCATCGGCGATGCGGGCCTTCACGCCCGGATCGACGAGGACGCCGTCGCGAAAATCCGCGTCCGAGCCGTAGACCGCGCTGGGGATGGTGTGGGCGCTGAAGAACCCGAAGAGGGGCCGGAGGGAATGCTCGACCACGAGGGCGTGGCGCGGGCCGCCGCCGGTGGCCGACAGGATCACGGGCTTGCCCACCAGGGCCGCCGGGTCGACGAAATCGAACAGGTGCTTGAACAGGCCCGTGTAGGCGCCCTTGTAGACCGGGGAGCCCACGATCAGCGCGTCGGCGCCCTCGATGGCCTCGACGATGCGGCGGGCCGGCAGCGGCAGCAGGTCCCGCGACCAGGCGGCGCCGAGGCCGGTGCCGGCATCCAGCATGTCGAACAGGCGGATGTCGGCCCGCAGGTGCGCGCCGACCGCTTCGGCGAGGGATTCGGCGAGCGCCCGGGTCTTGGACGGGCGTTGGAGGTTGGCGGTGAAGCCGACGATGCGGGGCAGCGACATGAAAGGACTCTCGCTCGGCGACAAGACCTCGGGACGCGAGCGTGCCATCGCTCAAGACGAGCGCTGGTCCACATCGGCGTTTTCCAAGATCTTGGCTCAGTCGAAGGGCTCGGCTCACGAGGCTTTTCGTGATGCCGTTCTGAGGAAAACGTGCCCGCTACGGACGCGAGAATCAATGAAACGTTCTTTTGAAAGCATCCGGCCCCGGAGAGAAACGCTCCGGATATCGCGAGCCTGGGAGAGAATCGCTTTCGAGGGGCATTATCCTGCCGGGATTTCGACATCCGGCCCGGATTTCCGGTCCGGCGGGCCCGGCCGCTCTCACGCCACCGCGGCGTCGGGGATGGCCTGCAGCACGAGGCGCTCGAAGGCGCGCAGGAGGTCGGCGTCGAGCCGGGGGACCATGTCCAGCATCAGGGCGTGGGCCTCCCGGTGCGGGAGCGGGTCGCGGTAGGGCCGCCGCTCGGTGAGCGCCGAGTGGATGTCGCAGATCGTGACGAGTCGTACGAGGTCGGGGATCGCCGCGCCCGCGAGCCCGTCGGGATAGCCCGAGCCGTCGAGCATCTCGTGGTGGTGGCGCACCACCTGAAGGGTCTGCGCATCGAATCCCTCCTGGTCGCGCAGGAGGTCGGCGCCGATGGCCGGGTGGGTCTGCATCACCGCCATCTCGGCCGGGGTGAGCCGGCCCGGCTTGTTCAGGATCTCCAGGGGAATCCGGGCCTTGCCGAGGTCGTGCAGCAGGGCCGCCCGGGCCAGGCGCATCCGGTCGGCGCGGGGAAGGCCGAGGCCGGTTCCGAACGCGGCCGCGTAGCCGGCGACACTGAGGGAATGCTGATAGAGTTGCTGGTCATGGCGCTCGATGGCCTCCAACCAGGTCCGGATTCCGCATTCCGAGACCGCCTCGAGGATGACCTCCGTCCCGGCATCGGTCTCGGCCGGGGTCAGGGCGCGGCCCGCTCCGGCGGCCTCGAAGACGCGGGTAACCATGGCGTCGGCGACCCGCGCCAGGCTCTCGGCCCGCGCCGCCGTCGCGGCGCTCGGGACCGACGGCTCCCCCGGGACCGGGCGCTCCCCTGTCCGGCGCGAATCGATGAGGTTGAACAGGGTGGCGAGCACGACCGTCCGGGGGGCGTCGGCCCGCAGCGTCCGGGTGGCCGAGACCGTGCGGCCGATGGCGGCGGCCTGGTTGGTGAGCTGCAGGGTCGCGATGCGGGAGGCGTGCAGCCGCGCCACCCAGGCGCGCGCCAGGGTGGCGTTCCGGCTGACGTCCACCACGGCGACGGCCGGCAGAGCGGCGGGCAGCGACGCGCCGGGCTCGATGCAGCGGCAGGCGACCACGTTCTCGACGGCGCGGGCGAGCAGGGCCGCGAGTTGCGGCCGGTCCGAGACGATGAGAACCGTGTTGGTCTGGGTCACGGGCGGATCCGGTCAAACAGGCGCGTGGTCAGGCCTCTCGCCCGACCACCAACATTTGACAGAAAATCTTTAGCGAACGCTTCACGATAAATCATCCCGAATTCATCGGATGCCGACGGCGGGCCACACGCGAGGCTCGCCGCCGCCGGCGTCACCCGACGCGCCTCTCCCCCACGCGCCGTCCGCGTATGCCTTGCCCGGCCCGGTCCCCGCATGCGACATGCCCCGCGTCGCGCGTGACGGTCGTCGCCCGGGCACCCGGGGCGAGACCCTGGCGGAGGATCTTTCAGGCATGGAACGTCTTTTCGAGCAGGCCCTGTTCGCGAGCCGCTGGCTCCTGGCGCCATTCTATGGAGCCCTGGCCATCGGCATCCTGGTGCTGCTGGTCAAGCTGCTGCAGGAACTCGCCCACTTCGTGCCCCACATGTGGGATGCCACCGAATCGCAGGTCGTGCTCGGCGTGCTGACCATGGTGGACCTCTCGCTGACCGCCTCGCTGCTCATCATCGTGATGTTCTCCGGTTACGAGAACTTCGTCTCCAAGATCGACCATGCCGACCACAAGGACTGGCCGGCCTGGATGGGGACGATCGACTTCACCGGCCTCAAGCTGAAGCTCGTCTCGTCCATCGTCGCCATCTCGGCGATCTCGCTCCTGAAGGCCTTCATGGACGTGAAGGCCATGAGCGACCGGGATCTGGCCTGGCTGGTGGGCATCCATATGGTCTTCGTGGTCTCGGGCCTCCTGATGGCGCTCACCGACCGCCTGATCGCGGGGCACCACGACCGCTGACCCCGAAGAAAGCCGAAGCGACCCGGGCGATGGGAGACATGCGATGAACCGGCGGGAGGCGGTCGCGGCGGCGCTGGCGCAACTCGCCCCGCGCCTGCCCGAATTCGAGAGCGAGGCGGTGACCGACCGGGCCCTGGCGAGCCCCGGCCTGCGCAACGCGCGGCCGGACAACGCGGCCTGGCTCGCCCTCGTGGCCTATGCCCGCCACGTCTTCACCGAGTACGACGACCTGCTGGCGGAGGGCTACGACCGCGACAGCGCCCGCCACTTCGTCCTCGACGACCTCAACGACGCCCTCGCCGAATGGGGCTCGCGCCGCCGGGTCTCGGAGGAGAGCGCGCCGGAGGACGACGCGGCGCCGTGAGGGATCACGGTCTCGCGGGCGCCGGTGCTGGGTTGCATCCGGACGGCTTGCACCGCGCCGGTCCGGACGGCATCGTCCCGCCGCGTCGACCCCCATCCGGGCCGGCCCAACGCAAGGGAATCCATCGTCATGAAGATCAGCGCGCGCAACGTCCTCAAGGGCAAGGTCGTCTCGGTGGAGAAGGGGGCCACCACGGCCCATGTGAAGATCGAGATCGCCGGCGGCCAGCTGGTCACCGCCTCGATCACCAACGAATCCGTCGACAGCCTTAAGCTGACCGTGGGCGGAGAGGCCTACGCCGTGGTCAAGTCCTCCGACGTGCTGGTCGCGGTGGATTGAGGGCGATGCGCCGGCTCGCCGCGACCGCGTTCCTCGCCCTGTCGGCCACCTGTGCGGCTCCCCTCGCGGGAGCCCAGGAGCGGCCCTCCGGCGGTTTGCCGGCCGCGGACCCGGCGGCCTGCACGCAGTTCGACTGGTCGCTCCTGCGCGAGCAGGCCTGGTTCTCGGCCTCCAGCCTGCCGCGGGTCGAATCCGGCGGCACCCTGGCGGCCGCGATGCCGGCCGCCATCCTCGTCCTGAAGCCGCAGGACGCGGTCGCCCCGCCCTTCGCGCCCTCGCGGGAGCCCAGGCCCGGTGCCCGTGGCGGCGTGCTGCACCTCGCGGCGCCGCTCGCCCCCGGCGCCTACCAGGTCACCCTGTCGGACCGGGCCTGGATCGATGTGAGCCAGGACGACCGGACCACCCGGCCCCCGACCGCGAGCACGATGCGGCCCGGCTGCCCGATGCTCGCGAAAAGCGTGCGGTTCCAGCTCGGCACCGCGCCGATCACCCTCCTGGTGAGCGATGCGGCCGTCGACACGATCCGGATCGCCGTGGCGCCGGTGGAGTAGGGCGACGCCGCGGACCCTCGACGGGGCGATCCCCGATGGACTAGCGTGGCCCCGAGACCTCGATCCCTCGCCCACAGAAGATCCTCGGCGCCCCGCCCGGCGGGGACGCGATCCCGGGAGCCCTCCGCTGACCCTTCGCCTTCGCCTCGCGACGCTCGCGCTCCTCGGCTCCTGCCTCGGCCTGCCGGCCGCAGCCCAGGACCGGGGCAGCGTCAACCCGAAGCCCCTGCCGCCGCTCGCCAACCCGGACGCGCCGGACACGCCCGCCAAGGCCCTGTTCGGCCGCGCCCTCACCCCGGCGCCGGGCCCCGCCCATGCCTACGGGTCCTATGCCAAGGGCTGCTTCTCGGGAGGCGAGGCCCTGGCCGTCGACGGCCCGAACTGGCAGGTGATGCGCCTGTCGCGCAACCGGATGTGGGGCACCCCGCCGCTGGTGGAGTTCCTGGAGCGTCTGGCCGCCAAGGCGCCCCGCATCGGCTGGAACGGCCTCCTCGTCGGCGACATGTCGCAGCCCCGCGGCGGCCCGATGCTTACCGGACACGCCTCGCACCAGCTCGGCCTCGACGCCGACATCTGGCTGACCCCGATGCCCGACCACCGCATGAGCCGGGTCGAGCGCGAGGAGACCTCCGCCACCAACGTGGTCCGGCCCGACCGCCTCGACATCGACCCGCAGGTCTGGACGCCGGAGCACCTCAAGCTGATCCGCATGACGGCGCAGGAGCGCGAGGTGGCGCGCATCTTCGTCAACCCGGCGATCAAGAAGGCCCTGTGCCGCGAGGCCGGCGGCGACCGCGCCTGGCTCTCCAAGGTGCGGCCGATGTACGGGCACAACTACCACTACCATATCCGCCTCGCCTGCCCGGCGGGCCAGGACCAGTGCGGCGACCAGGCCCCGCCGCCCTCCGGCGACGGCTGCGGCGAGGAGCTGGCCTACTGGTTCAGCGACGCGATCATGAACCCGAAGCCCGCGACCAAGCCGCCGCGCCCGAAGCCGCCGATGACCATGGCGGCGCTTCCCCCCGCCTGCCGGGCGGTGCTGAAGGCGCGCTGAGGACCTCTTCCGCCGGCCCGCGAGGGACGGCCAGCCGGACGACAGGACGCGAGATGGGCGAACGGATCACGATCACGGCCGGCGACGGCACGCAGGCGGTCATCGACGCCGACGGGGCCGAGCCCGTCTCCTGGCAGGTCGGGGGCCGCGCGTATCTCTGGAGCGGCGACCCGGCGCACTGGAACCGGCACGCGCCATGGCTCTTCCCGGTGGTCGGCGCCTCCAGCGGCGGCACGGTCCATGTGGGGGACCAGGCCTACCCCATGCCGCAGCACGGCTTTGCCCGCGACCTGCCCTTCACGGTGATCGAGCGGTCCGACGACAGCGTGAGCCTGCGCCTCACCGACAGCGCGGAGACCCGGGCGCACTACCCTTATGCCTTCCGCCTCGACATCGTCGCGCGGGTCGGGCCCGGGCTCCTCGATTTCGAGATCTGGATCGAGAACACCGACACGGTGCCCCTGCCCTACGGGCTCGGCTTCCACCCGGCCTTCCCCTGGCCCTTCGCCGGGGGCACCCGCGCCGCCGGGGGCGGCTACGCGGTCCGCTTCGAGCACCCGGAGCGCCCCTTCGTGCCGGAAGTCGGCGCGGGCGGCGTCCTCCTGCGCGACGAGCGGCCGATCCCCCTCCAGGGCGACACCCTGCCCCTCGATCCGGCGCTCTTCACCGAGGCCCTCGTCTTCCGGGACGCGGCGAGCGGCTGGATGCGCTTCACCGGCCCCGACGGCACGGCGATCCGCCTCGCGGTCTCGGACTTCCCCCATCTGGCGGTCTGGACCAAGCCGACGGCCCCGTTCCTCTCGCTGGAATGCTGGACCGGGCACGCCGACTGGGCCGGCTTCGAAGGCGACCTCACGGGCCGGGATTCGCAGCGCCTGCTGGCACCGGGCGGTCGTGCCCGCCACGGCGTCACCCTGTCCTTCGAGCGGGAAAGCCGGGCATGACCGACACCGTTTCGTCCCAAGCCTTTTCAGCACAGGCCTGGGCGCGCAACGCGGAGGCCTACGAGGCGATCCGCACCATGCCGTTCAACGCCGAGCTCGCCGCCGGCACCCTGACCCGGGCGCGCTTCGTCCACTACATCGTGCAGGACGCGCACTACCTCGTGGGCTTCGGACGCGCCCTGGCGCTGGCCGCCGCCAAGGCGCCGAACCCCGACCGGATGGTGCAGTTCGCCCGGGCGGCCGAGACCGCCATCGTGGTGGAGCGCTCGCTCCACGGCGGCTTCTTCCGCGATTACGGCATCGACGCCGCGGCCTTCGCGGGCACGCCGCTCTCGCCCCCGTGCGACCACTACGTCTCCTACCTCCTCGCCACCGCCTATGCGGAGCCCTACGAGGTGGTGCTCGGCGCGCTGCTGCCCTGTTTCTGGATCTATGCCGAGATCGGCCGGGATATCTTCTCCCGCGCGCGGGCCGACAACCCGTACCGCGCCTGGATCGACACCTACGCGGGCGAGGACTTCGCCCGGGCGGTGGCCGAGATGATCGCCGCCACCGACGAGGCGGCCGCAGGCGCCTCGCCGGATGTCCGAGCGCGGATGCACCATGCCTACGCGCAGGCCACCCGCCTCGAATACCTGTTCTGGGACGGGGCCTACCGCGAGGCGCGCTGGCTGGTCTGATACGTCATCCGCTTGATCAAAGCGGACGACGTATCAGCAAGCCCGCGCGGCGCCTGAGCAAAGCCCAAATCCGCCATCCCTTCCGGCAATCCGACAGGGATCGCCGGAAGGGATCAAACGGATTTGGTCTGATACGAGCGGCCAGCGCGCCGCAGCGATCACACGGCCTGGAGGCGGCTCTCCCGCGCGCCGATCCGATTGCGGAAGCGGTCGCGCGCCGCGCGCGCCGCCTGCTCGACGCTGCGGAAGACCGCGCCGTCGAGGGGGTCGAAGTCGCGGTTCGACGAGAAGAAGCGCACGCCGCCGGGCTCCGGCACGGCGATGCCGGCGGCGATCTCGCCGATCTCGATGATCCGGGTCGGCGCGGGCTCGACATGCAGGCGGTTGCGGGCGCGCTCCGCCCGGTGATCCGCGAAGCCGGGGGCCGCGTGCAGGCGATTCAGCGCCCGCTCGGCCTCGATCTGAAGATGGGACATGACAAGGACTCCGGTGGCCGGCGCAAGGCCGGCGGACAACGAACGGTGGGACGCGACGGAGAGGTCAGCGTCGACAGCAGCCGCGTTGGGACCGGGAAGCCGAGGACCGGAGGAGCGAGGTATCGCCCTGCCGGAGGATTGCGTTGCAGACAGTCACGGCAAGTCATCCTTTCCGAGAAGGACCACGAGGCGCGCACGCATCGCGGTGCTTTAGCGTTTGATGACGCGGCGCAAGCTACACACTTCAAATCACCGCGGCCCGGCGACACGCTTGGGCGTCGCCGAACGTCTTCAAAATGCTCATTCCGCTGCGTTTCGTCAACGGATCGATCTTCCGAATGCAGCACAGTCCGTGGCAGAAACGGCCCCGCTCTGGTCCTGGCGGGGATGCTTCCTTCGCGAACCCCTCAGGCGGCCGCGAGCACGGCCGCAAGGTCGCGGTAATCGCAAAAAATCCGGGCCGCCCCGGCCCGCGTCAGGTCGGCGGCGGCCGGGTCGTGCTTCCAGTGGCCGCCGCCGCTGAAGCCGACGACGCGCATGCCGGCGGCGCGGGCCGCCGTGACGCCGGGCACGCTGTCCTCGATGACGAGGCAGGCGTCGGGCGCCACGCCCATCGTGGCGGCGGCATGGAGGAACAGGTCCGGCGCCGGCTTGCCCCGCGCCACCATGGTGGAGGAGAAGATCCGCCCCTCGAACAGCGGCAGCAGCCCGGTCAGGCCCAGCGAATGGCGCAGGCGGACGGGATCGCTGCTGGAGGCCACGCAGGAGGGCAGGCCGAGGGCGGCCACCGCCTCGGCGACGCCCGCGACGGCGCGCAGCTCCGCGTCGAAGGCGCGCAGGGTATCCACCTTCACCGCCTCGACGAAGCCGTCCGGCGTCCCGATCCCGTAATCGCGCGCGATGTGCTCCATGATGGAGGCCATCGAGGTTCCGGCGAAGCGCGCCCGCACGGTCTCGACGTCGATGGGCACGCCGATGCGGTTGAGGCCGGCCGTGAGCCGCGCCAGGCTGATCGGCTCGCTGTCGACGAGCACCCCGTCGCAATCGAAGATCACCAGCCCGAGGGGCGGTGCGGTCTCGCCGGGCGCGGGCAGCGGATCGAGGAGCGTCGAGGCGTCGGGCATGGGTCTGGGTCGGGTCTCGGGTTGCGGCCGGGCCCCGCGCGCCGCGCGGCCCCGTGCCCGCATATGGCGCGCTCGCCATCCGGCGCAAACCGCGGTGCCAGCGCTTGGACGACCGCTTGAACAACCGCCCGGGCAGCGGTGGCTTGCGCCCGTCGGCCCGCCCTCCTACTCAGCCTCAACGGCCGGCGCGGATGCCGGCGGGTGCGATCGGGTGCGATGGTCCGTTTCCTCAGCCGCTTCCTCGGCCTCGTCTTCCTCGCGGGCGGCTTCGTCTGCCTCGTCTACGACGGCGCCCGCTCCATCGCGAATAACGGCCTGCGCGTCACCAGCGTCAGCGACCTCGCCTTCACCCTGTTCAAGGACCGGGCGAGCGCCCTGCAGGGCACGGTGGAGGGGGTGGCCCCTTGGCTCTGGCAGATCCTCGTGCTGCCCCTGACCCTGGCGCCCGCCGCCCTGCTCGGCCTCGTGATCGGCGCCGTCCTGCTCTGGATCGGCCAGCCGGCCCGCGAGCGCATCGGTTTCCTCAGCGGCCCCTGAGACGACGTCGGGCCGTCCCGAGCAATCCGGCGAGACGATCCGCGTTCGCGCGTGCCGTTTGGCACCCCGCCGGACCTTCGCGCGTCGCGGACAATGGCCGAGGCGCCTTAATTGTTTACCGTTGTCGGTCGTAGACAAGGCAGAAGAGCGGGCCGCGGCGACGCGCCCGCCCCATACGCGACCTTCGAAACCTGTCAGGGATTGTCCTCCTCATGTCCCGCATCGCCGCCGTCTGCGCCCTGATCCTCCTGCTCGGCGCCGCCCCGTCCCTGGCGCAGCCGAATTCCGGAGCGCCGGGCCCTGCCCCGCGCAACATCACCGCGACCGGCGTCACGAAGCCGCCGAGCGGCGGCGGTGGAACGAAGGCCCCCTACACCCGCGCCTCCACGGAGGCCGACATGGCCAAGGCCCAGCGCGCGGCGGCCGCCCGCGACAAGGCCTGGGACACCAAGATGCGCACCACCATGGGCTCGATCTGCAAGGGCTGCTGAGGCGAGGGCTGCTGAGGCGAGGCCGGACCGCGCCGTGATCCGCCTGGAGGGGGTGAGCAAGCGCTTTCCGGGCGCCGAGCGCCCCGCCGTCGACGATGTCGACCTCGCCGTGGAGGAAGGCAGCGTCTGCGCCCTGATCGGCCCCTCCGGCTGCGGCAAGTCCACCACCCTGCGCATGGTGAACCGGCTGGTGGAGCCGGATGCGGGCCGGGTCCTGGTGGCGGGCGAGGACGTGACGCGGGGTGACCCCGTCGCCTTGCGCCGGCGCATCGGCTACGTGCTCCAGGGCGTCGGCCTGTTCCCCCATCGCAGCGTCGCCGAGAACGTCGCCACCGTGCCGGGCCTGCTGGGCTGGAAGCGGGCGCGGATCGCCGAACGCGTCGACGCGATGCTCGACCTCGTGGGCCTCGATCCGGCCGAGTATCGGGCACGCCGCCCGCACGAACTCTCCGGCGGCCAGCGCCAGCGCGTGGGCGTGGCCCGGGCGCTCGCCGCCGATCCGCCGGTCCTCCTCATGGACGAGCCCTTCGGCGCGGTGGACCCCCTCGCCCGCGACCGGCTCCAGGGCGAGATCCGCGCCATCCTGCGTCGCTTGCGCAAGACCGTGCTGATCGTCACCCACGACATCGACGAGGCCATGCGGATGGGCGACCGCGTCGTGCTCATGCGCGCGGGCCGCATCGTCCAGGCCGATGCGCCGGAGCGCCTGCTCGCCGCCCCGGCGGACGCCTTCGCGGCCGGGTTCGTGGGCCAGGACCGCGCCCTGCGCCGGCTCGCGCTGATGGCCGCCGGCACCCTGGGCAGCCCCGGCGCCGTGCCGGGCGCCCCCGCGATCGCGGCGTCGGCCTCGCTGCGGGAGGCGCTGTCCCTCCTCCTCGCCACCGGCGCCGACGGGCTGAACCTCACCGGCGACGGCCCGCCGGTCCATCTCACCCTCGCGGCGATCCGCGCCGAGGCGGCACGGGCGGGCGACGCGGCGGATCCGGCGTAGGGCGGCCTACTTGCACTCCTCGCGGGCGCGCTTCATCGCCTCGCCGAAGCCCGCCAGGGCGTACTCGTCGCTGGTGGGGTTGCCGCGCAGCGAGGTGGTCTTGACCTGGAGCTTCGGGGTCCGGGTCATCTCGGTGACCACGCGGGTCTCCTCGGCCGGGTTCTGGAGCCAGGCGTTGTTGTCCTTCGTCACGAGGCCGTAGCGGGTCGCGCCGAGGTTGAGGGCCGGGTCGGTGGCGGCGGGGCCCGCATTGGCCTTGGCCTGGCTGCTCGCCGGCTTGGCGGGGAAGCCCAGCATCACCGCGACCTCGTTGGCCACGTTCTCGGCCTTGCGCACGGTGACGAACAGGTAGGCCGTGTCGCGCTTCAGGGTCTTCGGGGAGCGCGTCTGGGGCTGGGCGATGGCGTAGCAGACGCGGGTCTTGCCCTGGCCGTTGGCGAAGACGTTCCAGTCGCCGAAGATCGCCACCGGCGTCGCCTGCTGCATGCCGGGGGCCGTCACCGGCGCCTTCTTCTCGCGCCCGCGTCGGCGCTTCTTGCCCGGGGCCTCCGGTTCCTCCGGGGCGGCCTCTTGAGCGAGAGCCGGCGTCGCGCCGAGGGTATGGGGCAGCGGCACGAAGGGCGCCACGGCGGTCAGGACGATCATGGCGGCTCCGAACCGGAGACCGCGCCACAGAACAGGAATCATGAAGGACCCTTGGAAGGACGCCGCCGGGCCGAGAGACCCTGACATTCGTCCGAAATTGCGTCCGAAATTGCGGCGCCCGCGCGCGCCGGTTTCATGCGGAGGCCTGCGAACGACCGCGCCTCAGACGGCGTGGGCCTCGCCCGCGAAGCCCGCCGGCATCGGGATGGCCGCGAGCGCGGCGGCCAGGACGGTTCCGAGGCTCCCGTCCGCCCCGGGCGCACCCGCCGGCAGCGCCTGCTCGGGGGCCGTCTTCTCGACCTCCGGGATGCGTGGCAGCGGACGCGGCTCCGGATCGTTGTAGGGCGTGTTGTAGCACTTGCGCACCGAGGCCCAGAAGGCGTCCCGGTCGGTGTCGGTCAGGCGGCCGAGGGCCGCGTCGATCCGCTGAATGGCTTCGGCCGCGAGGGCGGGGACGTCGTCGGGCGCGATCCAGCTGTCGGCGGGCATGGGAGATCTCCGAAGGGCTCGGGGCAGGTCCTACACAGCATCACATAGCTGAGCCGTGAACGCACCTGCCCGGTGCGTGGTTCTTCAGGCCGGCCGGGTCAGGCGGTCCCGAGGGTGCCGAGCCAGCGGCTCGCCTGCGCGCGCACATTGTCGGGGGCCGTGCCGCCGTAGCTGGTGCGGCTCGACACCGAGTTCTCGACGCCGAGGACCGCGTAGACGGCTTGCGTGATGCGCGGCTCGGCCTCCTGCATCTCGGCCAGCGAGAGCGCCTCCAGCCCGACATCGCGGGCGGAGGCCACGCCGACGAGGCGGCCGGTGACGTGGTGGGCCTCGCGGAACGGCAGACCGAGCTCGCGCACCAGCCAGTCGGCGAGATCGGTGGCCGTGGCGTAGCCGGAGCCGGCGGCCCGCGCCAGGACGGGCGCGTTGGGTTCGAGGTCGCGCACCATGCCGGTCATGGCGGCCAGACACAGGGAGAGGGCCTGGAGGGCGTCGAAGGTGCCCTCCTTGTCCTCCTGCATGTCCTTCGAATAGGCGAGCGGCAGGCCCTTCATCACGATGAGCAGGCCCGTGAGCGCGCCGATGACGCGGCCGGACTTCGCCCGCACCAGTTCGGCGGCGTCCGGGTTTCGCTTCTGGGGCATGATCGACGAGCCGGTGGTGTAGCCGTCCGACAGCCTGACGAAGTTGAACTGCGCCGAGGTCCAGACCACGAGCTCCTCGGCGAAGCGCGAGAGGTGAACCGCACAGATCGAGGCGGCGGCGAGGGATTCGAGGGCGAAGTCGCGGTCGGCCACCGAATCGAGGGAATTCGCGGTGGGGCGGTCGAAGCCGAGCGCGGCGGCGGTGGCGTGCCGGTCGATGGGGAAGGAGGTGCCGGCCAGCGCCGCGGCTCCCAGAGGACACTCGTTGAGGCGCGCGCGGGCGTCGCGGAAGCGGCCACGGTCGCGGGCCAGCATCTCCACGTAGGCGAGGCAATGGTGCCCGAAGGTGACGGGCTGGGCCGATTGCAGGTGGGTGAAGCCCGGCATCACCGTGGCCGCGTGCGCCAGCGCCTTCTCGGCCAGCGCCCGCTGGAGATCGGCGGCCTGGGCGTCCAGGCTGTCCAGGGTGTCGCGCACCCAGAGCTTCATGTCAGTGGCGACCTGGTCGTTGCGCGAGCGCGCGGTGTGCAGGCGCCCGGCCGCCGGGCCGACGATCTCAGTCAGCCGGCTCTCGACCGACATGTGGATGTCCTCGAGCTCGCGGCGGAACACGAAGCCGCCCGACTCGATTTCGTCGCGCACGGCCTTGAGACCGTCCTGGATCGCGGCCACATCGGCGGATGGCAGGATGCCGGCCTCGCCCAGCATCGCCACATGCGCCAGCGAGCCGCGGATGTCCTGGGGCGCGAGGCGCTTGTCGAACCCGATGGAGGCGTTGATCTCCTCCATGATCTCGGCGGGGCCGCTCGCGAAGCGCCCGCCCCACATCCGGTTGCTCATGCTCTCAATGACCCTTCCCGCCCTTCGCCCTGCCCACTCGGGCAAGCAACGATGATGCCCGGCATCCGTGCGACCCTCGCCGGCGGAGCCGTCCTCGTCGCCGTCCTCGGCACGTGGCTTGCCGTATACGGGACGGGCTCGACCGGCGGCAACTCCGCCCCTTGCGCGGATTCCGCAGCGGCGGCGGCCCGGATCGCGCCCCTGGCGCGGGGCGAGGTCGCGGCCCTCCAGGTCGCGGTCCCGCCGGTGCCGGCGCCCGCCCTCGCCTTCCGGGGCCCGGAGGGGGTCGACACCACCCTGGCGGGCGTGACGGGCCTGCGCCTCGTGAACCTGTGGGCGACCTGGTGCGCCCCCTGCAAGGCCGAGATGCCAGCCCTCGACCGGCTCCAGGCCCGGCTCGGCGGGCCGGATTTCACGGTGGTGGCGATCAACGTCGACACCCGCAACCTCGACGCGCCCGCCGCCTGGCTCAAGCAGAACGGCATCGCGCGGCTCGCTTACTACGCCGACCCGGGCGGGCGCGTGCTGCCGGCGATCCAGAAGGCCACCGGGTCGCTGGGCCTGCCCACGACCCTGCTGGTGGACGGGCGGGGCTGCACCCTCGGCGTCATGAAAGGGCCGGCGGAGTGGGACAGCGCCGATGGGATCAGGCTGATCGAGACCGCCCTCGGCCGGTCCTGACCCACGGAACGGCTCGGTCGAATCCCGCAAAGATTGCCACTAGGACAGAACACCCGCCGCGCGTTCATCGACAGTCGCGAAAAGGGAGATAAACCTGTTTTCGAGTACAAAATCTAAAGTTTTTAGTTGTCATATATTCCTGTCGCGATCATGATTGCTCGACATCGAATCGACGCGAGTGTCTCTACGCCTGTTCTCAGACGGAGGCTTGATCATCATGTCACGACATTGGGTCTTTCTGTCCGCAGCCGTGCTGGCCGCGCCCTTCGCGCACGCCGCCGAATTGCCACGCAGTGGCACCGACAGCTACTCGACCACCTACGTCACCTCCTCCTTCCTCACGATGAAGCTCGGGGAGCGCACGGTGACGACCTACGACAGCTCCGGGATCACCCGGAACGACGCCGGCGGCCCGATGTTCAACAACATGGGCACCCGCTGCATCGGGATGCGCGAGGTCGTCGGCAGCGAGGCGCTGAACCGCGGCTCCTGCATCGACAGCGACGCCGACGGCGATCAGATCTTCTCCACCTACGAGGCCAAGGGCATCAAGGGCACACATGTCTTCATTGGCGGCACGGGCAAGTACGCCGGGATTTCGGGGACGGCGGATTATACGAGCCAGTCGGTGAAAAGCCCGGACGGACGTGGAATGACGCTGGTCATTCATCAGTCGAACTGGAAATTATCACCTTGACTATTCAGTCTAAGATGCCCGTGCAGGATGGTCACTCGCGGTGAACTTCGCCCTCGCCAGGCGAATGCGGGGGAATTTTTAACGCCTCTGAAGAATGATGCGAGGCCTTCCTCCAGACGGGCTCCTCGCCGCATGTCCCTCCGCGCGCTCTCCATCCGAACGAAGCTGTTCCTCGGCTTCGGCCTCGTCTTCCTCCTCGTGGCAGGGATCGGCGGCTCGGCGCTGATGCAGCTGCACGCGGTGAACGGGGTCGCGCGGGAGATGCGCGAGGAGCGGCTTCCGAACGTGCAGCTGCTGGGCAAGATGCAGGTTCTGGTGCTGCGCACCCGGACCAACGGCGCGCGCCTGATCACCGCCGACACTCCCGAACTGCGCAACGAGGTCTCGGCCACCCTGGTCAAGCGCGAGGCCGAGATGAACGGCGTCCAGACCGCCTTCGCGGCGCGGCCGAAATCGCCGGAGGCCGCCGCCCTCTACGAGGACTTCCAAAAGAACTGGACCGCCTACAAGGGGCTGCAGGAATCCGTGATCGCGCGGGTGAAGGCCGGCGACACCGCGGGCGGCCAGCGCATCTACAACACCGACATGTCGACGGGGGTGAACGCGGTGCTCGGCCCGCTCCAGAAGCTCGTCGACTACGAGGAGCGCAGTGCCGCCGCCAGCGGCGCGCACGCGCAGGACACCTACGACACCGCCCTCCTCACCACCACCGTCCTGATCGGGATCGCCCTGCTGATCGCGGCCGGCGCCGCCATCGGCCTGACCCTCGGCGTCAGCCGCCCCCTGCGCCACATGACCGACGCCATGGGCCGCCTCGCCGACGGCGACGCCAGCATCGCCGTGCCGGGAACCGGGCGCGGCGACGAGATCGGCGCGATGGCGGGCGCCGTCCAGGTCTTCAAGGACAACATCATCCGCACCCGCGCCCTCGAAGCCGAGACCGAGGCGGCCCGGGCGGGCGCCGAGGCCCTGCGCCGGCAGACGATGCACACCCTCGCCGACCGGTTCGAGGCTGCGGTGGGCGGCGTCGTGGCCCAGGTCGGCACGGCGGCGGCGCAGCTCCAGGCCACGGCCGGCAGCATGTCGGCCAATGCCGGCGAGACCGCGCAGCGCTCCGTCACCGTGGCGGCGGCCGCCGAGGAGGCCTCCTCCAACGTCACCACGGTGGCGGCGGCGGCCGAGGAGCTCGGCTCCTCCGTGGTCGAGATCGGCCGCCAGGTCCAGGGCTCGGCCACCCTCGCCCGCGAGGCGGTGACCGAGGCCGGCCAGACCGCGACCTTCGTGCGCGACCTCAGCGAGGCGGCCCAGCGCATCGGCGACGTCGTGGCGATGATCTCGACGATCGCGGGCCAGACCAACCTGCTGGCGCTCAACGCCACCATCGAGGCGGCGCGCGCCGGCGAGGCAGGCCGTGGCTTCGCGGTGGTGGCGGCGGAGGTCAAGGAACTCGCCAACCAGACGGCCCGGGCCACCGACGAGATCACGGGCCAGATCGCCCGCATCCAGGCCTCCACGGGCCAGGCGGTGGAGGCCATCGGCGGCATCACCGGCCGCATCCGCGAGATCAGCGATGTCGCGACCTCGATCGCGGCCGCCGTCGAGGAGCAGGGCGCGGCCACCCAGGAGATCGTGCGCAACGTCGCCCAGGCCTCGGTCGGGACCGGCGAGGTCACCCAGAACGTCGCGGGCGTGGCCGGGGCCGCCGAGGAGACGGGGGCCGCGGCCGCCCAGGTGCTGGCCTCGGCCTCCGCCCTCGCGCGCCAGTCCGACGCCCTCGGAGGTCAGGTCGCCCACTTCCTCGCCACCATCCGGGCGGCTTAAGGGCCGCAGTTCGGGCGGCCTAAGGGCCGCAGTTCAGGCGGCCTAAGGGCCGCAGTTCGGGAGGCCAAAGCGCCGCTCCGGGCAGCCCTCAGAGCAGGGCGTCGAGGCTGCCGATCACCCGGTCGGGCGGGTGATCCGGGTACTCCTCGGGCAACCCCTTGCGGTTGACCCAGACCGGCCGGAACCCGAAGGCGGCAGCCCCCGCCACGTCCCAGCGGTTCGAGGAGCAGAACAGCACGGCGCCGGGGGCGGCGCCGAACTGCTCCGTGGCGAGGCGGTAGGCGGCCGGGGCGGTCTTGAAGGTCCGGGCGGCCTCCACCGAGAGCACCGCGTCGAGGTCGTCCGCCAGCCCGGCGGAGGCCACCGCCCGCTCCAGCATGCCGGCATCGCCGTTGGACAGGATCGCGGTGCGCCAGCCCGCCGCGCGTAAGGCCCGGAGCGTGCCGAGCACCTCCGGATAGGCATCGAGGTCGCGATAGGCGTCGAGGAGCGGCGCCCGCAGGGCCCGGTCGACGCCGGGGCAGCATGCCAGAGCGTAATCCAGGGCCTGCTCGGTCAGGTCCCAGAACGGGGCGTGGCGCCCCATCAGCCCGAGCACCCAGGAATATTCGAGCTGCTTGGCGCGCCAGATCTCCGACAGCCTGTCCGCGTCCGGGCCGACCGCCCCGGCATGGCGCGCCACCGCCGCGTGCACGTCGAACAGGGTGCCGTAGGCGTCGAAGACGGCGATGCGGGGCGATTCGGAGTCACGGGGAGAATCGGGCATGCGGGCTCCTCAGGTGCGCCGCAGGCGGATGCCGAGCAGGCGCAGCGTCGCCAACAACAGGCCCGTATAGACCAGCGTTCCGGCGAGCCCGAGGACGCTCAGTACCGCGATCTCGCGCAGGCGCGGCAGGGCCGGCACCACGGCCTCGGCCACGGGCAGTCCATAGAGGGCGATGGCCGCGAGGGCCGCGCAGGCCACCACCACCCCCACGACGGTGACGCCGAGGGTCCGGCCCGGCGCCATCCAGCCGCGCCGCCAGGCCAGCGCCACCAGGAGGCCGAGGTTGATCCACTGCCCGATGGCGGTGGCGAGCGCGAGGCCGGTGACGCCGTAGGGTCCGGTCAGCACCACCTTCAGGGCGACGTTGACGGCGATGGCGGTCAGTGAGGCGATGAGCGGGGTCATCGTGTCCTGGCGGGCGTAGAAGCTCGCGAGCGCGCTGCGCAGGAGCACCACGGCGGGCAGCGCCAGCCCGTAGGCGGCGAGCACCGAGGCCGCGCGGGCGGCATCCTCCGCCCCGAAGGCGCCGCGCTGGAACAGGGCTGCCATGATCAGGCCCGGCAGGGTGAGGAAGGCCACCGTGAAGGGCGCAGCGAGGGCGAGGGAGAAGCCCGCCGCCCGGTTCTGGGCCGCGTGCGCCCCGGTGACGTCGCCGCCCGCGATGCGCCGGCTCATCTCGGGCAGCAGCACCGTGCCGGCCGCGATGGCGATGACCCCGAAGGGCAGCTGGTAGAGCCGGTCGGCGTACCACAGGGCCGAGATCGCTCCGGTGGGCAGCAGGCTCGCCAGGATGGTGTCGGCGAAGGCGGAGATCTGGAACCCGGCCGAGCCGATCACCGCCGGCCCCAGCACGGTGAAGAAGCGCCGCATCGCCGGATCACTGAGCGTTGGCGCGGCCAGCCGCGGCGCGATCCCAGCGCGCCGGCACGCCCACCAGACCAGGGCGAATTGCAGGACGCCCGAGAGCGAGACGCCCCAGGCGGCGGCGTAGGCCGCGTTGGGGAAGAACGCGGAGAGACCGAGGGCCGCCAGCATCGACAGGTTGAGGAGCACGGGGGCGCCGGCCGCCACCGCGAAGCGCCGGTGGGCGTTGAGAAGGCCGGAGAACAGGGTCACCAGGGTAATGAACAGGAGGTACGGGAAGGTGATCCGGGTCAGCGAGACGGCCAGTGCGAAGCGCTCCGGGTCCTCGGAGAAGCCCGGGGCCAGGGCCCGAACCACCCAGGGCATCGCCGCCAGAGCGAGGACCAGGACGACGATCTGCACGAGGAGCATGAGGGTGAAGATGCGGTCGGCGAAGCGCCGGGCCGCGCCGGCCTCTGCCCGGTCCGTCTCCGAAAGGCCCGCGTAGCTCGGCACGAAGGCGGTGTTGAAGGCGCCCTCGCCGAAGATCGCCCGGAAGTGGTTCGGCAGGCGGAAGGCCACCACGAAGGCGTCGGCCACCGGCCCGGCGCCCAGGATCGCGGCCATCACCACGTCGCGGGCAAAGCCGGTGACGCGGGAGACCAGCGTCCAGCCGCCGACGGAGAGGATGCTGCGGATCATGAGGCTCGCTCGACGGACGTCGCGATCCCTCCCCCCTCTGCGGGGAAGGGTGCCTGCGGAGCAGGCGGGAGGGACTCGTGCGCCTGCGATCCGGGCAGCGAACTCGCTTGGGACCGGACACGGCAACGCCGCGAGCCGGGTGGCTCGCGGCGCGGATCGACGGACGGAAGACCTTACTTGGTGGCTTCGCCGTACATGGCCTCGACGTGCTCCCAGTTCACCAGGTTCTCGATGAACGCCTTGAGGTAGTCAGGCCGGCGGTTGCGGTAGTCGATGTAGTAGGAGTGCTCCCAGACGTCGACGCCGAGGATCGGCTTGGCGCCGTGCACCAGGGGGTTCTCGCCGTTCGGGGTCTTCATGATGGCGAGCTTGCCGTCCTTGACCGCGAGCCAGGCCCAGCCTGAGCCGAACTGGCCGATACCGGCCTGGATGAAATCGGCCTTGAACTTCTCGAAGCCGCCGAGATCCTCGTCGATCTTCTTGGCGAGCGCGCCCGGGGCGGCGCCGCCGCCGTTGGGCTTCATCCACTGCCAGAAGTGGATGTGGTTGTAGTGCTGGCCGGCATTGTTGAAGAGCGGCTGGTTGTTGCCGTAGGCCGAGGTCAGGACCTCCTCGACGCTCTTGCCCTCGAGCCCCGTGCCCTCGAGCAGCTTGTTGCCCGTGTCCACATAGGCCTTGTGGTGCTTGTCGTGGTGAAACTCGAGGGTTTCCTTCGACATGTAGGGGCCGAGCGCGTCGTAGGCGTAGGGCAGTTCGGGCAGGGTGAAGGTCATGGGCAACTCTCCGTCTCGTGAGACATCGGCGCAGCGGCGTGCACCGCCGCCGCACCAACGCGCCGATACCTAAGTCGATGCCCCGGCGAAGTCGATGCCCCGGACCGGTCGATGCCGGCGCGCCGGCGGCGTCGGATTTTGCAAATGCCCGCCAGACCTTTAGTGTGCGCGCCGCACCCGTCAGGTGCAGGCGTTTGTCGAGAAGTCCATGAGCATCGCGCTGTTCGCGCTGGCCGCCGTCATGATCGTCGGGGGCATCATATCGGTCATCCAGGGCTTCCCCTTCGTACGGCTCGAGAGCGGGCTCGCCATGACCATCGCGGGGGCGACGACGGCCTCGGCGGGCGCCGTGCTCCTCGGGCTCGCCGTGATCGCGCGCCGCCTCGGCGCCCTCGCGCAGGTCCTGCGCGAGGCGCCGCGCGCCGAGGCCGCGCCCGTCCAGGCCGCCGAATCCGAACTGTCGGCGTCCCTGCGCCAGCGCCCGAGCCTCGCGGTCACGGCCGCCGGCCTCGGCGCCCTCGGCGGCGCGGGCCTCGGCGCCGCCACCACCCTGCGCTCCGGCCGGGAGCCGACCTTCTTCGATCCGGCGCCCCCGCCGCCCGCTCCCGAGGCAGCCGCCGCCGAGCCGCTGCTGCCGAACCTGCTGCCCGAGGAAGACGCCGCGGCCCAGCCGTCCGAACCTCATCGCGAAGAGTCCCATCCCGAAGGCCCCCATCCCGAAGTGCCCCCGCAGCCCGAGGCCGGGTACCCGGAGTTCCACCAGCCCGCCCCCCCGGTGCATCAGCCGGAGGAGGAGATGCTGTTCGGCGCTCCGGCACCGGAAGCGCCGCAGCCCGAGCCCGAACCGGAGCCCGTGGTCCTGCGCCCCGCCCTCGCCGAGCCCGAGCCCGTCGCGCAGGAACCGGTCGTCGAAGAGCCCGTCAACGAGCCCGTCGCGCACCAGCCCGAGCCGGAGCCCGTCGCGCCCGCGCCCGTCGAGGCGCCGCAGCCCGAGCCGGAGCCTCCGTCGGAGCCGGAGCGTCAGGTGGTCGGCACCTATGCCTCGGGCGGCAACACCTACGTGATGTTCTCGACGGGGGTGATCGAGGCCGAGACGCCGCGCGGCCGCTACACCTTCGCGTCCCTCGACGAACTCAAGGCCTTCGTGGAGGCCGGCGGCGAGACGGACGCGCGCGGGGCTGCCTGAGGATCAGGCGAGCGGATTGAGGGCGTCGTTGCGGACCGGCAGCGGCGCCAGCATCGTCAGGCAGAACCCGTCCGGCGGGTACTCCATCGTCACCTCGGCGCGGACCTGGGCGGTGAGCACGCGCTGGAGCAGGCGCGAGCCGAATCCCTGGCGCTTCGGCGGGCTGACGGCGGGTCCGCCGCGCTCCACCCAGGTGAAATGCAGGGTGCCGGCCGGCCCGCCGGGCCGCAGGTCCCAGGTGATCGCGACCCGGCCGTCGCGGGTGGAGAGGGCGCCGTACTTCGCCGCGTTGGTGGTGAGTTCGTGGATCGCCATGCCGATCGGCACCGCGAGTTCCGAGGACAGGTCGACGGAGGGCCCTGCGAGCTGGATGCGGGCATCCCCCTCACCGTCGAGAGCCCCCTCGGCATAGGGCTTCAACTCGTTGACGAGGAGATTTCGCAGGGAGGCGGTCTGCCAGGTGTCCTCGGTGAGGACCGAGTGGGTGTGGGCCAGCGACATGATCCGCCCGACGAAGGCCTCGTAGAAGCTCTCGATGCTGGAGGCGGTGCGCGCGGTGGAGCCCACGATGGCCTGCACGGTGGCCAGGGTGTTCTTCACCCGGTGGTGCAGTTCGCGGATCAGCAGGGTCTGGCGCTCCTCGGCGAGGCGCCGCTCCGTCACGTCGGCCACGACCCCGATCAGGCGGCGGGGCAGGCGGTGGGCGGCGTCGCGCTCGAAGCGTCCGGCGAAGTCGAGGGTGCGCCAGGCCCCGTCCCCGAGGCGGCGGATGCGGCCCGTCGCCTCCAGGACGCTGTCCTCGCGCAAGGCGCGGGTGATCGCGGCGCGGAAGGCCGGGCGGTCCTCCGGGTGGAGCACGGCGTCGAGGAACTCGCGCTTGCCGAGCGCGCCATCGGACGGCACGCGCCCGAAGATCGCGAACATGCGCTCGTTCTCCCAGATCGCGTGGTCGTCGAGCATGTGCCACTCGAAGATGCCGAGCTCGGCCAGCGCGGTGGCGATGCGCAGGCGCTGCTCGCCGGCCCGCAGGGCGTTGCGTCCCTCCACGCGGGTCGTGATGTCCTCGATCACCCCCACGACGGCCACGGGCCGGCGCCCGCCATCGGGCCCGAGGATCGCCTGCCCCCGCACCTCGGCGTTGATGGCGACGCCGTCGCTGTCCCGGCGCAGGCGGCATTCCAGGGCGAAGGGCCGGGTGTCGCGCAGGGAGGCACGGACCTGGGCGCGTATGCGGTCGGTCTCGCCTGGCTCCAGGGCGGCCTGGAGGGTCGCCCAGGTGACGGCCGCCCCCGGGGCGTGACCCAGGATGTGCGCGGCCCGGCGCGAGAGCACCACCTGCCCGTCGCCGAAATCGTAGCGCCACTCGCCGAGGCCGGCGGCGGTCAGGGCGGCCCGGTTCTCGTCGGCCCGCGCGACCTCGTCGGGATCGACGGCCTCGACCGCCAGCACCTGAAAATCGCCGCGCGCCGGCGAGGGCCGGATGCGCACGTCGAGGCCGGTCCCGTCCGCCCGCAGCCAGCGCCGGATGCAGACGCGCTGCGCCACGGCGCCGAGCACCGAGAGGGCCCGGCCGTCGAGGGCACCGGCGGAATAGCCGAGGAGTTGGCAGAGGGTGGGGTTGGCGTTCCGGATCAGGCCGGCGCCGTCGACGACGAGGAGGCCCACCGGCGCCTGGGCGAACGCAATCGCGTGGAGGTCGGCATCGGCGGCGTCACTCATGCGGGTGATCGCATCACCCGTGCGGGCGATCGCTTCACCCGTGACCCGATGCCGGCGACCGAGGGCGTGTTCGATGCGTCCTGCACTCTCACAACCTCACTCAGCCGGCCCGGCCGCGCGTCGGCGGTCCCGCCCTCGTCCGCTGCCATCAGACAACCGAAGATCGGGCGGAACAAGGCCGCGTCGCGCGGGTCCCACGGGATTTCCGAGCGACCCGCCGGTCGGCGCGTCGCGCCGATGCTCAGGTGGGTTAGGCGCGCCGGAACTCAAGGTAGCTCGGCGGCCGGCCGGCCGCCAGGGCCTTGGCCTCGTAGCGCGTGCCCGGCCAGTCGGCCCAGGGCCGCGTCCAGTCGGACGCCGTCGTCGCGGTCCAGGTCAGGTCCGGGCAGCGGGCGGCCCGCACCAGGGTCCAGCCGGCATAGTCGTCGATGTCGCTGGCGAAGCGGAAGACGCCGCCGGGCCTGAGCACCCGGGCGATCTCGGCGAGCGCGCCGTCCGAGACGAAGCGGCGCTTGCGCTGCCGGCGCTTGGGCCAGGGATCGGGGTAGAGCAGGTAGACCCGGGCGAGGCTCGCATCCGGCAGAGCGGCCAGCAGCGCCGTGGCGTCCTCGTCCCAGATCCGGACGTTGCGCAAGGCCGCCTCGTCCACCGCGCGCAGGAGCTTGACGACGCCGTTCACGAACGGCTCCGCGCCGATGATGCCGGTGCGGGGATGGGCGCCGGCCTGGGCCGCGAGGTGCTCGCCGCCGCCAAAACCGATCTCCAGCCAGACCTCGTCGGTGGGGACCGGGAACAGGGCCTTCGGATCGAGGAACTGGCCGGCCGGCGGCAGGGCCAGACGCAGCACCGGCAGAAGTTCGGTGAGGCGCTGCTCCTGGCCGGCGCGCAGGCGCTTGCCCTTGCGGCGACCGTAGAAGGCGCGCTCGGCGCCGTCCACACCCTCGATATCGTGCCCGCCCATATCGGCCGGGTGCCCGCCCGCGTCGGCCGGGTGCCCGCCCGGATGGGGCGGGAGATGGTCCCGCCCCAGGCTCATGGGGTCAGGCCAGGGCCGACTTGAGGCTGTCGGCGAGGTCGGTGCGCTCCCACGAGAAGCCGCCATCGGCCTCCGGGGCGCGGCCGAAATGGCCGTAGGCCGAGGTGCGGGCGTAGATCGGCTTGTTGAGGCCGAGCTTCGTGCGGATGCCGCGGGGCGACAGGTCGAGGGCGTTCATGAGCACGTCCTCGAGCCGGGCCTCGTCCACCTGGCCGGTCCCGTGCAGGTCGACGTAGATGGAGAGCGGCTTGGCGACGCCGATGGCGTAGGCGAGCTGGATCGTGGCCCGCGTGGCGAGGCCGGCCGCCACCACGTTCTTGGCGAGGTAGCGGGCCGCGTAGGCGGCCGAGCGGTCGACCTTCGTCGGGTCCTTGCCCGAGAAGGCGCCGCCGCCATGGGGGGCCGCGCCGCCGTAGGTGTCAACGATGATCTTGCGGCCGGTGAGGCCGGCATCGCCGTCGGGACCGCCGATGACGAACTTGCCCGTGGGGTTCACGTGCCAGACCGTCTCCTCGGAGACCCAGTTCTGCGGCAGGGCGGCGAGGATGTAGGGCTCGACGATGGCGCGCACGTCGGCGGAATCGAGGCTCTCGTCGATGTGCTGGGTGGAGAGCACGATCTGGGTGACGCCCACCGGGCGGCCGTTCTCGTAGCGCACCGTGACCTGGCTCTTGGCGTCGGGGCCGAGCTTGGCGGCATCGCCCTGCTTGCCCTTGCGCGCGTCGGCGAGGTCCTTGAGGATCTTGTGGGCGTAGTAGATCGGCGCCGGCATCAGCTCGGGCGTCTCGTCGGACGCGTAGCCGAACATGATGCCCTGGTCGCCCGCGCCCTCGTCCTTGTTGCCGGCCGCGTCGACGCCCTGGGCGATGTCGGCGGACTGGGCGTGCAGGTGGATCGCGATGTCGTTGTTCTTCCAGTGGAAGCCCGACTGCTCGTAGCCGATGTCCTTCACCGCCTCGCGGGTAAGGTGCTCCAGCTGCTCGAAGGTCACGGAATCGGGGCCGCGCACCTCGCCCGCGATGACGATGCGGTTCGTGGTGGCCAGCGTCTCCACGCCGAGGCGGGCTTCCGGCATCGCCGCGAGATAGGCATCCACGACGGTGTCGGAGATCCGGTCGCAGACCTTGTCGGGATGCCCCTCGGAGACCGATTCGCTCGTGAAGAGGTAGTTGGAACGCGGCATTGAAGGGCCCCCGAGTCTAGGCGCGCCCAAGTCGTCGCGGCGCTTCACCTGATCTTTCGACGGGTGCGTGTCTGGCAGTCGCCCCCGGATCGGTCAAGACGAAAAACCGGATGAATCCGCTCAAACAAACGAAGCGTCCGCTAAATCAGCCGCCGAGGCGCCGGTCGAGAACTTTCAGGGCCGCCGCGATCCGCAGCTTCTCGTCCTCCGAGAAGTGCTCGGCCACGTGCCGGGCCACGACCTCGGCGAGCCCCTCCCAGGAATCCTTGGAGCCATCCTTCGAGGACGCATTCGGAGAACGGGCGACCGCATCCGCATCGTAGGGTTGCTGCGGCACTTCCGAGAACCCGGGGACATCCGGGTCGGTTCGGTCCAGCCCATCGAAGAAGTAGGCGATGGGCACGCCCGTCAGGCGGCTGAAGGTGTCGAGATGCAGGGCGCTGATGCGGTTCGTGCCCTTCTCGTACTTCTGCAACTGCGCGGCCGACATGCCGAAGCACTGGGCGACCCGTTTCTGGGTCAGCGACGCCTTCTTGCGCTGCTCGGCGATCCGCTGCCCCACATACGCGTCGCGCGCGTCGGTCTTCTGCCCAGCCATTCCGCCCGTCCCGTCCTCAGCGCCGCGCCCGTCCCGAAGGCGTGTCCGGGCTCGCCGGGACCGGCATCCCGCCGCCCCCATCCTGCGGCGGCGGAACGTTATGTCCAGCCATGGAGCGCGTCAAACCGGCCACGCTTGCCCGGCTCTGTCACAGGGCTCTCTTGCCGGGCTTTCTTGCCAAGCTTTCTTGCCAGGCTTTCTTGCCCCGAAGGTCCACTTTCCCCCGCATGAGCGTTCCGGGCCGCGGGCCTCAGACGAGGTCCCGCTTCAGGGCGTGGGCCACGCGGCCCATGCCCGCCTCCGCATCGGGATTGCGCAGTTCGCGCATGCCGGGCGCCCGGCCGGTCGTCAGATAGACGATCAGCGTCAACACCAGCATTACCTTCGAGGTCATCGCGTCCGCCCCCTGTCGAGGCCGAGCGTGTAGCCTCGGATGCGAAGCGTGGCCTTGCGGTGGCGCACATGGGCGTGCCGTCGTCCGGCGTTCCACTGCCCGCAGAATGGCCTCGCCCGGAATCGGCGCGATTTCGGTCAGTTCCCTTGACCGAACGTGGAAGAATATTCAGCACGCCTATATTTCTCGCAACAGGCTGTTTTATGAGCGAATCCACGATGCAAATGCAGGCGACCATGCCTATACTCTAGTCCTGGCACGGCGCGAGCGCAGTGCACCAAAGGACATTACCACTCATGACTATGGGGCACCATCAACACACGGCGACGATCCTTCCCTTCCCGGGACGAGCCGGCTCGACGGGCAAGGGCACGACCAGGACCGCGGGCACGATCACGGGCCTGACCACCGGATTGTCCGGTCGCGACAAGCCGCGCCAGCCCGCGCAGCCCTGCTTCATGGATAGCTGGTATCACCAGGCGGCGATCGACGAGGCGGCCACCACTATCAAACCCTGACCCGGCGAAGCCCGAGCCGGCCGGGTCGCCGGCGCTCAGTGGACCGAGCCGTCCCCCGGCCCGGCCATCGCCTCGGCGAATGGGAATTCCAGGATCACCTCGCCCTCCGCATCGGTGACCACGAGACAGGCCCCCATCAGGCGCGCCTGGTTGCGCGGCTCGGCCATCATGGCCCGGATGGTGTCGCGGGCGGTCGACCAGGCCGCGTCGGGATCGCGCAGGTCCGTACCGACGGGATCAGCGACGACGTCCGCGCCCACATGCGTATGGAAGAAGTAGCGGGGCATCCGCACGGCTCCGGGCGCGCTGCGCGCCGCTTCGGGTGAAGGTATCCGGGCGAACCGGCCCGGACCAAGTTCTTATGCTCGGCGCGCCCCCGAGGCGTAGATCTCCGCACCGGTACGGCCCGGCGCGTCTCGCTAGCGCTTCTTGCCCAACTCGGCTGCGATATCCTTGGTCATCCGGCCGACCTTCCGGTGCGCCGCCGTGAGCTGGTCCTGGGTCACGCCCCAGCGCTTCATCCAGAACTCCACGGCCTTCCGTTCGGAAAGGTCCAGGCGGTCCTTGTCGATGAAGCCACGCTTGTCCTTGAGACCGGCCATGGCTGTTCCTTCCTCGGGGACGCGGACGGCTGTCAGCTCTCCTGCGTGCCCTCGCGCTCGGCGAGCGCCGCATCGTATCCGGCGGTCCACTGCGCGTGGGCCTCGGTCCCCACGGCATAGGGGCAATCCGCCCGCGCCAGGCCCTTGCCCGGGGCGTAGAAGCCCAACGCGTAGTGATCGAGATTGTCGTCCGGCGGCTCTGTCATGCCCGGGAGATAGGGCGCCCCCGCGCGCACTCCAAGCGGTGCCGCTTCGAGCCGAGAGATGGTGGCGTCCCCGGCAGGTCTCGAACCTGCGACCCCAGGTTTCATCCCACTTCGGCTTCCGCCGCCGCCCCCTGCGCCAGGGTGCGTTCGTGGTCTGGACTATCCCTTCACCGTAGGCGCCGTCGCCGGAGCCCTTAGGTGCCGCCCGTCTAGTCTCTACACCGTCCCGGCGCCCGCGGAACGGGCATCGGGCTTGGCTCGGGATCGGCCGCGTCCGAGCGGACGGTGGGCGTTCCCCGAATTTGAGCGGATCCGCCGCGTGGTTTCCCCTCGCGACGCCCAATTGTGATCTAGGAAACCTGTGCTCTGTCCAGCTGAGCTACGGAGACTCACCGAGGGCGTCCTAGCATCATCGCGCCGGCCCGCCAACCGGGGGCGCCACCTGTGTCTCTCCTGCCGCAATGCGGCATGAACCGTCCGCCCGGCGGCCCGGGCTTCCTTGCGGGGGGCCGGGTCCGGGCGGCACAATGGGCTCGGATTCGAACAGATCGCCGGGAGCGGACATCGTGACGGGGGCGCATCGACGATCGGCGATCGGCGGCGGGGTGCTCCTCGTAAGCGCCCTCATGACCTCCGGACCGGCGCGCCCGGCCGCGGGCGCCACGGTGGAGTGCCGGGAAGCCCCAGCCCGCAGGGACACCCTCGCGGGCCTGGGCCCGCGCGGGGAACTCGCCCTCGCCTCCGGCGCCCGCGCGGTCCTCGCGGGCATCCACTGGCCGGACGAGGCGGGCGCGGATGCCGCCGCGCAGGCCTGGCTCCTGGCCTATCGGGGGCGCAGCCTCACGCTGGTGGCTCGCGGCGAGACGGACCGCTGGGGCCGGGACCACGTGGATGCCAGCCTCGAGGGCGAGGCCCGCGCCGCGCCCGCCCCCTCGGAACGCACGCGGATGGACTTGGCGCCGGTCGACTTGGCGGGCGGCCTCGTGGAAGCCGGGCTCGTGCCCGTCGATGCCGGGGAGCGCGAGACCCTGTGCCGGCCGGCCCTCCTCGCCCTGGAGGCGGGCGCGCGGCGGGCGGGACGCGGACTCTGGAGTCAGGCCGGCCCCGGGGTCCGCGACGGCGCCGCCCTGAGGGCACGGATGGGACGCTTCGTGGTGGCGCAGGGCGCCGTGCTCCGGGTCGGCGAGCGCGCGCGCCGGACCTATCTCGACTTCGCGCGCAAGGGTGAGGACGGGCTCACCGTGACCGTGTCGAAACGCACTTGGCGCCGGTTGCAGGAACGTGGTTTGAGTGCCGAGAGCCTGCGGGGGCGGGAGGTCCGCGTCCGGGGCCGGCTCGAAGCCTGGCGCGGTCCGACCCTCGACGTCGCGAGCGCGGACGTGATCGAAATTCTGGACGGGGAGCGGGCGCCGCGGCGCTGAACGGCATGGTCTCGATGATAGGGATGGCCTCGATCGTGACCCCCCGGGCGGGCGGACCCTCCCTCCAGCGTCGGCGGGGCGCCGGACCGGCCTGCGCGGCCCTGCTCGCGGGCGGCCTGCTCTCGGGCTGCATCGGCGACCAGTCCGGCGCCGTGGTGCAGCCCGCCGCGATCGCGGTGCCGCGCGAGGCGCCGCGCACCACCGGGCGCGAGCGCGCGGGCTCGGATGCCGACCACGCCAAGCTCGTGTCCTCCTTCGGCGGCGAGTACCGGGCGCCCGCGAGCCTGCGCCTCCTCACCGAGGTGACGGACCGCCTCGTGCGGGCGACCGACCGGCCCGAGGAGACCTACGCGGTCACCCTCCTCGATTCGCCCGTCATCAACGCCTTCGCGCTGCCGAACGGCCGCCTCTACGTCACCCGCGGCCTGCTGGCGCTGGCCAGCGACACCTCCGAGATCGCGGCGGTCCTCGCCCACGAGATCGCCCACGTCACCCTGCGCCACGCCACCGCGCGCACGGAGCTGGCGCTGCGCTCGCAGCTCGTGAGCAAGGTCGTGGCCGACGTGCTCAACGATCCGGCGACCGGCGCGCAGCTCCAGGACCAGTCGAAATTCGCCCTGGCACGGTTCTCCCGCGACCAGGAGCTGGAGGCGGACGGCGTCGGCGTGCGCACCCTGGCGCGGGCGGGCTACGATCCCTTCGGCGCCGGGCGCTTCCTCACCGCCCTGAATCGGACCACGGCCCTCAAGACCGGCACCGGCATGGCCGGCGAGCCCGACATGCTGGCGACCCATCCGGGCACGGCGGAGCGCATCACCCTGGTCACCCGCGCCGCCCGTCTGATCGGCGCGCCAGGCCTCGGCGTCGACGAGCGCGCCCGCTACCTCGCGGCCGTCGACGGCATCGCCTACGGCGACAACCCCGGCGACGGTCTCGTGCGCGGGCGCCGCTTCCTGCATCCGAGCCTCGGCATCGCCTTCGAGGTGCCCGAGGGCTTCGGCATCGAGAACACCCGCAACGCGGTGCTGGGCACCACCGGCGAGGGCAGCCGCCGGCTGCTGTTCGACCAGGTCGAGAGTCATGCCGGCCAGGGCCTCGAGGAGGTCCTGAAGGCGACCTGGAACGACGTCATCGAGCCCGGCTCCGTGGAGAACCGCATGGTCGCCGGCAATGCGGGCGTCACCGCCCTGTCGCGCGGCAAGGACTGGACCTTCCGCCTCGCGGCCATCCGCATGGGGGAGCGGACTTTCCGGATGATCATGGCGGCCAAGGGCGGCACCGACCCGGACGGCGCCTTCCGGCGCTGGACCGAGAGCCTGACGGCCCTCGACCCCGCCGAGGCCCGCGCCCTGCGGCCCCTGCGCCTCGTCGTCGTCACCGCCGCCCCCGGCGAGACGGCCGAGATCCTGGCGCAGCGCATGGTGGTGCCCGACAAGGCCCTGGAGCGCTTCCTCGTGCTGAACGGCCTGGAGCGCGGCGCCGGCGTGCGCGCCGGCCAGAGCTACAAGGTCGTGGTGGAATAGCCGGATCGCCCGGGGGCCGCTTGCCGCGAGGCGGCGGCCGGCTCCCGAGACAGGACCGGATCCGGGCGCGCCTTACACGCCCGGGCCTCCCGCGAAGAACCGTCGGATCGACGCGACGTAACATTGAGCCGAGCTCGGTTCGAAGCCTCACAGGGTCGCAATCGGCGTCGATCGCCCGCCGCCGATACACGCGAAACATGCGGAAAATCTCCTCACAATCAGAGCGTGAACGGTGCCGTTTCGCAATCTCTGCTGCACTTTGAGCGATATTGGCTCAAATCAAAGCACGGCTTTTTGTCGAGACGACTGATGAGCTTGCGGCTATAGTTCGAAGGGCCTTCGTGTCCACCGCCACACGTCACCCCGGACGGTAGAGCGTTCCTGCGCCATCGAGACCCGACATGTTCGAGACCCTGACCGGCTTCCTGGACCGGACCAGCCTGTCCCCGCACGGGATCTGCCTGCTGTGGCGCCCCGAGCTGATCTGGACCCACGTGGCCTCGGACGCCATCATCGCGCTGGCCTACTTCACGATCCCCGTGGCCCTCGGCGTCTTCGTCACGCGCCGGCGCGACATCGTGTTCGGATGGATGTTCTGGGCCTTCGCGCTCTTCATCCTCGCCTGCGGCACCACCCACCTGTTCGAGATCTGGACCCTGTGGGTGCCCGACTACGCCCTGGAGGCCGCCGTGAAGGTGATCACGGCGGCGGCCTCGATCGTCACCGCGATCCTGCTCTGGGTGCTGTTGCCCCGGGCCCTCGCCCTGCCCTCGCCGGCGCAGTTGCGCGGCGCCAACGCCGCGCTCGAGGCCCGAATCCGCGAGCGCGACGCGGCCCTGGACGCCCTGCGCAAGGCCTATGCGGAGCGCGACCGCGCCGAGGAGATGCTGCGCCAGACGCAGAAGATGGAGGCGATCGGCTCCCTCACGGGGGGCGTGGCGCACGATTTCAACAACCTCCTCGGCGTCGTCATCAGCAACCTCGATCGCATCGAGCGCTTCCTGCCCGCCGAGAGCGGGGCCCAGCGCTCCCTGCGCGGGGCCATGGACGGGGCCGAGCGGGCAGCCGTCCTGGTGCAGAAGATGCTGGCATTCGCCCGGCGCCAGCCCCTGCAGGCGGCGCCTGTGGAGCCGAACCGGCTGATCCACGACCTCGGCGAGCTGCTGCGGGGGGCGCTGGACACGGCCGAGCCGCCGAAAATGGATTTGGCGCCCGACCTCTGGAGCGTCCGCGTCGACGCCAACCAGCTCGAGAACGCCCTGCTCAACCTCGCGGTGAACGCCCGCGACGCGATGACGGGCAGCGGCCGCGTCGTGATCCGCAGCCGCAACGTGCCGGCCGCCGAGGCCGCCCGCATCCCAGGCCTGGGGCCGGTCGACCACGTGGCGATCGGGGTGGAGGATAGCGGCAGCGGCATGAGCGCCGAGGTGATGGCCCGTGCCTTCGAACCATTCTTCACCACGAAGGCGGTTGGCGAGGGCACCGGTCTCGGCCTCAGCCAGGTCTTCGGATTCGCCAAGCAATCGGACGGCCATGCGGAGATCGTCAGCCGGCCGGGCTTCGGCACCACCGTCTGGCTCTACTTGCCACGCGACCGGACTGGCGTATCGTCGTCGGCGCCGGACGCGGAGCCCGCGCGGACCAGCCCCGCCGCGCGCCTGGGCTTCGCCTGAGAACGGAAAATCCGGAGACACCCGCGAGCATGAGGGGAAGAGCATGAGCGCCTCGCCCAAACCCCGGATCCTGATGGTCGAGGACGAGTCCATGCTGCTCGAGGTCATCACCGCCGACCTGGAGGATGCGGGCTTCGGGGTCCTGCAGGCCGCCACGGCCGAGATCGCCATGAACATCCTGCGGACCGAGGCCTCCGTCGACGTGCTGTTCACCGACATCCGCCTGCCCGGCCAGATGGACGGCTGGCAGCTCGCCGAGGCCGCCCGGGCCCTGCGCCCGGATCTGCCGGTGATCTACGCCACGGGCTTCACGCAGACGCCCCCGCGCCTGATCGAGGGCAGCCTGTTCTTCACCAAGCCCTACCGGTCGGCGGCCGTGATCCGGGCGATCACGTCCTTCACCGCCCCGCCGGGCGCGTGAGCCGCCCGCCCGGCTCGACCCGCCGTGCGGTGACGGCGAACGGACTCGCGGGCGCCGCCCTGCTGGCCGCCCCGGGATCGGGGGCGGCGGGCTCGTCTGAGGGGCGGACGCCGGCGGGCCGGCCGCTGCGCATCGCGATGCTGCTCTATCCGGGCATGACCGCCCTCGACCTCGTCGGCCCGCAGGCCCTCCTCGCCGGCATCGCCGCGGGCGGGCTGCACCTCGTCGCACGCACGGCCGGGCCCGTGACCTCGGATACCGGCCTGGCGCTGGTGGCCGGCGACAGCTTCGAGACCTGCCCGCGCGACCTCGACGTGCTGTTCGTGCCGGGGGGCGACGGCACGCCCGCACAGATGCGCGACCCCGACACCCTCGCCTTCCTGCGCGACCGGGCGGCGCGCGCCGGCTGGATCACCAGCGTCTGCACCGGCTCGCTGATCCTCGGGGCGGCCGGCCTGCTCCGGGGCTACCGCGCCACCTCGCATTGGTGCGTGCGCGACCGGGTGCTGCCGCGCCTCGGTGCCATCCCGGTGGACGAACGCGTCGTCTTCGACCGCAACCGGGTCACGGCGGCCGGCATCTCGGCGGGGCTCGACTTCGCCCTGGCGCTCTCCGCCCGGCTCGCCGGGTCCGAGGCGGCGCGCACGAGCCAGCTCGTGGCGGAGTACGCCCCGGCGCCGCCCTTCGATGCCGGAACGCCGGGGACGGCCGGCCCGGCCACCACCGCCCGCGCCCGGGCGATCCTCGGCCCGCTGATCGACGGCGCGGACGCCGCCGCCGAGGCGGCGATCACGGGCCCGTGACCGGGGCGCGGCCTGAAACCTGCTGGTGCAGGCATTCGCCGTTTGCCACCGCATCGGGCAATCGCCAAGATCGGCCAAGTTTGCGCACCTAGAGTTCGCGCATCTGAAGTTCGCGCATCACCGGGATCACCCGCATTCCACCAGGATAGGACCCACCCATGGCATCTGGCCTCGCGGGAGACCTCACCCGCACGAAATCCCTGGACCAGTTGAACAGCGACGCGGAGGGCGGCGAGCACAAGCTCGCCCGCACCCTCGGGCCCTGGAGCCTGATCGCGCTCGGCATCGGCGCGGTGATCGGCGCCGGCCTGTTCTCGCTCACCGGCATCGCGGCGGCCGAGCATGCGGGGCCGGCCGTGGTAATCTCCTTCGCCATCGCCTCCATTGCCTGTGCGTTCGCCGGCATGTGCTACAGCGAGCTCGCCGGCATGATCCCGGTGGCGGGCTCGGCCTATACCTACGCCTACGCCACCATGGGCGAGTTCGTGGCCTGGATCATCGGCTGGGACCTCGTGCTCGAATACGCGGTGGGCGCCGCCACGGTCTCGGTGAGCTGGTCGAGCTACGTCACGCGCTTCCTGCGCGACAGCTTAAGCATCAACCTGCCGCCCGCCCTTGTTCACTCGCCCTTCGAGACCTACAAGCTCGCCGACGGCTCGATGGCGCACGGCCTCGTTAACCTGCCGGCGATCCTCATCATCGTGGCGGCGTCCGCCCTCCTGATGATGGGCATCCGGGAATCGGCCCGGGTCAACGCCGTCGTGGTGATGGTCAAGCTCGCCGTGGTGGCCGTCGTGGTCGGCGTCGGCCTGTTCTACGTCAAGGCGCAGAACTACGTTCCGTTCATCCCCGAGAACACCGGCACCTTCGGCGAGTACGGCTGGAGCGGGATCATGCGCGGGGCCGGCGTGGTGTTCTTCGCCTATGTGGGTTTCGACGCGGTCTCGACGGCGGCCCAGGAGGCCAAGAACCCCCAGCGCAACATGATGATCGGCATCCTGGGGTCGCTCGCCATCTGCACGGTGATCTACATCGCCTTCGCGGGCGTGCTCACCGGCCTCGTGCACTACGACCAGATGAAGGGCGACGCGGCCCCGGTGAACACCGCCATCGCGCAGACGCCGTTCCCGTGGCTGCGCAGCCTCGTGACGCTCGGCGTGATCGCGGGCTTCTCCACCGTGATCCTGGTGCTGCTGCTCGGCCAGAGCCGGGTGTTCTACTCCATGAGCCAGGACCGGCTGCTGCCGGGCTTCTTCTCGAAGATCCACCCGACCTGGAAGACCCCCTACCGCTCGAACCTGTTCTTCATGGTCTTCACCAGCGCGCTCGGCGGCTTCCTGCCGATCAGCCAGCTCGGCCACATGACCAGCATCGGCACGCTGCTGGCCTTCATGCTCGTCTGCCTCGGGGTCATCATCCTGCGCCGGACCCAGCCGGATGCGCGGCGCGACTACCGCACCCCCCTGGTGCCCCTGGTGCCGATCCTCGGCATCCTCAGCTGCTTTGCCATGATGGTGTCGCTCGATGGCGAGACCTGGCTGCGCCTGCTGATCTGGCTCGCCATCGGCCTCGTCATCTACTTCGCCTGGAGCCGCCGCCACAGCCGCGTCGGGCGCGCGGCGTAAAGCGACCTCGCGCGCGCATCCCGGCCGGAGCGCATGTCCCCTTTCCCCGCTCGCGGGGAGAGGGTCACGGGCCCCTCCTCGTGCCTCGCGGCGAGCGCAGCGCGGGTGAGGGGCGATGACAGGTGGCTCTTTCGATCGAAGCCCCCTCCCCCCGGCGGCCTCGCCGCGTCAACGATGGAATCGTCGCGGCCCTCTCCCGGCGAGCCGCGCGAGGCCCCCGATCAGGGGCGTCTTTATCGCGAAACCCGAAAAAATCACATCATACGGGTTTCGGCTGATGGCCTCGGTCTGCCCGCGCGCACCGTGCTCCCTTGTAACTTGAATTCCGCCGCGCCTGGTATGCTTCCCGGTGCGGTGGCAGGCGGAAGACCGTTGCTCCCAAGGGACCTCAAGCCCGGAGGAGAGCTTGGGCCTTCGCCTGCCGTTCCATCGAACCCGAACAGTCGCTTGGGCCGCCTCACGCGAAGCCCGCTTGCGCAAGGATGGGATCGGATGGACGCCATCGTGATTGGGATCGACGTCTCCAAGGACCGGCTGGACGTCCATGTCCTGCCGAGCCAGGAGGCGTTCTGGGTGCCCCGGGATGAGGTGGGCATCGCCGCCCTGTGCGGGCGTCTGGCGCCCCTGGCCCCTTCGGCCGTCGCGCTGGAGGCCACGGGCGGCTTCGAGACCGTGGTCGCGGCCGGACTGGCAGGCGCGGGGCTGCCGGTCGTGGTGATCAATCCGAGCCAGGTGCGGGCCTTCGCCCAGGCGCTGGGCCGGCGCGCCAAGACCGACCCGATCGACGCGGCCGTGATCGCCCGCTTCACGCAGGCCACGAAGCCGGCGATCCGCCCGCTGCCGGACGCCGAGACCCAAGCCCTGGCCGATCTCGTGGCCCGCCGCCGCCAGATCGTCGCGATGATCGCGGCCGAGCGTCAGCGGGAGACACGGGCGCCAGCCCAGGTCCGGAAGAGCATCCGGCGCCTGATCAAGGCTCTGGAGAAGGAACTGGCCAGCGTCGACGGCGATATCGACGGGGCCGTGCGCGGCTCGCCGGCCTGGCGCGCGAAGGAGGACCTCCTCGTCTCGGTGCCGGGCATCGGCCCGACCATCGCCCGCACGCTTCTGGCCGAGATGCCCGAACTCGCAAGCCTCGACCGCCGCCAGGTCGCAGCGCTCGCCGGCCTCGCCCCCTGGACGCGCCAGTCCGGCCAGTGGCGCGGCAAGAGCTTCATCGGCGGCGGACGGGCCAGCATCCGCACCGCCCTATTCATCGGCGCCCTGGTGGCGTCGCGTCACAACCCCACCCTCAAGGCCTTCCGCGACAGGCTCGTGGCGGCGGGAAAACCCAAAATGGTCGCCCTCGTCGCAACCGCCCGAAAGCTCCTCACCATCCTCAACGCCAGCCTGAGGACCAGTACCCCATGGCAGCCAAAAGACGCTTGACCGCCAAGACAGTCGCTCTCCTGAAAGGAGAGGGTTGGGGTGAGGTGGTTGGCCTTTCCGGATGGGGCACGCCCCTCACCCCAACCCTCTCCCACACGGGAGAGGGAGCCCGTTCCGACCAAGTCGACCGAAGCGATCAACTGGCAGCGGTATCAGGCGGTCCGCGCCAGCGCTAAAGCGGGCGCACTGCGCATCGGCTCGCCCACCGCGATGGTCTGGCGCTCGCGGGCGATGAAGGCGGTGGGCATCACGGCCTGCATGTCCGCCTCCACGCTGAGCAGCATGGTGTCGGTGTGGCAGGGGTGCAGGTGGATGATGGCGAGCGCCTTCACGCCGGCGGCCTGGGCGAGTTCCACGCCCTTTTGCCAGGTCGAGTGGCCCCAGCCCCGGCAGACCGGGTACTCGCCCTCCGTGAACATGCCGTCGTAGACGACGAGGTCGGCGTCGCGGACGAATTCCGTCAGGGCGGTGTCGGGCCAGGGGTCGCCGTGCTCGATGTCGCTGATCACGCAGAGCCGGCGTCCGGCATGCTCGAAGCGGTAGCCCACCGAACCCTGCGGATGGTTGAGCAGGATGGTGTCGACGGTGGCGCCGTCCGCGAAGGTCAGGCGCTCGCCCGCCCGGAAGCCGTGATGGGCGAGGCGGCAGGGGATCACGTCGAGGGAAACGGGAAACAGCGGCGGCGAGAACAGCCGGTCGAGGGCCGCCTCGGCGCTCGCCCCGTCGAGGTTGCCGCAATAGGTGTTGATGGTTCGCGAGGGGTCGAGCACCACCGGTTTGAAGAACGGCAGACCGGCGGTGTGGTCGAGGTGCAGGTGGCTGAAGAGGAGATCGATCTCCTGGGGCATCCCGTCACGGTGGTGGCGGCCGCAGGCATTGAGCCCCGAGCCCGCGTCGATCAGGAACAGGCGCGTCCCGCAGCGGATCTCCAGGCACGGGGTGTTGCCGCCGAACTCGGTGTAGTCCGGGCCGCTGACGGGGGTCGAACCGCGCACACCCCAGAACTTCAGGGTGAGGCCGTCATCCGTGTGGGGACGAGGGGAAAGGGTCATCGTTCGATTACCATGTGCCCCGATCCCGTGACGGTCGGGGGCCCTTCGTCGCGCCGACATGATTCAATCCTCACGGGTCGGCGAGTGGAACAGTGCCGGGATCGAAGTGGAATAAGTCTTGAGGTAGTAAGCCGCTCCCATCGCCGATGTGCGAGCCCGCACATGGCCCCGCCCCGGGCCGGGGCGGACGGGGAACCGCGGCGGGCGGGCAACAGACCAGGCCTCACCGCTGCGCCACCGGCCCGATCGCCGGCGGCGCGAGGCCGGCCGGCGGCGGCAGGACACCCGCGAGGCTGAGGCCCACGAGGCGCGGCCAGGTCTCCGCATAGGTGGTGACGAGGGGCGCGAAGGCCGGTCCCGCCCGTTCGTAGGTGGGCACGAAGCCCGGCATCCGGGTGCGCGACAGGACCGAATCCGGCGCGACCCAGCGCGACCACACCGCCTCGGCGACCTGGACCGGGCGCGGCCGCGCGGCGATGACCACCACCTCCTGGCCCGCATAGGCCAGGGCCTCCGGACGGCTGACGTCGCCGAGGGGAGTGCCCTTGGCGGCCAGAGCGGCCCAGAACGGGTGCTGCGCGCCGTCCGAATAGGTGGTGCGGATGGCAGCACTCCCCTCCTCCACCAGGGCCGCGATGCGCGCCTCCTCGGTGCTGCGGTGGGCGATCGCCAGGGCCTCCTTGGCCGGGTCCTTGTAGGGCGGGAAGACGTAGCGCCCGGCGGCGACGGCGACCGCGGGCTCCTCGCCGGTGGCCTCGAAGCGGTCGGCGCCCTCCTTGAGTTGGCGCCAGAAGGCGATGTTCGGGTCGGTGCGGTAGCGAGCCATGTTCGCCGCCGTCATCCGGAAGGGGAAGGACTGAAACTGGAACGCGGCCTGCCCGCCCGCGAAGGCCTCGCGGGCGATGGCGTAGATCTCGCCCACCACCCGGTCGGTCATGGCAAAGCAGCCCATCGAGGAGCAGACCCCGTGCACCATCACGGCCGAGCCGGTGGAGCCCTGGGCGCGGTCGTAGGCGTTGGGGTAGCCGACGTCGAAGGAGAGGTAGTAGCTCGAATTCGGGTTCATCTGGCGCTGGGGCACCGTGTAGAACCCCTCAGGCGTCTGGCGGTCGCCGGTCTTGCGCTTGGGCCCGAGCTGGCCCGACCAGCGGCAGATCGGGAAGGTTTTCACGTGAACGAAGCGGCCGCCGGCGGCACGCTTCCAGACCTCGATCTCGGATTCTTTCTTGTAGGCCCGGAACAGCACCGGCGCGGCGGCGGTGGTGCCCTTGGCCTGCATCAGCGCGAGTGTCGCGGCCGGGATCGGTGCGGAGGCCTTGCCCGGCTCGGCCGAGGCCGGGCACGGGGCCGCCAGCGCCCACAGGACGAGGAGGGCCGGCGCCGCAGGGTGGATCGACGTCCGGCGGCCCGGCTTCCGGGACAGAGAGACCATGCACGGCCCTGAAGAGCGATCCGTCCGCTGGCGGACGCCCGTGCACGATGCACGCCCTCCTGCCTATCGCATTCCAATGGGGCCGCAATAGGGGCGGCCCCGAAACGGGCCGCTCAGGCGGCCAGCACCCCGTTGCGCTCGACGCGCAGCACCGCGTCGAACGGCTCGGCCGCCTCCAGGATGCCGTCGTCGGGCAGGCAGACGATGAGGCCCCGCCCGGCGCGGGCGGTGCGCAGGGCCGCGAGGCGGTCGCGCATCGCGGCGCTCTTGCGGTCCTCCAGGGCGATCGCCACCACGACGATGTCGGGGCGGCGCACGAGGCAGCGGGCGAGGTCGATGGCCACGCGCTCGCGCGGGCCGATGGCGTTCTCGCCGAGGCTGGCGCCCCCGCCGGCCAGACCCGGCTCCACCCGGCTCTCCAGGCCGAGGCGGTAGACGGCGGGCTCCAGGCCCTCGTCGGCGAGCACCCGGCGCACCAGGGCCCGCACCCGGGCCTCGGCGCCGGCCTCCTCGCCGTTGATGCGGCCGAACAGGACGTTCTCCTCCAGGCTCGCGGCCGCCGTGAGCCGGTCCGGATCGTAGAACTCCACGCCGCCGCGCAGGTGCGGCGGCATCATCCTGGCGAAGGAGCGGCGGGCCTCCACCAGCCGCTCCTCGAAGGCGGCGTCGATGAGGCCGAAGCGGTGGCGGGTCTCGCTGTAGCGCAACGCGAGACCGATCAGGCGCTTGCGGTCGCGCTGGCCGGCGGGGCCCCGCCGCAGGCCCGTCGCCTCGGGCTGGCGCCCGACGAGATCCTCGAAGAAGCCGCGCTCGGAGGCCGGAAACAGCGAGAACGTCTCGAAGAGCGGGTGGTCGTCCGGCAGGTCGGCGAAGATCTCCACGAGGCTGCGGGCGACCTGCAGGCCGATCTCCGTGAGGGGGCGGCTCAGACCCTCGGCCTCCAGCACGGCGCGCAGGTACGGATGGGCGGCGACGTGCTCGGCCGCGAAGGCCGGCCCCACCGCCTCGCCGAACAGGATGTTCTCGCCCACCGTGGCCTGATGGTTGTAGCGGGCGGGGTCGAACGGCTCCACGAGGCGGCCCGCCTTGTCGGCGGCCAGCGCCTCGCGCACCGCGTGGCGGGCGGCCACCACCGCGCGGGCGATCTCGGGCTCGGCGTTCGGGTCGACGGTGCCCTCCAGGCCGCGGGCATACGCGAAGGCGTCGAGGCCGGTGATCCTCAAGGTGGCGATGAGCTCGTCCCGGTCGGGAACGTGGCCGGCGCCGTAGAGGATGTTCTGGCGCAAGGTCCCCTCGATGAGGATGGCCTCGGCGCCGGCGAGCGCGATGCGGCGGGCGCGCTCCTCGGGCTCGAAGGCGCGCAGGTCGAGGCCCGCATAGGTCACCGCACCGGCCGAGGGTTCGAGCTGGCCCGCCAGGATCGCGGCCAGCACCCGGCTGCCGCTGCCGCGCTCGCCCAGGATGGCGACGTGGCCCGGCATGGGCAGGGCGACATCGACGCCGGCCAGCCGCTCGCCGGTGGCGGGATCGTAGGCGCCGACCCCTCGGGCCACCAGGGCGCCAGATTCGGGGAAGGCGGCGCTGCCGGAGCGGACGGGGGCGCGGGCCTCCAGGGCCGGCACGCCGAGGGCGACCTCGCGGAACGGCGCGGCGAGCGTCCGGTGCAGGCCGACGAGGCGCAGGGCCACGCTGAGGGCCACCACCGCCAGGGCGAAGGCGCCGCCGGCGGCCAGCACCGCCCCCGGCTCCACGGGCTCGGTGGTGCCGTCATGGCCGCGCCAGAGGGCCACCGCCACCACGATGGCCGGGAGCAGAATCGCCAGGGCCATGGAAGGCGCCCGGGCCAGGGCGAGGCGGGAATCGGATTCCGCCAGGGCGTCGCGGGTGGCCGCACCCTTCGCGGCGAGGCGGCCGCGCTCGAAGGCCGCCGCCCCGTGGGCGCGCACCGCCGGCATGCGCCGGATCAGGTCGGCCAGCGCCCGCCCCGCGGTGCCGCCCGCCCGCACGCGCAGGGCGGCGCGGTCCTGCACCCGCCGCTGGATCAGGATGCGGGCGAGGCCCGCCGCCAGGAGTCCGGCCGCCACGGTGGGCAGGAGGCGCGGGGCCGCCAGGCCTGCCAGGACGAGGGCGAGCCCGGCGCTGCCCAGGGCCAGGGCCGGCACCAGGATCGCCAGCCCGAACAGCGTGTCGAGGCGTGCCAGCAGGTCGCCGAGGGTCTGCGCCAGGGCCCGGGCCTCGTCGCGGGCGCTCGGCGGCGCGCGCAGGATCGCCTCGGTGACGCGACCCTGCAGGGCCGCCACGGTGCGGGCCTGCGCCCGGAAGCAGAGGCGGGCCACCGCCCAGCCGAGGCCGGCCGAGGCCAGGGCGGTCGCCGCGAGGCCGAGGAAGGCGGCGCGCACCAGCTCGGCCGCCGGCAGGGTCCAGCCCGGAAAGGCCACGAAGGGCCCCTCGGCGGCGGGCCGCCAGGGCAGCGTCGCGGCAACATGCAAGAACCGGCCGGTCGCCGCGCCGTCATGGACCTGCACGCCCACGAGGTCGCGCAGGCACAGGAGCGCGAGCAGCGCGAGGGGTCCGCCGAGGCCGAGGGCCAGCCCGACCGCGGCGGCATGCTCGCGCCGCGCGGTCCGCCAGGTGAAGGCGATCGGATCGCGGTCCATCGGCACCCTGTGTCCACGACGCCCCGGGAAACGGGGCCCGGGGAGCGGCTTAGAGGATCGTTCCGGCGGGCGAAAGCGCGGGGGCGCACGGCGGCGGCCCGGTTGCGCAGGTCCCTTCCGCAAAACAAGTTCCGGCCGCAAAACCGGTGACCCCTTCGGCGAAACCTGCTTTAGAGTGGATGGCCCGGCGGGTCCTCGCGGGCTCCGCCGCCCCGCAACGCCCCTCCTCATCCCACGCGAAGTCCCCCGAACCTCCATGTGCGAACTGCTCGGCATGAGCGCGAACGTGCCCACGGACATCCGCTTCTCCTTCGCGGCGCTCGCCCGGCGCGGGGGCGAGACCGGCCCGCACGCGGACGGCTGGGGCATCAGCTTCTACGAGGGACGCGGTGCCCGCGCTTTCCACGAGCCGGAGCCGAGCGCGCAGTCGGAGCTCGCCCGGCTCCTGCGCCGGACGCCGATCAAGAGCCGCATCGTCATCGCGCACGTGCGCAAGGCCAATCGCGGCCGGGTGAACCTCGAGAACACACATCCGTTCAGCCGCGAATTGTGGGGCCGGCGCTGGACCTTCGCGCATAACGGCCAGCTCAAGGGCGTGAAGAAGTGGCCGCTCACCTGGTTCAAGCCGGTGGGCTCCACCGACAGCGAGCACGCCTTCTGCTGGATGCTCGACCAGCTCCAGCAGCGCTGGCCCGACCTGCCGAGCCCGGCGCGGATCGACCGGGCGGTGGCGGACCTCTGCGCCGAACTGCACGGGCTCGGCGTGTTCAACATGCTGCTCTCCGACAGCCGCACCCTCTACGCCCATTGCGGCAAGCGCCTGTGCTACCTCACCCGCTGCGCCCCCTTCGGCACCGCGACCCTGGTGGACGAGGACTGGCGGGTCGACTTCGCCCAGGAGACGGGGGCGAAGGACGTCGTCACGGTGATCGCCACCAAGGCGCTGACCCGCGACGAGTGCTGGACCGACGTGGAGCGCGGCCACGTGCTCTCCTTACGCGACGGCGCCGTGCGCATCCTCAAGCCGGCGCCCGCAAAGGCCGGCGGGGCCAAGCCCCCGCGCGCCACCCGCGTGCCTTCCCCCTGCGGCTGTTGATGCGGCGCCGGCCACAACCGCCACGGTTCCCCGGCGGGATGCGTCACCGGCACAGATGCGCTACAACGCCCGACATCAGTGGACCGCGCGGGTGCTTTTCGGACGCCTCGGGCCGACACGAACCCTGACCGCCCCAGATTACGACGAGCCATGACACGCGACGTGACCGACACCGCCCCCGACGCCCTGTCGGTCTCCGCCGACGGCAGGCCGAACCTCTCGTCGAACATCCGCACCCATCTCGGCGAGCACCTGCGCACGGTCTACGACCGGCTGCCCACGGACGAGCAGCCGAGCCGCTTCGCCGAGCTCATCGAGCAGCTGGAGGCCGCCCTCAAGGCACGCGGCGAGGCGATCGAGCCCGAGTTCCGCAACGGCCTGCTGGCCGCCGTGCCGTCCCTGCGCGCCTTCGCGCTGTCGCTGACCTCGAACCCGGCCCGCTCGGACGACCTCGTGCAGGACACCCTGCTGAAGGGCTGGCAGCACCGCGCCCGCTTCCAGCCGGGCACGAACCTGAACGCCTGGCTGTTCACGATCCTGCGCAACATCTTCTACTCGGACCACCGCAAGCGCGTGCGCGAGGTCGAGGACCAGGACGGCTCCTACGCCGCGCGGCTCGCCACCGCCCCGCACCAGGGCGACCGCCTCGACGTGGAGGACCTGCAGACGGCGCTCGCCAAGCTGCCGCCGGACCAGCGCGAGGCCCTGGTCCTCGTCGGTGCCGAGGGCGTCTCCTACGAGGAGGCCGCCGCGATCATGGGCTGCAAGGTCGGCACCGTGAAGAGCCGCGTCAGCCGCGCCCGCGGTCGCCTCGCCGAACTCCTGGGCTACGACGAGGAAGACCTGAGTTCGGACCGGCTGATCCAGTCGGCGATGCCCAAGGACGCCTGATCCCGGAGGTCCGCGACCGCCGGCCTGACAAAGCTCCGACCACGCCCGCCGGAGCGGCGGACGCGGTCGCCGGCTCCGTTCGCTGCCGGAACTTTCGACGCATCCCTTCCGGCATTTGCACGTTACTGCCCTGAACCCGGCAGCGCTTCACAGCGTCGCGGGACCAAGTTCAGGAGCACTCATCATGAACATCAAGACTCTTCTCGCCGCCTCCGCGATCGCCCTCAGCCTGCCCATGGCCGCCCAGGCGCAGGGCCTGGTCCGTGGCGCCGAGCGCGGCGCACAGGACGGTGCGGACGCGGCCGGCCCGATCGGCGCGATCGTCGGCGGTGCGGTCGGCGCGGCCACCGGCACGGTGGGCGGCATCCTCGGCGTCGACGACCGTCCCCGCTTCCGCAGCTACGTCACCCGCGAGCGTCGCTCGTCCTACGATTACAACGGCGACGTCCGCGTCGGCACCGTGCTGCCGAGCTCCGGCGTGACCTATTACGAGGTTCCCGCCGAGTACAACGCCCGCGGCGCCCGCTACACGATCGTCAACGATCGTCCGGTGCTGGTGGACCGTGGCCACCGCATCGTCGAGGTGATCGACTGATCCGCCTCCGTCGCGTTCGACCGCGACGGAGCGAAGGCCCTCGGCGCCCGGCGCCGGGGGCCTTTTCCATGCGCCGCGTCCCTCCGTGGACCGCTGGGCGGACCGGAAACAAATTTCCGCGCGCCCGGAACGGAACGCATGCAACGCCGACGGCCTCCGGCCGTTGCCGTCCACGAGCCAGGGCGCCGCCCGTTCCGCGCGGCGCAAGAGTCCGATCCTCACCGACGCGAAGGACACCCTCACCATGGCGGACGAATCCCCGAACGATCCCGCGCTGCCGGAGCCGGTGCGCGACCATCTCGGACAACAGCTGCGCTCAGTCTTCCCCACGGGGGAATCGGCGCCGCAATATCTCGGTGATCCCGTGGTCCCGGAGGCTTTCGAGCCGCAGATCAAGCGCCTCGAAGTCCGCCTGAAGACCCACGAGGAGGGCACCGGCGCCGTCGAGCAGGCCCTGGAGGGCCTGATCGGGGATCTCGGCGCGGATCCGAAGGCGCGGCCGCGCGACGCGCTCTAAACCGCCGGCTTCGTCGCCAGGATGTCACGGATCTCGGCCAGCAGCTTCACGTCGGCGGGCACCTCGGCTGTGGCCTCGGGCTTGGCCTCCTCCTTGCTGACCAGGCGGTTCATCGCCCGGATCACGAGGAAGAGCACGAAGGCGACGATCATGAAGTTCAGCGCCACCGTGATGAACTGGCCGTAGCCGATCACCGCGCCCTGCTTCTTGGCGTCCGCGTAGGCCGCCCCCTTCTGCACGCTCGACGAGAGCGCGATGTAGTAGTTCGAGAAGTCGAGCCCGCCGGTGATCGCGCCGATCATCGGCATGAACAGGTCCTGCACGGCGGACGTGACGATCGCTCCGAAGGCGGCACCGATGATGACGCCGACCGCGAGGTCGACGACGTTGCCGCGCAGGGCGAATTTCTTGAATTCCTCGAGCATTCCCGCCTCCGGGCGATCCGGCCCTCCCGGATCGCGGGGGCCGGCGGGAACTTTAAGCGAGCCGCGCGCGCCGCGACAGGGCGCCGCTCAGATGTCCACCCCTCGATCGCGGTCCGCAGCGGGCTCGGCGGATTCCGCCAGGGCCGGCACCGGGCCGCCCCGCGCCTCCGCCTTGGCCCGGCGGCGGTATTGCGCGGCCCCGATCGGCAGGGTCACGAGGTAGCCGAGCGCGAGCGCCACCATGGCCTCGAACGGATAGCTGATGAACAGGCCGAAGGCCGCCACCACCACGAGGAAGATCGGCAGCACCCAGTCACGGGGCACGCGCTTGCCCATGGTCTTGCCCGAGAAGGTCGGCACGGTGGAGACGACGAGGAGGGCGATGCAGAGCATGTAGCCGAGCACCACGGGGGCCGCCCAATGCTCCATCGGCAGGCCGAGGAAGTTGAGGTAGAGGGGCAGCATCGCGGTGAGCGCGCCGGCCGGCGCCGGCATGCCGACGAAGAAGTCCTTCTTCCAGGCCGGGCGGTTGGGATCGTCCAGCATCGCGTTGAAGCGGGCGAGACGCAGCGCCATGGCGATGGCGAAGATCAGCGCCACGATCCAGCCGAGCGAGCGCAGCTCCTTCAGGGCGAAGCCGTAGAGGATCAGCGCCGGGGCGCAGCCGAAATTGACGAAGTCGGCCAGGGAATCGAGTTCCGCCCCGAAGCGCGAAGTGCCCTTGAGCATGCGCGCCACGCGCCCGTCGATGCCGTCGAGGAAGGCGGCGGCCACGATGGAGATCACGGCGGGCTCGAACTTGCCCTCGAAGGCGAGGCGGATCGCGGTCAGCCCGAGGCAGAGCGCCATCAGGGTGATCATGTTGGGCGCGATCATCCGGAACGGCACCGGCTTGAAGCGGCGCGGCCTCGGCTCGTTGGCGTCGGGGGCGAAGGGGGGGAACAGGTCGTCCATGGAAACCCCTCAGATGCGGCGGAAGACGCGCTCGGGCCCGCCGCCGAGATCGGCCAGCACGGTCTCGCCGGCCACCGCCTTCTGGCCGAGGCCGACGAGCACGCGGGTGCCGACGGGCAGGTAGACGTCCACCCGCGAGCCGAAGCGGATGAGGCCGAAGCGCTCGCCGACGTTCAGGGTGTCGTTGGCGTGCACCCAGCCGACGATGCGGCGCGCCACCAGCCCGGCGATCTGCACCACGCCGATGCGGACGGGCGCCCCCTTGTGGGTCGTCTCCATGACGAGGCCGTTGCGCTCGTTGTCGTCGCTGGCCTTGTCGAGCTCTGCGTTGAGGAACAGGCCCGGCGTGTAGTGGATCTGGCCGATCCGGCCCGTCACCGGCACCCGGTTCACGTGGCAGTCGAACACGTTCATGAAGACCGAGACGCGCAGCATCGGCTCCTGCGGCAGGTCGAGCTCCGGCGGGGGCAGCACGGTGGAGATCAGGTTCACCCGCCCGTCGGCCGGCGAGACCACGAGGCCGTCGCCCACCGGGGTGACCCGCTCGGGGTCGCGGAAGAAGTAGCAGACCCACAGGGTCAGGATCAGGAAGATCCAGCCGAGGAATTGGGCGAAGTAGCCGCCGATCACCGTCAGCACGATGCCGATGACGATGAAGGGATAGCCCTCCTTGTGGATCGGCACGAGCGTCCGGCGAATCGTCTCGAGGAGGTCGGTCATGGGTGTTTTCGGAACGCTTTCGGCAGGTGGGCGGCCGGAGGCGGCCCGGGCAGGGGCCTTCTCTTAAGGCACGCGAGCCCATCCGTCATACGGTTTCGGATCAGAGGGCCGCGAGGCGGCTCCGTCTCGTCGGCCTTTGGCCGGCCGGATCAGCCGTCCGCCTGCACCAGGGGCGGCAGCCGCGACAGGCGCAGGGCGATGACCAGGGCCAGCCCGTAGAGGGTCGCGAAGAACGCCACGACGCCGATCCAGCCCGAATGGGCGAAGAACCAGCCGCCGGCGGTGCCGAGCACCGAGGAGCCGAGATAGTACAGGCAGAGATAGATCGACGAGGCCTGGGCCCGGTCCCGGGAGGCGCGGCGCCCGACCCAGCTGCTGGCCACCGAATGCGCGCCGAAAAAGGCCACGGTGACGAGGACGATGCCCAGGATGATCAGGGCGAGCTGGCTCGACAGGGTCAGCCCGACGCCCGCGAGCCCCAGCAGGATTGCGAGCCAGAGCACCTTGCGCCGCCCGAGCCGGCTCGCGATCTCGCCCGTGAGCGCCGAGGAGAAGGTGCCGAACAGGTAGACCACGAAGATCGCCCCGATGGCGCTCTGGCTGAGCGAGAAGGGCGGATCGAGCAGGCGGAAGCCGATGTAGTTGTAGATGCATACGAACCCGCCCATCAGCAGGAACGCCTCTGCGAACAGCCAGGGCAGGCCGGGATCGCGGAAGTGCTGGGTGAAGGTGCCGGGCACCTCGCGCCAGCGCATCCGGTTGGCCTGGAAGCGGCGCGAATCCGGCAGCAGGTAGACGAAGGCGATGGCGGCCAGCAGCGCCAGCACGCCGATGGTGCCGAGCCCCCAGCGCCAGGAGGCGTGGTCAGCGATGATGCCCGCGAGCAGCCGGCCGACCATGCCGCCGAGCGCGTTGCCGCCGATGAGCAGGCCCATGGAGAGGCCGATGGCGCGCCCATGCATCTCCTCGCCGAGATAGGCCATCGCCACCGCCGGCAGGCCGGAGGCGGCCAGCCCCGTGAGGGTGCGGAGCGCGAGGAAGCCGTGCCAGCTCGGCACCAGGACGGCCACGATGGTGAGGAGCGCTGAGGCGAACAGCGAGGCCACCATGATGGGCTTGCGGCCCCAGACCTCGGAGAGCGGGCTGACCACGAGGAGCGCGATCGCCAGCATGGCGCAGGGCAGCGACAGGGCGAGGCTGCTCTCGGCGGGCGAGACCGCGAAGTCGTCGGCGAAGACGGGCAGCAGCGGCTGCACCCCGTAGAGCACCGCGAAGGTGGAGAAGCCGGCGGCCCCGAGCGCGATGGCGGTGCGGCGGAAGGCCGGCGTCCCGGCCTCGATCAACCGCGGGCTCGCCTCGTCCGGCCGCCCCTGCGACTCACCCATGCCGGCTCCTGTCCCGGGCGGCTCGCCGGAGCCGGCCCCTTGCGCGTCCGGCGGGTATAGGCCGGACGCGCGGGGCGGGAAACCGGACCCGGCGCCGGGAGGTCGGGAAAGATCCCCCGGCGCGGACGGGACTCAGCGCGGGGCCGGAGCGGGCGGCGGGGCCGCCTCGCCCTGCTGCTGGATCAGGGGCGTGATCCGTCGGACCGTGACCCGGCGGTTCTCCCGCGAGGCGTTCTGCGTGTTCACCTTCAGGTTCTGCTCGCCGTAGCCCTGCGTGGTCAGGTTCTCGGGCGGCACCCCGAAGTTCTGCGTCAGCACCGTGGCCACCGACTGGGCGCGGCGGTCCGAGAGCGAGAGGTTGTCGACGTCGGCCCCCACAGCGTCGGTGTAGCCCTCGATCAGGAAGACCTCCTGCGGGTTGCCCTTGATCGCCCGGTTCATCGCCGCTGCGATGGTGGCGAGGCGGCTGGCCTGGTCCGGCGTCACCGTGAACGAGCCCGTGTCGAAGTTGATCGTGTCGATGTCGACGCTGCGCATGCGGGCGCGCAGCTGCGGGCTGTAGCGGACCTGGTCCAAGGTGTAGCGCCGGTCGACCGCGACCACCGGCGGGGCCGAGAGGGCCTCGTAGACGGCGCCCTCGTCCGCGCCGTCGTAATCGACCACGTAGCGGTTGCGCGGGATGCGGATGTCGGGCGGCGGCAGGTCGACGACGTCGTCGTAAATCGGCCGGCGCGCAGCCCCGCCGAAGCTGTTGTCGATGATGACGATCTCGCGCCCGTCGCGGTAGCGGCGGGAGCGGCGCACGAGGCGGCCGTCGTCGTCCACGATGGTGACGATCTGCTCGCCGCCGGGGCGGTCGAGATACGTGATGGTGTCGCCGCCGCGCCGCTCGCTGCGGTACGCCCGCCGGTCGAGATCGCGGAAGCGCTCGTTCTCGTCGTGGCGGATGAAGTAGTTGTCGCGGTCGCGCACGATGATGCGCCCGGGCTCGCGGATGTAGGTCCGGCCCCCTTCGGAGAATTCGCGCCGGTCGCGGCGGACCTGATCGTAGTCGCGCACATCGTCGTCGTCCCGGAACCCGCCCGGGATGTAGCCGGGGCGGCCCGGCGCGTTGAAGCCGGTGCGCGGCTCGCGACGCTCGAAGGCGTCCCGCCGCTCGCGGTCCTCGCGCCGGTCGTCGACGCCGCGCCGGTCGAAGCCGTCGCGGTCGTCCCGCCGGTCGGAGGCACCACGCCGGTCGAGCTCGTCGCGGCGGGTGTCGCCCGGCCGCAAATCGCCCGGTCGCGTCTCGCCCGGCCTCAGATCGGGCCGGCCCGGCTCGCCGCGACCGATCCCGTCACGGTCGATGCCGTCGCGATCACCGCCGTCGCGGCGCAAGCCGTCCCGGTTCGGCCCGTCCCGGTCGGGACCGTCGCGGCGCAGGTCGCGGTTGCCCGAGGCGGGGCCGTCCCGGTCGGGACGGCCGTCGGTGGCCGGGTTGGGGCCGGCGCCCGGCCGGCCATCGGGCCGCTGGGCATCCGGGTTCTGCGCGCCGGGCGGCACGAAGGGCCGTCCGGGCACGCCCGGGCGGGCGTTGGGCGCCACGGCGCCGGGCTGCCCGTCGGGCGCGTTCGGACGGGCGGGCGCGGCCGGGTTCGGCGCCGTCGGGTTGGCGGGGCTCGCCGGGTTCGTGGGCGTGGCCGGATTGCGCGCGTCCGGTGCGCCGGGCTGGGTGCCCGGGCGCGGCGGCGCGGCGTTCGGACGACCGGGCTCGGGCGTGGCCGGACGGTCGGGCGCGGTCGGGCGCTCGGGATTCCGCTCGCGGACGGCCGGCGGGACCGCCGGAGTCTCGGCGCCGGGCGCGCGCCGGGCCGGACCCTGGTCGCGCTCGGGCCGCTCCTGACGGTCGGGGCGCTCCTGGCGATCGGGACGCTCCTGACGGTCGGGGCGCTCTTGGCGGTCGGGGCGCTCTTGGCGCGGCTCCGGACGCTCCTGGCGGGGCG
>NZ_JAKSYI010000042.1 GCF_022829285.1 Methylobacterium sp. J-078
CCACCCCGATCCCGTGGCGGACGCCTGCCGCTGGCAGATTTGCGAGGGCGAGTTGATGCAGGCGATCGGCCGCGCCCGTGGCGTCAACCGAACCGCTGCCGACCCCCTCGCCATCGACATCATCGCCAACGTCGTCCTGCCCCTGACGGTGGACGTGGCCGAGCCCTGGAACCCTGCGGGGGAGGAAATCGAGATGCAGACCGAAGGCGTCGTTCTCGACAGCCCTGCCGATATGGCCGCCGCCTGGCCTGAGATTTGGCCCAGCGATGGCGCGGCCCGGAATTGGATCTACCGCCACGGCGGGGGGGCCGCCTCCCAAATTCACACCGTCACAGAACCCTATAAGGAGGACTCTTATATAGGGTTTCGTGACGGTGTGAGGTTTCGATACCAGCGCGCGGGTGCCCGCCAGAAGTGGCGCACCGGAGCCTTTGACCCCTCCGTCATCCCTAACCCCCGGGCATGGCTGGAAAGCCGCCTCGGCCCGATTGCAGGCTTCCATATCCTTGAGACTGCGCAGCCGGTCGCTGCGCCCGCCAGCCCGCCGCCACTGCACGCCGACAGGCTGGCCGCCGACATCAAGGCCCGGTTCCGCGCACGCCGCCAGCAGGCGCCCGCCACCCTGCAGCCAGCCGCCGGCTACGCGCCCGAGCTGGTCGCCGGCTTCCAGCTCGTCGCCGAGGCGCCGCCTGAGCCCTTCCGCCCGGCTCCTGTCAGGGTTGTGACTGCCCGGTTCGATCCCGCCGCACCAATCCGGTTTCCGCCCCTGATCGCCGGTCGCCTCGCAATGATGAATGCCGCCAAAGCAGCCGGTCGGGTCCGCACTGCGGAGATGGCTGAGCGATGAACCCAGCCGATACGCTCACACCGGGGACCGCCTTTCACCCAGGTCAGGTCTGGCTCGTCGGCTCAGTGGCCTCGACGGTATCCAGCAACTCGTCGCGGCTCATCCAGAGCACGCCTGCCTCCGAATGGAGGGCGTGCGCGATCAATCCCATGTTGATTTTGGTCTTCGCGGCATCGAGTGCTTTCTCGGAGCTTTCATGCTCCTCGTGGTTCCACTGCCCGCTCGTCTGGTTGGTCGCGTCGCCCCATTCCAAGATCCACATTTCAGCCTCCGCTTACTCGCGAGAAGCGATCAGCGTCCCATTGTGGTTCCAGCAGATCGTTCTGGCGTTCAAGGGTGCAGCTTCGCAGAACGCAGCTATGAGGCTGCGGCCTCTCAGAATGGCGTCACTGATCCCCGACGCGAAAACGGCGAGACCGCCACCCGCCTCCTTCACGTCGCCGAACGAGATCCCGGCGCTCTGTCCGAAGCCGCCCGCGCGCTCAACGCGATGGCGCCGATCGACAAGCGCCAAGTCTGGGCGAGCTACGCCCACCTTTCCCGAGCCACCTGAGGATCGAGCATCATGGTATCGCCCACGATCCCTACCGCCACTCTGGACCGCCTTGCGAAGCTCCTGCCCCGCCTTGCGAGCGAGCACGACGGGGAGGTGGTCGCAACGGCTCGTGCCATCGGTCGGACGCTCGCTGCGGTAGGGCTCGACTGGCACGCCCTCGCGGACGCCATCGAAGCCTCGCCTCTTGGAGCACCCAGGACGGCTACGCCGAAGCGCTCCTCGCCGCCGGCCGCCCCTCGGGAGAGTGATCCATCGGCGCCTTGCAGCAGGCCGGGGATGCGTTTGTGGGATACCCAGAGGATTGAGCCTTGGTGCCGGGCTGCCGGCTACGCTCTTACCCTCGACTGGACGATGCCGAAGGCGTTCGGAGGCCGCTTCTTGACCAAGGCCGAGCGGGATCGCCTCAAGGCGTTCGAACGCTCGGGCCGGGTCTCTAACGCCGATGCCGCCTGGATCGAGGAAGTCGTCGCCCTCGCGCACAAAGCCGCCGAAACGTGGCGTGCCAGGGGGAAAGCCGCATGACCGCCAACATGAAAACGGCGGGGCTTTCGCCCCGCCGCTGGCCGTCTCAATGGTCGAAGGGCTTAGCGCCTCGGGCCACCCGAGGTCTGGCCGTACTGCTGAACCACGAAGTTCGGCTGGTTGGCGTTGCCTTCCTGGGCAGAGTCGTGGCGGCGGCCATAGCCGATCGATCCGGTGGTGATGTCGTCGTAGCTGCGGCCCTCAAGGCCACCAGGCGCCGTCACGGAAGCGATGCCGGCAGGGGCCGTGTAGCTCTGGGCCAGAGCGGGCGAAGCAATCGCGCCAACGCTCAGGGCAACAGCAGCAACAGCAGAAACGATACGTGTGTTCATGGCACAATCCACTTGGGTTTGCGCGGTCTCCGTCGAAAGGCGGCTGGCCGTGACTTGTTCAGTGACCTTGATCTAGGCCCCTCTCAGCCGGAACGCCGTGCCGTTTGGCACTCGACCCCATGCCAAGCATTTCAAGGAGGTCAGGCATGACCGCCGCTCTCCCCGACCTCGTCGCCGCCTCGCGCGCCGCCATCGCGGACCTCTTCGCCCGCCACGACCGCGTGTTCCTGGCCTTCAGCGGCGGCAAGGACAGCATGACCATCCTGCACCTCTGCGAACCCTATCGCGACCGCCTGACCCTCGTTTGGGTCAACACCGGCCTCTCCGGCGACCGGATGACGGCGTTCGTGCGCAGCTTCGGCGATCGCTTCGACCTCATCGAATTGGCGCCCGAGCGGCCCGTAGAGGAGCAGTGGCGCGAACACGGTATCCCGGCCGTCGTGCTGCCCCTGGATCACATCGAGGGCGTGGACTTCCGGTCCCCTCGCCTTCAGCCCTGGCTCAGTTGCTGCGGGGCCAACCGTGTCCGACCGCTGCACGCTTTACTGGAGGCTCAGGCAGGCCCGTGCGCCGTCCTGAACGGCCAACGCCAGCAGGACCAGGGCGGGACCCCTGCCGGCCTCTCAGGGGTACTCCCTGCTACCGTGGAGGTGTCGCTACCGATCTGGGATTGGACCGACGCCGACGTACTCGCCTTTGTGGAGCAGGAGGGCATCCCCATGCACCCGCACTTCGCGGTGTCCCCGTCCTCGCCCGAGTGCCTGCGCTGCCCGGCCATCGGCTCCCGCGAGAAGATGAACCTCCTCGATCGGCACTACCCCGCAGACGCAGTTTTCGTCCGACAGGCAGGCCGCTACGCCCTCGGCCTCGCAGCCGCCAGGGCGATGGAGCTTGACGCTATCCTCGCCGAACCCACCACCCAGAGCCGGGCATGAACCTGGTTCACCCGTCCGACCTGGATGTGATTTTGAACTTACCCATCAGGAGCCCGATACAATGATCCGTCCCCGGACCACCGTACCTGTATCGGCGCCTCCTCAGGGACCGATCGCACCTTCGGCTCCACCTTGGCAGGAGGCCATCGTGCCGACTGCGGACGCCCTACTGAGCCTTGTCTCCGCTGTTGAGAGTGGGCCTACGGCAGGTCCTGCTGTGAAGGCTTTCCAGGCCGCGATCCGGCGAAAGGGCGAGGAAGCCTCAGCAGCGGGTGACGCCGAAGCCATGGAGGCCGCCCTGCGAATTGTCGCCGATGCCGCTCCTGACCGCGCTGAGCGTCGGGAAAGCATCATCGACAAGGCATGGGCAGGCTTGAACGGCTGGCGGTCCGAGGAGCACCAGCCGTGATGCCCTCAATAGCCGTCGTAGAACCGACGCGGGCGGTCGTAGTCGTAGCCACCTCTGCGGCCGTAGCCATCGCCGTAGCCGTAGGGCCGTCCCTCGTAGAACCGGCGAGGTCCGCCATAGCCGTAGCCGCGGTCATTCGGCCGGCAGTGGCCCCACGGATTGGGATGGAAGCCGGGGCCGCAGCCTCCGGCCGCGAGTTCGATCAAGGGCTCACCGCGGCTTTGTTCGAACGGGTCGAACGAGAGGTCAGCAGCCTTGGCCGAGGTTGCCAGACCGAGCCCGGCCCAGGTCGAGTGGCCCCGGCCTCGTCGGCACCAGCACCAGATCCGCAACGCGCATCGCTCCCAAGATGCTGTCCTCGGCATGGGGCGGCGTGTCGATGATAACCCGGCCGATCCCTTCACGCTTTGCCGCTGCGATCAGAT
>NZ_JAKSYI010000043.1 GCF_022829285.1 Methylobacterium sp. J-078
GGCGCCGTCACGGAAGCGATGCCGGCAGGGGCCGTGTAGCCCTGGGCCAGAGCGGGCGAAGCAATCGCGCCAACGCTCAGGGCAACAGCAGCAACAGCAGAAACGATACGTGTGTTCATGGCACAATCCACTCGGGTTTGCGCGGTCTCCGTCGAAAGCCGGCTGGCCGTGACTTGTTCAGTGACATTGACTTAGGCACCTCTCAGCCGGAACGCCGTGCCGTTTGGCATTCGACCCCATGCCAAGCATTTCAAGGGGGTCAGGCATGACGCCCGCTCTCCCCGACCTCGTCGCCGCCTCGCGCGCCGCCATCGCGGACCTCTTCGCCCGCCACGACCGCGTGTTCCT
>NZ_JAKSYI010000057.1 GCF_022829285.1 Methylobacterium sp. J-078
CGAACTCGTGCAGCGAGGGCGGCAACAGCCAGCCCTGATCGACGTCCCAGGAGCGAAACACCTTGGCCATGAGCCGAGTGAATCACCTCGCAGCCTCGTCGTCGAGAGGATTACTCGGACAAGCTCCTAGATGTCGAAGCTCCCGCAGGAGCAGATTTCCCATGTACTGCCCGGCTCGATGGAGGCGGTCACTGATCCAACCCAGCACGAATCGCCGCTGCGATGGGCATCTCTCTCCGGCGTCTTCGAGAGTTGTTTCGCGAGGATGGGCGCAGCGCTGCTGGTTGGATCTGGAAGCGGCGTCTAGACTTGGCCGCTCGGCGACTCGCACTTCTCTCGCCGGTTTCGCGATCATGTCGAGATCAGCCCCAATGAGTACCGCCAGGCTGCACTCGCCCGTCTCGCCGAGCGATCCGGAGAATGGACCCGCTGCCAGTGAACCGCATTTTGTAATCGGTGACACGCCGCGAACCATCCCACTGCCGCCCCGTTCGGAACGCATCTCGAGCGAGACTCGAACCTCACCCGCCCGGCTCCGGCCGCGGCGGGCTTTTGTTTGGGTCCCGCGAAACGACGATGTCCGAGCGAGATGCCCGGCCGGGCAAGGAACCTTGGCCATGAAAAGCCCGTTAACCATATGCGAGGAGATGCCGATGTCAGTTTCAGCGAAGTGTCCTTATCGCATCGGTATCCGGCCATCCCCGAGGAACCGGAGCCGGTATCTCTGGTCCATCTGCGGCACCGCGGAACTCTTCCGCGAAGAGTCCGAGATTGAATACGATTCGATCGAGCGCGCTCTTGAGGATGCGAGTAAGCGCCTCTCGCAACTGGTTTGATCTGGTTCTGTACGCTCGACAGACATAGCCCCCCAAGATCCCCCTGAGGCGGTTCTTGCTTCATGCTGATGCGGCCTCGCATAACGTGCAGTCGTCGTCACAAGATGTCTTTGGAAGGCGGGGCGAAACCTTCGAGCGGTTGAGAGCCGAGAGGTTTTCCCGATGGGGCGCGACGATCGACGATTTCTGGCATACCACCTGACACGATGAGCCGTTCCTTCCCAGCGACGACGTGACGCTTACCCGCCCGGCTTCGGCCGCAGCGGGTTTTTCATGTTGCGCGACGACTTTGGTCGGGTGGGATCGAAATTTTTGGCAAGGCCTAAGGTTTTCCTGTCGGTCATAGCAGTAGCCATGAGAGCGCTGATGCTTTCGACGCGCGCTCTGGCACTGTCTTCGTGCGACCTCGTGCAGATGAGGATCGACGCTGATGTCCGATCCCGGACCAAGACGCGCGGTGCCACCGTCCCCGGCATGCAGAACGCGACAGGCGGACATCCTGGCCGCGTTCGATCTCGCGGTGGATCGATCCCGCTGTCGCGGCGAAGCGTTCGAACAACCGCGTTCCTCAACCGTTGGCCTCGAACAAGCAAACTGGCGAGGAAACGATGACCGAGAACAAGCAGGAGCCGCTCGACGTCCCGATGGATCAGGTGATCACCCGGGATGGCGGTGACGATCCGAAGGAATCCGAACCGAAGGGCGCGACCACCGGCACCCGGCGGATCGAAGGCAGCCACACGCAGGAGACAGTCGACCCGGCCGAGCGCCTTCCCGAAGAGCCGGAGGAGCAGAACGATCTCGCCTGATCCGGCCCGAACAATGGACCCGGCCCCCGTTCGGTTGTGCCGGGCCTCCTCCCATCGCGCCGCGTCGCGCAGGCATCCTCACGCCGTAGCGATCTCGAATTCCATTCCTCGTCCCGGCCCCTGATCAGCGTAGTCGACGAGGACGTAACCGCGCTCGGCAAGCGCCGCGTCGAGGCTGTCTCGGTGCTTCCGGAACGTCTGGCCAATCGCCAGGGGCGTGAGACGTGGATTGCCCTGTCGAAGCTGATCGACGCCGACGTTGAGCGGTGCGCCTTCGCGGTCGGCAATCCGGATGAGGGCGGATGCCAGATCCGCGGCTTTCGTCTCCGCTGCCGATTTCGCCTTGAACGCCACGCTGGTCTCCTCTGTGTCCGAGCGCTCTGCGCGCACTGCCGACTCTCTGCGAAATCCTCCGAGATCTCGCGGACTTGGCCAGGAATCGCCGCGGCCTCCCGCTCACCCGTCTCGTCGACTTCATCGCGACGGTCGGGTCTCTCCGGGCTCAGGCGGCCGGGGGTCATACCGGACGTCCGTGAAGGCCTTCGTCAACACCACCCGGCCGTTCGCATCGTAGACCTCGACGTGCCAAGCCGACCAATCGAGCTGTGCGCCGTGCAACATCAGGTCGAGTGCGACCCGCTCGGCGTAGTGGCGCATCAGTGCCACCGTCGGGACGCGTCGCCCGCGCAGGTCGGCAACCAGATCATGTCCGTCCGTGCAGTGGAAGCGGTAAAGCCGCATCGGCATTGGCTTTCTACCCCGCGCTCCACAGCCGTCCACCGACGCGTCAGCGGCCTTGGCCCTTTCCATTGAACCGTGGGCCTCGATGCGGTTTGTTCCTGATACGTTCTTTCAGGGATCGATCCAAGATGCACGCCCGTCCGTTCGAACCGCCTGTGGCGGTCAAACTCTCCGAGGCCGAGACGATCGCGCTCGCCTACCATCGGGCGGCGCATGGAGACCCCTGGGCCGCTCTCGTACGCGTGGTCGAAGACGCGCTCGCGGATCTCGCCGAGGCCGAGCGCCGGACCATGCAGCGGGACCGGCTCATCTCTCAAGGCTACGTCCGCAGCGCCACGGATCGGACGGTCGCGCGCATCGCCCGATGACCCCAAGCGCCGTCGCGGGACGGATGCTCAGTGGCCCGGACGCAGCGTACGTGCCGTGACCGGGCAGGTTTTCTGCGCAGGGGTCCCGAGCCCGCGCGCGCCGGTCCTGGTACGGATCCGCGGCGGGTCGATGCGCGGCGCCAGCATTCGCGATTGGAATCGCGCCTGCATCGACCGCAATCGAAAAACGGGAGCATGCGCTGCGCTTACCGGAGCGCGTCGCCGGTCAGCAATGCTTTGACTAAGTTGTCGGAAAGAATGGTGCTGCTGGACAGGATTGAACTGTCGACCTCCTCATTACCAAACACCTGCCATTGGCAAACCAAGCCGAACAAAGCAGGTGGTCCGAGGAGACCGTAACCACCTGCCGCACCAGCATTTGGCATCCTTGTGAGCCTTGGTTAGTATCTTTGGGTAACAGGGCATAACAGCCCCTTTCCGTTACCCAGATGATACCCAGGGCGCACAACAGATGACCGCGAAGGTGCTCACCGTGCAGTCCGTCGACCGCCTCAAACCTGACCCGCTTGCCCGTCGCGAGATCCCCGACGCCGGCATGCCGTCGCTTTACCTTGTGATCCATCCGACCGGCCGAAAGGCATGGTGCATCCGCTATCGCTTCGCTGGCCGTACCCGGAAAATGATGCTGGGGCCTTATCCGGCTCTTGATCTGCCGGCTGCGCGAAGCCGAGCGCGTGAGGCAATCCAAACTCTATCCCTGGGCCGTGATCCGGGTGCCGAGAAGATTGAGGCTGCCAAGGAGGCTCGGCAACGACCCGCCGACCACGACCTCGTCTCCGGTGTCATCGAGGATTTCCTTGAGCGGCATGTGAGGCCGAAGAACAAGGCCAGGACGGCCGAGACCGCCGAGCGCATCCTCCGCAAGGAGGTCATGCCTCTCTGGGGGCGGCGTCGGGTTCAGGACGTGACTCGCCGTGATGTCCTCGACCTCCTCGACGGGATTGTGGATCGCGGCGCGCCCGTGGCTGCGAACCGGACGCTTGCCACCGTGCGCAAGTTCTTCAACTGGTGCATCGATCGCTCAATCATCACAGCGTCGCCGTGCGCACTCGTGAAGGCGCCATCGCAGGAAACAGCCCGTGATAGGGTCCTGAGTGATCAGGAGTTGCGACTGGTCTGGCAGGCTGCTGATCGTGTCGGCTGGCCATTTGGGCCGTTCGTCCACCTTCTCATCCTGACGGCTCAGCGCCGGGACGAGGTGGCCGGTATTGTGAAGACCGAGATCCGTGAGGGCGGCACGGAGTGGCATCTGCCTTCCACTCGGTCGAAGAACAAGTTGGCTAGCATCGTGCCCCTGAGCGCTCCGGCTTCGGCCATCCTGCGGTCGCTGCCGAGCATCAAGGGTGACTACCTGCTCACCACGACCGGCAAGGGGCCAATCGCGGGATACTCTCGAGCCAAGAGCAGACTGGATGCCGAGATCGGGGCGTTGGCGTTAGATAACTTCCCCGGTTGGACCTTCCACGATCTCCGCCGCACGGCCGCGTCCGGCATGGCCCGTCTGGGTACGAACCCGCACGTTGTGGAAGCCGTGCTGAACCATCGGTCCGGCACGATCAGCGGCGTGGCTGCCGTCTACAATCGGTATCAGTACCTTGCTGAGAAGCGAGCGGCGTTGGAAGCGTGGGCGAGGCATGTCTCCAGCTTAATCAGCGAAGGCTCTCGCCATGGATGAAACCTGGAAGAAAGCTCGGCGTGACGAGTTATGGGATGCGTATGTACACAACGTACCCGAACTCGATCTGCCGGCAGGCGCTTCGGATCGCACCGTACAAGCTTTTGAGATGTTGCGTGTGCTGAGCATCGTTCATCAAGCCGCAGTTGATGCTGGTGATACAGACCAAGCAATCCACACTGCGGCGCGAGGACGGATAGTCTGGCAGCTTCTAACTCTTGAGTTCGTGCGCTGGCTCTTCGACGAGCCTTTACCTGATCGAAGGTTGAGCCAGCTGGATGATTGGGTCGGATGTGAGCGCATAGCGCTCAGCCTCGTCTTAGCGATGCATAGAGATCTTGGCCCCCATCCGCATCGGCCAGCGATTGATCCTGTTCCTGTTCTGATGCCTCGCTGGCTTCTAAATAGATTAGCGGGTGCGCTCGAAGCCCTTGGTGATGGTGAAGTCCAGGACATCGTTCGTCCAGCCATTGCTGGACGACATGGTACCGCGTGGTCGTGGGACAAAATGCGAGCTAGCGCCCTGGAGCACGTCGCCTTCCTGCATGGGCAGGGTCAGACAAAGAAGGTCGCTCAACAGCGAGTTGCGGCTCGCATGGGTATTCCTCCAGCAACCCTTCGCGACTGGGAAAGAGATGCGGCTCTCAAGGATGGATGCGAAACTGCATACGGGGCCGGCAAGCTAAAGATCATTTTCGAAGATGACCCGAAATACGCTGAAGGTGATGGCAAGTCTGTCGATAGCGGCGCCTTGGCACGATTGATTAAGTTCAGGTCTGAGCCTTCGCTTGCAGATTTCGGAGCGGAATACCGTGAGAAATTTGGTCGTAGGCACAACCCCGGCACGAGTGCGGACAACTAGCCCGTCGTTGCCCACACGATCCTGCGGTTAGCTGTATCGCAGTATTCCGCGAAGTTATGCGAGTAACTGCGCCTCAATCATCAGCATAGACGCGATCAGGTGTTCGAAGCACATTGCTTTCGAGCGCAAGAGTTTGCGCGTGTTTGGAGAGGTGAAAATGAGCGATCGACCCAAGCTCTACTGCACCGCCACCCAGGTTCGGCGTCGTTATGGCGGCATCTCGGAAATGGGACTTTGGCGTTGGATCAACGATGGGAAAGTTGATTTCCCGAAGCCCGATTTGATCGTGAACGGACGGCGGCTCTGGAGCGAGGAAACCCTCGATATCTTCGACGCACGCCTCGCTGTGAAGGAGGCCGCATAAGCGCATGCCCCACAACGTCAAAACCCCCGCCGGCCAGGGCGAGGGCTTTGGAAATAGTGTTGTCGCTTCGCAGGCGGACAACTTTTCCTTAGCATCTCAGCCCCGTTTCTACCAAGCAAAAAAGCTTGCCGCCCGTCTTGGTCTGAGTTTCGCTCACGCCAGTGTGCTTGCCGAGCAGGCTTATGCAATCCCCGAGACATGGGGGAGCCGCGCATGAGCATCAGCGCGCTCTCCCGCCCCGCTCAGCGTCGGCTCAAGCGGCTGACAGCCGAGAACGAGGCGAGCATCCTATCCGATGCCCGCTTCTTCGAGCGCCGGCCTGATCGAAGCCATCGCATCCGCCTTTCCTCGCTGGCCGAGGTCGAGACGATCCGCCTCCTGCATCCCGGCAATCAGCTCACGCCCGGCCTCCGGTGGTACACAGCAGTCCGCCAGGTCCGACAGGGCGTGCGCCTGCGCGTCTTCAGCATGGGCTTGCCCGACCTTGACACCGACGAGCCGGAGGACGTGTGCCGCTGGGTCTACGAGCGGGGCCGCACGGGCGGGGACGATGCAATCGAGCGCGGTCTCCGGCGGGCGATGGAGGCGCGGTCATGAGCGATCGTCTCGACGCCGCTCTCTACCTTGCCAGCCGTGGCGGGCGGGTGTTCCCGCTCCATGGCATGCGCGCGGCCGCAGACGGCAGTCTCGTCTGTACCTGCGGCGTGCGGGACTGTGGCGACGCCGGCAAGCACCCCATGGCGAAGCTGGCGCCGCGCGGGCTGAACAGTGCGACCAACGAGGAGAAGGTGGTTCGGCGATGGTTCACGGTCGCACCCTTCGCCAACCTTGGGCTGGCGACCGGCTCCACCATCGTGCTTGACGTCGACCCACGCCATGGTGGTGACGATAGCCTCCGCGCCCTGGAGGCCGAGCACGGTCCCCTGCCGGAGACCTGCCGCTCCATCACGGGCGGCGGCGGCGAGCACATCTTCTTCAGGCCGCCAGCCGGCGTCGAAATTCGCAACAGTGCGGGCGATAATGGTGGCCTCGCGCCCGGTCTCGATATCCGGGGGACCGGCGGCTACATCGTCGCCCCGTCTAGCCTGCATCGTTCGGGGCGGCCCTACGAGTGGTCGGTCGATCATCATCCGGACGAGGTGGTGCCAGCACCGATGCCGGACTGGATGGTTCGGGCTCTGACACAGCCGAGCCTGGGCGCTGCGCGATCCCCAGCCGAGTGGCGCCGCTTCGTTGCCGAGGGCGTCTCGGACGGGGGCCGCAACACGGCGGTCTCCCGCCTGACCGGCCATCTCCTGCGTCGCTTCGTCGATCCCGAGGTCGCGCACGAACTGGTCCAAGCCTGGAACGCGACCCGGTGCAGCCCGCCCCTGAGGCCTGAGGAGGTGACGAAGACGGTCGGCTCCATTGCCCGCAAGGAACTCAAGCGTAGGGAGGCTCGGAATGGTAGCCGGGTTTGAGGACATTCTGAACCTGTCGGAGTTCGGACAGAACCGGCGCGCGCGCGCAGGCAGCAACGGCGACCTGCTCACCGAGGATCACGCTGCCCGGCAGTTTGCCGAGCGCCATGCTGGCGAGCTGCTGTTCTGCCACGACACTGGCAAGTGGCACGAATGGACCGGCGCGGCTTGGGTCCCGAACCGGCAGGGCAAGGCGTTCCAATGGGCGCGTGAACTCGCCCGCGAGCTTTGCGCCGACGAGGACCCCAAGACGCGCTTCATCGCCTCGAAGGTGAGCTTTGCCGGCGGCGTGGAGAAGTTCTGCCGCTCCGATCCAGCCTTCGCGGTTACGATCGAAGGGTGGGATAAGGACCCCTGGCTCCTCGGCACGCCGGGCGGGACGGTCGACCTCCGCACGGGCATGTTGCGAGAGGCCCGGCGCGAGGATCGCATCACCAAGCTGACGGCAGCGACACCAGCCGAGGTGGCCGACTGCCCGACTTGGTTCCAGTTCCTGCAGGACGTCACCCAAGGCGATGACGGCTACATCCGGTTCATTCGGCAATGGGCCGGTTACTGCCTGACCGGCGACACCAGCGAGCAGGCGCTGTGCTTCGCCTTCGGTGGCGGCGGCAACGGCAAGGGCGTGCTGATCCACGTACTGGCCGGGATCTTGAACGACTACGCCCTGAACGCCGCGATGGAGACGTTCACGGCGGCCAAGCACGACCGGCACCCGACCGAGATCGCGGCTCTGCGTGGAGCCCGCCTCGTCACGGCTTCGGAGACCGAACAGGGGCGCCAGTGGGCCGAGAGCCGGATCAAGCAGCTCACCGGCGGCGACGTCATGCGCGCGCGCTACATGCGCCAGGACGAGTTCGAGTTCATGCCGGTGCTGAAGCTCCTCATCATCGGCAACAACAAACCGGGGCTCTCCAGTGTGGATGACGCGGCGCGGCGCCGCTTCAACCTCCTGCCCTTCCTGTTCAAGCCGGCGGTGCCCGATCCGCGCCTGGAGGAGAAGCTGAAGGCCGAATGGCCGGCGATCCTGCGCTGGATGATCGAAGGCTGCCTGGACTGGCAGGCCAACCGGCTCGTGCGGCCCGACGTCGTGAAGGACGCCACCGACGAGTACTTCACCGCACAGGACACTTTCAGTCAGTGGCTTGAGGAACGGTGCCTCGTTGAGCGTGGCAACCCATACCGTAAGGCCACAACAAAAGAGCTATTTGACTCCTGGTCTAAGTACGCCTTCGGCAACAATGAGGCTGTTGGCTCGCTGAAGGCCTTCTCGGAAAACTTTGAGAAGCGGGGGTTCAAGAAGCTGCTCAACGTTCCCACCGGACTGGGAACCAGGGCGCGTGGCTTCGCTGGTGTCGAGGTTCGGGTAGACCACTCCCAGGGAGGCAATGATGAGGATTGATGAGCATCCTCCCTACTGCACGCACACGCGCACGTGCGCGAATGGGCGGTTTACGGGGAACCCTCGTCAATCCTCATCATCCGCATCTACCGAGGTGGCCAACCGCTGCCTCATCCCGTTCGACCGCCGAGAAGGTCTGTCCCTGTCCCAGGCCGCCAAGATTGCAGGCAAGTCCGTCGACACTGTTCGGCTCTGGTGCCTGAACCACGACATCGGACGGCGCGTCGGCGGGGGCTCATGGGTCGTGAGCCGTGTGGCCCTCACTATGTTCCTTGACGACGATAGCAGAGCGCTAAAGGCCTACCTTGCTGGAAGCCGTTCGCGGGCTGAGGTGGCAATGTACTTCCACCGTTTAGGCCTAGATAGTCTGCTTAGGGACTGGGCAAGATCAGCCTGAAATCTCCGAAGATCCCGAATTCATCTGTGGTCCTGAACGCCTCTGATGGGGCACAGTCTGCACACCTTAAAGCTTCACCCAAGGAGCCCGTCGTGCAGACCGCCGCTCGTTCCATGACTTTTCCAGAGGCCGTTCGCTTCCGTGCAGAGCGCGGCTTGTCTGATGCCGTTGTGCGCGCGGCACGAATGAATCGCGTCTCAACCAGTGAATACGTTCGCCGAACCGTGCGTGCTCAACTGCTCGTTGATGGCGTGGCGCTGCCCGATCTGGACGACGGTGACGGACCCCGCACGCCTCCCGCCGCTCCCGCTCTTCGCCAAGCAGCCTGAGGAAATCCGCATGAGCCTCCCAACCGTCAACGTCCGCGAAGCTAACACCCTTCACTCGATCGTCAGCCTCGGCAGCAATCGCCTGCCGGCCCAGCCGATGCGTCCAGCGCCCCGCACATCCGTGGAGATTGCTGCGGATCGGGATGCCGCTGTCAGCGACCGCGAAGCGCTGGAAGCTGCCCGACCCGACGTTCTGCTGAGGGGTACGGCCGACGAGGTAGCCGCCCTCGACCACCGCGTTGCCGTCGCCAAGATCCGCATCGATCAGGCCGACGTGCAGCACGCCGCTGCAGTCACCGCAGAAGCGAAGGCGAAGGCTGATCACGAAGCCGAGCAGAAGCGCCGCAAGGAGCTTCACCGCAAGGCCATGAAGGCCTCAGCCGAGGTCGCCAAGCTGGCCGACGAGTACGTCACCGAAGCGCATCGCCTAGTGCCGCTGCTGACGAAGATCCGCGAAGGCGCCGCGCTGATCGCGGCAGCTAACTACGCCCTGCCAGACGGCGCCGAACCCGTCCCGCCTGGTGAGCCCCGCTGCAGTTGGAACGGCAAGGCCGACCAGCCGCACAGCACGATTGCTAGTCGCGTGAAGCTGCCCGCCCTGGGCACCGACACCGTCTTCATCTGGGGCGAAGTCGCCGCCCCGCTTCCCCATAGGATTGTCCATGAAATGCTCTGATATCGAGGCAGATCGCGCTTGGGCGCGTCGCGTCCTGCGCAAGCCCGAGCTGGCTGCCACCGAACGCAAGCTGACCCAAACTGAGCGCATCGCGGCGTGGTCCGCCCAGAACCGCGAGGCCGAGGGCAAGCCCCCTCAGACCCGATCTGCCGTTGAGCAGACGAAGCGCGAGCTTCATACCCCCGGCGCCTCCTACCAGATCGGTGCCGAACGCTACGCAGCCGATGGCAGCCTTTGGCGCCGTACGGCCTGAAACAGGATCGCGCGGGCGAGATCCTCACGGGCCTCCTTCACTCGCGCTTTTGAGGGCTAATCCGGTCAGCCCAATAGCGACAAGCCAGCCTGTCCTACGCCTGATCCAGAGCCATGGGGGCGGAGGATACGAAGGCCGGCAAGACTGCACCCCCTGCTCGTGCAGGGACGATCGGGGATCGCGGCGGAGGGGTTACCCCGCTGCGGTCTCCTCCTTCAAAGGAGCAAGCGATGCCGAAGATCACTCAGGATACCAGCGACAGCGCCCCGAACGATGCGGATGCCAACTTGGCGCCCGCAGTCATTCCGTGGACGCCGCCCGTTGATCCCGGCGACGCTGGCGGCATCGGCAACGGCGACGAGCGCACCATCGCACCTGATACGCTGCACGAGACCGCCGAGGATTATAGGGCTCGCGGCGGGATGTGGGGGCCAGTGTGAGCAGAGAACGCCGAGAGCGATCCTCAGTCGCCGCCTCCGCCGCCGCCATCTCCTCCACCACCGCAACTCCCGCCGTCGCTGGAGCCACCATCAGAGCACCCGTGGCCTCCATAGCCACCGTCAGACGAAGTGCTGCTGCCGGAACCGGAGTCATGCCTAGGCCCCGCATTCCGCGAGTTCTTCGATCGCATCCAGTCGGGCCGCAGGCTCCAAATTGTCATGAAGAACGCGAAAGCCAAAAGGCCGACTTCAAGACCCTGCCTTCTATCCATCGAAGCACCTCATCGGGTTCGGTAGGTCTCGCAAGTGTAGCACATCCGGATGTGCGGCGAGAGTTACAATGGGTCCTTCCCAGGGGAGCCAGGGTCGAGGGTCAGCGCGAGTCCGGCTTCTGTCTAGGTGCTCAGTTTCCATAAGGGGTTCCGCCGCCATGTCGACGATCAGCCAAGTCGCTTCGCATCTCGACATGAGCGAGCGCCGGTTCCGTGAACTGCTGGACGAGACGGTCATCACCCGGGCGCCGCGCGGCGAGTACGACCTTGATGCCGTTCGCCGCCAGTACATCGGACATTTGCGCGTGGTGGCCGCCGGTCGGCAGCCGGCTCAAGCCGGCGACCTTGATCCCGCGCAGGAACGTGCGCGCAAGGACCGCGCGCTCGCGATCGCCACCGAACTGAAGAACGATCTGTCCATCGGCAAGGTGGTGCTGATCGACGACGCGATGGCAGCGGTCACCGTCCAGCACATGAAGCTCCGGAACAAGCTCCTGAGCCTACCCAGCCGCATCGCGAGCCGCATTCCCGAGAAGGGCAGCGCCCAGGTGTTCACGCTGGTGGAAGCCGAGGTGCTGTCTGCCATGGCTGAACTGACCACGGGCGGCGAAGGGCACGTGACGCCCGCCGAGGTCATCGCCGAACGCGGTCTTACCGAACAGACAGAGGAGCCTGCCCATGGCTGACGATCGCCTCCGCCTCGTCGCGGAAGTCCAGGACGGCTTCACCGGTCCGCTGGCCAAGCTGCACACCGCCCTTCAGCGCACCGCCGCTACGGGCACGCAGGCCGGCAAGGATCTCAAGAAGGATTTCGATGCCTTCCACGGGACCCTCGGCAAGACGACCACGGCCCTGCAGGGCATCCAGCCCGTGCTGTCCGGTCTCGGTGTCGCTGGCCTCACGGCGGGCGTGTCCCTCGGTGCCGTAACGGCTGCCTTGAGCGGCTTCTCCAAGGGCACTCAGCAACTCGCAATCATGTCGAAGGAGACCGGGCTGGCCGTCGACCAGCTCCGTGCTTTCGGTGCCTTGGGTGAACGGTTCGGCGTCTCTGCCGAAACGATGCAGGGTGGCGTCCGCAAGTTCGCAGATGAGATGAGCCGCCTGCGCAAGCGGTATGGCGAAGCCTACTCCGACCTGCAGGCGATGAACCTCGGCGAGATGGTCGAGAAGATGGTCTCGTCGCCAAACATGAAGGCGGCGCTCGACAGCTTCATGGAGTCGGTGAGCAACATCGGCGACCCGGTGAAGCGCCGGAAGGTGGTCGAGATGGTGCTCGGCTCGGACCAGATTGCCGCCGTCGCGGGCCAGGTCAGTGGCCGCTATCGCGCGGTGATGGACGAGATCCTGAAGGCGCAGGGCACGACGACGGATGCCCAGGTCAAGGCAGCCCAGCGCTTCGAGACGGCGTTGAGCCGGGTGCGGGAGAACATGGACGGGCTGCGCACGCAGGCGCTGGGCCCCCTGCTGGAGCAGCTATCCAGCCTGGTCGAGAAGTTCGGCTCGGCGGACACCATGGCCGCCTTCGGCAAGCAGCTTGAGGAGATCGGCAAATTCGCCCGCACGACCGTGCAGGAGTTCGAAGCGATCGTCCGGACCTACGAGCAGTTCAAGGAATTCATCGGCCTAGGCGACCCGTCGAAGAACAAGGAGTTCACCCCTGTCCTCGGTGGCCCGCCCGGCGCGAAGCAGCTTGAGGGCCGTCGGGACAGCATCGAACAGCAGCGCAAGCTCCTGGACGCCAACCCGAGCACCCCCGACTACCAGCGCAAGCGCGACCGCATGACGGATGAGCTGAAGCGCGTGGGCGACGAACTGGAGAAGCTCCGGAGCGCGGGCGGGGCAACGGCCCAGCCTTCAAGCTACGGCGGTGCCGTGGGCGGGGGCGGTGGCGGACTGATCCACAAGGCTGCCTACGGTCGGGGTGGCTCTGGCGGCTACGGTGGCGTCGGCAGCATACCGCCCTTGGGCCTTCCCGACCCGGCGGGAGGCGGAAGCGGCAATGCGAACGTGACCGGCGGCAGTGCCGGCCGTGGCTACCAGGGCGAGGCGGGGGCCGGGCCCATGGTAAGCCCGCCCCTCTCCTCCGGCACAGCCCCGCTCGGCACCAATCGCTCGATGCCCGGCATCTCGGCGCGCGACATGCGCAACGTCCATCCAGAGATCGCGGCCTACATCCGCAACTCCGCTGCCCGGCACGGCATCGATCCGAGCGTGGCCCTGCGCATCGCCAACAGCGAAGGCCTGCGGGGTTCGACGCCGAACCGCATGACGCCGGGCGACCGGGATGGGGCGGGCAATTACACCAGCTTCGGGCCTTTCCAGCTTCACTACGCAGGGCGCGGCGGCGGCATGTCCTCGAAGGGCCTCGGCGACGCCTACACTCGCGAGACAGGGCACCACGCCAGCGATCCAACTCATTGGCGGGAGCAAATCGACTTCGCGATGAGGCACGCCCGCAAGGGCGGCTGGGGCCCGTGGCACGGTCGCATCGGCGCCGGCATCGGCGTTCGGGATGGGATCGGCACCTACTCAGGGCCTATTCCATCTGCCGAACCGTCAGCGGCCGCAGAGGGCGGGTCAGACGTGCCCTACTATCAGCGGCCGCGCTCCAACGTGCCGGGCGGTATGTCCCGGCTTCGTGACGACGAGATCGAAGTGCCAGGTTCGGGAGCCCGCTCAGGCGACAAGCTGATGGGACGGATGTTCTCCCGCGAGACGGCAGCACCGCCTCCCCAGAGCCATCGGATGACGATCGATCTTAACGGTTTCCCGGCCGGGACCCGTGCCCGCACCTCGATGGGCGACCTGTTCAAGGAGACCACGGTCTCGAAATCCAGACAGGTGGAGGCGATCTGATGCCTGATCCCGATCTTATCTGCGAGGTCCGCACGAACGGCGGCACCTACCGCGACTGGATCAGCGTCGCCGTCGAGCAGAACTTCATGACGGAGGGCTGGATCAGATCCTTCCGTCTTGTCTGTGCGGAGCCAAGTGCGGTTGCGAACCTGCGCCTCAAGCCCGGCGACCGGGTGGACATCGCGCTCGCCGGTCAGGTGGTGATCCAGGAGGGCTACATCCGCGACCGGCAGGCCGCCTACGATGGCAATCGGCATGCCGTGCAGGTCGTCGGCTATGGCAAGGCCGGCATCATCACGGAAGCGAGCATCGACGGCGGGACGGGGCAGTACCGGGGCTACAAGCTCGATGCCATCGCGAACTCCGTCCTGAAGCCTTACGGCCTGTCCTTCCGCGTTCAGAACGGGCCGGAGGGTTGGGACATGCCCTTCCCGAACGTCATGGTCCGCTACGGCGAGACGCCCTTCGATCTGATCTCGCGGCTCTGCCGGCAGCGCAACCTGTTCTTCTATGCCGACAAGGCTGGGAACGTGGTGGCCGGTCCCAAGTCCGGGGGCAGCAGCGTCGCGTTCGTCGAGGGACAGAACATCCTCTCGGCGAACTGCCAGCTGCGCCACCTCGCGGTCGAGGCTCTGGTGATCAACTCGCAGCAGTCAGGGTCCGACAGCCTGTTTGGCAAGAAGGCAGCCGAGATCCAGGCCAAGGCGACGGTGACCGGCGGGACCCCTGGCGCCAAGCTGAAGGTGCTGTCCGAGATGCCCTCGGATCAGAAGGGCACGCAGATGCGCACCAACTGGGAGGCGTCAGCCCTGCAGGCGATGGCGCTGCAGTTGCAGCTCACCTACCAGGGCTGGCTGAAGCCGGGTGTGGGCGGACTCTGGGAACCCTCGGACGGCGTCACCGTGAAGTCGCCCATGCTGTTCGCCACGGAGAGCGGCGAGGAGGAACTGAAGGTCGCCGGCTACGCCTACACGCAGGACCCGAACAGTGGCACGACCACGACGCTCGACCTTGTTAACAAGCTGGCCTGGCAGCAGCGCAAGGGCGACGCCACGAAGAACGATGGGTTCTATGACCTCGGGAACTCGGCAGCTCAGCCGGAGGCGGCTACGTGAAACTGACAGCCATGTCGGCTGCGCATCCGGGAAGGTGCAACCTTTTCATCCAGGTAAGGGCAGAGAAATATTATCCGACAAAAATTATCTATGTAGCAAAATTAAATTTAAATCGATGCGGGTCCGGCCATTGCATCAACCAATCAGTGGTTATGGAAATGCAGAATAAATTTTATATTCCAAGGTATCGACGTGGATTTGCCTAACTTAGAAACACGCTCAGAAACTTTTTGCTAAAATTATTCGTGTCAGAAACTGATACTTAATCTCTGTTTGTATTACCGAATAGAGCGTCCAATCTCTTCTTTATTTCCTCCTTACTCTTCCCCTGTTTTATCATATCTTTGATGATTTCATCAATGATTGCTTTTTCAAGTTCGTTCACTATCTTCCCCCGTCTCAATTGGCGTTATATTTTATTTAATCAGGGGAAACATTTATACTATTTATATCAGTGCGCATAATTCGATCAATTTGAGCACAGTCTTCCTTACTAAGTATTTTTTCTTTATATTTATGCCACTCTTCTGTAGCTTCATTAAATGCCTGGGATAACGCTTCAATTAAATTCTTAGCTTGCGGAACGCCAATGTCAGCACTTTTGTGCGAAGCTACGAAAGCCTGCAGAACCCTAGCTTTGATAAGTAGATCACGGTCCGAGACAACTTTCTCGACTTCCATCTTAATACGACTTTCTCTGAGTAAAAAAATTCCTGCAAAAGTTAAAATGGTTGTCAGGATCGTTCCTAAGTTAAGAATAAGGGCTACAACAGAACCCAACAGGACCTGTGTATGTTTCGTTGAAGGAGGCTCCTTCGGGGCCCCGTCTGGAGACCAATTGCCAGAAAGAACCTGGAACCAATAAACCGCAAGTTCGCCCTGTGGCACGGAGGCCGCAAAAAAATAAAGCAGCGAAAGAAATATTAGGGTTAGACCCAGTGAGATAGCGGTAGGGAGAGCCCATTTCTTCGCTTTCCTCCAACCCACCGCGCTCTCCGGAACAATACGGTGCCAAAACCATTGTCGCCCCCTAGGCCTCCGCTAGATGCTACGTTTCGAAAGCTTGGCATCACGGTTCAAGAGAGTCACACGCCGACGAACGCCCCGTACACAGAAAAGTTCGATGGCAGACAATCTGACATCTGTGCAGGCTTCATGCAACCGAGCCCTGCTCTCTCAGGGTCTGACGTTTCTGCCATCATCCCCACTTGTGAAAGCCCTGAGCGGAGGGGCTACGATGCGTCGGGCATAATGGAGAATGCCCAGCCATAGCGGCAGCTAATTGCTCCCGCCATGGCGCCTCATTGTGATACAAAGTTTACGCAAAAGACATCAGCAGCATGGCCGGCATTGCGAGGAATGTCTGGGCAGCAATGGCATAAAGCATTACGATACTATATCCCTTAATCTGCGGTCAGTACGTCATGCTATTATTGATTCAAAAATTAAATCCGTGTTCTCTGCCAGGGGAAAACCGAACCTGGCCCCTCTTATTTTTCTTTGCAACAGGGGTGGCAAGGTTTGCAAGCTCATGTACAAAATGGCTTCTTTGCGTCGCGCTTGACCAATTTATAAGCTCTGCCCCTTGATGCTCTGCTGCATCAAGTGAGGGGCGAGCAATTCGCTCAATATTCGCCGATGCATTGTAGACAAGGCGAGCTTTGGTTTTTTTATCTCCAAACCGCATTCTTGCGCGCTCAAGAACCAGGGCTGATACCGCTATATCTCCAATAGCACGACGCAAGGATACCTCGTCGTTTGATGCATCAACGGTTTCCACGACATGCATAGCACCGTTTCTTAGTACAAGATCGGCAACCAGCCCTTCGTCAAGCTCAAATCCACTCACAATACGGTGGGACTCAATATCTTCATGCCGCTGGGCCAAAACTCGTTCCTTGCGGAACTCTGATTTTATCTGTGTAAGCAGCTTAGATGATTTCCGCTTAGCTCTGGGCAGAGCGGGCTCTGGGTCGACGTAGGACTTGAGTATTGACGAGATACGATCTTCGTAATCGCTCTGCTGCTCAACCCAGAATTGTCCTACTTGGGAAAGCTTGATTGGCCCAAGAGAGGACATAATTTGCTTCCGACACCCTATATCAAAGGAGCCCGAATCTCGCATCCTTTGATCAATGTCTGACAGGCCAACGATAAATTCACGCAGCAAGTCTACGTCGAGTGCTGCCGAGAGGGCGCGGATTTTCTCAAGCCGCCGCGAGACACGGATGTCCAAGCCGTCGTCCTGAAACACGACAGCGCCTACGTTCAGTCTTTCATCGCGGCCATCATCCGGAGCAAAGCGGATGATGGCGAACTCATAAGATCGAGCCATCATCAAAGCCCCTTCGCAGATCGTTCACGCGCGCTGCCCGTTCCCCGTTGCCCCAAAATTCCAGAAACTCATCTCTCTGTTGGGCTGGGAGCCAGCCTTCCGGCATCCGGTTAACAAATCCTTCCACCGCCGCCAATGGCAAGCCTTCGATTCTGTCCAGTGTCGTTGTCGCTGTGATATGATCGAAGCCGTGGAGCATGCGCAGTAGCCGGCCAACGACAACGGTGTTCGAGTCTACTCTCAGAAAACCTGCCCAAGGCCAGTCCCAGAACATAGCTCTGCTGAAATCAAAAGTATAGAGCCGCCTCGTGCCCTGATCGTCGGTCGAAAGGTAATTGCCTGGATGTCGGTCGTCGTTATTTATAAATTGATCAAGCGCGTAAACCGCGGATAGGAGCGGCTTTAAGCCGATGGGTGGGGCTCCTAAGTTTGTATTCGACGGCTGCGCTAGGTATGCCCTCGTAGCAATGTCTTCAGCTACACCGGAAATGCGCCTGGAGCCAAATACCAAACTTCCGTCGAGGCGACGGATCACCATGGGTGTCGGGGCGGCGATGCCGACTTCTTCCGCGATGTGTGTGCAGATCCATTCGCTAGCCCGAATCAACTTACCGTCAATATCACCCTTGATATGGTATCGATGGTTGTCATCGGCTTCAACTTCGCCCAAGGCGTCGGCGGTGCCTTGCAAGTTTGGGTACTCTACCAGGGCGCGTCTCGCGAAAAGCGGAAGCTGCCGATTGGGAACTGGCGGCAACACTGGTTTGGCCTCTCTGTCGAGGTTACCCTGAGAGAGGATAGGACACCTAGCTTTCGCTTTTGGTCAAGCCGTCGTGATTGCAGATTGTGCGAACCTAGCGATTTGAAATTTTGGTTACCACGCTTTGTTCGGCCGCACTCCCGGCCCCTTAACATTCTGCTCAACAATGATGACGCTACGGCTTTGAGGGCGCCCCTTCCTTCGTAATGGGGGGGGCGGGGGTTCGAATGACAGATCCGCATTCGAACCCGCAGCGTCAGCCAACCACATGAATGCCCCGCACCCCATGACAGCGGCCGGGCATAATCATCCTGAATGGCAATCTGATTGTCGGAGCCTACGCCGCAGCGGCTTCAGGGCTGGCTTCGGACGCCTCCTGGCTCGTCACTAGTGCGGGCGCCTGCCAAGCCCGCAGAGTCCCCTCCTCGGGCGCCAGTTCAACAACAAGGCTGAAACCACCCTCCGTCCCAGCCCAGAGGATGGGAGGCACGATCGCCTCACCCGTCGTCCAGCGCCAAGGCCGATCAGACCCGCCCTGCACAAACGAGAAGCCCTGGTTCAAGGCCTCACTCCCGATCGGCAGCGACCGTGTTTCCCCGGCACCGTCCTCCACCGCTAGGCCGCGTACGGGCACGCCGAGGCGGCGCCCATCCCCCGCACCGACATGCACGCGCTCGGGCACGAAGCTGCGCGAGACCAGCCGGATCTCCTGGGCGCCGGCAGGGATCGCGAAGCGCGCGGCGGTCCCACCTCGCTTTGGATAGACGACCGCACCATCGACAACAGCGTGAAGATCGTCCTCGCCCGTTAGGGTCCAGCCCAACTCCGAGGCGCGGGCGAGCAGGCGCAGGCGAACCGCGTCAACGATCGGCCCCTCCTGAACCAGTGGTCTGCAGAAGTCGGCGAGGGTCAGTGGACTGAAATCGGGGTGGAGGGTCATATGGTCCGCCCCATTTTCGAAGTCAGCACGTACGCCCGTGTCAAGGAAGCTTTCAGCAGGTAGGCCTTCGGCAAGTAAGATATCATGACTATCCAGTTCAACGTGCCAGTATGTGACCTTTTCAGTGGGGACTTGAATGACGGTTGCATCGTTGAGAAGGTGCTTTATAGGAATAAGCACCTCGTCAAGGACGGTGACGCAGACTGAGTGGTCGGGGGAAAGAAGAAGGTCACGAGTTGGCCGGCCTTGTCCGAAGGCGTGGGCTCGAACGCGTATAGGCCAAACGGCTTCTGGGCGTGGGTGATGTATGCAGTCTATGTGGCGCGTGCCAATCCAATGGATCGCACGCGCCTGTCCCGATGAATTGAGAACTTTGTCGGAAATAGAGAGCTTCTCAACAAGAGTGAGACCTCTGTTAGTCTGAATTAAAGTGCCGGCGACAAAACAGGGGACGGTACTCAAGGTTACTGTGGTTCCAAAAACAATATCACGAAAACCGCCGTTCGAAGCACTTGCTCTAGACGCAATAAAGTATAGACCGTCATAGGTTCCAGAAAGCTTTACTGAGACGCTTGCCTGTCGACCTGAAACAGTCAAAAAATTTGTATTTGGGTTATACAAAGCGCCCGAGTTGCTAAAATCATAATCAAGTGATGAGAAGTTTAGTATGCCTCCTTGCTTTAGATTTACGTCGGAAATGCTAGCATTCGAACCCACAGACATTGCGCCACCATTAATAACAGTGCCAATGGCTGTGCTTTGCGAGTTAACATACTGGACCCCGCCGGTTTCCAGAACCGTATTATAAGATGTGCTTCCTGAAAATAGAACTTGTCTGCCCCCTGACTGAATAACACTGTTATTTAGAACGCCGCCTTGCTGACCCTGTTCGACTCCGTTCCGATATACAATCGTATTAGAAGTATATCCTCGCACAAAAGAACTGCTTTGCACATTTGTATTGTATGCAGATCCGCCGTTTTCGACGGTTAAGTTGGCATTGCCCGAAACATTCGTTTCATCAACGGTACCGCCTGAGAGTACCGTCATTCGATCTCCATCGGCTAAGGTAACACCAGAGACGTTCTGACCAGGGCCGACTGTATACGAGGTCATTATTTGCATCCCGAATGCGCAGCATACCAACTGTTTGCTACACTAACCATTCTAGGCGTTAAGGCAAAGCTACGAGCGCCTTTTGGTATTCGCTACAGTACTGTGTTCAAAAAACAGATAATCCTGCATAGAATTCAATCTAGAACACACTCTTATTTCGCAAAAAGACAATTTGCTTGCAAAAAATTCGATTTTTCCAATAACCATCGGTGTTGCTAAAACGCGACAAGGCCTAGCTTTCAGGCTATAGTTGGAGGTGCCGCTTAGCTCTCACTGCCCGCATCTTGCCGCTTCCGCAGCCGCACGCCAGCCCCACCGCCGTTCTCAGGGATGAACTCGACGCCGGCCGCTTCGAGGGCCGAACGCAGGGCTGTCATCGTGGATTGCTTGGCGTCTGCGCCGTTCTCGATGCGTGTCACGGTGTTGGCGGTCACGCCCGCCTTTTCCGCAAGTTCCCTTACGCCCCAGCCAACCGCTGCTCGCGCCATCCGGATCTGAACAGGCACCATTTGTGTTTTGTCCAAACGCGTGTTGACGCCGTGCCTAAACGCGGCTTATAGGTACAGTGTACCAACGCGGTGACACAAAGCCAATCCGCGTGGGGACTTTTCATCATCCCGACCATCTCAGCCCCGGAGCACACCGGTTATGGCAACGAACCCGCTTGCCCCCTCAAATTCCAAACGCCGATCTTCAGGCGCCCTGTACGCTCGCCCAGCCCCTTCCTTGGAGCCCGATGAGCACGGTCCCGGTAGCGCCGAGGACTGGCGCGTTACGGCGCCCGTCCGGCCCGATACCCCACACGTCCGCGCCCCGCGCTTCCTCGACCTAGCCGGCGACTTCGTCTCCGCCATCCTGATCATCGCTGGAGGCGTGTTCGCCTACGGCTTCCTGCAGATCGGTTGAGGGGAGGCTGGCATGACGACGCAAAGCAAGACTGCCCACACTGCCGAAGCCGCCCAGAGTCTCCGTGAGCGCGCCGGACATCTCCGCGACGCCGCTGGCCGGTTTGTCCGGCGCAAGCCGGCTGAGCCCGCACAAGACGCCGAGGATGCGCCAGACGCTGCTGCATCGCTCGAACTGGCGTCCATGGTCGCCGAGTGGGTCAGGTTGACCGAGGTGCAGGACAGTGGCGACCTCACCGACGAGGAGGCCGACGCCGTCAGCCCAGAATGGTCGCGCCTCCACGGTGAGATCTGCCGCTTCCCTGCCCGGTCCCTGGCGGATCTCGCCGCCAAGGCTCCGCTCTACCGCTACGAGCGCGATGATGAGCGCGCCTCGTGCAAGGGCGAGCCAACCATGCCGCTCCGCGCCTGGGAAACCGTGGTGCAGGACATCGAGGCGCTGGGCGCGCTGACCACTCAGACGCCGGGCGCTGATCCAATCTTTGACATGATCGACGAAGCCCGGCGGCAACTTCGTGAGGTTGATGCTGCCTACGCCGCGTCGGCAGATGCGACCGACGATGATCCGCGTTTCAAGGCTCGGAACATCCTGCATGGAGAACTCTGGGCCTACATCGACAAGGCCATCCTTGTGACCGTGCCGCGCACAGCGGCCGGGTGCCGCGAACTGGCTCGGTTCAGTGTGGCGTTCGAGGAAAGTCAAGGCGTGCCGATCTCTGACGATCCTCATGCCGTCACCAGTCTGATCGCTAGGAGCCCTCTGCGGGACGTGACCACAGTCCGCTCCGTGCCTGCTGGTGATATCGATGGAACAGGCCTCATCACCTACGAGGACGCGGGAGGGCAACTGCATCGTAGACCTATCGCGCAGTGGATCGCCTTCACGGCGGCGCGCCTGAGCAGCATCGCGCAGTCCGAACTCACGCGGCAGTTCAATGCCCGCTACCAGGGCCTCTCCGAGGAGGAGCGCGCTGCGCTCGAAGACGAGTTGCGGCGAACGCTGCGGATCGATGCCCTTCACGACCTCGCCTTTCGATCAGACCAGGTCTTCGAGGTGCACAAAGGGCACGCGGTCGGGCACCGCTGGCGAGCGATCGGCGATGATGCGGTGAAGCCCGATCAGCCCACTCTCACGCCCAAGGCGTCGGCAGAGGGCATCAACCTTTCGGACCTCGGCATCAACGGGCTGAGCGCCCTTTATGAAAGGGTGGGTGCGGTTCGAGAGCTTTGGAACGGGGCGATGTGCCTGCCTGGGGCCGTGGCCAGGAGGCACTCGAATGGCTGCGTCACGCTCAGCCCGCTCGGACGGCTCGCGGATTTTGAGGATAGCCGCCTCAGCTTCCTCAGAGACCGGATTGTCGATGAAGCCGCGCGGCGATCCCCTGCGAACGAGTACGACCGCGACAACCTTCTGAGCCTGCGCATCCAGCACGAGATTGCCTGCAACGGCCGGATCGATCGCCGCGACGCACCCGACCTACTCCTCGAAGCGCTGAAGGCATGGGGCTGATCCGATGACCAACGTCATTCGCTTCCCGGCATCCGGCCGCATCCAGGCTGCCACCATCCCGCGCGAGGAGTTCCAGCGCCTTGCTGACCTCGCCCTCGACGTAGTGGACCGCATCGTTGCGATCCTTGATGAGATTGACGGCGACGCGGACTTCGAGCCCGACGCTGATTCGGAGCCGTCGCTTGCCGCACCTATCGGTGGCGCGTGTCAGATCGTCTGGATGCGCGGTGGCGATCACGATCTGGAAGAAGGCTGAAACAGGGGAGGGTTGCAGTTACCCACTGCGTTACCCAGACCCCGATTTGAGAAACACCGTAACACGCTAAGTGTATGGTGCTGCTGGACAGGATTGAACTGTCGACCTCCTCATTACCAATGAGGTGCTCTACCACTGAGCTACAGCAGCGCGGTGTCCGTGGCGGCGGCGATGGCCTCGCGACCGGACGAGGGGGCAAGTAGCCGATCGCGGACGCCTTGGCAATCGCATCGTCGACAATTGCCTCGGTTTTGTGCGTCGCGATGGCTGCTCCCCCCCGCCGCCCCGAAACCGGGAGCCGGCATGGTCCTCAGGCGAGGGCGCCGGTCTCGCGTTTGCAGGCCGCGCGGATGATCGCCGCGAGGCCGGGCTCCGCCACCGCCTCGGCGGCCTCGGAGGGCGAGAACCAGCGGTCCTCGCGCTGGTGGCGCTCGGGCCAGTGCTTCAACTGCTTGCGGACCTCGAGGGGGAACACCTTGACCTGGCACAGGACGGCGTCGCGGCTCTTGAGGCGCTTCTCGTAGAGATAGAACCCGAGGGGGCGCTTGCCGATGGTGCCGATCAGGCCGGCCTCCTCGTAGGCCTCGCGTGCGGCCGCCTCGTAGGGCTTGCGCCCCTTCATCGGCCAGCCCTTGGGGATCACCCAGCGCCGGCTCTCGCGCGAGGTCACCAGGAGGATCACGTAACCGCCCTCCGGTGTCCGCCGGAAGGGGAGCGCCCCGACCTGCCGCCGGGGTGTCTGGTCCGCGTCACCCGCATTCGCACTCATGGGTTGAGAACGCTTTCCGCCACCGACGGTTCGCGTCCCCGCGGGCCGCCCGTCGATCCCCGGCCGCCGTCGGGCAGCCTACGTCGCATCGCGGAGGGCGGCTGGTTCGGGGCGACGCGCGCCCGGACCTGTCGATGGGCTTCCATATCTGGCGCAATCCCGTTGGAGCCACGGCCCCGGCAAGGGTTTTGGAGAAGTCCGGTCCGGCGCAGGCGCGCCGCCCCGGGCTCGCACCGGGACAGCCGAGCATCGGCGGGTCTGCTCCGGCTTAGCGGCTCCGGGCCGACCCGCTCAAGAGAAACTTATCCGGCAAATCTTTTTCGCTCGTTCCCAATTCCGCGGGGCCGCCCGCCGAGCGCGGCGGTCACCCGGCCGCGCTGAGGTTCGCGATCAGCGCATTGAGATCGGCCCGCATGGCCTGGACCTCGGGTTCCGACATGTTGAGCTGGCACATCACGGATTCGCGTACGGCGGTCGCCTCGGCGCGCAGGCCGCGGCCCTTCGCCGTGAGGGCGATCTCGACCTCGCGCTCGTCCGAGCGGCGCCGGTTGCGCACCAGGAAGCCGGCATTCTCCAGGCGCTTCAGAACGGGTGTCAGCGTTCCGGAATCGAGACGCAGGCGCCGGCCGATCTCCGAGACGGTGACACCGTCCGTCTCCCAGAGCACGAGGAGGACGAGGTATTGCGGGTAGGTCAGCCCCATCCGCTCCAGCATCGGGCGGTACGACTTCGTCATCCGGTGGGCGGCCGCGTAGAGGGCGTAGCAGAGCTGGTTGTCGAGGAGGAGTGGATCGATGAGGGGCGCCGTCTTCTCCGGCCGAGCGTCTACCATGCATGCCATGCCACTTGATCCCTGAAGCCGGCCGCTGGCGCGGTGGCAGAGAGGACCGCCTCCGGAGCCCTTCCGCTTCCGACGATAGCGGACACAGGTCCTTCCAGTATATAACTGTTTCGCCGCAGCCGTGACATCCGGACGGCCTTCATCCCGACCCGGCGAATGTTGCACATCCTTCGCGGGGCGCAAAGTTCGCGTCGGGCGAACCTGCCTTCGGCCGCTGCCTCAGGCGGCGCTGGTGTCGGAGGGGCGCTCGGCGATCAGGACCGTGATGTCGCTCCAGCGCGACACGAACGCGGCGACGCAATCGGGGTCGAAGTGGCTGCCCGCATGGGCCTCCAGGTGCCGCCGGGCTTGCTCGGGCGGCCAGGCCTTCTTGTAGACGCGCTCGGAGATAAGGGCGTCGAACACGTCCGCCACCGCGACGATCCGGCCGGCGAGGGGGATCTCGGTGCCGCGCAGACCCTGGGGATAACCCTGGCCGTCCCAGCGCTCGTGGTGGGTCAGCGCGATGTCGGAGGCGATCTGCAGCAGGTGCGAGGGGCTGTCGTTGAGCATGCGGTAGCCGCGAAGGGCGTGCTGCTTCATCTCCTCGCGCTCGGCCTCGGTCAGGAGGCCGGGCTTCATCAGGATCGCGTCCGGGATGCTGATCTTGCCGATGTCGTGCATGGTCGAGGCCAGCGCGATGTCGTTGGCCTCCTGCTCGGAGAGTCCGAGGCCTTCCGCGATGGCGATGGTGCAGCCCGCAACGCGGGTGAGGTGATCGCCGGCCTGGTCGTCGCGGAACTCGGCGGCGAGCATGAGGCGGCGGATGATCTCGCGCTCGCGCAGGGCGGCCTCGGCCACCGCCTGCTCCAGCGTCCGGCTCATGGCCCGGGCCTGATGGTCGGCCTTGCGGCGCAGGAACGCGAGTTCGAGCAGGTTGGCCACCCGCGTGATCAGGTCGAGGGGCTCGACCGTCCGGGCCATGACGTCGTTGGCGCCGGCCGCGACCGCGGCGTACCGCACCGCCGCCACGTCGTCCGCGAGCAGCACGATCGGGCTGCGCGCGTGCTCGGGCATCGCGCGCAGCCAGGCGATCAGGTCGATGCCCTGCGCATGCGCGGTCCCGGCCGCCTCGATCAGGATGAGGTCGCAGGGCTGGGCCCCCAGGGCGGCGCTGGCATCCGCGAAGCCGAGGACCAGACGGGTCGCGCAGGCCAGGGGCGCCAGGGCCTGGATGAGGGCGAGGGGAGGGACGTCGGCCACGAGGGCGATCAGGGCCGTACCGGCGTCGCGTGCCATCCATCCGATCCCCAACGGGACCGCCGCCTGCGGCGCCCCATCGGCACCCGGCGACGCGGTCCCACGGGAATCGATGCTAGCCGCGCCGCCGTTAACCAAATCTTGACGGCACCGCGTCCGGCCGACGCATGTGGCACGGACGGAGGGCCGCTCTGGCGACCCCGCTCACATCACCTCGACCCGGGTTCCCACGGGGACGCGCTCGTAGAGTTCAATGACGTCTTTGTTGAGCATCCGGAAGCAGCCGGACGACGCGGCGCGGCCGATCGAGCCCGGCTCCGTCGTCCCGTGGATGCGATAGGCCGAGTCGCCGAGATAGAGTGCCCGCGCGCCGAGGGGGTTGCGCGGGCCGCCCGCGACGTGGTGCGGCAGGCCCGGCCGGCGCCGGCGCATCTCCGGCGTCGGCGTCCAGCCCGGCCAGGTCTGCTTGGCGGTGACCCGTTCCACGCCCGTCCAGGTCGCGCCCGCGCGGCCGACCGCGACGCGGTAGCGGATGGCCTTGCCGTTCGCCTGGACGAGATAGAGCGCGCGCTCCCGCGTGCTGACCACGATCGTGCCCGCCTCCTGGCTGCCCGCGTAGTCCACGAGCTGTCCGCGCCAGACCGGGCGCTCGGTCTGGCGTCGGGTCGGGTCGGGCAGCGGGGTGGCCGGCAGGGCAAGGCGGGTCGACGTTTCCGGTGGCGGTGCGACTGGCGACGGCGCGTCCGGATCATGTCCCTGTGCGATCGAGGCCTGCGGCGAAGGCGCGTCCGTCGCGGGCGAGGCCGAGGCGGAGGCGGAGGATTCCGTCCTCGGCGCGTCGGGCGGTGAGGCCGGGCCCGGTACGACGGGCGCGGGGATCGGCGCGGCGGCCACGCGGGCTGACCCGGCGCAGCGATACACGCGGCGCCCATCCGTCCGCATGGTCACGGGTCCGATCGCATCGACCACGATCTGCCGGGTGCTGGCGTCCCGGTCCGCGGCCTGATCCTCGGCCGAACCGTAGCATCGCAGGGCGAGGCGATAGCCGATTGCCGTGTCGGAGACCCGCGTGATCCGGCAGAGGTTTCCGGCGCCTTCCAGGGCAGGGCCGGCCTGTGCCTTCAGGCGCACCTCGAACACGCCGCTGCCCTCCGGGTCCCGGCACGCCTTGAGCGTCGGCGCCCACCGGCCCTCGGGGGATTCGTCCGCGCTGATCGCCAGGGCGGGGCTCGCGCCGCAGAGGAGGATGAGGGGCAGGAGGCGAGCGAGGGACGTCATGCGCAAGTCTCGTCGGCGAGGGGAGGGGGCCGCCGCGTCGGCGGCCGGATCTGTCTCGAGGGGTTCTCTGGGTCCGATGCCGCGCGATCAGCAGGCCTGTGGCTGCGGCATGGGCCGCGCCCGGCTCAGCGGCGCAGCCGGATCTCCTGGAAGCCGGCACCCTGGCCGGTCAGCAGGCTCACCGAAACGAAGCCGGCGTGATCGGTCTCCCGCGCCCGGGTCGCGGCTGCGGGCTGCGCCGCCTGGCGTTCCCCAGCGGGACGGTTCGGCGCGGCGAGGGCCGGGCGCACCGGAGCCGTCGACGATGCGGACGGAGCCTCGGCCCGCGCCACCGCAGCGGGTGCCGGCGGGTGCACCGGATCGACCCAGGCATGTCCCGTGGGGGTGGGCGTGATGGAATCCGGCAGGGCGGGCCGCAGCGCCAGGGCTTCGTCGCCGGCCGAGGCGACGCGCACGACCTGTGCGGGCGCCGTCGTGACCGGGACGAAGCTGCCGCCGGCCGAGGCCACGCGCTGGAATTCGCGCGTCTCCAGGCGGTCGAGGGCGAGCCGGATGCGCCGGGCGCGGGGCTCTTCGACGGCGTCGAGGGCGAGGCGGGTGTCGCCCGCCGCCGGCACCACGTGAACGATGCGGTAGCCCTTGGCCTTCAGCCGGCGCAGGAGCTCCGGCAGGATCGCGACGGTGCGCGGCTGGATGTCGTGCAGCAGGACGATGCCTCTGCCGCGGGCATCGAGGCGGGCGAGTACGCGCTCCACCACCTGTTCGGGGGTGATCCGCCGCCAGTCGTCGCCATCGACGTCGATGCTGAAGGGAATCAGGCGCTGGGCGGCGACGTAGCCGTCGAGGGCGCGGGTGTGCCCGAGGCCGGGATAGCGGAAGAACGGCGAGAGCGCGGGGTCGGTCCGGCCCAGCACCGTGCGGGCGGCCACGAGGCCGCCATTGATCTGGTCGCGCTGGACGTTCCGGCTCCGCTGCCGGTTCAGGTAGGCGTGCGACCAGGTATGGGTCGCGATCGTGTGCCCCTCGGCGGCCGTCCGGCGCAGGATGTCCGGAAACTCGGCCACCATCGTGCCGACGACGAAGAAGGTCGCCTTCACGCATTCGGCCCGCAGCGCCTCCAGCACGGCGGGGGTCCGCCGGGGCATCGGCCCGTCGTCGAAGGTGAGTACCACCTCGCCCGGCTCCAGGGGCAGCGTCTGCCGGTAGCTGGCGCGCCCGACCGGGCCTTGCGTGAAGGGGACCTCCATCACCCGGGAGGTGCCGAGCCGATCAGGCGTGCAGTCCTGGGAATAGGCCAGGCCCGATGGAAAAATGAGTGCGCCGGCGAGCACAAGATCTCTGAGATGACGCACGCACAGCTCTCGAAACGCAAGCAGGGGCCAGTGCTCCCTGATACGATACACTTCTTAGCTGCGGCTTAAGAAGCATTGGTCTGTGCGGTTGATCCTGTGTGAAAGCTTAGTTTCTGTGTGCGTCGTCGATCTATTGGTGATTTCTTTACCGTGTTCGGAGGGGTTTCGTTAAAGAACGCCCTCCGGCTCCGTGGTGCCGGACGGATTTCGGCGCGCGGATGAATGGATCGGCGGCGGCCGTCGCTCCCGAGCGCGCGCCGGTCTGCGGTCAGCGCGCCGGGAGGCAGGCCGCCTGATCCGTGTAGAGCACGACGTCGCCCGGCTTCGGATTGTTCAGGGTGAAGGGCTTGGTCCCGTCGTAGGGCAGGAAGCCGCGCCCGAGCTCGTTGGCGTAGAAGTCGTGCCCGAACTCGAAGTAGCAGCGGTCCAGCACCGCCTGGTAGCCGAAGGATTCCTGCACCACGGGCGGGCCGAAGGCGGCCGGGTCGCCGTAGAGGCCGCGCGGCGCGCAGTAGCCGGAAAGCGTCAGGGTTCCGGGGCGCGCGAGCCGGATCGCCCGGGAGGTGCCTGGCCGGAGCGTGATGGCGGGGCCGCCGTCCTGGGAGGCGACCAGCACCAGGGGCGAGCGGTTGTAGACGTGCCGCACGCAATCGGCCGAAGCGCTCCCGATCCCGAGGAGCATCGAGGCCGCGGACAGCGCGCCTCCGCAAAGCAACCGCGTCGAACCGCGCATGACGTTCTCCAATACCTGACTGGAGATGTAGCTAGAGCATTGACTGATCCGCGACCAGCCGCGCCCGTCCCGCCGGTCAGGCTCCGCGCCTCAGGCTTCGTCCGCCAAGCAGAAGGCGACCCCCTGCGCCACGACCGCCGGGTCGTAGGCGTGCGGCCCGTCATACTCGACGGCGGTGACGTCGTAGCCGGCTTCCCGCAGCTTCGCGACGTGGACCCGGGCGCTGCGATCGATGGGGATCTGCTCGTCGCGGGTGCCGTGCGAGAGGAAGATGCGTGGCGCCCCCGATTGCAGGTGGACGGAGAGGAAGCCCGCCGAGGAGACGAGGAGGTGGGTCACGACGTGACCGTTCGCGAGTCCCAATGAAAGGGTGTAGCTGCCGCCGTCCGAGTGTCCCGCGAAGGCGAGGTGGCCGGGATCGAGGAGGAAGCGGGTGCCGACCGCGGCGAGGGCCAGGTCGACGCGCTCGCGGTCGGGGCCGTGGCCGCCGATCACGAGGTCCCAGGTCGGGAACACGGATTGGGGAGCGAGCAGCAGGAAGCCGCGCGCCTCCGCGTGGGCGCGCAGCATCGGCAGGATTTTTTCCGCGCTGCCGCCGCCCCCGTGGAAGAGCACGACCAGCGGCGTCGGTCGGCGCGGATCGATGCCCTCCGGCACCACCAGCATGGCGTCGCGCTCGGCAAACAGCCCGAGGGCGTGGAGCCCGGGGGGCAGGGGGGGCTGCGTGGGCAGCCGGTGCGCGAAGGCGAGCCGCCCGGCGAGGTGGGGGTCGATCATGCGGGAAAACCCTTCGGGTGGGGGGCAGCGCTCCGACGCGCGCCCGTGTGGTGGGGATCATCACCCCACCGGCCAATGGGAAGGCGTCAGCCGGCCTTGTCCGCGGTTGCGGGCTTGATCTTGAGCTGGTCGATCAGCCAGAGCCAGCCGCCCTGGCTCTGGCGCCGGGCGGTCTCGGCAGAGATCGTGCCGTTGGGCAGGCGCGCGAAGGTCATGGCGAGATCGCCGTTCACGATCGCCGGCAGGGTCTCGGCGGCGGGGAAGTCGGAGCGGCGGCCGAGGAGGTCGGTGTAGAAGGCGCGGATCTCGGCGTGGCCCGTGGCCACCACCTTGCCGGCGGCCAGCACCGCGCCGGGCTCGTAGAGCGCCACCAGGCCCTCCACGTCGCCCGCATTGGCGCGTTCGTTGAACAGGCGGGCGAGGTCCTCCGGTGTCTCGGCCAGGGAGCGGTCGTTCGCGGATGTCGTCTTTGCTGATGTTGTCATGGCGTGTCCTCCTGATGTTCGGGTGATGGAGCCCTCAGCCCAGCAGCGTGCCGGTGCCGTCCCGGACGGTGACGGCGACGGGAATCCCGGCCTGGACGCTCTCGGAGACGGTGCAGAAGCGCTGGAACTGCTCCAGCACCCGGTCGATGCGCGGGACGGCCTCGGCGTGCGCGGCCAGCGAGATGGAGACCGTGATGCCGGTGATGCGCAGGCGGTTCTCGGCGTTGCGGGTCACCGCGCAGTGGGCCTCGGCCCGGATGCCGCCGGCCTCCTGCTTGAACTTGGCCAGCGCGAAGACGAAGCTGGCGCACAGGCAGTTGGCGACAGCGGTGACGAGGAGCTGCTCGGGGAACGGACCCGTGCCCTCGCCGATCGGCACGGCCTCGTCGACGACGAGCTGTGGCAGGACGCTCCCGAAATCGACCGCGAACTTGTAGCCCTCGATCTGCGTGATCGTGATGCTCGGACCCGGGCCCATGGCGTCTCTCCCTCGACCGTCTTTTTTAGGCGCAGCCGTTCGGGAACGTTCCGCGCCCGCCGCCGCTCCCCTTTGGGAATTGACAATCGGGCGCTGTCGTAACCGGGGCGCCGGCGAATCCGGCGATCGGCACGGGTGGCCTCGGTTGACACCCTCGGATCGTTGGCATACCAAATACCAACGATGGAAGCGCTGAAAAAGCAAGGCCTCACGAAGCCGGCGCCTCCGGAGCAAAGTCCTCGCAACGCCACCGTACGGGCGCTTAGCTCGGCGGAGAACGGAGGAGTGTCCGATGCCACGAAGCCCAAGCATCCCGACGCGACGATGCGGATCGCGAGGCCGGCGGCCCACGGCGTGACCATGGCGCAGGGCATCGATTTCGCCGCACTGGTCGCGGCCGCCGGGGATGCCGTCGTGGTGTCCGATCCCGATGGGGCGATCACGGTGTGGAATCCGGCCGCGACGCGCATCTTCGGCTATACGGCGGAAGAGGCCATCGGCCGGTCTCTCGACCTCATCACCCCGGAGCGCCAGCGCAAGCGCCACTGGGACGGTTACGCCAAGACCATGAAGACCGGTGTGACCAAGTACGGCGCCGATGTGCTGCGAGTGCCGGCCATCCACAGGGACGGCCACGCCCTCTCCATCGCTTTCACGGTGGCGATGCTGCACGGCCCCGACGACCAGGTCACCGGCATCGCCGCGATCATCCGCGACGAGACCCAGCGCTGGAACGACGAGCGCGAGCTGCGCCGGCGCCTGGCCGACCTCGAATCCCGCGTCGCCTGAGGGCGGCGCGCCGGACCGATGCCGGGACATCCCGCGAGGGGTGCGCGGCCAATTCAGAGCCCGGGCCGACCGGGCCAACCTTTCGACTCAAGACCATTATTTCAATCGACAGGGAGAACGCCACGATGAGCAAGCCGCTCGAGGGTACCAAGATCATCGATTTCACCCACGTCCAGGCGGGCCCCGCCTGCACGCAGCTCCTCGCCTGGTTCGGCGCCGACGTGATCAAGGTCGAGCGCCCCGGTGCCGGCGACGTGACGCGCACGCAGCTCCGCCACGTGGAGGATGCCGACGCGCTCTACTTCACGATGCTCAACTCCAACAAGCGTTCGCTGACGCTGGACACCAAGACCCCCGAGGGCAAGGAAGTCCTCGAGAACATGATCAAGCAATCCGACGTGATGGTCGAGAATTTCGGTCCCGGCGCGCTCGATCGCATGGGCTTCTCCTGGGCCCGCATCCAGGAACTCAACCCGGGCATGATCCTCGCCTCGGTGAAGGGCTTCTCGGACGGCCACCATTACGAGGACCTCAAGGTCTACGAGAACGTCGCCCAGTGCGCGGGCGGTGCTGCCTCCACCACCGGTTTCTGGGACGGCCCGCCCACCGTGTCGGCCGCCGCGCTCGGTGACTCGAACACCGGCATGCATCTCGCCATCGGCATCCTCACGGCGCTCCACCAGAAGAACAAGACCGGCAAGGGCCAGAAGGTCGCCGTGTCGATGCAGGATTCGGTGCTCAACCTCTGCCGCGTCAAGCTGCGCGACCAGCAGCGCCTCGACGCCCTGGGCTACCTGGAGGAATACCCGCAATACCCGCACGGCGAGTTCTCGGACGTGGTGCCGCGCGGCGGCAACGCGGGCGGCGGCGGCCAGCCGGGCTGGGTGCTGAAGTGCAAGGGCTGGGAGACCGACCCGAACGCCTACATCTACTTCACGATCCAGGGCCATGCCTGGGCCCCGATCTGCAAGGCGATCGGCAAGCCGGAATGGGAGAACGACCCGGCCTACAGCACGGCCCGCGCCCGCCAGGACAAGATCATGGACATCTTCGGCACCATCGAGGAATGGCTCGCCGACAAGACCAAGTTCGAGGCCGTCGACATCCTGCGCAAGTTCGACATCCCGTGCTCGCCGGTTCTGTCGATGAAGGAACTCTCGGTCGATCCGTCCCTGCGCGCCAGCGGCACGATCGTCGAGGTCCAGCACCCGAAGCTCGGCTCGTACCTGACGGTCGGAAGCCCGATCAAGTTCTCGGACATGCCGGTCGAGGTGAAGGCCTCGCCGCTGCTCGGCGAGCACACCGACGAGGTCCTGCTCGACCTCGGCTACACCCAGCAGCAGATCGAGCACCTGCACCAGGCCCGCGCCGTCTGAGGACGGATGGCGGCCCTCCCGGTGGGGGCCGCAGGTCGACGGGACGGCGCGCCGCGAGGCGCGCCGTCCGCGTTTGGCGCGTGACCGGGCCTGACTCTTCGGCACGCCTGCGCGGCTCCGGGCTTGCCTGCGGCCTCCGCGGTGCGGCATGGCGAACCCGGTCTTCCCTGTGAGGTCGTACCGCCGATGCGATTGTCCCTCCGCAGCCTCGTCCCCGAAGCCGCCCCTTTGAGCCTTCGCGAGCGCTTGCGCGCGGCCGGCGGCGCCCTCGTGGGTATCCTGGCCACCGGGCTGATCAGCCAGGCCGCCATCGGCTCGGGCTCGGGCTCAGGCTCGACCTTGCCGATCCTGATCGCCCCGATGGGCGCCTCGGCGGTGCTGCTCTTCGCGGTGCCGGCGAGCCCGCTGGCGCAGCCCTGGTCCATCGTCGGCGGCAATGCGGTGGCGGCCCTCGTGGGCGTCAGCGCCGCTCTCATCGTGCAGAACCCCTACGTCGCCGCCGCCCTGGCGATCAGCGTCGCGATCGCGCTGATGATGGCCCTGCGCTGCCTGCACCCGCCGAGCGGCGCCGTGGCGCTGACGGCGGTGCTCGGCGGCGCGCCGATCCGCGATCTTGGCTACGGCTTCGCCCTCTGGCCGGTGGCGGCCAACTCGCTCCTGCTGCTCGCCGTGGCGCTCTTGTTCAACAACCTCACGGGCCGCGCCTACCCGCACGTGCTCCCGAAGGCGCCCGCCGGCCACGGCACGAAGGACCCGCTGCCCTCGGCGCGGGCCGGCATCATCGCCTCCGACCTCGACGCCGTGCTCAGGGACTACGACCAGGTTCTCGACGTGCGCCGGACCGACCTCGAGGCGATCATCCTCCAGGCGCAGATCCACGCCTATCGCCGCCGCTCGGGGCAGGCGACCTGCGGCGAGATCATGTCCCGCGACGTCATCGCCATCGGCCCCGAGGCCCCCCTGCACGAGGCCCGCGACACCCTGCGCCGGCACCACATCAAGGCCCTGCCGGTGACCGACGAGGGCGCCCGGGTGCTGGGCATCGTCACGCAGACGGATCTCCTCGACAAGACGCGCTGGGACCAGTCGGGCCCGCGCCTCGGCCCGCGCCGCCGCCTCCGCCTGACACTGACCCGGGGCCGCGCCCCGCATGGCTGCGTCGAGGACATCATGACGGCGCCCGTGACGACGGCGCGGCCGGACACGCCGATCTCCGACCTCGTGCTGTGGATGTCGGATGCCGGCCTGCACCATCTGCCGGTGGTCGGTCCCGACGACCGCCTCGTCGGCATCGTCTCGCAGACCGACCTCGTGGCGGAACTCCTGGCCGACGCCGCCGAGCGCCACGTCCCGTCCGGGGCGGCGTCCGGGATTCACCCGGTCGGCGAGCGCAGTGCGCAGATCCAGCCGGTGGTGTGAGCGCGAACGGCGCGGCGGCTCACAGTCGGTCGCGGCCTTGCGTTGCGGCTTCGCCCTTCTGAGGGTCCGGAAACGTTTACCCGATACGGATGCCGCCTGCCTCCACGCCCGCCTGACTTCGAAGCCTGGGATCGGCCTCGCGGACGCAAAATCGTGGATTGGCCCAGCAAGGTTGCGGGGCTGGGGATGGTCCTTCGGCGCCGCGATCCGGGTGAAGATCGCCGCCCCGTCGCGCCCTGCATGGCGATAGATCCGTCAGGGCCTCACGACGGGACCGGCACCGGACCCGTAGATCTCGGCGTGCGAAAATCCGGACCGCGATCCCCATCCGTCAGCGGCTCGGCACTGCTTGGGACTGGTATGCCGTTGGACCTGGGACGTGCCGTCCCACCAGGTCCGGGTCGGTCGCAGGGGCTGTGACGCCCGCCGCGAGGGCTTCGTAGGGCAGCCAGCCGTCGAAGGGCTCCAGGGCGCCGGGCTCGGCCGGCCGGTACCAGCGCCAGACCTGGCGCGCCGCGCTCGGGGCGTACCAGCGGCCGGGCCGGCCCTCGGCCAGGATCGGCCCCAAGGTCAGGTGGTTCAGCCAGATCTGCGCGACGGCCTGCGGGGCCGTGTGCATCGGGCGCCAGGTCGGCGGCATCGGGTATCTCCTAAGGGGCAGGACGCGGGGCTGAAACGGGCGCGGGGGCCGGGACGAATCCGTCCGGCCCCCGCGCTCATTCATGTTCGGTCGCTCGGCGTCGGGATCAGGCCGTGACCACCCGGGGAGCCGGCTTCGCCTCGTCGGAGACGGCCAGCGCCTGGGCCACCACCCGCTTGCGCCAGGGCTTCAGCACCGCGATGGCGAGCAGCGAGGCGAGGATGTTGGCGCCGGCGGCCACCAGGAACACGCCGTCCCAACTGTTGGTCGCCTGCTGGAGGTAGTTCGCCACCGGGACCAGGAGGGCCGCCGTGCCCTTGGCGGTGTAGAGCAAGCCCGCATTGGTGGCGGCGAACTTGGTGCCGAAAGTGTCCGTGCAGGTCGAGGGGAAGAGGGAGTAGATCTCGCCCCAGGCGAAGAACACGAACCCTGAGAGTAGCACGAACCACAGCGGGTCATGGCCCCAGAGGTAGAGCATGTAGATGCCGAAGCCTTCCATCGCGAAGGCGATGAACATGGTGTTCTCGCGGCCGATCTTGTCCGAGACCCAGCCGAAGAACGGGCGGGTCAGGCCGTTAAGCACCCGGTCGATCGTGGCCGCGAAGGTGATCGCCACCATGGTGATGCCCATGATCGTGACGGGGACCTTGTCGACGCCGATGTCGGAGGCGATGGGCTTGAGGTTGGCGGTGATCATCAGGCCGCCGGCGCCGACGATGACGAACATGAAGTACATCAGCCAGAAGATCGGCTGGCGGGCGACCTCACCGGGGGTGTAGTTGCGCCGGGTCTGGATGATGTTGGCGTTGGCGACGACCTCCGGAACCTGGCCCTTCTTGGGCGAGGTGAAGAAGAAGGCGAGCGCGCAGACCACGAGGCCCTGGCCGATGCCGAAGTTGAAGAACGCGGCCTGGAAGCCGTGATCGGCGATCATCCACTGGATCGGCGCGACGGTCAGCGCCGAGCCGGCGCCGAAGCCGGCCGCGATGATGCCGGCGGCGAGCCCGCGCTTGTCCGGGAACCACTTCAGGGCCGAGCCCACGCAGGTGCCGTAGACCGCGCCTGCGCCGATGCCGGCGATGACCTGGCCGAGATAGAACATGTTCAGCGAGGTGGCGTAGGAGTTGATCACCCAGCCGATGCCGCAGAGCAGGCCGCCGAACAGGACGACGACGCGCGGGCCGTACTTGTCCACGAACCAGCCCTCGACCGGCACCAGCCAGGTCTCGAACAGCACGAACAGGGTGAACGCCCACTGGATCGCGGCGCGATCGAAGCCGAACTTCTTCTGGATGTCGGGGACGAAGAACGTCCAGCCGTATTGCAGGTTGGCGATCATGACCATGCAGATGACGCCGATGACGAGCTGGCCCCATCGATAGCCGTCGGACACAGGTTTGATCGTGGTTTCTGCCCTGGACATGCTTTCCTCCGGTAGGTTCTGGCTGGAACGAGGTGCGACCGGTTCTTCGACCGTCTGTCGCGGGTAAGGCCGTGCTCGCCGCGCGTATCGTCGGCTTGCGCTGGCGCCGTGCGTCGGCGCCTTGGATCGACGTCTTGGTATGTGGAATACCAGCCTCACTCGCGCAGTGGCGATCGTCAAGAGTATTAATCCCGGAAATCGATCCCGCACCGCAGCAGAATGCCGTCCAAATGAAGACCGGGGCGCGTTGTAGAAGCTCCGAGATGGATCGCCGAAGTAGAAGGATGCGCTGGTTCAGCATCCTCGCACCGGCGCTGAAGGACAGTGCCTGAGCCCGCTTTGCAGCCGCTAACGCCTTGCGAACACTGGCGGACGATTGCCCCATCGCGCTCGGCGGCCTTGCGGAGCCTGAACGCGGGAGGAAGGATGCTGCGCTGCAGCATCAAATCGAGATGCAGAGCTGCAAAATTTATCATCGAAAAGGCGGTGGAGGGCGGGGCCTATGGGGTCGCCCCGGACAAAATCCGCCGCATGTCTCCCATTACGGCAGGATAATTCAGACCCTCCGTTGACATCTGAAATTCTGTATACCAGCATTGCGGCAACAAGATTTCGCGGGTTCGCAAGATTTCGCGGATTCGGAGGAGCCGCGCCATGAATGCTCGCCACGAGGCTTGCAGTACCGCCCCCCGTGCGCGCTACATCCGCATGGATCGTTCGGTGCGCGAGGCCGTCCGGATCCTGTCGGAGCCCGACGTCGACGCCCTCGTCGTGGTGGAAGGACCGAGCGACGACCGGGGGGCCTTCATCGGAATCCTGACGGAACGCGAGATCTTTAAGGCGATGGCCGAGCGCGGTCTCGACGTTCTCGACCACCTCGTCTGGATGCTGACGACGCAGGATTTCGTCTCCGTGGACGTGCGGACCACCCCCGCCGACCGTCTCGAGGCCTTCTGCACCCACAAGACCAATCACATCGCGATCATGGACGGTCTCTGCCTGCACTCGGTGCAGAGCATCTGGGATTGCGTGGCCGCCTCGGCGGATCGTGCCGCCGCGGCCTGACCCACCTGCACGGCGTGATTGTGCGGAGCCGGCGAGCGTTATGCGCGCGGTCCTGCAAAGCTGCGCGTCGAAATCCTGCAGTGCAATCCTGGATTTGTGCTCTGCAAATACTTTTGCCCGGACGGCGATCTTGACGCTGTAGGCTTTTGAATACAAATTTTGTCTGGCGCAGGTCGGCGCCATTCGACACGATGGTCCCTGCGGCCGCTGCCGCTCCGCCGGCGGGTCCGGGACAGGCAAGGAACGGGACTGATGCGTTATCTGGCGATCCTCGACTGCCCCGTGATCTTCAGCGGCGAGAACGGCTACGGGATGACGAGCATCGACATGTGCCCGTCGACGGGGATCACGGGGGGGCTCATCAGCCGCCACGTCAAGGTGGTCGACGGGCGCCTGATCGCGGTCTGCATCTGGACGAGCGAGTTCTGCGCCAGGGTGTTCTTCGATCCGGCCTGGTATCAGAAGGCGGGCGAGCTCTGGGGCGACCAGTACCAGCTCCGCCTTGAGGCGATCGACGAACAGGCCGCCTGATCGCCGGGGCTAAGCGTCCGCGTGCCCCGCGCGGCGCAGCCCGACGGACCGTCGCATCAAGTCTACGGCCCCTGGAACCCCGGCATCGAGTCGAGCCTGCCGCGCGCCGTCCTGCCGCTCGCGACGGTGTTCCGCCCCGAGCATGTCGAGACGACCCTCGCCGACGCCTCCGAGATGAGCGACGTCAGCGGTCTGCCGTTGACGTCGCTGGTCCGGTTCCGGGCCCGGCGGCTCGTGGTCCACGAGGTGCTGATCCGCGTGATGGCGGACCTCTCCGTGCCGATGGGCGAGACCTACGGCGATCTCGGGGTTAACTTCCGCGCCATCGTGTCGGCGATCCTGCGCGGCGGGATCGCGTCGCATGCCGACGCGATCGACGCCCATCTGACCGAGATCCGCGCCCGGGCGGACGCCCTGCTGGAGGCCGAGATCGCCGCGATGCTGGGCTTGGGGCGCGCGCCGGCCGCGCCGCCGCCGCGCCGCGCCGACTGGGCCGCCCTGTTCCGTCCCCGTAAGCCGGCGAGCCCCCGGCCCCCGGCCGATCCCGAGACGCGGGCCGAGGCGCATCTCGCGGAATGGCAGGACCGCGCCGCCGCGTCGGGCGATCCCCTGGCGGTCGCGTCCTGCGTGGCCCTGCGCAGCGTCGTCGCGTCCCTGGTTGGGCGGCGCGGTTTTCTCATCCGCGATCCGGCGCTTCTGCGGACGCTCGCCGTCACCCTGGTCTCGAACGGCCACGGCAGCCGCGCCCTCGGTGAGCGCATCGAACCGTGGCTGGAGGCGGTGGTGGCGCGCGAGGGATTCGTGCGCCTCCGCGCCCAGGCCGCGCCGGTCGTCATGAACGTGAAAGGCTCCTCCGCCTCCGGCAAGAGCACGATCCGGCCCCACCAGCGCGCGCTGACCGAAGCCCTCGGCCTGCGCTGGTCGGATTTTGCCCTGATCACCCCGGATGTCTGGCGCAAGTTCCTGCTCGACTACGACAGTCTCGGCGCGGCGTGGCGCTATGCCGGGCCGCTCACCGGGCACGAGGTCGAGATCGTCGACCGCAAGCTCGACGGCTACATGGCCCGCAAGGCCGAGGCGGGACGCATCTCCCACCTCCTCATCGACCGCTTCCGCTTCGACAGCTTCGCGGTCAATCCCGGCACCGAGACGGGGAGCCAGCTCCTCACCCGCTTCGGCCAGCAGGTCTACATGCAGTTCATGGTGACGCCACCGGACGCCACGGTGGAGCGGGCCTGGAAGCGGGGCCAGCAATTCGGCCGCTACAAGGCGGTGGAGGACCTCCTCGCCCACAACGTCGAGGCGTTCACGGGCATGCCGCGCCTGTTCTTCACCTGGGCGCTGCGCGCCGACAAGGCGGTGCATTTCGAGTTCCTGGACAACAGCGTGGCCGAGGGCGAGCGGCCGCGCACCATCGCCTTCGGTACCAACGGCTGCATGAACATCCTCGACGCCGGCATCCTGCTCGACATCGACCGCTACCGGGCGATCAACATCCAGGCGCGCGAGCCCGGGGCGGTCTATGCCGGCGTGCCACCCCGCGCGGAGGTGGACATGCGCTTCCTGCGCGACTGCATCCGGCGGATGACGACGATCCGGTTCGCCGATCACAGGACCGGGCGGGTCCTCGCCCGCCTGGAGCGCGGGCGCCTGGCGAGCCTCGCCCCGGAGGCGGCGGATGGCGGCGCGATCCGGCGCCTCCTCACCGACCTGCGCGTGCCGCCGGCGGCCGGCACGATCCAGGATGACGGCGAGATCCTGGCGGTCGCCGAAGCCCGGACGCTGGGAGCCTGGGGACCAGTCGCCAGCCCGGCAGTCATGCTTTCACGGCAAAGCTGACATCTGGGATGTGGTATATCTATTTGCAGCGCACCATGGCACATCTGCGGTGCAATATGTACCGAGGAGGCCCATCGTGCTCGCATCCATCATCGTCTCGACGCTCTGCCTGATCGCCCTTCAGGTGGTGCTCGTCGTCAAGGTCGCTGACTGGATGTCCCGCGACACCGGAAAGGTCGAGGGCCGCAACGACGTCGTGCTCGGCAGTGTCAACGGCCGCTTCGCCGGCATCGCCTGAGCCCGCGCGGCCAACAAAAAAAATGGCGCGTCATCGAGGGGATCGATGCCGCGCCAGTCGGGAGAGAAGACCAGGGTTGGAAGGGGTTGTTGACTCCTATTCGGCTGCGATCTTCTGGACGGCGCCGATGGCGCCGGATTCCGAAATCTTGAGGCACTCGGCGTCGGAGTAGCCGAGCACCGCGCGCAGGATCTCGTCCGTGTGCTCGCCCAGCAGCGGCGAGCGCGTGATCTCGGTCTCGCTGCCCGAGAGCCGGATGGGGTTGCCCACCGTGAGGTACTTCCCCCGGGTCGGGTGATCGACCTCCACCACCGTGCCGGATTTGCGAAGGGATTCGTCCTCCGCGATCTCCTTCATGGAGAGGATCGGCCCGCAGGGCACGTGCAGTGCGTTGAGGATCTCCATCGCCTCGAACTTGGTCTTCGACATCGTCCAGGATTCGATGCGGGTGAAGATCTCGTTGAGGTGCGGCAGGCGGGCCTTCGGCGTGGCGTAGTCCGGGTGCGTCGCCCAGGCGGGCTCGCCGATGACGTCGCAGATCTGCGGCCAGACCGCCCCTTGCGTGATGAAGTAGATGTAAGCGTTGGGGTCGGTCTCCCAGCCCTTGCACTTCAGGATTCGGCCGGGCTGGCCGCCCCCGGAATCGTTGCCGGCGCGGGGCACCGAATCCCCGAAGGGAATTCCTTCCCCGAACTGGCTGTATTCCGGCAGGGGGCCGCGCTCCAGGCGTTGCTGGTCACGCAGCTTCACCCGGCAGAGGTTGAGCACCCCGTCCTGCATCGCGCAATCGACGCGCTGGCCGAGGCCCGTCTGCGTCCGGTGATAGAGGGCGGTGACGATGCCGAGCGCCAGGTGGAGCCCGGTGCCCGAATCGCCGATCTGCGCGCCCGTCACCATCGGGATGTCGGTGCGGAACCCCGTGGTGGAGGCCGCCCCGCCGACGCACTGCGCCACGTTCTCGTAGACCTTGCAGTTCTCGTAGGCGCCGGGTCCGAACCCCTTCACGGACGCGAGGATCATCCTCGGGTTGGCGGCGTGGATGGCCTCCCAGGTCAGGCCCATCCGGGCGAGCGCGCCGGGGGCGAAGTTCTCCACGAGCACGTCGCAGGTGTCGATCAGGCGCCAGAGCACCTCGATGCCCTTGAGGTTCTTGGTGTCGAGGGTGATCGAGCGCTTGTTGTGGTTCAGCATCGTGAAATAGAGGCTGTCCACGTCGGGAATGTCTTGCAGTTGCTGGCGCGTGGCATCGCCCACGCCGGGGCGCTCGACCTTGATCACGTCGGCGCCGAACCAGGCCAGCAGCTGCGTGCAGGTCGGGCCGGACTGGACATGGGTGAAGTCGAGGATCTTGACGCCTTCGAGGGCTTTCATGGGGCTCACCCGGGTCTGGGGCGAAAGGGGGCGACGGCCGCCCGCGCGGCCGTCGCGTCCGGCAGGACGGGAGAACCCGGCCTCCCCCGCGTTCGGGAGGGCCGGGCATCCACGAGGTTCAGGCTGGCTTCTTGCGCACCGTGCTGGTCGGGTTGAGGCTGCCGATATTGCCGCTCTCGGTGCCGGCATTCGGGTCGATCACGGCGTTGATCAGGGTGGGCTTGCCCGAGTCCATCGCGGCGTTGACGGCCTGCGACAGCTCGTCCGGCGTCGTCACGTTGACGCCGACGCCGCCGAAGGCCTCCATCATCTTGTCGTAGCGCGAGTCCTTGACGAAGACCGTGGTGCCGGGATCGCGCCCGGTCGGGTCGATGTCGGTGCCGCGGTAGATGCCGTTGTTGTTGAAGACCACGATGCAGACCGGCAGGTCGTACCGGCAGATGGTCTCGACCTCCATGCCGGAGAAGCCGAAGGCCGAGTCGCCCTCCACCGCCAGCACCGGCTTACCGGTCTCGACGGCGGCCGCGACAGCAAAGCCCATGCCGATGCCCATGATGCCCCAGGTGCCGACATCGAGGCGCTTGCGCGGCTGGTACATGTCGATGATGCCGCGGGCGAGATCGAGGGTGTTGGCGCCCTCGTTGACGAGGATCGCGTCCGGCCGCTCCTTGATGATGGTGCGCAGCGCGCCCAAGGCCCCGTGGAAGTCCATCGGCGCCGAGTTCTTCTTCAGCTTCGAGGCCATCTTGGAGAGGTTCTCCTCCTTCTTGGCCTGGATCGCGTCGGTCCAGGCGGCCGGCGGCGCCTGCCAGTTCTGGCCCATGCCGTCGAGGAGGGCGGAGACGCAGGAGCCGATATCGCCGACCACCGGGGCCACGATCTCGACGTTGGAATCCATCTCCTTGGGCTCGATGTCGATCTGGATGAACTTCTTCGAGCCCGGTGCGCCCCAGGTCTTGCCCTTGCCGTGCGAGAGCAGCCAGTTCAGGCGCGCGCCGACCAGCAGAACGACGTCGGCTTCCTTCAGCACCAGGGAGCGGGCCGCGCCGGCGGACTGGGCGTGGGTGTCGGGCAGGAGGCCCTTGGCCATGCTCATCGGCACGTAGGGAATGCCGCTGCGCTCGACGAGGTTGCGGATCTCTTCGTCGGCCTGGGCGTAGGCCGCGCCCTTGCCGAGCACGATGAGGGGACGCTTGGCGGCTTTCAGGACGTCGAGGGCGCGGGCGATGGCGCTGGGCGCGGGAAGCTGCGCGGGGGCGGCGTCGATCACCTTGACGAGGGACTTCTCGCCGGCCTCGGCGTCCATCACCTGGGAGAACAGCTTGGCGGGCAGGTCGAGATAGACGCCGCCCGGACGGCCGGAGACGGCGGCCCTGATGGCGCGCGCCACCGCGATGCCGATATCGGCGGCGTGCAGCACGCGGAAGGCGGCCTTGCACAGGGGCTTGGCGATGGCGAGCTGGTCCATCTCCTCGTAGTCGCCCTGCTGCAGATCGACGATCTCGCGCTCGGAGGAGCCCGAGATCAGGATCATCGGGAAGCAGTTGGTGGTGGCGTTGGCGAGCGCCGTCAGGCCGTTGAGGAAGCCGGGCGCCGACACGGTCAGGCAGATGCCGGGCTTCTTGGTGAGGAAGCCCGCGATCGCGGCGGCGTTGCCGGCGTGCTGCTCGTGGCGGAAGGAGATGACGCGCATGCCGGCGGCCTGTGCGAGGCGGCCGAGATCGGTGATCGGGATGCCGGGCACGCCGTAGATGTTGGTGATGCCGTTGAGCTTCAGCGCGTCGATGACGAGGTGGAAGCCGTCGGTCTGCTCGCGCTCGTGAGCCTCGCCGTGGCTACCCGGAAGAGACTCGACGGCGGCGTGCGACTGTTCGGAGACAGCGGTGCGATCCATGGTGATTTCCTCCGGTTGGGGCGCTTCTTGTTTGTTCGTGCGCCGTTCTTGAAGCGGGTCTTGGGTGGGGACTTGCTGTGCCGGACGGACGGTCCAGCCGTGTCTGTTCAATTGAGTCTCGCGTGCGCGCTCGCTGGCGAAGCGAGGGGACGCGGAGCGCGCGGCCCGGGTCCCGGCAGGGACCGGAGTCTCGCTGAAGTCCGGCCGCCGAAGAACCCCCGGCGGTCCTGCGCTTGACCGAGGTTCGACCCCTCGGAACCTGACGATGGAAGTTCTGCTGCCGATTCCGGCTTCTCGGTTGCCAGTTCGAGAATGGTGGCATACCAAATACCAAGTGTCAAACCAGATCGGGGCTCCTAGGCCGGTGCGCGCGGCCTGCGCGCCGGGGTTGTGGAGCCCCGACGCATCACGTCTTCGCGTGCGGCCGCAGCTATGTTGTTGTTGCAGGGGCCCTATTCGGATGTTGTCCCGGGATGGAAGGCTTCGTTTCCTTGTGTTCCGGAAGCGGGTTCGGCATGCTCCAGACCAAATGTGCGCGGCGTCGGCGTTTGTACGAAGGTTCCAGGTGTAAAGATGGTTGAGTCGACGACCTTTCAAATCAAGCCGCTGGCGGCGACGTCCAGCCTACGGGCGCTGGCCTATGATGCGCTGAAAGAAGCCATCACCAACATGAACATCTACAGCCAGCGCGAGGAGGTGCGGCTCGACGAGCGCAAGCTCTCGCAGGACCTCGGCGTCAGCCGCACGCCGGTGCGCGAGGCCCTGACCGTGCTGGAGCAGGAGGGCTTCGTGCGCTTCGAGGCGCGGCGCGGCGTCTTCGTGATCAAGAAGTCCAAGAAGGAGATCGTGGCGATGATCCAGGCCTGGTCGGCCCTGGAGAGCATGGCCGCGCGCCTCGCCTGCCAGCATGCGAGCAACGAGCAGCTCGCCTGCCTGCGCGAGCACTTCCCCGAGTTCTACGAGGGCCGCCCGTCCGACCACATGGACGAGTATTCCGACGCCAACATCCGCTTCCACCAGAAGATCATCTCGCTCGGCGGCTGCGAGGTGATCCAGGACATCACCAGCAACCTGCTGATGCATGTCCGCGGCATCCGAAACACCGCCCTGCGCCAGGGTGACCGCGCGGCGAACTCCATCAAGGAGCACGTCGAGATCATCCAGGCGCTGGAAGCACGCGACGCGGAGCGCGCCGAGCGCCTCGTGCGCGAGCACGGCCTCGGCCTTGCCCGCCACGTCGAGAAGTACGGCGACTACCTGGATTGAGGCGACCCTGGGCGCGGCGACCCGGATCGCGGCGCCCGCACACTCAGTAGCTTGGCACCAGGCGCTCGTCCGGCAGCGGCGCATCCATGTGGAAGTGCAGGCCGGCGGCCGCGTAGTCGATCGTGACGGTGGCGTTGCATTGCTGCGCCAGCACCCGCTGCAGCAGGGTCGAGCCAAAGCCCTTGCGCTGGGGCGCCGTCACGGGCGGGCCGCCCGATTCCCGCCAATCGAGGCTGAGGCGCCGACCCGAATCACCGGCCGTGACGTCCCAGGCCACGGTGATGCGCCCGCCCGGCTGCGAGAGCGCGCCGTGCTTGGCGGCGTTTGTGGTCAGTTCGTGGAACGCCATGCCGGTGGGCACCGCGAGGTCGGCCGCGAGCTCGATCGGGGGGCCGTCGAGGTGCACGCGGGCGCCGTCCGCGTCGTTGTAGGGCCGGAGCTCGTTCTCCAGCAATTCGTGCAGGGGCGCGGTCTGCCAGTAATCCTCGGTGAGCAGGGTGTGGGTCTTGCCAAGGGAAACGATGCGGTTCGAGAACGACTGGTAGAACGTCTCGACGTCCCGGGTTGAACGGGCGGTGGCCCCCAGCAGCCCCTGCACCGTGGCGAGGGTGTTCTTCACCCGGTGGTGGAGCTCGCGAATCAGCAGCGCCTGGCGCTCGTGCGTCTTCTGCCGCTCCTCCAGATGGGCCAGCACCTCCCATTGCCGGCGCCGGGCGCGCAGGGCCGAGCGCACGGCGTTGGCGAGCACGGCGGGGTGGAACGGCCGCTCGAGCAGGGTCACGTTGCCGAGGAGTCCGGTCAGGCGCTCGTCCGGCGAGGTGCCCCGGTGGCTGAGCAGGATGAAGGGGAAATCCGACCAGGGCGGCTGGCGCTCGGACCAGTCGGCGAGGGCCCGCCGGTCGGAGCGCAGCAGGGCCTCCTCGGTGATCACCGCGCAGGCCGCCGCGTCGAGGTCGGCCACGAGGTCAGCGAGGCTCTCGTGGATCCGCGACGCAATGCCGACCTCGGACAGGATCGCGGCGGCGACCCGCGCATCCCGTCCCCCCGGCGCGAGGATCAGCGCGACGGGATCAGGCTGCGCCATGGGAGCCGGGTTCGCTGGCGGTAATCCGCGCGGTCTCGGGCGGCCGGTCGTCCAGAAGGTCGGCGCGGTTGCCCTCGAAGGTCGGCACGCCGGTGAGCACGCCGCGGAAGTTCTCGAGTACCGCCCCGACCCGCAGGCCCTGGGCGTCGATGCGGAACTCGCGGATGGTGTCCTCGTGGATGCCGGTGCGCTTCTTGAGCACCGAGAGCGCGCGCCGCACCCGCCCGGCCGCCTCGAAGAAGCGCAGCATCACCACCGTGTCGCTGACGTAGGTCAGGTCCACCGGGGCCTCCATCCGGCCCACCATCCCGTGCTGGGCCAGCACCAGGATCGTCACCACGCCCTGCTGATTCAGGTAGGTCGTCATCTCGTGCATCTGCAGCACGAGGTGCGGCTGCCCGCTCATGGCGCTCATGTAGCCGGTGAGGCTGTCGATCACGACGACCCGGGCCCCGTCGGTCTCGACGGCGTCGCGGATGCGCCCGGCGAAGTCGCCCGCCGAGACGTCGGCCGGGTCCATCTGCTCGATGCGCAGGAGGCCCGCTTCGATGTGCGCATCGATCGGGAGGCCGATTCCGGCGGCGCGCCGCCGCAGGATGCCGAGGGTCTCGTCGAAGCTGATGATCAGCCCGTGCTCGCCCCGCTCCAGAGCGGCCACGAGGTAGCCCAGCGCCAGGGTGGACTTCCCGGCCCCCGAGGGGCCGATGATGAGGCTGGTGGTGCCCCGGTCGAGACCGCCGCCGAGGGCCGTGTCGAGTTCGGGCACGCCGCAGGCGATGGTTCCGGCCTCGAACGTGGCGTGGTGGTCGGCCGCCACCAGGCGCGGGAAGATGCGCACGCCGCCGCGCCGGAGCACGAAGTCGTGATAGCCGCTCTCGTAGGGCGTGCCGCGCATCTTGATGACGTGAAGCCGGCGGCGCCCGGCCCCGTAGGCCGGGGTGATCTGCTCCAGGCGCAGCACCGCGTGGCTGATGGAATGCAGATTGAGGTCGTCCTCCTCGGAGCTGAGGTCGTCGAGCATCAGCACGGTGGCGTTGTTGAGGAGGAAGTAGCTCTTGAGCGCCAGCACCTGACGCCGGTAGCGCAGGGAGCCCTGCGAGAGCAGGCGGATCTCCGACAGGCTGTCGAACACCACCCGCACCGGGCTCACGCGCTCGATCTCGGCCAGCGCCATCCGCACCGTCTCGCCGAGTTCGAGGTCGGAGGAGTGGATCAGGCTCTGCTGCTGCTCGGAATCGAGGCTGAGCTCCGGGGGCACCAGCTCGTAGATCTCGAGTCCGTCGAGGGACCAGCCGTGGCGCTCGGCCACCGAGAGCAGTTCGCGCCGGCTCTCCGAGAGGGTGATGTAGAGGCCGCGCTCGCCGCGCCGCACGCCGTCGAGGAGAAACTGCAGCCCGAGCGTGGTCTTGCCGCTGCCGGGGCGTCCCTCGATCAGGTGGGCGCGCTGGGCCGCGTAGCCGCCGTGGAGGATCTCGTCGAGGCCGGCCACCCCGGTCGGGATCGGCGCGGCGTCGCCTGGGGCGGGACTCTGCATGAGGGCTTCCGAAATCCTGGTCAAACGCGGTGTCACCGGGAGAACGCCGTCCATGGCGCTCCGGTTACGGATGCTACAGGGCGGTACGAATGCCGTCACGGTATCGGCGCAGACGCTTAAGGGATCGCGCACGCTCTCGGAACCCCCGGCGGAACGGGAATCCGCTCCGCCACGGAGGCGCCAAATCGCACGCCCCGGTTCGGCCGGCCTTTGCAGATCGGCTGCGCGCACCGTATCAGGGCCGGGCCTCGCCGCGCGGCCGCGTCGTCAGAGCCCGCTCAGCCCCTGTCCCTTCCAAGTGCCGGAGTGCGGATTCCCGATGCGCGAACCGAACGCGGTCGATTTCTGGCGTGGGCTCGCCCTCGTCACGATCTTCGTGAACCACATCCCCGGCAACACCTTCGAGCGCTATACCTACTCGCAGTACGGCATCTCGGACGCGGCCGAGCTGTTCGTGTTCCTGGCCGGCTGGTCGATCGGCATCGCCACGCGCGAGCGCGACGGCAGCCCCGAGCCGCGCCTGCGGACCGTGCTGCGCCTCCTGTCCCGCACCATCGAGGTCTACCGCGCGCAGATCACCACGATGGCGCTGGCGCTGGCCATGATCGCCGGCACCGCCCTGGTCCTCGACAATCCGCTGCTGCTGGAGTGGCACAATGCCGGCGGCTTCTTCGCCGACCCGATCCAGACCATGGTGGGTTTCGTGCTGCTCACCCACCAGCTCGGCTTCTTCAACATCCTGCCCCTCTACGTGGTGCTGCTCGGGATCGCGCCGGTCTTCGTGCTGATCGGTCGCGTGAGCCGGGTCGCCGCCCTGGCCCTGTCCTTCGGGCTCTACGCGGCGAGCCTCGTCTTCGAGTGGAACCTGCCCTCCTGGCCGGGGGAGGGGGACTGGTTCTTCGATCCGTTCTGCTGGCAGCTCCTCCTCGTCATGGGCTTCACGGCGCAGGACTGGAGTCGGACCTCGCCCTGGCTGAAGCGCTCGGCCCCCCGCCTGGTGCCCCTGGGCGTGCTGATCGTCCTCACCGGCATCGTCCTGTCGGTGCTCGAATTGCGGCCCGATCCGCTCCTCGTGCCCGACCCGCGCCTCGTCTTCACCTTCGACAAGACCTACCTCTCGCCCGCCCGCGTGATCCATTTCCTCGGCGTGCTCCTCGCCTTCCAGACCCTCTACGCGGTCATCGCGCCGCGCCTGGGCTGGGTGGCGACGTTCCTCGCCAGCCTCGGGCGCAACTCGCTGGCGGTGTTCTCCATCGGCTCCCTGCTCAGTCTCGCCGCGCAACTTGTGAGGTTCTGGACAGGCGGCGGTGTCGTCGTCGACGTTTTCGTCGTAGGGTTCGGCCTGTTCGCACTGGGTTTCACCGCATGGTTCGTCGAATGGCGCTCCCGAAAGCCGCGGCTCTCGTCGCCCTGAGCTTGAGTCTGGCCGGCATGGCGGGCGGCGGGGTGGCATCGGCGCAGGCGCCGACGGCGCATCCCCAGCCCCCGGGGCCGGAGGACTACATGGTCCGGCCGAGCCCGGCGACGCCGGTTCCGGCATCCCCCACCGTGGTCTCGCCGCCCAGCGTCGCGGCGGCGGGCGCGGGCGTCGACGGGGAAGCGGTCGACGTCACCCTGTCCCCGGAATGCCGGGTTCCGGGCTCGAAGCTCTACACCCTGGCCCGCCTCGGCGCCGTGAAGGCCGCCCTCAAGGAGAAGCACCCGGTCCGGGTCCTCGCCATCGGTGCCTCCACCATGGGGCTCGGGGCCTCGGCCACCTACCCGGTGCGGCTGGAGACGGCGCTGGAGCGCTCGCTGCCCAACGTCGACGTGGTGGTGGAGAGCCGGGGCCTCCAGGGCGAGATCGCCTCCGGCGCCGGCGAGCGCCTGCGCGGCATGGTGGCGGAGCTGGAGCCCGACCTGGTGATCTGGCAGGTCGGCTCGCACGATGCCCTGGCCCGCGTCGACCTCGACGCCTTCGGCAGTGCCCTCGATGAGACCGTGCAGTGGATCAAGGGCCACGCGATCGATGTCGTGCTGGTCAGCCCGGTCTACACCGCGAGCCTCGCGCAGGACGCCTATTACACCAGTCTCGTAGGCAAGGTGCAGGAGGTGGCCCAGCGCGAGGGCGTGCCCCTGGTGCAGCGCTACGAGGCCATGCGCTACCTGGCGCTGCGCAACGACAAGGGCGAGGGGCACCTCCTCGGCACCCAGTTCCGGCTGAACGACCTCGGCCTGCGCTGCATGGCCGAGCACGTCACCCGCGCCATCACCCTCTCGCTCCTCCAGCCGGACCCGGTCTCCACGGGCAGCGCCGGGCGCCCCGCCCTGACCCTGGCGCCCCCGAAGGACTCGGCCGGAGTCAGGGTCGCGCCGCCGCCGGTGTCGACGGGGGATTGAACGGCCGCGAGGTCGAGGCGGAGGCTCGCCCAAAGCCTTAACCCCGCCGCTTAACCGGCCCGCAACGCCGGCCCGGCTATGGCCGATGCGGGGTTGGGGGGCATCGCGTTGGGCATCGCGACGGACAGGATCGGGGCCGGCGGCCGCTGGGGCGGTCTCGCCCGCCTGCGCGGCGGCGCCGCCGGGGCGGCCATCGACGTCTTCGCCATCCGCATCGCGGCCGCGGGCTTCGCCTATGTGGCGCAGGTGCTGATGGCGCGCCTGATGGGGGGCACCGAGTACGGCATCTTCGCTGCCATCTGGGTCTGGATCGCGATCCTCGGGCATTCGGCCACCCTCGGCCTGTCGCAGGGGGCCTGCCGCTTCCTGCCCGCCGACCAGGCGCGGGGCGATCTCGCCTCCGTGCGCGCCTACCTCGTCGGCGGGCTCGCCGTCACCCTGGCCTGCGCCGTGGCCGTCGCCCTCGGGGGGCTTGCGTTGGTCTGGGCCGAGGGCTCGCTGCTGGCCGGGCCCTATGCGGCCCCGCTCCTCGTGGCCGCCCTCGTGCTCCCGCTCTTCGCCCTCCAGGATTACTGCGAGGGCATCGCCCGCAGCCAGAACTGGGCGGTCCTCGCCATCGCGCCGCCCTACCTGCTGCGCCAGGGCCTGATCATGGCCGCCATGCTGCTCGCGGTCGGCCTCGGTGCCCCGGCGGAGGCGCGCATCGCCGTGCTGTGCACCCTCGTGGCCACGGGCATCGCCGTGGGCGTCCAGGCCGGCGCCCTGATGCTGCGGCTGCGCCGGAGCCTGCCCGCCGGTCCGCGCCGCTACGCCTGGCGGCGCTGGTTCCGGGCCTGCCTGCCCATCGCGGCCGGGGATCTGGCCAGCGCCGGATTCAGCTTCGTCGACGTGGTGGTGCTGAGCCTGCTAGCGCCCCCGGCCACGGTGGGGCTCTACTTCGCCGCCACCCGGATCCAGCAATTCGTGGTCTTCGTGCATTTCGCCGCCACCGCCGCCACGGCGCAGCGCTTCACCGCCGCCCACGCCGCCGGGGACCGGGCCGGCCTCGCCGCCCTGGTGCGGATGCAGGCGCGCCTGGCCCTGGCGGCCACGATCCTGGTCGGCGCGGCGGTGCTGGCCGCCGCGCCCCTGCTCCTCGGGCTGTTCGGCCCCGAATTCCGGGCGAGCCTGCCGATCCTCGCCGTGCTGGTCGCCGGCAGCGTCGCGGCCGGCCTGTTCGGGCCGGGGGAGGACCTCCTCAACATGCTGGGGGGCGAGCGGATCGCCGCTCTCGTGACCGTGGGGATGCTGGCCCTGGCCGGGGGCCTCTGCCTCGTCCTCGTGCCGCTCCTCGGGGTCGTGGGGGCAGCGCTCGCCATGGCGCTCGCCACCACCCTGCGGGCCGGCGCCATGGCGCTGGCCGCCCGGGCCGTGCACGGATTGTCGACGCCGGTCTGGCCGGGCCCGTCCGGACGGAGCGTCCCATGACCGCCGCGCGCGCCCTCGCGCTGGGCGGGGCCGCCCCGGACCTGGGCGCCCCGGACTTGGCCGCCGCGGACTTGGCCCACGCCGTCACCACCCTCGGCGCCCTCGGAGCTGAGGCGCAGGCCTGGGACGAGCTCACGGCGCGGGCCGGCGACGCCCATCCCTATTACGGTCGACACGTGATGCGGGCGCACGCGGAGAGCGGCCTCGCGAGCCCCGACCTGCCGGTCCTCGTGGTCCGCAGCGGGCGCGGGCTGGAGGCTCTGCTGCCCTTCCGCATGTCCTACGACATCTGCGGCCTCGGCCGGCCCCTGGCGCTCCCCTTCGTCTCGCCCTTCGTCACCGCGACGGCGCCCCTGGTCGCGGCGGGACCGGAGCGCCCGGCCGTCCTCGCGGCCCTGGTGGCGGGCCTGCGGGCCGCGTCCGGCGGACGCCCGTGGCGCTGGCCGCTCCTCGCCGTCGAGGCGCCCCTCGGCCGCGACCTCTGCGCCGCCCTCGACGCGGCCGGTTGGGCGCGGGGCGAGGTCGGGCGCTTCGCGCGTCCCGTCCTCGACCGGCGCGCCGACCACGCGGCCTTCCTCGACGGGCATCCCCATCGCGGCCGCCTCAAGGACCTGCGTCGCCGCCAGCGCCGCCTCGCCGAGGCGGGCGCCGTCACCTACGCCTCCGCCACGGGCGGTGCCGCCCTCGCCGGGGCGGTCGAGGGCTTCTTTGCCCTCGAGGGGTCGGGCTGGAAGGGCGAGGCGGGCAGCGCCATGGCCTGCCGCCCCGCCCATGCGGCCTTCGCGCGCGCGGTGTTCGGGACGGCGCCGGGACCGGTGCGGGTCCGGGCCGACACCCTCAGCCTCGACGGCCGGGCGCTGGCGATCAGCCTCGCCCTGATCTCCGGCGGGACCGCCTACCTCCTGAAGACCGCCTACGACGAGGCGGCCCGGAGCCTGGCGCCGGGATTGCTGCTGGAAGCCGAGATCGTGCGGGCGCTCCACGACGACGCTTTCGCGGGCCGCCTCGACTCGGCGACGATGGGGGATTCGCCCCTCGAGAGTCTATACCGGGAGCACGAGGCCGTGGCCGAGATCGTGGCGGTGCCGGGTGAGGTGCGCCGCCTCATCAGCCTGGAGCGGCGCCTGCGCCTCGCCCGCCTGGAGGCGGAGGCCCGCAGCGAGGCCAAGCGCCTGTTGCGGCGCCGGTCGGGCGGCGGCGCCCGCGGTATCGGGCCCTGACGCGCCGGTTCGTCCGTGCTACTGCGCGGCCTCGGCACGCCAGACAGGACTTCAGCCCCATGCGCCGTCCGTTCTACGCCCTCACCGGAGCCTTGATCCTCGCCATGACCGCATCCGCATCCGCCGAGACCATCACCACGCCCTCGGGCCTGCAGTACCGCGACGAGGTCGTGGGCACCGGGCCCGAGCCGAAGGCCGGCCAGAAGGTCAGCGTCCATTACACCGGCTGGCTCGACGAGGGCGGCAAGCCGGGCAAGAAGTTCGATTCGTCGCGCGACCGCGGCACGCCCTTCACCTTCACCCTCGGCGCCGGCCAGGTCATCGCCGGCTGGGATACGGGCGTCGCCACGATGAGGGTCGGCGGCAAGCGCACCCTGATCATCCCGCCGGACCAGGGTTACGGCCCGCGCGGTGCCGGCGGCGTGATCCCGCCCAACGCCACGCTGATCTTCGATGTGGAACTGCTCGGCGCCCGCTGAGGCCCGCGCGACGGGTTCCGGCCGGGTGGCACTACCCGGCCGGGCTCGGATCCTCCGTCCGCGGCTTGGTATCGGCGGGCGGTCGGTACACGAGGCCGACCTCGCCGGGGGACGACGTGGTGAAGGTGATGCCGGCCCTCTCCAGGGCGGTGCGGATCGCGGCGCGTGTCCGGGGGCGCAGGGCACCGCCGCCGCTCTCTTCGAGGCGCTTGACGCTGGAATCCGAGACCCTGGCCGCCGCGGCCAGTTCCGGAATCGACCAATTCAGCAGCGCCCGCGCTCCGCGCACCAGGGAGCCGGGCAGATCGTCGAGCCGGGCGCCGGCGGGCTGCGCCATCGCGGTGGCCGAACTCGTCAGGTCGAGAATGAGGCCGATCCACTCGCTCACGGTCCGGTCCGGATTGAGCAGAGGCACGGCGCGGCTGTTCACCCAGCGATAGGTCCCGTCCGCGCAGCGCAGCCGGTAATTGGATTCGTAGGTCTCGCCCCGTTCGAACGCCCGATCCCAGGCGTGCAGGGCGCGGGCCTGATCCTCCGGATGGACGGCGTGGATCCAGCCGCCCCGGCGCCATTCCGCCTCGGATTGTCCCGTCAGCTCGCACCATGCGGGACAGGACCAGTGGGTCCCGTCCCCGTTCGCGATCCAGACCACGGCTGCGATGGCCTGGACGAGGCCCTGATAGCGCGCCCGGCTCCGGTCGATCACCTGTGCCGCCTCCCGGCGGCTCGTGATGTCGATGATGATCCCGTCCATGCGGACCGGAGCGCCGTCGGTCCCCAGCACGACGTCCGCCTTGATCTCGATACAGCGTACGGTCCTGTCGGGCCGGACGATGCGCAACTCGCGATGGACCGACAGGCCCGAGTTGACGGCCGCCAGGATTTCCTCGCGGATGCCGCAATCCGCCGGATGAACGAGGTCCAGGACGTTGGTGCTACCCGCACGGGACAGTCCGGCGATGCGCAGGAGGCCGTCCGACATCATCATGGAGAGGTCGCGCAGCTCGATCGACCAGACTCCGATCTGTGCCTGATCCTCGATCAGGCGCAGCATGTGGCTCGCGGACGTCGCCGAGCGGGAATGAAAGATACGATCCAAAAAGCGATGCTCTGACGGACTTGGGTTTTCGAATGGCACGGTTTCTTTGTTTCCGCGCCGATCGTGAGGGCCCTTTACTGGCTCACCGGTTAGGCTCGGGTTCGGAGCCTGGCTCCTGGGATCATGATATAACAGAACAGAGCGCCGGATAAAATTCATTTCCTTTGACGTCCTCCATTTTTGTCAATACAAATCAAACGAAGCAAATTCATAAATCATCCCAGATTTGTCATGCCCGCAGGTAGACTATCTTTCGTCTGAAATTCATGTCGGAAGGCCTCCGGAATAGGTCGATGCGATCACGCATACGCAATTGTTCGGACCTGCAATTTCTGATGTCGGGCACGTCACGCCAAGCGTTGCGCCCGGGAATCGGAGGACATTGATCGAAACGGCGCCTGGACATAGCCGGGAAGACTGCGCACGTGTGCCGTCCTCATTGCTTCAATGTCGCGCGGGCGACTGTGCCGAGGCTGCGTATACGTCGTCGGGGCCGAGTGAACGCGCATCGACCGGGTTCGAAGACACACCGCCCTGCGCCCGCGCCCGGCTTCATCTTTCGCGCAGCAGGGGTCCCCGTCCGGTCGGGCTCCGTTTGGGAAACCGGAGCCGTACGTTTCGATTGCGGGTCGACTTCAACAATCCGTAATGCCGGCGCGGCCGATCATGGCCCGCGCCTGCGATTGTTTGCAGAGCCGCCCTGCTTGCGGACGGATGTTGGTGTTCCGTTGATCTCCGGGGCGTCGGGATCGCTTCCCCGCATCCGATGCCCGGCGTCTCTCGTCGCCGCCGGATCGGAGGACGGCGTGGCTTTACGCGACTGATTCGCCGTGGCGCGACGATCCGGAGAAATCCGCGCGGCGGACAGGTGAGGCCGGCCCGGTGCGCCCGTCCGGAACGCGATGGAACCCGAAAAGGCTGACACACGCCCCGCGTCGTCGCCGTCCGGGGCGGTTCCGGCGCGGGATCGATGGAAACCCGTGAGCGCCGATGCTCAAGTGCGGCCGGGCGGAGGCGGCATGTCACATCCCGGTCGGGATGATCGGTCATGCCGGGTCGATCGCAGCGAGGACAGATCGCATGGCACTGGAACGGAACGCCGCTCTCTCCAGCCCCGAGGCCCAGGGTGCCCGCAAGGATCTGCTGGGCGCCGCAGCCGACCGGGTCGAGGCCCTGGGCGGCCCGGGCGGCTTCGTCGCCGACCTGTTCGGACGCGTTCCCCCCGAGGATCTGGCCCCCTACACCCCCCAGGCCCTGGCGGACCTCGCCCTGGCGGCCCGCGCGCACCTCGCCGGGCATCGGCCGGCGGGCGCCGCCTCCGGCATCGCCGTGAGCGACCGCACCGTCGAGCGCGAGGGGCGGCCGCGCGACCTGACCATCGTCGAGATCGTCAACGACAACCGGCCCTTCCTCCTCGATTCCTGCCTCGCCGAACTCACCGAACAAGGGCTGACCCCGCACCTCGTCGCCCACCCGATCCTGGGCGTCGAGCGGGACGCCGCGGGGGGCCTCGTGCGCGTCGTGGGCGAGACCACCGCCGACGCCAACGCGGCGCTGGCCCGCGAGAGCTTCATCCACATCCACCTCGACCGCCTCGACGCGGAGGCGGCCCGCAGCCGGCTGATCGACGGCCTGACGGGGGTCTTCCGGGACGTGGCGCTCGCCACCGACGATCACGACGCGATGGCCGCCCGCCTCGCACGGCTCGCCCAGGGCTACGCCAGCGCCCCGCCGCCCCTGCCGGAGGGCGAGGTCGCGGAGGCGCGCGCCTTCCTCGACTGGCTCGGCGCGGGGCACTTCACCCTGCTGGGTCTGCGCGAGCACGGGCTCGCGGGTCACGCGGATGCGCCCGCCGAGCCCACCCTGGTGGAGGGCTCCGGCCTCGGCCTGCTGCGCGATCCCGGCACGGCGGTGCTGCGGCGCGGGGGCGCCCTCGTCGACATCACGCCCGAGATCCGCGCCTTCCTGGACGGGCCCCAGGCCCTCATCATCACCAAGGCCAGCGTGCGGTCGCGGGTCCACCGCTCCGCCTATCTCGACTACATCGCCTGCAAGCTGTTCTCCCCCGAGGGGGCGCTCAGCGGCGAGGTCGTCATGGTCGGATTGTTCACGGCCAGCGCCTACACCCTGCCCACCCGCGAGATCCCGTATCTGCGCGAGAAGGTCGTGGGGGTGGCGGCGCGGGCCGGCCTCGACCCGACCAGCCATGCCGGGCGCGGCCTCCTCGACGTGCTGGAGACCTATCCCCGCGACGACCTGTTCCAGATCGACGGCGACCGGCTCTACCGCTTCAGCCTCGCCATCGCGCACCTCGCGGACCGGCCGCGCCTGCGCGTGCTCCAGCGGCCCGACCGCTTCGGCCGCTTCGTCTCGCTCCTCGTCTACGTGCCGAAGGAGCGCTACGATTCCACCGTTCGGGCGCGGATCGGCGCGTATCTCGCCGCCGAGTATGGCGGGCGCGTCTCCGCCGCCTACCCGTACTTCCCCGAGGGGCCCCTCGCCCGCACGCACTTCATCATCGGCCTGCCCGAGGCCGGCGCCCCCGAGCGCGATCCGGCCGCCCTCGAATCGGGCATCGCCGCCCTGGTGCGGACCTGGGGCGACGACCTGCGCCTCGCCCTCGCCGAGACCCTGGACGGCCCCCAGGCCCGGGCCCTCGCGGCCCGCTACGGGGAGGCCTTCTCGGCGGCCTATCGCGAGAGCTTTACCCCCCGCGTGGCGCTCGCCGACATTGCCACCCTGGAGCGCCTGAGCCCCGAGCGCCCGCGCGCGGCCGATATCGGCCGGCGCGCCACCGATCCCGAATCGCAGATCCGCCTCAAGGTGTTTTCGCGGGGGGCCTCGCTCTCCCTGTCGGAGCGGGTGCCGGTGCTGGAGAACCTCGGCTTCCGCGTCGTCAACGAGCGGACCTACCGCGTCCTGCCCGCCGGCTCCGGCGAGGGCGCCCGGGTCTGGCTGCACGACATGCTGCTGGAGCGCGCCACGGGGGCGGCCATCGACCTCGCCCGCCTGGAACGCCCGCTCGAGGACGCGCTGCTGGCCCTCGGCGGCGGCCTCGCGGAATCGGACGGGTTCAACCGCCTCGTCCTTGAGGCCGAGCTGACCTGGCGCGAGGCCGCGATCCTGCGGGCCTTCGGGCGCTACCTGCGCCAGCTCCGGATCCGCTACGGCCAGGACTATCTCGCCGCGACGCTCGCCGCCCATCCGGGCCTCGCCCGCGCCCTGGTGGCGCTGTTCCAGGCCCGCTTCGACCCCGCCCTCGACAATGAGCGCGCGGCGCGCGAGGCCGAGCTCCGGGCCGGCATCGAGACCGATCTCGCCGCCGTCACCAGCCTCGACGAGGACCGCATCCTGCGCCGCTTCGTCAACCTGATCGAGGCGGCCGTGCGCACGAACGCCTTTCAGCGCGCGGAGGGGGGCGGCGACCGCGAGACCATCGCGTTCAAGTTCGCCTGCGCGAAGGTCGCCGGCATGCCGCTGCCGCGCCCGTTCTTCGAGATCTTCGTGTATTCGCCGCGGGTGGAGGGCGTGCATCTGCGCTTCGGCTACGTGGCGCGGGGCGGCCTGCGCTGGTCGGACCGGCCTGAGGATTTCCGCACCGAGGTGCTCGGCCTCGTGAAGGCCCAGCAGGTGAAGAACGCCGTCATCGTGCCGGTGGGCGCCAAGGGCGGGTTCTTCCCCAAGCGCCTGCCGCCGGCGTCCGACCGGCAGGCCTGGATGGAGGAGGGCACCGAGAGCTACCGGATCTTCATCCGCACCCTCCTCGAACTGACCGACAACATCGTGGACGACGCGATCGTCCCCCCGGCCGACACGGTGCGGCACGACCCCGACGACGCCTACCTGGTGGTGGCCGCCGACAAGGGCACCGCCACCTTCTCCGACATCGCCAACGCCCTCTCGGCCGAGCGCGGCCACTGGCTCGGCGACGCCTTCGCCTCCGGCGGCAGCCAGGGCTACGACCACAAGGGCATGGGCATCACGGCGCGCGGCGCTTGGGAGGCGGTCAAACGCCACTTCCAGGAGGTGGACATCGACACCCAGAGCGACCCGATCACGGTGGCGGGCGTGGGCGACATGTCGGGCGACGTCTTCGGCAACGGCATGCTGCTCTCGAGAACCCTGCGCCTCGTCGCCGCCTTCGACCATCGCGACATCTTTCTCGATCCCAACCCCGATGCGGGCGCGAGCTTCGCCGAGCGCCGGCGCCTGTTCGACCTCGGCCGCTCCTCCTGGCGGGACTACGATCCGGCCCTGATCTCGCCCGGTGGCGGCGTCTTCGCCCGCAGCCTCAAGACCATCCCGCTCTCGCCCGAGATCCAGGCCGTGCTCGGCGTCGCGCAGGCGCAGGCGACCCCGGCCGAACTGATGCAGGCGATCCTCAAGGCGCCGGTGGACCTGCTCTGGTTCGGCGGCATCGGCACCTATATCCGCTCCACCTCCGAATCCGACGACGAGGCGGGCGACCGGGCCAACGACGCCGTGCGCATCACCGGCGCCATGCTGCGGGCCCGGGTCATCGGCGAGGGCGCCAATCTCGGGGCGACCCAGCGCGGGCGCATCGAGGCGGCCCGCAACGGGGTTCGCCTGAACAGCGACGCCATCGACAACTCGGCCGGCGTGAACACCTCGGATGTCGAGGTGAACATCAAGATCGCCCTGATGGGCCCGGAGCGCGACGGCCGCCTCGACGGGCAAGCCCGCAATGCGCTCCTCGTGGCGATGACCGACGAGGTCGCCGCCCTGGTTCTGCGCAACAACCAGCTCCAGACCCTCGCCCTGTCGCTCGCCCAGCATCGCGGCCTGCCCGAGACTGGATTCGCCATGCGCACGATGCAGGCGCTGGAGGCGGAGGGACGCCTCGACCGCGTGGTGGAGCTCCTGCCCGACGACGCGGCGATCACCGAGCGGATGCGGAAAGGCGAGGGGCTGACCCGGCCGGAATTCGCGGTCGTCCTGGCCTATGCCAAACTTTCACTCTACGACGCGCTCCTGGCGAGCGCGGTGCCCAACGACCCCTATTTCGACCGGGAACTGCAGCGCTATTTCCCGGCGGCCCTGCGCCAGCAATTCCCCGACGCGGTGAAGGGCCACCGCCTGCGTCGCGAGATCATCAGCACCGCGCTCTCCAACATCATCGTCAACCGTGGCGGCCCTTCCCTGGTCACCCGCCTCGTCGACGAGACCGGCGCGGATGCCGCCACCATCGCCAAGGCCTACGCCATCACCCGGGACGCCTACGGGCTGATGGAGCTGAACCAGGCCATCGACGGTCTCGCGGGTGCGTTGAGCGGCCAGGCGCAGATCGCCCTCTACGCCGAGGTCCAGGATCTGCTGACCGGCCGCATCGTCTGGTTCATCCGCAACCTCGACCTGTCGGGGCCCATCGCGCCCATCGTCGCGCGCTACCGTGAGGGCATCGCGGCCCTCCAGAGCGTGCTGCCCGCCGTGATGGGCGAGGGGGCGAGCGCGCCGCTGGCCGCGCGGGAGGCCGAACTGACGGGTCTGGGCATGGCGCCCGCGCAGGCCGCCCGCCTCTCCGCCCTCTCGGCCCTGACCTGTGCGCCCGACATCGTGCGCGTCGCCGAGACCGGGGGCGGTACGATTCCCGACATCGCCGCGACCCACTTCGCCCTGGACCGGGACTTCCACCTCTCCGATCTCGCCGCCGCCGCCAGACAGGTCGCGACGGGCGACACCTTCGACCGCATCGCCCTGGAACGGGCGGTCTCCGATATCGCCACCGCGCACCGTCACCTCACGGCGGAGATCATCGGTGCGGTGGGCGCCGGCTCCGAGGCGGTGGCGGCCTGGAGCCGCAGCCGCGGCGCCGCCCTCGACCATACCCGCGCGACCCTCGAATCCGTCACCGCCTCGGGGCTGACGGTCTCCAAGGCGACGGTGGCGGCGAGCCTGCTCGCGGATCTGGCGCGGCCGCGCGGGGCGCCGGCCTCGGGTTGACGGCGGCCGTCAGCGGGCCAGCACCCGCGCGGCGTCCTTGGTGGTCTCGACGGCCTGCGCCACGCTGCCGATCGAGCGGGTGATCGTCCCGAGGCTCTGGGAGATCGCCGCCACCGCGCCCGCCGCGTGCTGCATGTTGCCCGACATGTCCTGGGTGACCACGCTCTGCTCCTCCACCGCGGCGGCCGTACTCGTCACGTAGTCCCGCATCTGCGCGACCGAGCCCTGGATGGTGTCCAGGGCCTCCACGACCTGCCGCGAGACGGCCTGCACGTTGTCGATCTCGCCCGTGATCTGGTCGGTGGCGCGGGCCGCCTGGTTGGCGAGGCTCTTCACCTCCTGCGCCACCACGGCGAAGCCGCGCCCCGCCTCGCCCGCCCGCGCCGACTCGATAGTGGCGTTGAGGGCGAGCAGGTTGATCTGGCCCGCGATGCTCTGGATCAGCCCGACGATGCCGCTCATCGCGGCCGCCGCCTGGCTCAGGGTCCGGGTGAATTCGGAGGCCGCCGCGACCTGCCCCTGCGCGGAGTCGGTGGCCGCGCGCGACAGGGCCATGCTCTGCGCGATCTCCGCGACGGAGGCCGCCAGTTCCTCGGAAGCCGCCGCCATGGTCTGCACGTTGTTCGCCGTGCTGCCGGCGGCCTCGCTGGCGGCGCGGGCCTGCGCGTCGGAATGGAGCAGGGCGCCGTCGATCTCGCCGAAGTTGCGGGCGATCAGCCGGCGCAGCTCGTTCAGGAGCGTCACCTGCGCGGTGATGTCGGTGGCGAACTTCACCACCTTGTAGGGACGCCCATTGGCATCCAGGATGGGGTTGTAGGAGGCCTCGATCCAGATCTCGCGCCCGCCCTTGGCGAGGCGCCGGTACTGCGCCGCCTGGTAGCTGCCGGCGCGGAGCTTCGCCCAGAAGGCCGCGTAGTCGGCGCTCGCGCGCTCGGCTGCGTCCACAAACATGCGGTGGTGCTGGCCAACGATCTCGGAGCGCGCGTAGCCCATCGCCGCCAGGAAGTTCGCGTTGGCGTCCAGCACGATGCCGTCGAGGTCGAACGCGATCACGGCCTGCGCCTTGTCGAGGGCGGCGATCTGGCCCTGGAGGTCGGCCTCCGCCGATTTCCGGCGGGTGATGTCGGTGGCGAACTTCACCACCTTGTAGGGCTTGCCGCTGCGGTCGAGGAGGGGATTGTAGGACGCCTCGATCCAGACCTCGCGGCCGCCCTTGGCGAGGCGTCGGTATTGCGCCGCCTGGTAAGAGCCCCGGCGCAGCCCGGCCCAGAAGGCCGCGTAGTCTGGGCTGTCGCGCTCGGCGGCCTCGACGAAGAGGCTGTGGTGCCGCCCCTGGATCTCGGGAAGCGTGTAGCCGATGACCGAGAGAAAGTTCGAATTGGCTGTGATCACCGTGCCGTCGAGATCGAACTCGATGATCCCCTGCGACTTGTCCAGGGCCGCGATCTTGGCTTGCGTTTCGACGACCAGCTTGTTGCGTAGACCCAACATCGAACGCCTCATGGACGGAGCCTCGTGAGGCTCGTTCTGCCAGACTTCGAGTGATCGCCAGCGACGTGCGACCGTCTCGATGAATGAATTAACCCGAAAATTGTTAAAAAACCTCAATCCGAACGGGTGACTCGCATTCGAATTCGTATCGGATGGCGGGGTATTTCTTCTGACATCATCGATTGGTTGTATCGAATCCTCTGCGGTTTTGAGCCTGGCCGCATTCGGTTGTAAAATTCCCCATATAGGATCGAGTCGGCTGGGCCCTCCGACTCGCGGCCCCTGTGCCCGACCCCGCGCGGCGCCCACGCAGGACCGGCCTGTCCGACCGTGGCCGCGCGATTTCGGACGGCGCGATATTGTCACCGGTCGGTGCGAGGCGTGTTGGAACTCGCGGGCGGTTGGTGTATGAGCCTGCCCCAAGTGCAGTTTCTGCGCCGATTCGAGGCCGTCTGACGGACGTCCCGCCCGGGTGAAATCCCGGGTCCGGGACGTTTTGCAGTTCGCGTCGCGGGGCTCCGTCGGGGGACTCGGGCGAGGGGACTCGGGGTCGGCGCCGCCCAACAAACCTACGACTCAGAGGATTGAAACCGTTGCAGGTACTCGTTCGCGACAACAACGTCGACCAAGCCCTCCGCGTGCTGAAGAAGAAGATGCAGCGCGAGGGCATCTTCCGCGAGATGAAGCAGCGCAAGGCCTACGAGAAGCCCTCCGTCCGCAAGGCACGTGAGAAGGCCGAGGCCGTGCGCCGCGCCCGCAAGCAGGCCCGCAAGACCGCGATCCGCGAGGGCCTGATCGCCGCGCCGAAGCCGAAGCCCCGTTTCGGCGCCGGTGCGCCGCGTCGTCCGGGCGGTTCGCCCTTCGCCCCGTCGGCCCCGTCCGTGCCGCCCGCCGCCGGCCCCGCCAGCGCCTGAGGCCCCGGGTCCGGGGAGGCCGCGCGCCTCTCCGGTGGTCGGAATACACGATGGGACAGCCCGGTCGCCTTGCGGCCGGGCTTTTCTGCTTTGGAATCCGCTTTTAGTGCCCTGCGCGGGGCGACGGTACGGTCAGGCGGGCCAGCGAGGCGCGGGCCGGGACCTGCCCACGCTCCCAAGCCTGCTCGACGGCTCGGGGGAGCTCGGGCAGGCCTTGGGATGTGCCGCGGATCAGGCGGCGCGCGCCGCCATCGTGGCGTGCTCGGCCTGGACCAGCACGTCGAGGGCGCGCCAGGGCTTCTGCATGTAGACGACCTGGGCCGGCAGGCCCGCGACCCCGCGCGCGTCGCCCCCGGAGGTGAGGACCACCCTGACGTCGGGCCAGCGGCGCTCGACCGCCGTCGCCAGCGCGATGCCGTCCATGCCCGCACCGAGGCGCACGTCCGCGAAGAGCAGGGCGACTTGACCGCCCGCGCGCTCGAGCACCGAGATCGCCGCCTCCGCGCTATCGCAGGCGATCACGTCGAGATCGGTCTCTTCGAGGACGGCGGTGGCGAGGTTGCGGACCTCGGCATCGTCCTCGACCACGAGGGCGATCGGACAATCGGTGTGGGAGCGATCCATGAAGTCTCCTTTGCGGGCGGGCTCGTGCGACGGGGGTCTTGCGGACGAGGCGGGCCGGCCTCGCGCGCCGGCGGAGGTCGGGTTGGCTGTGTACGGCCGGGTTGCGTCCAGCGATCCGCGCTGATTCTCTTGTGGTGATGCTGCGCTGCCACGGTGCGGCCGACAAGAGTCCGAATCGATGATCCGGCTATGCGGTTCCCGCATCGGCGCGCCCCATTCCCGCCGGGGTCCTGTGATCAGTCGCCGGGGCTCGCGCGGAACCGGTTCGCAGGGTCCGCCGTCCGAGGCTTTCCAACGCGGTGCGCCTCTTGCATGGCTTGGCCGGTCGGAGGTCGAGCCGGGGCGTCACGTTAACGATCCATTCACCGTGATGGCCCGAACCTGATCGGCGCCGATGCCGGAACGGGTGCACGAAGCGGGCGTCGCCATCGGCGGCGAACCGCGATCAGGGCGTTGTCGGGACCAGGGGGTGTTTGCCAGTCATGTGCCGCTTTCTCGCCTATTCCGGTGAGCCGGTCTTCCTGACCGACCTCGTCTGCGCACCGACGCACTCGCTGGTCCACCAGTCGCTCCACGCGGCCGAGGCGAAGACGGAAACCAACGGCGACGGCTTCGGCATCGGCTGGTACGGCGAGCGGGTCGATCCGGGCCTGTACCGCGACGTCTGCCCGGCCTGGTCGGACGAGAACCTCGTCAATCTCTGCCAGCAGGTCCGGGCGCGGATGTTCTTCGCCCATGTGCGGGCCTCGACGGGCACCGCGACCACCCGGGCGAACTGCCATCCCTTCGCCCATGGCCGCCACCTGTTCATGCACAACGGCCAGATCGGCGGCTATCACCGCATCAAGCGGCGCCTCGAGGCGCTGATCCCCGACGCCCTCTACGACGTCCGGCGCGGCACCACCGATTCCGAGGCGATCTTCCTCCTGGCGCTGGCCAACGGCCTCGCGGAGGACCCGGTCGGCGCCATGGCGCGGACGCTCGCCACCGTGCGCGACCTGATGCGGGCGGCCGAGGCTACCGAGCCCCTGCGCTTCACCGCCGTCGTCACCGATGGCGAGACCCTGACGGCCTTTCGCTGGGCCTGCGACGGCTCCCCCCCGAGCCTGTATTACCGCGAGACCGAGACCGGCCTCGTCGTGGTCTCCGAGCCGATCGACGGCTGCCGCGACGGCTGGAAGGTCGTGCCCAAGGGGGGCACGCTCCAGGCCCGTCGCGGCGGCCCGGTGATCGTCGGCGGCCCCGAGGCGGTGGCCGAGCGCATCGCCGCCTGAGCGGACGACCCAGCCATCCCGCCAGAAGGGTTGCGGCTCGCGCGGGAAGGGCGGACAACCCGGCTCCATTTCCATGCGGGATTTGGCCATGCGGGAGCCGCCGATGACGTATCCGAACGTGACGCTGCACATCGCCGGGGCCTGGACCGACGGGTCCGGCTCGCAGACCCTGCCGGTGCTCAACCCGGCCACCGGCGAGACCCTCGGCACCCTGGCGGTGGCGACCCGCGCCGATCTCGACCGGGCGCTCGCGGCGGCCGAGCGAGGCTTCGCCGCCTGGCGCAAAGTCTCGGCCTACGAGCGCTCCAAGGTGCTGCGCCGGGCCGCCGACCTCCTGCGCGCGCGGGTGGAGGACATCGCGCGCCTCATGACCCTGGAGCAGGGCAAGCCGCTGGCCGAGGCGCGGGTGGAGATCCTGGCCGGAGCCGACGTCACTGACTGGTTCGCGGAAGAAGGCCGGCGCGCCTATGGCCGGATCATCCCGGCCCGCGCCGACGGGGTCGTCCAGATGGTGCTGCGCGAGCCCATCGGCCCCGTGGCGGCGTTCACGCCCTGGAACTTCCCCATCAACCAGGCGGTGCGCAAGGTGGCGGCCGCCCTCTGCGCCGGCTGCTCGGTGATCCTGAAAGGACCCGAGGACACCCCGGCGAGCTGCGCCGCGATGATCCGCGCCTTCCTCGATGCCGGCGTGCCCGGCGACGTGCTCTCCCTGGTGTTCGGCGATCCGGCCGCGATCTCCGGCTACCTCATCCCGCACCCCGTCATCGCCAAGATGTCGTTCACGGGCTCGACCCCGGTGGGCAAGGAACTCGCGGCGCTCGCCGGGCGGCACATGAAGCGGGCGACGATGGAGCTCGGCGGCCACGCCCCCGCGATCGTGTTCGAGGATGCGGACGTGGACACCGCCGTCGCGGTTCTCGGCGCTAACAAGTTCCGCAATGCCGGCCAGGTCTGCGTCGCCCCGACCCGGATGCTGGTGCACGAGGCCGTCTACGACCGTTTTCGCGATGGCTTCGTGGCCTTCGCCGAGGGGCGAAAGGTCGGCGACGGGCTCGACCCCGAGACCAATATGGGCCCGCTCATCCATGCCCGCCGGCTGGAGGCGATGGAGACGCTTTGCGCCGATGCCGTGGCGCAGGGGGCCGACCTGCGCACCGGCGGCAAGCGCATCGGCAACTGCGGCAACTTCTTCGAGCCGACCGTGCTGTGCGACGTGCCCGTCACCGCCCGGATCATGAACGAGGAGCCCTTCGGCCCGGTGGCGCTGATCCAGCGCTTCTCCGACGACGCGGACGCCTATGCCGAGGCCAACCGGCTTCCCTACGGTCTGGCCGCCTATGCCTATACCCGCTCGGCCGCCCGGGCCGTCACGGTCGCCGCCCGGGTCCAGAGCGGCATGGTCGGCATCAACCACCACGGTCTCGCCTTCCCGGAGACGCCCTTCGGCGGCGTCAAGGAATCCGGCTACGGCAGCGAGGGCGGCTCGGAGGCGCTGGAAGCGTACCTGACCACGAAGTTCGTCAGCCAGGCGAGCGTCGGGGGATAGGGGCCCGAAAAGGCTGCCGGGATCGCGGGTCGACCCTCCCCCCTCTGCGGGGGAGGGTGCCTGCGGGGCAGGCGGGAGAGGGGGCGCCCTCTCCGGATAAGGCGCACCCCCTCACCCGACCCGCTCCCGCAGAGGCGAGAGGGATCGCGCGGCGACCACACCTTCAATAATGCGGCGGCGGCGGTTCGGGCGCGCCGGAAGCCGGACGGTGGGATGCCTGCTCCACCTCCTCGACGAGCTTGGCCATCTGGCGGGTCAGGGCGTCGATCTGGCGCCACTGGGCCGTGATCGTGGCGTTGAGGTCGTCGATCACCACGTCCTGCTCGGTGAGCCGCATCTCGAGGGCGTCGATGCGGGCGGAGAGATCGGTCATCGCGGGATCTCGGACATCAGGGCCTCCGGCGGGTGGTCGGGCCGCTCCACCAGGGCGGGGCCCAGCGCGATGCGGCCGTCGAAGACGAAGCAGTCGCCGGCCCAGCGGTTCTCGGCCTCCGGCACCGTCTCCAGATAGCGCAGGATGCCGCCCGCGAGGTGGCGAACGTCGGCAAAGCCCCGGGCGCGCATGTAGGCGCCCGCCTTCTCGCAGCGGATGCCGCCGGTGCAGAACATCGCAACGGTGGCGTGCGCCGCCGGGTCGAGGCCGTCGGCGTAGGCGCGGAACGCGCTGAACCGGGTGATCCCCGGATCGACCGCGCCGGGAAAGCTGCCGAGCGCCACCTCGAAGGCGTTGCGGGTGTCGATCAGGAGGAGGCCCGGCGTGTCGAGGAGCGCGTTCCAGGCCTCCGGCGGCACGGGGATGCCGGCCGCGGTCGCGTCGGTGGCGCCGTCGTCGAAGGTGACGATCTCGCGCTTCACCCGGACCTTGAGCTGCCGGAAGGGCGGCGCCTCGGCCTGCGAGAGCTTGCAGTCGAGGCCGGCCAGACGCCCGCCGAAGAGCGGGCCGGTGCGGAGCGCGGCCAGGAAGGCGTCCATCGCGGCGGGCGTGCCCGCCACCGTGCCGTTGAGGCCCTCCCGCGCCAGCAGCAGGGTGCCGGTGAGGCCGAGCTCCGCGCAGAGCGCCTCCAGGGGGGCTCGCAGGGCCTCCGCGTCGGGCAGGGCAACGAACGTGTACAGGGCGGCGACGGTCAGGGGCATCGAGGGCGCGGATCGCGGGGGGAGGGGGCAGGGCCGGCGGACATCAGGGCGCGAGGGGGTCAGGGCGCGTCCACCCGGCGCAGCACGAAGGTGGTGCCGATCTCGGGGTCGCGGCGCCAGCGCCCGTCCCCCGTGGGCACCAGGGAGACCATGTGCCCGCGCCGGGCTACGAGGGTGAGGCGCCCCTTGTCGAAGCGCCAGGAAACGGGATCGAACACCGCCAGCCCACTGTCGCGGCAGGCATCCAGGATGCGCACCGGGGCCGGGGCCGGGGCGGCGGTCAATTCGATGCGGCAGACATCCTGCTCGCGGTAGCGGTCGAGCGCGTAGATGCCGGGCGCCGGCCCGTCGCCGGACGGGGCGGGCTCCCCGCGCGCGGCCGGGCCGACGCGGGTGTCCGGGGCGGCGCTGCCGGCGCCCGGGCTGGTGGGGACCGCGTCCGAGGGCGGCATCATGGCCACGATCTGGAGCGGCACGAGGCTGTAGCTCTCGCCGGCCTCGCCCGGCGCGCCGAGGCTGCGGGCATCCGCACGGCGCGTGAAGGGCAGCACGGGCCGTACGTCCTTGTCGACGAGGCGGATGTTGCCGTCCGCGAACAGCCAGCCGGCGACGCGGTTCAGGATCGGCAGCGCCCGCCGGCACCCGGCGGGAAAGGAGAGGCGCCGGCCCGCCGGCCCGCTCTCGCCGGACAGGGTCATGACGCAGCGCCGGGTGCCGCCGTCCTGCGAGAGGTCCCAGGTGCCCGGCACCCCGGCGATGTCGCGCGGCAGGCTCTCGACGAAGGCCGGCGCGGGGGCGGGCGGGATCGCCTCCTGGCCGGAGGCGGGGGCGGCCAGCTGCGCCGCGCCGAGGGCGAGGCACGCCCCGCCGAGGCCAGAAAGAGCGCGCCTCCGGATCGTGAAGGCCCGGGTCATGCGCGCTCGGATCCCGCCGCCGTCCAGGGCGTCTCCGGCACCGGCGTCAGCGGTCCACGGCCGTCGAACCAGGCGATCAGGTTGTCGACCACGAGCCGGCCCATGGCCGCGCGGGTGTGGACGGAGGCCGAGCCCACATGGGGCAGCAGCACCACGTGGTCCATGGCGACGAGTTCGGGCGGCACGTGCGGCTCGCGGGCGAAGACGTCGAGCCCGGCGCCCAGGATGGTCCCGGCCTGGAGCGCGGCGATCAGCGCCGCCTCGTCGATGACGCTGCCCCGCGCCACGTTCACGACGAGGCCCTGTGGCCCGAGGGCCTCCAGCACGGCCGCGTCCACGAGGCCGTTCGTCTCCGGCCCGCCCGGCGCCACCACGAGGAGCACATCGACGGCTTGCGCCATTCCCAGGAGGATCGGGTGGTAGGCGTAGGGCACGTCGGCCTGCGGGCGCCGGCCGTGATACGCGATGGCGACGCCGAAGCCCTCCAGGCGCCGCGCGATGGCCCGCCCGATCCGCCCGAGGCCGAGGATGCCGACGGTGCGCCCGCGCAGGGTGGGGGTCAGCGGGTAGGTCTGGCGCGGCCAGTGCCCGGCGCGCAGGTAGCGGTCGGCCTGGGGAATCTGGCGCACCGTCGCCAGCAGCAGGCCGAGGGCGAGGTCGGCGACCTCGTCGGTGAGCACGTCGGGCGTGTTGGTGACGACGACGCCCTGCGCAGCGGCCGCCGCCGTGTCGATGGTGTCGTAGCCGACGCCGAGGCTCGCCACGATCTCGAGGTTCGGCAGCCGCGTGAGCAGGGCCCGATCCACCGGTGCCTGGGCGCCCGTGGCGAGGCCGCGCAGGCGCGGGCCGACCGTGCGGAGGAACGCCTCCGGGTCCGGCGCCGTGTCGAGGCGGTGCAGGGTGAAGTGCCGCTCGACCTCGGCCATCACGTCGGGATGCATCGCCTTGAGCATCAGGATGTCGACGGGCGGCGGAATGTCGACGGCGGGCATGGGGTGGGTCTCGGCGGAGGTTTGGGCCGGCGCGGCGCCGGCCCCGGCAGCTTTAAGCCGCGGCCTCGAACCGGTCCAGTGAGGGGATTTTTCAGGCGCATGCGGCGGTCTCCGGGCTGCCCCCCGCCGCGTGCAGCCGGGCCCCCACTTTCGCGCTGCGCCTTGGAACACTACTAAGGGAGAACGAGACCCCGTTTCCCGACGAACAACCAGAACAGCCACGCCATGACCGCGCCGCGCACCCTCTACGACAAGATCTGGGACGACCACGTCGTCGATGTCGAGCCCGACGGCTCCACGCTCCTCTACATCGACCGCCACCTCGTCCACGAGGTCACCAGCCCCCAGGCCTTCGAGGGCCTGCGCGTGGCCGGGCGCCGGGTGCGCCATCCCGAGAAGACCCTCGCGGTGGTCGATCACAACGTGCAGACCTCCGACCGCCGCTTCGGCATCGAGGACCCGGAGAGCCGCATCCAGCTGGAGGCGCTGGCCGAGAACGTGCGCGACTTCGGCATCGAGTTCTACGACGCCCTCGACCGGCGCCAGGGCATCGTCCACGTGATCGGGCCGGAGCAGGGCTTCACCCTGCCGGGCCAGACCATCGTCTGCGGCGACAGCCACACCTCGACCCACGGCGCCTTCGGGGCTCTCGCCCACGGCATCGGCACCTCGGAGGTGGAGCACGTGCTCGCCACCCAGACGCTGCTGCAGAAGAAGGCGAAGAACATGCGCGTCAGCGTCGACGGCACCCTGCCGCCGGGCGTGACGGCCAAGGACATCATCCTGGCGATCATCGGCGAGATCGGCACCGCCGGCGGCACCGGCTACGTCATCGAGTATGCCGGCTCGGCCATCCGCGCCCTCTCGATGGAGGGCCGGATGACGATCTGCAACATGTCGATCGAGGGCGGCGCCCGCGCCGGCCTGGTGGCGCCGGACGCCACCACTTACGCCTATGTCGAGGGCCGGCCAAAGGCCCCGAAGGGTGAGGCCTTCGCCCGCGCCAAGGCTTACTGGGAGAGCCTCGTCACCGACGAAGGCGCCCATTTCGACCGCGAGGTGCGCCTGGACGCTGCCAACCTGCCGCCCATCGTCAGTTGGGGCACCAGCCCCGAGGACGTGGTCTCGATCTCCGGCGCGGTGCCCGACCCGTCGCGGATCGCCGACGAGAACAAGCGCCAGTCGAAGGAGAAGGCCCTGGACTACATGGGCCTGACGCCGGGCACCAGGATCACCGACATCACCCTCGACCGTGTATTCATCGGCTCCTGCACCAACGGCCGCATCGAGGACCTGCGGGCGGTGGCCAAGATGGTAGAGGGCCGCAAGGTCCACGCCAACGTCTCGGCCATGGTGGTGCCGGGCTCCGGCCTCGTGAAGCAGCAGGCGGAGGCGGAAGGGCTCGACCGCATCCTCAAGGCGGCAGGGTTCGACTGGCGCGAGCCGGGCTGCTCCATGTGCCTCGGCATGAACGCGGATCGTCTCAGCCCGAACGAGCGCTGCGCCTCGACCTCGAACCGCAACTTCGAGGGCCGTCAGGGCCACCGCGGCCGCACCCACCTCGTTTCCCCCGCCATGGCGGCGGCGGCGGCCGTGGCGGGCCGCTTCGTCGACATCCGCGAGTGGCGCAGCGAGGCTTGAGCCACAATCGGGGCGCCGGCCGAAAAATCCCTTCTTGAGCGGATTGACGGCCGGCCCCACCCCGCCTAAACGAAATCCGCGTCGGCGCCGCACAGCGGCCCCGGCGAGCCCAGGTGGCGGAATTGGTAGACGCGCTGGTTTCAGGTACCAGTCTTGCAAGAGGTGAAGGTTCGAGTCCTTTCCTGGGCACCATCAGCTGGCTAAGCCGCTGATCCGCAGAACGAAATAGCAAAATCAGGGACTTACACTGCCCGGTTGGTACAAGCGGGTGGTACAATGGCGTTGATGACGACGCGTCCCTGGAAGCATCCCAAGACCGCCTCCTACTACCTACGCCGGGCCGTGCCGCTCGACCTACGCGCGCTCGTTGGCAAGCGCGAGGAGAAGGTCAGTCTTGGCACCAAGGATCCCGTGGAAGCTAAGCGGCTGCACGCCGTCGCCCTTGTGGAGCTCGAGCAGCGGTGGGCAGCGTTGCGGGTGGGGCCACGCTACCTGAGCGAGCGCGAGGCGCACGAACTCGCTGCCCCCGTCTACGACCACTGGCTGGGTCTTTATCGCGACGAGCCCAGTCGGCAGACCTTTTGGCACATCGAGTTGGGCGACAAGCTCTGGCCGCCGCGGCGTCGGGGCTGGTCGCAGAGGTCCGAGCTGGGCACCGCCCTCATCCGCGATGCGAAGGGGACCGTCGAGAGCGGTCAATCCGCGATGGAAGAATGGTGCCTTCAGGAAGCGACAGCCCTTCTGAAGCGTCGGGGGCTCATCGTCCAAGAGGCGGATCACCTTAATCTCGCCAAAGGCATCGCTGCCGCCGTGCAGCGAGCGAGCTTGACCCTTGCTCGCTACGCGCGAGGTGAGTTCGATGGGCCGACTTTCGGGTCACCAGTTGCCATGAACCAAGGCCCGGTGCCAGCGCAGGCCCCAGCTACACGGCCATCCGTGACCATTGATGAACTCGTGACCGGGTGGGCTGCAGAGAGAAACCCGACCGAAAAGACCCTCTACGAATGGAAGCGTGTGCTCCGGGGTTTTGTGGCTTTCACCGGCCACGACGATGCGGGGCTGGTCACGCCCGAGAACGTCATCGCTTGGAAGAACGAACTGGTCGCCGCTGGCCTCAAGCCGAAGACGATCAACGATGCCAAGCTCGCGCCGGTGCGTACCATCCTGCAATGGGGTGTCAGCAACCGGTGGCTACCGGCCAACCCGGCTGCAGGCATCACCATCAGCGCCAAGAAGAAAGCAGGTCAGGGGATCCGCAGCTTCACCGAAGCGGAAGCTCTTACAATTCTGCAGGCAGCGGCCAGCGAAGCCGATCCGGTGCGGCGGTGGATACCCTGGCTATGCGCTTATACCGGCGCTCGGCTGTCCGAGGTATGCCAGTTGCGAGTTGAGGACATACGGGAGATCGACGGCGTCCCGACGATGCGGTTTGATGCTGAGGCAGGCTCACTGAAAACCGTCGGCTCGGAACGGACGGTGCCATTACATTCTGCCCTGATCGCGGCTGGCTTCCTCGACTTCGTCCGCGCGCAGGGCACCGGACCACTGTTCTCCCGCCTGAGACCAGATAAGTTTGGCAAACGTGGCGGCAACGGCACTAAGACTCTCGGGCGGTGGGTAAGGGATTTGGGCATTACCGACACACGGTTATCTCCGAATCACTCGTGGCGACATCGGTTTAAAACCTTAGCCCGCAACCACGCCCTCGCGCCCAACATTGCGGATGCGATCACCGGGCACTCTCACAAATCGATTGGCGATCAGTATGGCGAGTACAATGTATTGGCAATGAAGAGGGAACTGGAAAAAATACCAGCGATCCTATTAATCTAGATGCAGTCAAAAGGATTTTGGATTCCCCGTCCCCGCCATTTGCATAAAAATAATGCAATATATTGGTAGGTTGGCGGCTTTTATTTGCCAATAAATCATTTGACCCCGATATGGCCCCGTCCTTGAACCGTATGGGTGTCTGACGATGACATCACACGCTTAGTGGTTGCCTCGCAACTCATCTACCCGCGCTGGAGTTGGGTTCGGGGTTCGAGGAATCGCCTCCCACTTGGGCGAGACGTGACACCTATCGGCAATGATTGAACCTGAAAGGCTTCACCGATGACGGACAAGCTCAAGAGGACGATACTCGGGGCGGTCATCGCCATCGCCCTGGCTGCTGCTGTGTCCTACGGGCTCATCAGCCAGCAGACCGCGGACAACTTTCAGAACAAGGCTGACCAAGCTATCGCAGAGGATCAAGGCGCTTCTCCCCCGGCGAACCAACAACAGGCCCCTTCGACCAGCGCGTCGGATGAGCGCCAGGCGCCAGCGCCGCAACCGGCCAAGCCATAGGATTGATCAGGGAAGCTGCTTCTCCCAGCGACATGTCGCGGTCTCGAAAGCCTCGTAGACCACGTCCTTCCCCTCGTCCCTGACAGTGATGGAGTAGCGACGCGGCTCCCCATCATCTGGAGCGGACTGAGCAGCTTCGGTCAGGGTACGGATAGCTTCGGAGCGAGCCTTGTTTGTGGCCAGCGCAAGCCGCTTTGTGATGTGGCCCTCAAGTAAGGATTAACGCTGCGTGAGCATCGTTGTGAAGCTGATCGATTAGCCGTTCGGACCAAACGAGTCCGCCCGGTCGCGACAGGAGACAGCCGGTCCATGCCTCGCCTGCTCGAATTGCTGCGCTGGAAACTCCAGGTGATTTTTGCGTGGAAGCCAACACGTGCTCAATTGCTTCCCCTAGTCCTGGGGGTTTTCGCCATAGCGGGTTGGGGAGCCTACGCGAACAAAGCGTCAGCCAACCGCAATCTTGCGGCTGAGGTCAGCCTGTTTCAGACGGAAAGAAACGGGTTTGTAAGCCGCCAAAAAGAGCTGGTGCTGGCAAACATCGACCTTACCCGTGAGTGGCAAGCCAAACTCGCCTCCGCACGCGAGGAGCTCGGCCAAGCGGTTGCGGCCCGCGACACGGTCAAGGGTCAGCTTGGCATTTCACAGCGCGAGCTTGTCGCCTCGAAGAAGCGCCTCGATCAGGCTCGTGAACGTGTAACGGAGACGGGAAGCATCAAACCCGCTGAGCCTTCGAAGAAGGCCGTGAGTAAGCCATAGAGGCGCCCGGCGGTTCGACCCTCGGTGTCATGAAGCCGAGCTACGCTAGTTTCCTTGGGGACTCAGCTCAAGGAGGTCTGGCTAGGAGGCCGTGACCGTGTCTTGCTCCCTCTACGATTCGCAGCCTCTGATGGTTGAGTGCTGGCGGGGCTTAGGACTGGACGCGACATTAGTGACCGAAGCTCTCGACAGCATTGCGAGCGTGCTGGAGGGCACCGGTGAGTACCGGGTGCTTCGTCGTGTGCCGCCATTTGCCGAGGGCGTTGATCCGCCAAACGAGCCGACGTTCATCGGACTGATTCTCGACACGGAGACGACCGGTATCGATCCCGCACGCGACGAAGTGATCGAGCTTGGCATCATCAAGTTCGAGTACGGCGCAAGCGGCCGCATCTACCGCGTGATCGAAACGCTCAATCAGCTCCATCAGCCGAGCAAACCGATCCCACCCGAGGTTACGCGCCTGACCGGCATCACGGATGCCGACGTAGCTGGCCAGCGCATCGATGATGCGGCTGTCAGCGCGATGGCCGCTGATGCCGCAGTGGTGATCGCTCACAATGCCAGCTTCGACCGCCAGATGTGCGAAGGCCGTTGGCCGATCTTCATCGAGAAGAACTGGGCTTGTTCCTGCCATCAGGTGCCCTGGCGCGACGAGGGCCACGAAGGCATGAAGCTCGGCTACCTGCTGACCGATTACGGCTTCTTTCATAACGGTCATCGCGCCCTCGACGATTGCCATGCCCTCCTGGCGCTGTTGGCAGCCCCGCTGAGGACCTCTGGTCGCCTTGCCCTGTCGTGCCTGCTCGAAACTGCCCGCAGGCCCACGGTGCGCATCTGGGCCGCAGGTTCACCCATCACCACGAAGGACGTGCTGAAAGCCCGCAGCTATCGCTGGAGCGGTCGGCGTCGGTGCTGGTACATCGATGTTGATGAGGGCCAACTCGAGATCGAGCGCACCTTTCTCAACCAAGAGATTTTCCAGCGCGAGTTCCAGGACCTGCCGACAGATCGGATCACGGCGCGGGATCGGTTTTCCGCCCGGACGAACCCCGAAGCCTTGGGGTGAGATTCTGAGCTAAGCCTGGGCACATTTAAGCGTCGCAGCGTGCCACCGGCTACCGATATGCGATGGAACCGTTGGCGCGTTCCATCTCGAAGCGATGGTGTCGGCGACCCAAGCTATCGATCTGTGTATCCTCATCGACCACCGAAAAGCCCCGTGCTTTGTAGAATTGCAAAGCTAAAACGTTTTCTGCGAAGACGTGGAGCCCGAAGCGTTCATGACGATCCTGTGTCGCTTGCAGCAGAGCTGATCCAACACCGATGCCGGTACGACCTACGTACAACGCGGGAATGTAACCCACATCATCTACGGTGATGAAGCCGATCACCACGCCGTCGAGTTCAGCAAGCAGAGTTTCAGAGTGACCCAGCAGAAGCTTCAGATGCTGACGCCCCTCGGTCTGCTCACTGTGTTCTAGGAACGAATGAGAGACGGGGAAGGTCTGGTCGAAGACTGCGAGCACCGAATTTTCGTCAGTTTCGCACCTGTAGGGACGTATGTGCATTGCCTGTAGGTAGCCTCCTGGATGGACAGCTGTAGCGCCCGGGCCGGCGAAAGTCCGTGCTTCATGCGAGAAACTCGGTACACGATGTATCGGAAAAGGAGCTACCAGAGGGGTGGACGGCCAAGTACGCCGTTTATGCAGCAGGGAGGCAGGCAAAATTGCCGATGTCAGGGACCAACGATTATCTCCGGGCGCTTCTCGATCAGGCGGCTGCAGAGGAAGATTTCCTCCACCGGCTGCGCCGCGCGGAGGTCTTTCCGCCGAGCGATCTCGCTGCCCCAGCTGCGTCATTTCCCGCCTTGTCGCTGATGATCACGAATCAGCAACGCGCAGAGTTGCGTGAGCTTGGCTTCTCGGATGAAGCCGTTCGGCAGATGACCCCCGCGGAGGCGCACGCGCAGCTTGGCCTACGCAACTCGAGCTTCTGACCACGATTTCACCGGTCCATCCTCCTGAGAATGGCTGTCCGGCCGACCATTCGCCGCCGTGCAAGCTTGGCAAGCGCGGTAGCAATCTCAGCTTCTGTCACGTCGTCGGAGTCATTGTGACCACTATGCCGCGCCAGCATGGCCTTTGCTCGCAATGGCGCAGTTGGGTTGCCGCCCACACGAAATCACCCCAGTCCGGTCTTAGTGTCTGTCCGGAAACCTGCCTTTGGAATCATTGTGTTTTTCGGAACGCACAGACGCCGTTTTTAGAATTCCCCCTGTGAGGCTCCGCAATTCGCTCCGTCTGGAAACGTCGATTCCGCTTTTGAAATGTTTCCGGACAGACACTTCGGATCGTGGGTAAGTGGCAGCCTGATGTATCGGCTTAGCGACGAGAAGGGGCTGTGCGGATGCCGATCAGCAGAAAGGACCTCACGGGCGCGAGCTCGCCGGAGGCGCTCGTCAAGCGCATCCTACAGGCTGAACCCGAACTTACGGTGCCCGTGCCGATCCAGGACCTATGCGAGCGCCTCGGGATCCTCAGAATTGAGGACCTCAGCACTGACGAATTCGAGGGCGGCCTCGTTACCGACGCGAAGCGGTCAGAAGGCACCATCCAAGCCAAGCGCGGGGGCGAATTGCGTCGCCGCTTCACCATCGCGCACGAACTCGGCCACTTCCTGATGGCGCACCACGTCCCGGATCAGCCCGGCCAGTTCCTGTGCAAGAGTTCTGACCTACTGCGCGTTACCGCGAAGGACGGCGACAGGCGGCAGCGCATGGAGGTCGAGGCCAACCGCTTCGCCGGTCTCGTGCTGATGCCCCCGCACCTACTACGTGCGGCTATGTCAGCGTTTCGCGAGCCCGATCTGCAGCACGTTCTTGCGCTCGCGCGCGACTTCGCGGTCGGTAAGGAGGTGGCGGCTCGGGCCTACGTGCAGTACCACCCCGAGCGGATCGCCATCGTCGTGGCGGGGAACGGCCGGGTGCAGCGGTGCTACCGCAGCCTCTCCTTTCCGGACATCATCTGCGCGGTCGGCAGCCCGGTCCCGACACGCTCGCGCTATCACAGCAGTTCGCATCGGCCGAACATTGCCAGCGACATCGCCGCGTGCAGTCCCGATCTCTGGATCGATGTGAAGCGCGACCTTCGCGCGCCGTTTCTCTACGAGCAGGTGTACCTACAGCAGAACGGTTTCGCGATGATCCTGCTGCGTCTGGAACCTGTCCCGGAGGAAAGCGCGGATGAGCGCAGGCAAGAGGAAGGATGGCGCTACCGCTTCCACTCCGGGCGACGGTAGGCAACACTTATGAAGAATTGAGTTGCCGAGTTTAGCTACGATTTTGGCCTCAATAATATTTCGGGATCGAACGAACCAATGTGCCATGTCAGTATGGCTTGTGCCCCAATGGCACGGGCAGGCAATGGCGCGGACGAAAGTGCTAACCGCCTGAAACACCTGGACCGCCCTCTGGGGCGGTCTTAGCTTGCGCTGCGGCTGTCTGTGCATCAGCCCGCAGCATGTTGCCGAGTTTCTCAACGAGGTCGACGCAGCACCTCACCGCCGCGGCCTGAATCACCAGGCGCTGACCCTCTCGGTATGAGGCATCCCCACTCTTGACGACGTAATCAGCGTCAACCAGCCCATCTTTGTGCGCCAGCAAGTGCCTCTGCTGGAAATACCGGCCCAGCTCGGTCAGATCATCGGCGCCGAGATGCTGCTCGTACGTGGTGCCGTAAGCCTGGTGCCAGAGCCGGCTGCCCTCCTCCAAGTTCTGGAAGGCGTTCCGCCGTGCCTTCGGCGCCGCCGGATTGGCAGTAAACAGAGCTTCGGCGAAACGCTGGAACGCCGTCACCGCGCTCTGCAGGCCGCCTTCGATTAAAGAACGTGCGGCGTGTTCGGCGGCATCTCGGTCGGGAATAGCTACCTTTAGTGTGGGAACTACATCCAGGGACGCCCGGATCTTGTCGAGGGACTGGCTGAACATATGGTCGGCAGCGTTATGGCCGCACGATGGGCAGAAGTATGCTGAACCGATCACGCTGTAGCGGCAATTACATTTCTCACAGCTGATTTTAAGCCGCATTGGTTCGGTGGCCGTCAACGGCAACTGCACGGGTTCCGGGGTTCCAGCTACCTGCATTGTGATGCTCACTAACTGGTTCGGCCGCTGCCGCCGGTTCCAGTCGTTAGCGTCCTGACGCATCGCCTGATCGAACCCGTCCGTGAGTTGGTTGAACGCAGCCTGCTTGGCCCATTCCACCTGCTCGGTTGTCAGCCAGTCCTGCGCCGGTGCTGCATGTCCGCAAGAGGGACAGAAGACTTCCTCGTCGCGGACGATGTCCGACCAATCCTGCTCATGAACCTTGAAGCCGAACCGGCACGGGTCGTTGGGGCATTCCTTGTCGAGATAGCCGTCCGCGTCAGCCTGGCATTCCAGATTCACGCTGACCTGCTGGCCATCTAACTTGCCTAGAAACTTCAGAAGCTCATCGAACATGATGCCTCCCCCCACCGCGAGTCCCGAGCCAAACCTAGCCTCGCGGCGATAGGAACAGACGCCGAACAGGGGGTTGGGGAGGGGTATCTCTTAGCGTGCTCCTCACGGCTATCAGTGCACGGAAAACTGTGTTTGAAGGGCTATCGGCTTTGCAGTGTTTTGAGGCACTGCTACTCAAAGCTCGAACTGTGCGGGCCAATGCCGATATAATTTGCGGAACTATTTGCAGCAAAAATTACCCCGTGCGTTGTCGCACCCGATAAGGCTGATGCGTCAACCTATTCCCGCAAATCTGAGGTTGGGCGGCATGTAGCCTATCACCCGCACCAGAGCATGCCTATAAAGGCAAGCGTGGCCAATCGAGCATCAGACCCGAGCGGCACCGGGGGCAGGACGTGGCAAACCTCGAAAGCGATATCATCGGCCGTGTGAACCGGCTGGCTCTACGGCCAACGGAAAAAAACGCCCTGCTGCCACTCATGGAAGCGGTCAGCAATTCGGTCCATTCGATCACGGACCTGTACGACGCTGAGGCGCGCACTAAGGGCCGGATTTATTTGCGTGTGGTCAGGCTGGGGGATGATCCAGCTGGCCGTGTGATCGGCTTCGATATCGAGGATAACGGCATAGGCTTCACGGACGACAATTTCCGCTCGTTCCGAACGCCCGACTCCCGGTGGAAGGAGACACGTGGCGGCAAAGGCGTTGGTCGCCTGGCCTGGCTAAAGGTGTTCGACCGGATCACCGTTGACAGCACCTTTCAGGGTAAATCGGGCTGGGAGCGCCGCGCCTTCGATTTCCGGCTATCGGAGCAGGATCAGATCCTTGAGCGGGAAAGCCACACGGTGGAGCCCGCGCATCGGACCATCATCAGCTTCAGGGGCCTGAAAACGCCTTTTGAGAACCGCTGCCCGGTCAAGCTGGGCGTCATTGAAAACCGGATCGCAGCGCACTTCGTCCCACTGTTCGTTGCTGGCAATGCGCCCAAGGTGACGGTCGAGGATGACGGCATAACCGAGATTGAGACGGTGTTCAGCGAGAGCATCGTTGACCACGAGACGACGACCATAACTATAGGCGAAGGGGACGACGCCTTTCCCCTCACCGTCTGGTCGCTCAAGTGCGACAAGCGCATGCGGTTCGAGCCGCCAGCCTTCAACTTCGCTTTCATCGCGGGCGATAGCAGGTCGGTCATCGACTATGCCATTGACGAACAGCTGGGCCTCAAGGCGCTCGACCGAGAGCATGTCTACATCGCCTGCGCGTCCAGCCCGTACCTCGATACGAAGGTCAACAGCGAGCGCACCGCGTTCACCCTCGATCCATCCGAGGTGGACGAAATCAAGCGCGGGATCGCACAGGCCGCTCGCCATTACCTGCGCCCCTACATCGAGGAGGCCATCGCCCGGAAGGTCGAAACGACAAGGGATCTGATTTCGGAAAACCCGCAGTTCCTGTATCTGGCCGACGACCTGGAAAATTTCGCTGAGGGCCTGCAGCCTAATTCATATGGGAAGGAGGAAATTTTCCTAGAAATGTCCCGCGCGCGGTTTCGCAGGCAGAAGAAGTTCGTCGCCGTCGAAAAGTCGATCAAGACCGGCGAGCTACTGAAGGGCCCTCTAACTGAAAAGGTCGAAGAATATACCGGATATATCGCCGACGAAAAGCGGGGCGCTCTAGCTGAGTATGTAACACGTCGTAAGGCAGTCCTTGATCTGTTTGAAACGCTGCTGGAATACGACGACACGGGCAAGGAGACGTATAGCAAGGAGGATGCGCTTCACCAGCTGTTCTGCCCTATGCGCATCGACTCTAAGGGCCTGACGATTGACGATCATAATCTGTGGCTGCTGGATGATCGTCTGGCATTTTTTAACTTCTTCGCTTCCGATGAGCGGCTGTCGAATTATACGACCCTCGATAGCGACGAAAGGCCGGACTTGGCCTTTTTCTACAACTCCTGCGTGGCATGGAGGGAGCGCGAGGACACCGACACCATCGTGATTGTCGAGTTCAAGCGCCCGATGCGGGAGGACTACAACAAAGGCAAGGACCCGATTCAGCAGGTGCTTTCGTATGTGAAGCGCCTCAAGGACACATCTGGCGAGGTCGATATCCGCGGGCGGTCGATCCGGGGCATCCGGCCAAGTACGTCGTTCCATTGCTATGTCGTGGCGGACATCACCCCGCAGTTGGAGGAACGGATTATCGGCCGCTTTGAAAAAACCCCAGATGGCGAGGGTTATTTCGGCTACACGACAAATCCAGCTGCCTTCGTGGAAATCGTGCCGTTCGGCAAGGTTATGCAGGACGCGCGACTGCGGAACGCGATCTTCTTCCAGAAGCTCGGGATCACGAACACCGGCTGATGGCTGCTCAGGTGACGGTGATTTCGCCTCTGGCGGCCTTATCTTACAGGGCATGGACCATAAAGCTGCAGACCGATAAATAGATCTCCAGCCGCTCCAGCGGCTCCATCCGCTGCCGCTCCGAGCGGATCGAATAGAACGATTGCCACAGATCGTCCGCAGCAGCATCTCGTGCGAGATAGACGGGCAAACGATCCGGGGCTAAATTCATGGTTAATGAATCATTTTAATCCTAGGCCGTCCTCATTCAGGTCGGCTTAGCAGAGGGGGGGGCGTCTCGGTTCGGGCGCCAGCGGCACGAAACTGCTAATAACGAACTTTGGTCGGCGAGTATGGCCGCCCAGATGCAGCGGCCATTAGACCATGGAATCTGGTATCTATCTGCGTGAGCTCAACAGGCAGCTCACCTACCTCTTTGCCTATGCACGCAAGCTCAACGAGATCGACACGGCAGCCGCTTTGTCGGGCGAGTTTCGCGGCGCGCAGGATGCGGGCTGGACCACGACCATCACCGCATATGAGGTTTTCGGCGAGCTCAAGGCCCTTGCTACGAAAGGCGCGCCGCTTACGCGCCCGGAGCTCAGGCAGATCCTCTGCCTCTATACGCAGCTCTCCGAAGCTGGCGGGGTATACGAGGGCTTGCTCAACACCATGCACGTCGCGCAGTTAAAGGGCTACAATCTCTGGCCATTCCAGGATCTGGTAAGGGTTCGGAGGCAGCCCCACGCCATCGTCGGTCCAAACGCCAATGCGATGTTCCGAAGACTGGCACAGGTCGCCACCGAGATCGGAATGACTGGGCTTGCGCACCTCTTCGAAATCACCTTCCGCGACGACATCCGCAACGGCATCGCCCATGCCGATTACATCCTCGGTCCGGACGGCCTTCGTCTGCGAAGGAGGAATGGCGGTAACGCGATGGTGCTGCCATTCGAGGAGGTTCAAAACGCCCTGCAGATCGGCTTGTACTTTTTCGAGCTGCTCGGGCTCCAACAGCAGACAGTGGCCGAGTCGTTTCGGCCGGCCCGAAAGATTGTTGGTCGGTTCAGCGCCAACCCTCCCATGTCCTGGACGATTGAGCTGACCGAGGATGGACGTTTCTCAATCTCCAGCAACGCCCTCGCGCCTCAGGTCGACGATGCCTATGAGCGGCAGCGCCGGATCACCGACCGCCTAGGAGGCTGGATGGTCGCTGCCTACGTCACGCAGGCCAGGCCTGTCTCTCCGATACTCATGAGCGACATTTACGCGGCGGGGTTCGACGTCCTCGTGGTCGACCTCAAGGACACGCAGCGGTTCGAAGATCTGCTCGCTGAGGTCGAAGAGCACGGCCTATGGGATCCGCCCGCAGGCGCCGGCGAAGCGGCCTGTCTGGTGGTGACGCCGATGGGCTTCCGATGGATCGCCACAGGTGCGGAGTTTCAAGCTTGGCTCCCCATCGTCGAGGAGATCGAAGTCGCCTAATCGCAGCCTGAAGCGTAGCCCTTTGCATTCATCACAACGGCAGGTCATCGTCGAGATCATAGGTCGGTCGTCCGGCCATTCTGCGCGCCGTGGCTTCTTCGCGCGGCGGCAGGGCACTGCCCGCGACCTCCCTGGAACATATCGTTGCGATCTTTGTCCGCTGTTCGATGCAATCATTCAAGATTGCATCGGCCAAACGCTGGCGATCATCACTTGCGACATATAGGATGGAGATCGCGGCGCACGATGACGGTAGCCGCGTTCACCCCGAAGGCGGCTGCCGTGCCGGCTCGCGAGAAATCCTGGAGCGGCATCGAGAGCGGCCTTGTCGAGATCAGGCTCAATTCCCTCGCGCAGGTCGATCAGCTTCGGCCGCCACCGAGCAACGTAGTGTCCGACCCGCTACGCGCCCTCCACCCATGATTATGTTCGGCCTATCACCGCCCATAGCGGATCGCCGAAGCCGCCCTCAGGCACCACTGCATAAGCCTCGATGGCCGAGAACCCGGCGTGCCGTAAGTAGACGTCGATGAGCCGCCCTTGATCGTCCCCGTGCAAGGCGCGCCAGATGGCCACCGCCTTCGTCGGAAACCACCGATTCGAAAATGAAATGATCATGGGGGCGTCCGGCACCAGCACGCGGGCCACCTCGCGCAGCACAGCTACAGGGTCCTGCAGGTACTGCACCCCGACGCAGATGAGAGCGGCGTCGATGCTGTCGGTCTCGAGTGGCAGGATCGGATCGGCGTTGAGGTCCTGCACGAAACGCTGCGTCAGACGCGGGTTGGCGGCCAACTCGCGGTCGTTCAGGCCATGCCCGATCACAGCGGCGTAGGCGGCCTCCGCAGGCAAGTGGCTGACCCAGCTCGACATCAAGTCGAGGATGCGTCCGCCGGGCGGCAGATGAGTGCGGTATAGATCGGTAACGGCTTCGACGGCCGCGTCGTCGATATGCGTGACGAAGCGCGGTTGGTCGTAGAACAGGGCGTCCGGCGTCTCGTCCTCCTTGGCGAAGGCTTCGGGGGGCAATCCGGGAAGGGTGATCATGGTCGTCCCCGTTTGCCTATCTCACCGCCAGGCGCAACGACTTCGAATGTAGCAAAGCACAATCAGGCGTACTGTCTCCATATCTTGGCCGTCATCCTGACCTTTGTCCTGAGGGTGATCGTCGCGCCCTGCTGCAGGACGCGGCCGGCCGGACCGTGAGCGACACGAGGGTTATTGGGGTACGCCGCCCGCCCTCACTGCGTCTTAGTCACGATCCAGTCGATGATCGCGTTGGCAACCGCGCCATTGTTCATTTCCAGCATCATCATGTGCCCATTGCCGTGGATCCCATGCTCAGCAAGCGCAAGGCGATCTGGCTTTGCGCCGGCTTGGGCCAGAAAAGCACCCGTGCAGTCGTCCATCGTCGCCCGGAACGATGCTTCGCCGGTGACGATGACCGATGGCACTTTCGCGAGGTTCGGGAGCTGCCGGGCAGGCTCGGCCTGCAACCAGCAGCGGATCTGACCCGGCCGGGTTGGTTGGTCGGTTTGCACGACCGTCAGATCGCTCGGGGAGCTCACAGGCGGCTCAAAGCGGAGCGGCACGCGGGTAATGCCGTAGGGTCGAGCACGCGCCTCGCCGACGCGCTCGTACCACTCTGCACCGCCCTTGAACTTAATGTCGAAGAAGGTTGGGCCGTTCGGCTCAACGGCGACGTGCGCCTTCACGAGATCAGGCCGTTGATCCGAGACTGCCCAGCCGAACACCCCGGCTTGCGAGTGGGTCAGCACGACCGACGGGCCGATCTTCTCTAGCAGCGCGATGAGAGCCGGGTTGACCAGCTCCTCACTCTTCAGCCCATTCGCGATGTAAGGCACTTGGGAGAGGTAGAACTGGTCGAAAGCGGCGTTGCCCTTCACGCCGGGGCCGCCCGGCCACTGGGTGTGGAGCTTAGCCTGCGGGAAGAGGCCGAACTTCTCTTGGCCTGTGAAGATGCTCTCCAGATCGCCGGGCGCAAGCCGGGCATAGGGGCCGTAGACCTCCGGGTTGTCGCCGGATCGGCCACGGCCGACCTGATCGACGACGTAGACGGCAAAGCCGCGCTCGACGAAATGATCTACCCATCCGCGCCGGCCATCGGGAGTGCCGAGGAAATTAACGCCGGTCTGTGCCGTGCCGTGCACCAGCAGGACCGGATAGGGCTGGGTGACCTCGGCCGGGGCGTGGAACTGGACGAACATCTGCCCGGTGGCGAGTTCCTTTCCGCCAACTGCTTCATAGCGGCCACCAACGAAGAAATAGCCCTCACGCTGCGCCGGTTTGAAGACCGCTGGCACGTCACGGGGGGCGGGAGCAGGCTCGGCAAGTGCCGTCGCCGTGAACCCGAACAGGGCGCAAGCCCCAAGCAGCGCCAACTTCCGCATCGACATCCTCCCACGGACGTCTGCTGCGTCCTGTCTGGTATATCGGCGCGGAACAGGTTGCCTGTCTATGCGCGATCAGACGTGCGGCTCTACCGTGCCCTCAAGCGACCGCGACCTTCTGCAACAGGAAGGCTGCACCGTCCCTTCGCGTTGGAGGTCGCGAGCTTCCCGAACGGCAGATCGCTCGCTTGAAGTGACCGGGTCCGGTCGCAACAGCGACGCGAGGTCATGGGACCGCCCTTTAGTCATCGTCGTTTCCGGCATCGTGATGGGCTGCCATGACAAGCTGGTCGCGCCAAACAAGAATGGCATCTGGATGCAATAAGAGGAGGACGGCCATCCGCAAGAGCATGATCCCTCACTCGGACGCTTTCGCTGGCCTGCCTGCCATTTCGTAAACAGCCTCAAGCTCTTGCTCTAACTCGACAACGCGCTGATAGGCCTCCTTGGAGAGAGATACCAGCTCGCGTATGCGGTCCTGGTTCGGCGTCCCAGCCCGTTCGGCATGTTCCGTCTCGTGTAGCAGTGCAATCAAGCTGTCGCGTCTTTGACGAGCGATCACCAGCTTGCTTTCCAGAGAGTCGATCCGGATCTCGTCTTCCTCAATCGTCACGTCGCTCTCCGGTTTGTGGCACACTTGCGTAAGACTTTACACTTTGTATGCGATAGTTTTTGTCAGACATAAATGACATTATGGAAGATCCTATCGTTAGATGACGCTTGCATGCGAGGAAGAAAACTCAATATAGGATTTAAATTTTTACATTTACAAGATTTTTGCTATGCTGACGGTGTTGGCTGGTGAACCGGTGCGCCGCATCGGTAGCGGCCGACGCTGAATGGGGAGAAGCGTCATGCATCAGCGATCACGACCGCAGTGGCACCGGCCGCCATCGTGTCCATCGCGGCGCACTCTCCTCAGCAGCACCTCCACGGAAGGCCCCCATCACGGGGGCCTTCGTCGTTTCAGGAGCACCCGCATGACCGCTCGAACGAACCTGCCCGCTCTCGTTGTCGAAGCACCCCTCACACCGCAGCCGCCCGTTCTCGTGCTGTTTGGGCGCGACCGGGGCGGCAAGCCCCGCGCCGCCTGGTTCGATGGCAACCAGGCCGAAGCTGCCAAAGCCGCCGCCGACACCATGAAGCTGCGCGCCTTGCCCATCGAAGGCGAGGAGCCGTGCGCGCTGGCCATTCAACTTGCCCACGGCCGTATCCTGCCCAGCGGCAAGGCGCACGTACCGGGAGCCCGGCCCGACCTCTACGGGCGTCTTGTTGCACTGGCAGGGGAATGCGCTGGCCTAAGCCTTGCCGAAGCAGGACCTGATGCTGGCAGCGCACCAGACCCCACCACGCCCAAGGTGATCGCGCCGGGCGGCCTTGATCAACCCGCACCGACGGTAGCCCCGGTCGCCCCTGTCGCGCCGCCTCGGCCCTCCTCAGAGGCGGATAAGCCCATCGCGGCGAGCCTCGGGGTGGACAGCGCGCCAAAGCCGCGCCCTGGTGACCGCAACTTCGTTGGCACCCCCAAGCCTCGCGAGCGTGACGAGATCGGCCTCGGCAGCCTCGTTCTGGCTCACGAGGGCCCCGAGGACGGCTGGTGGGAGGCGGAGGTGATCGGCATCAACGGCCAGGTCTTCTCCTTGCGCTGGAGGGACTACCCGCTGCAGGCGACCATCCTGCGCAAAGCCGGAGAACTCGCCATGCTGCCCCCTGGCGGGGCCTGAGCGGCAGCGGCAATCCCGGGCGCCCAGGACGGCTGTGATCGGGCTGGGCGCCCCCTCTCGCGAGCCACCAAGGCCGCCGAGCGGCTGAGCTCCCCCCTTTCCCGGATCCCGAGGCTTCCCATGACCACCGACATCCTCGATGTGGGTCGCGTTCGCGCGCTCAACGATGAGCTACGACGCTCGCTCACCGGCGGCACCCTGATGCTGACCGCGGGCATCATCGCGCTCGGCCGTGAGCGCCAGCAGGTGATCCTGTCCGCGGTGGCAGCCTTCGACCGCTTCGATGCCGACAACGATCCCTACGGCGAAGGCGATTTCGGCGCGCTCGAAGCCGCCGGCGAGCGCGTCTTCTGGAAGATCGACTACTTCGACCGCACCCTGGCCCGTGCCTCTCGAGACCCTGCGGATGCCAGCGTCACCGCCCGCGTGCTCACCGTGATGCTGGCGGCCGAGTACTAGCCGGCGCGATCAGCCCGCGGGCCCCTCCCATCCCCCTCCGCGATGCCGGCAGCGCCTTTCCCAGCGCCACGGCATCGCTATGCCGAAAGACATACCACATGGACGCGGATCGTTTCGCCAAGCTCGCCGAGCTACGCCAGAAAGGCCTCATCACGGAGGCCGAGTACGAGGAACAGAAAGCTCGCCTCTTCAAACCGGCTCGGCCACCATCTCGCTGGCAGCGATGGGTTGGCCTCATCCTCGCCTTCCTATTCCTGGTTTGGCTCGGGACGCCTCGGGGGCCGCTAGGTTTCCCCGTCTGCGATGCGGTTGCAACACGGGAGCTCGTGCGCCAGGCCATCGAGGGCGCCGACGACAACAGGCAAGTCACGCGGCGTCTGCTCGCCCTCGACCAGATCCGTGAACTCAGCTTCGATGCCGAGAAGCAGGATCGCACTTGCGTTGGTTCGGCGGTGCTGAATGCGGGCGAACGGCGGATCATGTGGCGGCTCTACGTGCGCGGTGACCGCATCCTCGTGAACGTGTCCGGCTTCTGAGCTGTGAGGGACTCGCCCGTCGAAAGGGGCTTCAAGGGAGTATGCTGATGCAAGTGTTGAGAGGACCGCCGAATGGACTGGTTTAAGCGGCTGACCGGCTTTCGGGAGACGACTTACGAGCAAACACAGGGCCGGCTTCGTGTCGTCGACGGACATCTCGTTCGACAGGACACCGGCGAAGGCTTCGCGGTTGGGACACTGACGATGCCGTCCCTTTCAGAACTGCGTACCGCCGCCGCGCATGTTCACCGCCCAGGCCGATTGCGGTTGAGCATCGTCGAAGGCGATGTGCGCGCCATGCACAGGCTGCCAGAGAACCGCAGCGCGCTGTTCCAGGTCGCATCGCAGTTCAACATGCTGGAGATGGTCGGGCCGGACGTTGCGCCGGAGGACGGCGTCGCCCGTTACGCGTATGACCGCACGCAAGGGCCCGCCTGCGCCATGGCAGCGGGCGCCGCCACGATTTACCGCAACTACCTCGTGCCCGTGGCAGGCGGCATTGGGCAAACAGCGGAGCGCCAGCTCGACGGCCTCGCCGACCTCGGCGATGTCCTCGCGCAGCGTCTCGGCACCGACCGTGAGGCGTTGTGGACGATGCGCAACGGCTACGCGCTGTCGACGCAGGCGAGTCTTACGGCCATCGCCGAGTACCTGAGCGCGGAGGACGAAGGAGGCCTCGACGATCTGCGCAGCCAGTTACGGCTTGGCTTACATGTGGATGTCGAGGTCACCGACGGGCCGACTCCGCGCCCGCTGGTCAGTCAGATCTTCTGCTCGGCGCTGCCGGTCGCTTATTCGCGCGTGCCAGCCTCGTACTGGGAGCCGCTTGCCCGCCTCGTGCTGGAAGCGGCCTATGAAGGGACGCTGTTGGCCGGGCTTCTGAACGCAGCGCGTGGCGGCTCGAACCGCGTGCTGCTGACACGGCTAGGCGGTGGTGCTTTCGGGAACGCGGATAATTGGATCGACGCGGCCATGCGGCGAGCACTGCAACTGGCCGGTGAGTACGACCTCGACGTCGCGGTCGTTAGCTACGAGCAACCGTCGCCGGGGCTACGCGAGCTAGTGCGCTGACGCATTCATATGGTGCACGTTGAGAACTGAAAAGCGTTAACAAATCAGTGAGTTAGCGATGTTCCCATCGAGAGCCTGTCCGCGTCAGTGCACTAGTTCGCTGCTATGACGATGCGAATGGCAACTGGCGATCACAGCTTTGACCATGTGGCCGGGCATCAAGTTAAGTTTGATAATGTGCACGTCGAGGTCGAATTAGCTTCGCCGTTTGAAGGACTGCTCTTGGTTGGCAGCGGGATCCTAACTCTTCGCCCTGAAGGGGACGTTCTGTCTCCGACCCGACCCAGCCGCCCGGGCCGCTATAAGCGCTTCTCCACAGCGGCCATTCGCCACCCGTCCGAGAATTTCGGTTCGACGTAGGTACCTGAACTCGGCCATCTTGCCCAAAGGCTGAAATCGGAGTTCGCAATCTATGGCGCTCTGACGAGCCGCTAACGCCCAGCAGCCTTAAGGTGCGTGGTTCTTGCTATGGGTCTATAGGCTGAGTAGTAAGAGAACCGTTGAAGATCGTAGCACCTGCTTGTCCATCTAGGCGCAGCTCCCTAATCCAGAGATCTATATTGGCCGACTTAAGCTGAAAGAGACAATAGGTGTTGCGTTCTCCTGCGGGGAGCCGAGCGTTCTTAGCTCCCGCGCTACCATTCGATACCACGTAGATTGGCCCGTTGGTCTGCTCACCGTTGAGCCCGAGGCTCTGATACATGGCAACTTTCGGCTTGTGCTGGTGGCCATGGAGCGCAACATGAACTCCTGACATTTGACAGGCGGTTAGGATGTCAGCCGCGTCTATCGTCAATGTTACTCCCTTTGACTTTAGTGCTTCTACGTTAACTACGGGCAGAAGATGATGATGTAGAGCCAGAAACCTAAATGTCGGCCGGTCAACTGCCTGCTCGCCAAGTTCGATGATAGCGTCAAGCCCGTTTCGTCCGACGTAGCCATACTCTGTCCATTCGGTCGGGGCGATCGTGCAAGAATTTACGACACAAACGTCCAAGTCCGTTTCGCCCAGTCGTATACGGCGGGTGTAGTTGAGCGATGCCTTCCAATCTCGACCAGTCAGTTCGTCAACGAAGGTCCTAAAAGGCGTCTCGTGGTCGTATCTAACTTGTACTTCAACAGCGTTCTCACGCACGTTTATTTTAGTTCCCTCGGGGTAGCGAACAACGTCGTGATTGCCAGGAAGTGGAATGATCTGCTCAGGACTGAGCTCAAGCCGCTCTCGCAGAGCCTCGAACTCCGCAAGCGCAGCTTTCCTATGCTGTTCGTCGAACTTACCATGAGTCATGAAATCGCCTGTTACGATCATCGCGGCGATACTTTTTGTCAAACCTAACCTTTCGAGGTCTGACATGAGACAGTCGGTTAATGTTTTGCGCGGATCGCCAAGATCTACATCTTCTTTCTGACGACGAAAACCGTAGTCACCCCCGAAGTGAAGATCGGAGAGGTGAAGCACGCACGAGCGACCCGGCGCGTCCGCCGGTACCTCTATATGCCCATGGGTCGAATCAGCTTTGGAGTTAATCCAGAGAAATGTTTCATCACCAATCGAATTGCCAAGCGTAATATCGAATGGCATATCATCGATAGTGAGAAGCGAAAATACGCCAGCGGTTAAACCTAAATGATCCTTGTAGTACGCAGGAACCGCTGATGCATCTGCTTCAGATGGCTTATTGAAAGCAATGCAACAGCAGTAAAATGCGCGCTCTGTCGTGCGGTCCATGATTATAATGTCGATCTTGCCAGAGGTGGCAAGCAGTTGCATTATGCCATCACATTGATCAGTTTCGAATGTTTTCTTCCACCAGCCCCAACCCACCAAGCCATTCCGTGCAAGAACTGCCCTGTGTTCGGTAATTGTATCGACTCCCGGTGTCGTGTCGCGGAATCTAAGAGCTATTGCCGGTGTTGCCATTCCATCCATCTCCTATAGGGGGGGCGTGGAATGCACCACGAACGAAGCTCAGGTAGTCCAGCGAATGCCGCCTCAAAGCTAGTGCACTGACGCGGTCAGAGGATTCACGAGGCGGGCGATGCATGCGAGTCTGGGCAATGGCTCAGACCGTCTGCGTGCTCCTCGACGCCGCCACCCAGTCAGCGCTTGCCGCGATCGCCGGCGATCGATCCCGCCC
>NZ_JAKSYI010000065.1 GCF_022829285.1 Methylobacterium sp. J-078
AACAGACCCGGCGTTTCCACCAAATCCGTGTGAGCTCTCGAAACGTGTCAGCAATCGTCTCACGATCCCCATTACAGGAATCCGCAAGAGCAAATACGCCGCCCACGCTTCTCTTTCTCAGATTCACTTGTCAAAGAACAAAAGCCCAGGCCAAAACCCAGACCCACACCAACAGACAAAAACAGAAGCGCCGCCCAGCTCGTCGCCGGAGCAACCCTTCCCAATCATCCAAAGAAGCGCCAGTCAGCCGCCAAATCCCTTGGCCGCCGCCGATGAACAGCCCTATACGGACACCAACAAACACCGTCAACCCAAAACGCAAACCTTTTGTGACGGACCGCGGATGTCCGCGTGTCACGCCGGCAGGGCGAGATGCGCGCTCAAGCCGCCGAGATCCGAGCGGCCGAGATCGAGCGCCCCACCGTAGAGCTCAGCGAGTTCCCGGGTGATCGAGAGGCCGAATCCATGGCCCGGCACGCTTTCGTCGAGGCGTCCCCCGCGCCGCAGCGCCATGGCGGCGGCGGCCGCGTCGAGGCCGGGGCCGTCGTCCTCCACCGTCACCACGACCCCGTCATCGGTCGCGCGAGCGGTGATGCGGATATGGGCGCGGCTCCACTGGCAGGCATTGTCGATCAGGTTGCCCAGCATCTCGTCGATGTCCTGCGCGTCGCAGGCCGCCGCGAGGCCCGGCGCCACGTCCTGCGCGATGGCGAGATCCTTGGCCGCATAGAGCCGCGCGAAGGTCGCGGCCAGATCGGCCACCGCGCCGGCGAGGTCGGTTCGCGCGCGGCCCGGTCCCCCGAGGGCGGCGGCGCGGGCTCGACGCAGGTGATGGCGCACGCGCCGGTCCATGCCGGAGACGAGGTTCGCGAGGGCGCCGTCAGGGTCCCGGCCGGGGTCGGCCAGGGCGAGGCTCAGGGTGGCGAGCGGGGTTTTCAGGCCATGGGCGAGATTGGCCACATGGGTGCGGGCCCGTTCGAGATTGGCGGCGTTCTGGTCGAGGAGCGCATTCACCTCCGCCGCGAGGGGGCGGATCTCGGAGGGCTGCGGACCCGGGATGCAGGGCTCACGGCCCGCCCGCACCGCCGCGAGGTCCCGGCGCAGGCGCTCCAGGGGCCTCAGGCCGAGGCGCACCTGTGCCACGAGCCCGGCCATGAGGCAGAGGCCGAGGATACCGAGGATCGCCGCCAGGGCGAGGCCGGCCTCGCGCAGAGGCCCAGCCAGGGCCCGGGCGGGGGCCGAGGCGACCAGGATCGCGGGCGGGCTGTCCCCCGTCGGTGGCAGGTCGAGGATACGCAGGATCAGCGCGTCGCCCCAGGGGCCGGTGCCATCGGCCGGCCGGGGCCGATCCGGGTCGCGGGGTCGAGGCGCATCGTCGGGCAGCGCGAGATCGCGACCTTCCAGGGAGCCGGAGCGTAGAACGCTGCGGCCCTGCCGCACCTGCCAGTGCCACCCGCCGCGATCCCGGTCGAAGGGCGGCCCGTCGAGATTGCGGTCGAGGCGCAGGCGGTCGCCCGGTCCGCGTTCCAGGCTCGCCGCGATGGCGACGAGCTGGCTGTCGAGGCGGCTGTCGAGCTGGCCACGGACGAAACGGTGCAGGATCAGCCCGATCGCCAGCCCCGCCACCACCAGGGCCGCCGTGACGAGGGCGAGGGCGGCAAGGAGCAGGCGACGCTGGAGGGAACCGAGATGGAACAGCCCGGTCGGCCCGGGCGGCCCGGGCGGCGGGTGACCCGGTCCACGCGGCGGCGGCATCAGGCGGGCTCGCCGGGGTGCAGCTGGTAGCCGTGGCCGCGCACGCCCTCGATGCGGGCGGGAGCGATCTTGCGGCGCAGGCGGGTGATGATGACCTCGACGGAGTTCGAATCCACATCGGCGTCGCCGTCATAGACCCGCTCGATCAGCTGGCCGCGCGGCATCACCCCGTCCTTGTGCAGGATCAGGCAGGAAAGGACGCGCCATTCGAGGCCGGTGAGCTTCAGGGGAAGGCCGTCGCGCTCGAAGGTGCCGAGGCCGGACTCGTAGGTGAGGGGCCCACAGGTGACGCGGGCGGCCCCGTGCGCCGTCGCCCGGCGTACCAGGGCGCGCAGGCGGATCACCAGTTCCTCCACCCGGAACGGCTTGACGAGGAAGTCGTCGGCGCCCGCCTTGAAACCCGCGACCTTGTCGCTCCAGCCGTCCCGCGCCGTGAGGATGAGGACCGGGACCGTCAGCCCCGCCGTCCGCCACGCCTTGAGGACCGAGAGGCCGTCGCGCTTGGGCAGGCCGAGGTCGAGCACCACCGCGTCGTAGGTCTCGGTCTCGCCGAGATGCTGCGCGTCCTCGCCGTTCGCGGCGTGGTCGAGGGCGAAGTTCTCGGCCCGCAGGGCCTTGGCGATCTCGGCGGCGAGGGCTGTGTCGTCCTCCACCAGCAGGAGTTTCATGGGGCGTGTCCGTGGGTGGAAGGCAGGGGCGCAAGGGCGGAGGCGAAGGGCGAGCGGCCTACGCCGCGTCGTTTAACGGGGGCTGAACCGTCCGGTTCAGTCCGGGTTCGTGGCCCCGGCCTAGAACGGCCTCAACCCGAGAGGGCGCCTTGAACCCGAGAAGGACAGACGTCATGACCGAGACCCACGAGACCTCCAGCCCCGCCGTCACCCCGACCCCGAAGCGCTCGCGCCGGGCCCTCGTCGCCGGCGCCATCGCGGCCCCCCTTGCCTTCGGTGCGATCGGCCTGTCGCTGGCCCAGAACGGCGCCTCCGTGATGACGCCGGTGGCGCCCACCGCGATCGCGGCCCTGAAACCGTCGGGCTCCATCGCCGCCAAGGGCGACGTCGCCGAGATCTACGGCAACAAGTTCGTGATGCAGGACGGCACCGGCAAGGCGCTGGTCGAGACCGGCCGCCAGGGGGAGGGGGGCACCCTCGTCAAGGCGGGCGAGGCCGTCACCGTGCAGGGCCGGTTCGAGAACGGCTTCCTGCATGCCCTGCTGATCACCCGCGCGGAGGGCAGCCAGGTCCGCGTCGGCCCCGCCGGCGGCCCGCCCGCCGGCACCCTCGACTGGGCCCGGGACCGGGTCGGCCTCGGGCCGACCCCCGACGTGCCGGCCCTGACCGCCGGGGTCGCGGCCGCGGGCTATTCCGACATTCGCGTCGTCGGGCGGGGTCCGCGCCACCTCGAGATCGCGGCGCGCGGCAGCGATGGCCGCGAGCGCCAGCTCCATGTCGGCTTCGACGGACAGGTCCGCGAGAAGCGGGTCTTCTAAGCGAACGCCCATCCCTTTCCCCTCGAGCCCGAAGGACATCGACCATGACGAAGACCAGAGCCCTCCTCGCCGCCGCCGCGATCCTCGTCGCCGGCGCGGCCGTCGCACAGCCGGCTCCGCCCCCGGGGGGCCCGCGTCCCGGGCCGGAGGCCGGAGGCCCCCCCGGCGGTCCCCGCCGCGGCCCCGATGCGCCACCTCCGCCGCCGGCGAAGGCCGCGCACTTCCGCCTGGAGCGGGGCGAGACCGCCCTCGACGTGAAATGCGCCGACGACGAGCCCATGAAGGCCTGCGCCGACCTCACCCTGCAGATGCTCGACCGCCTCGCCGCACTGCCGGGCCAGCCGAAACCCGATGCGCCCCGGCCGGACGCTCCGCCCCGGCCCGACGCCCGCTGACCCGATCCAGGGTCCGCATCCGTCGTCGAACCGGCGACCCCTTCGGTGATGGATGCGGACGCAGCCAAGTGCGCGGACGCGGCGGCTCATGGGCCACCGCGTCTCTGGCCAACGACAGACAACCCTCGGCGCGGATGAGCCGGCCGCCCATCGTGGAGCGGTATTGTCGCAGGACCAGCGCCGACGACGCGATACTGCATTGCAATATAAATCCTTCTGCGCGGTCGCAACGCATGGTAGCGAGGGAGCCGTTTTTGTCTGCACGGAGCCATTCGCATGTCCAACGTCTCCCGCCTCGCCGCCATCCTGGGCGCCGCTGCCCTCGCGCTTCCCCTGACCCTGCCGGCCTCGGCCAAGGGTCCGGGCGCGTCGAAGGTCATCTCGATGGTCGACACCGACAACGACGGCACCATCGACCTCAAGGAAGCCCAGGCCGTGGCCGGCGCCCTGTTCGACAAGCTCGAATCCGATAAGGACGGCACGGTCGACGCCAAGGAACTCCAGGGCCGCGTCAGCAAGAAGGCTCTGAAGGCCGCCGACCCGGATTCGGACGGCACCCTCGACAAGACCGAGTTCCTCGCGCTGGTGGAGGCCCGCTTCAAGGCCGCCGATCCGGACAACGACGGCACCCTCGACGCCAAGGAGCTGAAGACCCCGGCCGGCAAGGCGCTGGTCTCCCTCCTCAAGTAAGTCCGGCCGGTGCCGTCGCACCGGACCCTAGCCCGCTTCCGAGCCGGCCCGGCGCCTTCAGCGCCGGGCCGCGCGCGTTTCAGGACCGAGGGAAGCTCACGCCCGGACCCGCGGCAAGGATTGACCGGAGGCGGTTGTTCAGAACATTCCAGGCTGGCACGCCATTCGCAAACCCCGTTCGCGAATGGCCGCAGCGCCGAAACGAAGGCCGGTTCATGGAATTCTTCGCCCAGCAGTTCATCAACGGCCTGACGCTCGGGTCGATCTACGGGCTGATCGCCCTGGGCTACACCATGGTCTTCGGCATCATCGGGATGGTGAACTTTGCCCACGGCGACGTCTTCATGCTCTCATCCTTCATCGCGCTGATCTTCTTCCTGATCCTCACATCCTGGCTCGGGCTCACCTCGGTCGCCCTGGTGTTCCTCATCGTGCTCATCGTAGCGATGATCCTGACCGCGCTCTGGGGCTGGGCGATCGAGCGGGTGGCCTACCGGCCCCTGCGGGGCTCCTTCCGGCTCGCGCCGCTGATCTCGGCCATCGGCGTGTCGATCTTCCTGTCGAACTTCGTCCAGGTGGTGCAGGGCGCCCGCAACAAGCCGGTGCCGCCCCTGGTCCGCGACGTCATCGTGCTCTACCAGAACGAGCAGTACACGGTGACCCTGTCCTACAAGCAGGCGATCATCATGACGACGACGGCGCTGCTGCTCGCCGGCTTCTGGTACCTCGTGCAGCGCACCTCCTTCGGGCGGGCCCAGCGCGCCTGCGAGCAGGACCGGCGCATGGCGGCGCTGCTCGGGATCAACGTCGATCGCACGATCTCGCTGACCTTCGTGCTCGGAGCGGCCCTCGCGGCGGTCGCCGGCACCCTCTACCTCCTTTATTACGGCGTGGTCTCGTTCTCGGACGGTTTCGTGCCCGGCGTGAAGGCCTTCACGGCCGCCGTCCTCGGGGGCATCGGCTCGTTGCCCGGCGCGGTGCTGGGCGGCCTCATCATCGGTCTCATCGAGACCTTCTGGTCGGCCTACTTCTCGATCGAGTACAAGGACGTGGCCGCGTTCCTGATCCTCATCGTGGTGCTGATCTTCAAACCATCCGGCATCCTCGGACGCCCCGAAGTCGAGAAGGTCTGAGCCGTGGCGCAAGGATCGACGACGCAAGGATCGACGACTCACGGATCGACCATCGGCGCGGTGGCCCCCACCGTGGCCCGGCGCTCCGGCGCGGCGCTGCCCGAGATGCTCAAGGATTCGGCACTCTTCGCCCTGGTGACGCTGGGCCTGAGCATCCCGGTGGTGGCCTACCGGACGGATCTCGGGCAGGGCACCGGCCTCGAACTCACCGGCCGCTGGGGCGTCGTCGCCGGCCTGTGCCTCGCGGTCTTCGTGCTGCGCCTCGGCCAGCGGCTGCTCCTCGGCGAGGTCGCGCGGCGGCGGGAGGTGCACCGTCTCGCCACCGTCGACGCGGCTCCGGTCGTCGCCCGGGCCGGCCGGGTGCTCGGCCCGCTGACCCTGTTCGTGGCGCTGACCCTGCCGCTGCTGGCCGCCCTCGCATCGGGGGGCCTGTCGGAGGGGCGCTACTGGATCGACCTCGGCATCCTCATCCTCACCTACGTCATGCTGGGTTGGGGCCTGAACATCGTCGTCGGCCTCGCCGGCCTCCTCGACCTCGGCTACGTCGCATTCTACGCGGTGGGGGCCTATTCCTACGCGCTGCTCTCCACCGTGTTCGGCCTCTCGTTCTGGATCTGCCTGCCCCTGGCGGGCCTGTTCGCCGCCGCCTTCGGCGTGCTCCTGGGCTTCCCGGTGCTGCGCCTGCGGGGCGATTACCTCGCTATCGTGACGCTGGCCTTCGGCGAGATCATCCGTCTCGTCCTCATCAACTGGGTCGACTTCTCGGGCGGTGCGGCCGGTCTCTCCTCGATCCCGCGCGCCAGCTTCTTCGGCATTCCCTTCACGGCCGGGGAGGGCGGCTTCGCCCAGACCTTCGGGCTCGCCTTCAGCCCGATGCACCGCATCGTCTTCCTCTATTACCTGATCCTGGCGCTGGCCCTGATCACCAACCTGGTGACGCTGCGCATGCGCCGCCTGCCCCTGGGGCGCGCCTGGGAGGCCCTGCGCGAGGACGAGATCGCCTGCCGGTCGCTGGGCATCGACACCACCATGACCAAGCTCACCGCCTTCGCGCTCGGCGCCATGTTCGCGGGCTTCGCCGGTTCGTTCTTCGCCGTGCGGCAGGGCTTCGTTTCGCCGGAGAGCTTCAACTTCCTGGAGAGCGCGATCATCCTGGCCATCGTGGTGCTCGGCGGCATGGGCAGCCAGATCGGAGTGGCCATCGCCGCCATCGTGATGGTCGGGGCGCCCGAATTGCTGCGCAACCTCACCTTCCTGAAGGCCGTGTTCGGCGAGGGCTTCGACCCGAACGAGTACCGCCTGCTGCTGTTCGGACTCGCCATGGTCTGCATGATGGTCTGGCGACCGCGCGGGCTCATCTCGGAGCGCACGCCCTCCGTCCGCCTCGGAAACCGCGCCGCATGACCCTCGCCACGGGAATCACCCGCCTCGCCACCGTTCAGGACGAGCCCCCGGCCGCGATCTCAGGCGGCCCGGCCGACCCGATCCTGGTGGTCGACCACCTGACCATGCGCTTCGGCGGCCTGACCGCCGTGGGCGACCTCTCGTTCAAGGTCGGGCGCGGCGACATCACGGCGCTGATCGGCCCGAACGGCGCCGGCAAGACCACGGTCTTCAACTGCATCACCGGCTTCTACAAGCCGACCGAGGGCATGATCCGCCTGCGCCAAGAGGGCGGCGAGACCTACCTGCTGGAGCGCCTGCCCGGCCACGACGTCAACCGCCTCGCCCGCGTCGCCCGCACCTTTCAGAACATCCGCCTGTTTCCGCAGATGACCGTGCTGGAGAACCTGCTGGTGGCCATGCACAAGCCGCTGATGCGGGCCTCGGGCTTCTCCCTGGCGGGCATCCTGGGCCTGCCGGGCTATCGCCGGGCGCAAGCCGAGGCGATCGAGAAGGCCGCCGCCTGGATCGCCCGCATCGGGCTGACCCACCGAGCCGACGAGCCAGCGGGCGATCTGCCCTACGGCGACCAGCGCCGCCTGGAGATCGCGCGGGCCATGTGCACGGACCCCGTCCTGCTCTGCCTCGACGAACCGGCCGCGGGCCTCAACCCGCGCGAATCGGCAGACCTCAACACCCTCCTGCGCATGATCCGCGACGATTACGGGACCTCGGTGCTGCTGATCGAGCACGACATGTCGGTGGTGATGCAGATCTCCGACCGGATCGTGGTGCTCGATTACGGCATCAAGATCGCCGACGGGACGCCGGACGAAATCCGCAACGACACCCGGGTGATCGCGGCCTATCTCGGCGTCGACGACGAGGAGGTGGCGGCGGTGGAAGCGGAAGTCGGTCTCGCGGGAGCCCCAGCATGAGCGTCGCGGGCATCAACGTGCTGGTGGACGAGACCCGCGCCCGGATGGCGCAGGCGGACACCCAGGCCGGCAAGGCGCCGCTCCTCAGCGTGCGCGGGGTCTCGGCCTATTACGGCAGCATCCGGGCCCTGAAGGGGGTCGACGTCGACGTGCACGAGGGCGAGATCGTGGCGCTGATCGGCGCCAACGGGGCCGGCAAGTCGACCCTGATGATGACGATCTTCGGCCAGCCCCAGGCGCGCGAGGGCACCATCACCTTCGCAGGACAGGACATCACCAAACTGCCGACCCACGAGATCGCCCGGCTCAACCTGGCGCAGTCGCCGGAGGGACGGCGGATCTTCTCCCGCATGACCGTGCGGGAGAATCTGCAGATGGGAGCGGCGGTGAATGGCGGGCGTCACTTCGCCGAGGACCTCGAGCGGATGTGCACCCTGTTCCCGCGCCTGGCCGAGCGCATCGACCAGCGCGGCGGCACCATGTCGGGCGGCGAGCAGCAGATGCTCGCCATCGCCCGCGCGCTCATGAGCCGGCCGCGCCTGCTCATGCTCGACGAGCCCTCGCTGGGCTTGGCGCCGCTGGTGGTCAAGCAGATCTTCTCGGCCGTGCGCGACCTCAACGCCCGCGAGGGGCTGACCGTATTCATCGTCGAACAGAACGCCTATCATGCCCTCAAGCTCGCGCATCGCGGCTACGTCATGGTCAACGGCGCCGTCACCATGAGCGGCACCGGACAGGCGCTCCTCGACGACCCACAGGTCAAGGCCGCCTATCTCGAAGGGGGATCGCACTGAGCATGGGCGACGGTTTCAGCCTCGATCTGCGCACCCTCGGCATCTTCCTCCTCATCACCGTGGCGATGGGGGGCGGTGCGGCCTGGATGACCGGCAGCGGGCTCGCCCGCGGCTGGCGCCCGTTCTGGCACTGTGCCCTGGCGCTCCTCCTCATCGCGGCGGTGACGCGCTTCCTGCACTACGCCCTGTTCGAGGACCCGCTGCTGTCGCTGCCGGCCTACCTGGTCGACGCGGCGGTCGTCCTCGCCATCGGGGCCGTGGCCTACCGCTACACCCGCACCGGACAGATGACCCGGCAATATGCCTGGCTCTACGAGCGCACCGGCCCGCTGAGCTGGCGGGATCGGATGAGCGCGCCGACGCCCTGAGGGCCCGGCGCGAGACCACACCGCGTTTGGCGACCCGTCCGGCGAAGCGAACGCCCGGCCCGGCGCCGCAAGAGGGGAAACGAGCATGAAGTCACTGTTTTCAGCCGGTGTCGCCCTCAGCCTGATGCTGGCGGCCACCGCCGCCCAGGCCGAGATCAAGATCGGCGTGGTCGTCCCCGTCACCGGCCCGAACGCCGCCTTCGGCGCGCAGATCAAGACCGGCGCGCAGCAGGCCATCGCGGACATCAACAAGGCTGGCGGCGTCAACGGCGAGAAGCTGGTGATGACGGTCGGCGACGACGCCTCCGACCCCAAGCAGGGCGTCTCGGTGGCCAACAAGTTCGCGTCGGAAGGCGTGAAGGCCGTGGTCGGCGCCTTCAATTCCGGCGTGTCGATCCCGGTCTCCGACGTGCTGCAGGAAGCCGGAATTGTCGAGGTCAGCCCGGCCTCCACGGCGATCAAATACACCGAGCGCGGCAACTGGAACACCTTCCGCACCTGCGGACGCGACGACCAGCAGGGCGCCGTGGCGGGCGCCTACCTCGCCGACAAGTTCAAGGGCAAGAAGATCGCCTTCGTCCATGACAAGACCCCCTACGGCAAGGGCCTGGCCGACGAGACCCTGAAGGCCCTGAAGGCCAAGGGCGGCTCGAACGTGCTCTACGAGGGCATCAACCCAGGCGAGAAGGATTTTTCCGCCCTGGTCTCGAAGTTGAAGCAAGCCAATGTCGACGTGATCTACTTCGGCGGCCTCTACACCGAGGCCGGCCTGCTGATTCGCCAGATGCGCGACCAGAGCCTCAAGGCCCCGCTGATGGGGGGCGACGGCATCGCCGACCGCGAGTTCGCCCAGGTGGCGGGCCCGGGCTCGGACGGCACCCTGATGACCTTCTCGCCGGATGCCCGCAAGAACCCGAAGGCGAAGGCCACCATCGACGCCTTCAAGGCGATGAACTTCGACCCCGAGGGCTACACGCTCTATTCCTACGCCGCCACGCAGATCCTCGCCGAAGCGATGAAGGCGACGAAGTCCACCGACGGCCAGAAGGTCGCCGCCTACATGCGCGAGGGCAAGCCCTTCAACACGGTGATCGGCGACATCGCCTACGACAAGAAGGGCGACATCACCCGGCCGGACTACGTGATGTACATGTGGAAGAAGGGCGCCGACGGCTCCATCAACTACGCCGGCAACGAGCAGCCGTAAGCAGTGCCGGCTTCGTGGCCGATCCGGGCCGGGGGCGCGTTCCCCCGGCCTTTTTTCTGCGTGAATGTGCGATCCCGCCCCAGGGGAACGGGTCTCGTGACGCCGCGACGACGGAGCGGTGACCGTTCGGCGACGAGGCGCCCGGTCACCGCATGTCAGACCTGCCCACATCGTGGGAACGCGAGGGTTAACGGATCGCGTTCGTTCGGCTACCCCAAGCTGTGCCGTAGTGATGGCATCGCACTTGAGGAGCCTGGATGACCAAAGACGTGCAGCACGATCGCTCTGCCTCGCCGCTCGCATCCGTCTCTGACGAGATCTACTCTCCCCTCCAGAACCAAAGCCCGGACAGACCGGGCGAAGACGCTCCGGCCCCCGTGCCGGATGCACAGACCACCTCGACTTTCGAAAGCGACAGCTTCGCGGGCTTCGGCTCCTTCGGCTGATCCGCGAGCGCGCAGCGCTCCGAACTGTCCGGAAGGCCGGACCGGTGGCGCCGCGCGCTCGACCTCATGACGAAGTCTCCGCGTCGCGTGGCCCGGCACCGCCACGGACGAGCCCCGCTCCCGCCATGATCCCCCGCTCTGTGTCGCGGGATCATCGATGCGGGAATGCTGATGTCCTTTCTCTCGAACCTGCCCATCGCCGACCTGATCGCCAGCTACGGCTACCTCGCGATCTTCGTCGTCATCGCCCTCGAAAGCGCCGGCGTGCCGTTGCCCGGCGAGACGATCCTGATCTCCTCGGCGGTCTATGCCGGCAGCACCGGCCAACTGAACATCGGCCTCATCATCCTGGCCGCCGCGGCGGCCGCGATCCTGGGCGACAATCTCGGCTACTGGGTCGGCCGCCGCTGGGGGATGCCGCTCCTGCTGCGCTACGGCCATCTCATCGCCCTCGATCACGGCCGGCTCAAGCTCGGGCAGTACCTGTTCCGCGAGCATGGCGGGAAGATCGTGTTCTTCGGCCGCTTCACCGCGATGCTGCGCGCCTACGCGGCGGTGCTCGCCGGCGTGAACAAGCTCGATGCGCGCCGCTTCCTCATCTTCAACGGCCTCGGCGGCATCGCCTGGGCGACGATCATGGGCCTCGGCTCGTACTTCTGCGGCCGCTCCATCGAGCACATCGCCGGCCCGGTCGGCCTCGCCCTCCTGGCGCTGGTGATCTTCGGCGGCCTCGCCCTGTGGCTGTTCGTGCGCAAGCACGAGACCCGGCTCCTCGCCGAGGCCGAGACCGCGATCCCCGGCCCGCTGGCCTGACCGCATGCGCCGATCCGAAAAACCCCCGCCGGTCCATGACCGGCGGGGGTTTTTCGACGCGAGGCTTCGGGAGACCGAGCCGGATGCGGAGCACCGGACGCGAGCAAAAACGGCGCCGAAGGAGCGGCGCGGATGATGCAGACAGGATATGAGAGGAACGCGGCGCCTGATCCCACAGGATCGGCCCTGCCGGTATAGCCAGTCCACCAAGTGAACGGCTAAGTCTTGAAGAAGGTTTGGCTCCCCGAGCAGGACTCGAACCTGCGACAAAGCGATTAACAGTCGCTTGCTCTACCAACTGAGCTATCGGGGACCGCGATCGGGGGTCTACACAGCACATCGCCGGGACGCAAGGGTGTCCGGGCCAGGGATTTGACGAATCCGTCATATTTTTTGGCCGCCCCCTACGCGTGCGGTCCGGTTCCGCCCGATTGCGCCTCCGCCGCGGGGCCTCGCCGGAGAATTGCATCCCTTTTTGCGAAGATCGTCCAAAGGCCGTTGCCCTCGCGCCCGGGCCTCTGCTAGAGACCGCTCTCCCCGAGCCGGCCGCCCGGACGGGGGTCGCCGAGAGGGCCCGATCCGTCGGGCCGCGCGACAGAGGCCTCGTGGCGGAGTGGTTACGCAGAGGACTGCAAATCCTTGCACCCCGGTTCGATTCCGGGCGAGGCCTCCAAGAATTTTTCCCGCACAGCGCTGCAACGGGCGGTCCATCGATCCGATGGCTGAAGCCTCGCGCGCTGCGGCACGGGACCGACCGACCCAGTCCGACACCCTGCGCATGGCGAACGGCCCGTCGCGAACCTTGCGTTTTGCGGGTCGATCCACGACAAACTCCCAAGCTTCGGGAGGGCCGTCCGGCCCTCCCGAGGGGACAGACCGGCGCCCGGCGCCGGACCAGCGTCGAGGGAAGACGGCACCCATGCTCGATTACGCGCAGGCGCGACGCCTCATGGTCGATTGTCAGTTGCGGACCTTCGACGTGAACGACGTCCCGGTCCTCGACGCGTTCGGGGAGATTGCCCGCGAGGCCTTCGTGCCGCCGGGGCGCGAGGACTTCGCCTATATCGATCAGACCCTGCGGCTCGGCCCCCAGGGCCGCGCGATGCCGGCACCGATGCTGCTGGCGCGCATGATCCAGGCCCTGGCGATCCAGCCGGGCGAGAAGGCCCTCGATGTCGGCACGGGCTACGGCTACGGCGCCGCCATCCTGAGCCGGGTCGGCGCCCAGGTGACGGCCCTCGAATCCGACCCGGACCTCGCGGCCAGCGCCCGCACCCGCCTCGCCGCCTTCGACGGGATCGCGGTCGTGGAGGCCCCCCTGGAGACCGGCGATGCCAAGTCCGGTCCTTACGACGGCATCCTGGTGAACGGCCGGATCGAGACCCGGCCCCAGGCGCTCCTGGAGCAGCTGACGGATGGCGGCCGTCTCGTCTGCGTGATGGGCCGGGACCGGGCCGCCAAGGCGACCCTGTTCGTGCGGGCCGGCGATGCGTTCGGCGCGCGCCCGCTCTTCGATGCGGCCCTCCCGGCGCTGGGCGCCTACGCGGCAGAGGCCGGATTCGCCTTCTGAGGGTAGCCCGAACCCCGTCGCAATCCCCCTGCGGGGCGGGTCTCATGCCCCCGCGGCACCCGTTGGTGTGACCCTTGAGGGGCATCGACGGAAGTCGGTCCGCCGCAGCGCCTGGCGCATCCCCGGTGTCGCTTTTTTGTGGCACCCCCGGCCATTCGTGCAGTGCGCAGGAACCAGCCGGTGCTCCGTCAACGAAGGTCGGCTAGACTTGGCGCCGAGGCGGGCAATCCGGATCGCGTCCAGGCGCGGCGGCCATTCCAAGGCCGTCCGGTTCATCGAAAAACCGCAAGGGCTGATGAGCGTGAAAGAATCGAGACCTGCGATGCGTGCGCGGCTTCGGCCCGGCGCCGTCGCCGTGCTGGCCTTCGCGTTGGCGAATCCCGCCACGGCCGAGACGCTGGAAAGCGCGCTCTCGCGGGCCTATGCGGCCAATCCCGCCCTGAATTCCGGACGCGCCGGCGTGCGTGCGACCGACGAGAGCGTGGCCCAGGCCAAGTCCGGGTATCGCCCGACCGTGAGCATCGACGCGGATATCGGCCTCTCCCGGACCCAGGGGCAGGTTGCGACCCAACCCATCAACAACGTCACCCGGCCCGGCGGCGCCGGCCTGACCGTGAACCAGACCCTGTTCAACGGCTTTCGCACCGACAACCAGACCCGACAGGCGGAATCGGACGTGCTCCGCGTCCGGGAGGCGCTGCGCGCCACCGAGATGAACACGCTGTTCAACGCCGCTCAGGCCTACATGTTCGTGCTGAGCGACACGGCGAACCTGGAATTGCGCCGCAACAACGTCGAGGTTCTGGAAGAGCAGCTCCGTCAGACGCGCGACCGCTTCAACGTGGGCGAGGTGACCCGCACCGACGTCGCCCAGGCCGAGGCCCGCCTTGCCGGCGCGCGCTCCGAGGTGAGCGGCGCCGAGGCGACGCTGCGCGCCAGCATCGGCAACTACCGGCGCTTCATCGGCGTCGAGCCGCGTCAGCTTGCGCCGGGCCGCCCCCTCGACCGCTACGTGCCCGCGAACCTCGATACGGCGCTTAACATCGGCCTCAAGGAGCACCCGCAGATCGCCTCGGCGCTGCACCTCGTGGACGTGGCCGAAGCGCAGGTGAGGGTGCTCGAGGGCGCGCTCTACCCGACCGCCGGCATTCAGGGCACGGTGCAGCAGCGCTACGACAACCAGTTCCCGGGCGACAACGCGGTCAGCGCGTCCATCGTCGGCCGGCTCTCGATCCCCCTCTACGAGGGCGGACAGACCTACTCGCAGATCCGCCAGGCCAAGGAGACGGTCGGCCAGCGCCGCCTCGATGCCGAGGACACCCGCGATCAGGTCCGCTCGGCGATCGTCACCGCCTGGGGCCGGCTGGAGGCCGCAAAGGCGCAGGTCATCGCCTCGCAGGCGCAGGTGCAGGCCAACGAGGTGGCGCTGAACGGCGTGCGCGAGGAGGCCCGCGTGGGCCAGCGCACCACCCTCGACGTCCTCAACGCGCAGCAGGAACTGCTGAACGCCCGCACCAATCTCATCGTCGCCCAGCGCGACCGGGTGATCTTCTCCTACGGCGTCGTCCAGGCGGTGGGCCGCCTCACCGTGCGCTTCACCGCGCTGCCGGTAGCGGTCTACAGCCCGAAGGAGCACTTCGATCAGGTCAAGGACCTCTGGTACGGCGTGCGCACGCCCGACGGCCGATAGGACCTCCGGGCAACGGGACACCGGAGCAAAAGGATACCGGGGCAGAAGGATATCGGGGATTGGCGGGCTTATCCCGCGCCGCGCGCTGGGCGACGCTTGTGTCCGGATGGGAGCATGAAATACTCGGCCCCGTCAGCAAACGTTTACCCTTTTGACCGAGCATCGTCCGGATGAGTGCAGCGAGCCCCAAGGTGCCGGATAAGGCGCAGGAACCCTCCATGGAGGAGATCCTCGCCTCCATTCGCCGCATCATCGCGGACGACCAGAACGCCAAGGCCGAGGTGGTGGCGCCCCAGCGCTCCGCCCCGCTGCCCGAGAACGACGACGTCCTCGATCTCGCCGAAATCGCCCAGCCCGTGCGAAAGCCCGCTCCCCTGGAGGAGCCCGAGATCGCGTTCCGCAAGGCGCCGATCGAGGACGGGCAGATCGATTTCGACGCGATCTCCTTCGACGACGACGACGAGGACGAGCCGGAGCCTCCGCCGCCGGTCCGGGCCGCCGCCCCCGTGGAGCCGCCGCGCCCTGTGCCGCGGGCACCGGAGCCGGAACCGACGCCCACGGAGCGCCTGACCTCGGCCGTCACCGACGCCAGCGTGGCGCAGGCCTTCCACATGCTGTCCAACACCGTGCTGAGCAGCCAGGCCCGCACCCTCGAAGACCTCGTGCAGGACATGCTCCGGCCGATGCTGAAGGGCTGGCTCGACGAGAACCTGCCGAGCATGGTCGAGCGCCTGGTCCGGGCCGAGATCGAGCGCGTGGCCAGGGGCCGCTAGGGCCACCGACGTCGAATCGCGGGGCTCGCGAGTTGACGCAAGGGCCGTGACGGGTTGAAAGCGGGCCAGCTTCCGCTTCTCCCGACACGTGAACCGACTCCGCCCATGATGGACAAGACCTTCGACCCCGCCGCCGTCGAGGCGCGCGTCAGCGCCGCCTGGGAGTCCGGCGACGCCTTCAAGGCCGGTCGGCCCGAGCGGGCCGGGGCGCGGCCCTTCACCATGGTGATCCCGCCGCCGAACGTCACCGGCAGCCTTCACATGGGGCACGCCCTCAACAACACGCTCCAGGACATCCTCTGCCGCTTCGAGCGCATGCGCGGCCGCGACGTGCTCTGGCAGCCGGGCACCGATCACGCCGGCATCGCCACCCAGATGGTGGTGGAGCGCCGGATGATGGAGGCGCAGGAGCCGGGCCGGCGCGAGATCGGCCGGGAAGCCTTCGTCGAGAAGGTCTGGGCCTGGAAGGCGGAATCGGGCGGCGCCATCGTCAACCAGTTGAAGCGCCTCGGCGCCTCCTGCGACTGGTCGCGGGAGCGCTTCACCATGGGCGTCTCCGGCGCGCCGGACGACCAGATGGTCCGCGCCGTGACGAAGACGTTCGTGGATCTCCACGCGCAGGGCCTGATCTACCGCGACAAGCGCCTCGTGAACTGGGACCCCAAGTTCCAGACCGCGATCTCCGATCTCGAGGTGCTGCAGGTCGAGGTGAAGGGCCATCTCTGGCACTTCGACTACCCGATCGTGGACGCGGACGGGGCCGAGACCGAGGAGGTCATCACCGTCGCGACCACGCGCCCCGAGACCATGCTCGGCGACACCGCGGTGGCGGTCCACCCCGACGATGAGCGCTATACCCACCTCGTGGGCAAGCGCGTGCGCCTGCCGCTGGTCGGGCGCCTGATCCCGATCGTCGCCGACACCTATTCCGACCCGGAGAAGGGCACGGGCGCGGTCAAGATCACGCCCGCCCACGACTTCAACGATTTCGAGGTGGGCCGCCGCGCCGGCTGCACCCCGATCAACATTCTGGATTCGGAAGCCCGCATAAGCCTCGACGGAAACGCGGCTTTCCTTGCCGGCGCCGACCCCGAGCCGGAGGCCCTGGCCCTGCACGGCTTCGACCGGTTCGAGGCGAGGAAGCGCGTCGTCGCCCTGATGGAGGCGCGCGAGCGGCTGCGCCTGACCGAGCCCAACACCCATGCGGTCCCGCACGGCGACCGCTCGAACGTCGTCATCGAGCCCTACCTCACCGACCAGTGGTACGTGAACGTGAAGCCGCTCGCCGAGCGCGCGCTCCAGGCGGTGCGCGACGGGCAAACCCGTTTCGTGCCCGAGAATTACGAGCGGACCTTCTTCCAGTGGCTGGAGAACATCGAACCCTGGTGCATCTCGCGCCAGCTCTGGTGGGGCCACCAGATCCCGGTCTGGTACGACGACCAGGGCGGCATCTACGTCGCGACGAGCGAGGCGGAGGCGCAAGGTCAGGCCGATGCCAAGCGCCGCGCGCCCGTGGCTCTGCGCCGGGACGAGGACGTCCTCGACACCTGGTTCTCCTCCGCCCTGTGGCCGTTCTCGACGCTGGGCTGGCCGGACGAGACTCCGGAACTCGCGCGCTACTACCCGACCGACACCCTCGTGACCGGCAAGGACATCATCTTCTTCTGGGTCGCCCGAATGATGATGCTCGGCCTCCACGTCACCGACCGGGTGCCGTTCTCGACCGTCTACCTGCACACGCTGGTGCGCGACGCGTCGGGCGCCAAGATGTCGAAGTCGAAGGGCAACGTCGTCGATCCCCTCGGGCTCATCGACCAGTACGGGGCCGATGCCCTGCGCTTCACGCTTGCCGCCATGGCGGCACAGGGCCGGGACATCAAGCTCGCGGTGAACCGGGTCGAGGGCTACCGCAACTTCGCGACCAAGCTCTGGAACGCCTCGCGCTTCGCCGAGATGAACGGCTGCGTGCTCCGCGCCGACTACCGGCCGGAAGGCGCCACCGAAACCCTGAACCGCTGGGCGCTCGGCGAGGCCGCGCGGGCCGTGGCCGAGGTCACGGCGGCGCTGGAGGCCTACCGCTTCAACGACGCGGCGGCGGCCGCCTACCGCTTCGTCTGGAACATCTTCTGCGACTGGTACCTCGAACTCGCCAAGCCCGTGCTCCAGGGGGAGGGCGTAGAGGCCGCCGCCAGGGCCGAGACGCAAGGCACAGTCGCCTTCCTGATCGACCAGATCGCCAAGCTGCTGCACCCCTTCATGCCATTCCTCACGGAGGAACTCTGGGCGATCAAGGGCGAGGGTTTTTCGGAGTCGCGCGGTCTACTCGCGCTGGCGTCCTGGCCGGATCTGGCCGCCCTGAACGACGCCGCGTCCGAGGCCGAAATCGGCTGGCTGGTGGATCTGGTCTCCGAGATCCGCTCCGCCCGCTCGGAGACCAGCGTGCCGGCGGCGGCACAGATCCCCCTCGTGGTGGTCGGCGCCGACGCGGACCTGCGGGCCCGCGCGACCCGCTGGGGCGACACGCTGGTCCGGCTGGCGCGGCTCTCCGAGGTCCGCTTCGAGGCGTCCGCCCCGAAGAACTCGGTGCAGCTCCTGGTGCGCGGCTCGGTGGCGGCCCTGCCGCTGGAGGGCATCGTCGATCTCGCGGCGGAGGTCGCACGCCTGAAGAAGGAGGCGGCCAAGGCCAGCGCCGAGATCGCGAAGATCGAGGGCAAGCTCGGCAATGCCGACTTCCTCGCCCGCGCGCCCGACGAAGTGGTGGACGAGCAGCGCGAGCGCCGCGACGGGGAGGCGGCCCGCCTGGAGAAGATCACGGAGGCGCTGGCGCGGCTCGCGGGTTGAGCGGGTCGTGACCGCCGCCCACACGCTGACCGATCTCGGCTGGTCCGCCTTCTTCGCGGACCAGTGCCGGCCCGACGAGGCAGCGCTCCTGCCCCAGCGCATCGCCACCGTGCATCGCGCCCGCATGGGCGCCGTCTCGGAGGCGGGGGCGGTCAAGCTCATGCTGCCGGTCCATACCAACACCGGCGACTACGCGGTCGGCGACTGGGTCCTGGTCGAGGCCGATACACAGATGCTGCGCCGGCGCCTCGATCGCCGCACCGTGCTGGAGCGGCGCCGGGAGGGGAGCACGGCGCCGCAGCTCGCGGCGGCGAATGTCGACGCCCTGTTCATCGTCACCTCCTGCAACGCGGACTTCAACCCGACGCGGCTGGAGCGCTACCTTGCGCTGGCCAACCAAGGCGGGGCGGAGCCCGTGATCGTGCTGACCAAGGCGGATGTAGCCGAGGATGCGGAGCGTTATCGGCGGGAGGCCCTGGCGCTCCAGCGCGACCTGCGGGTCGTCCTCGTGAACCCGCGCGAACCCGAGGCCGCGACGCATCTTCGCCCCTGGTGCGGCCCGGGCCGCACCGTGGCGGTGGTGGGCTCGTCCGGTGTCGGCAAGTCGACGCTGGTCAACACCCTGGCCGGGCCGGACAACGACGCCCCTCAGGCGACGGGCGGCATCCGCGAGCACGACGCGAAGGGCCGCCACACCACCACGAGCCGCTCGCTGCACGCCATCGCGGGGGGCGGCTGGATCATCGACACGCCGGGCATCCGCTCGCTTCAGCTCGGCGACGCGGCGGAAGGCCTCGACACGCTGTTCGCCGAGATCACCGAGCTGGCGCCGGACTGCCGCTTTCGCGACTGCACCCACGCGCACGAGCCCGGATGCGCCGTCCAGGCCGCCGTGGCGGAGGGCCGGCTCGATCCCGAGCGGCTCGCGCGCTGGCGCACGCTCCGGGCGGAGAACCGGGGCAACACCGTCGTCCCCACGGGCCCGCGCGGCAACAAGCGGCGCTGAGGGACGGATCAGATACCGTCGCCGGCGACCTCCCGGGCGACGGCGCGGCGGCCGATGTCCCGGCGGCAGAAGCCCTCCGGCCAGTCGATCCGCGCGATGGCCGCGTAGGCGCGGGCCTGGGCCTCCAGCATGCTCTCGCCCAGCGCCGTGACAGCGAGCACCCGGCCGCCATCGGCCAGGAGCCGCCCACCCTCGGCGCGCGTGCCGGCCTGGAACACCAGAACGTCGGTGCCCGTGTCCGCCGACGCGACGCCCCGGATCTCGGAGCCGCGCATCACGGTGCCGGGGTAACCGGCGGCCGCCATCACCACCGTCAGCGCCGCGCGCCGCGCATCGAATTCCAGGCTGATGCCCGAGACGTCGCCCTCGCAGGCCGCCAGCAGGGCCGGCACGAGGTCGGAGGCGAGGCGGGGCATCAGCACCTGCGCCTCGGGGTCGCCGAAGCGGGTGTTGTACTCGATCAGCTTGGGCCCGTCGGCGGTGAGCATCAGACCGGCATACAGAATGCCGGTGAACGGCGTGCCGCGGGCGCGCATACCGTCGAGGGTGGGGCCGATAATGGTCTCCATCACCTCCCGTTCCAGGGCGGGAGTGAGGATGGTGGCGGGCGAGTAGGCCCCCATGCCGCCGGTGTTGGGGCCGCGATCACCATCGAAGACGCGCTTGTGGTCCTGGGCCGTGCCGACCGGGACCGCGCGGGTCCCGTCGCAGAGGGCGAAGAAGCTCGCTTCCTCGCCGAACAGGCATTCCTCGATGACGATCTCGGCGCCCGGCTCCTCTAAGAGGGCGCGCACCGCCGCCTCGGCCTGGTCGCGGGTCTCGGCTACCACCACGCCCTTGCCGGCCGCCAGCCCGTCAGCCTTCACCACGATGGGCGCGCCCCGCTCGGCGAGGTAGGCGAGGGCCGGCTCGAGGGCCCGGAAGCGCGCGAAGGCGGCGGTGGGGATGCCGACCTCGGCGCAGAGGTCCTTGGTGAACCCCTTCGAGCCCTCGAGCTGCGCGGCGGCCCGGGTGGGCCCGAAGGCGCGGATGCCCGCCGCCTGGAGATCGTCGACGAGGCCCGCCACCAGGGGCGCCTCGGGCCCGACCACCACGAGGCCGATGCGCTCACCCGAGCAGAAGGCACGGATGGCGGCATGGTCCGAGACGTCGAGGTCCGGCCGGTTCTCGCCGAACGCGGCCGTGCCGGGATTGCCCGGCGCCGTGAACAGGCGGGCGCAGAGCGGGCTCTTCGCGATGGCGTAGGCCAGGGCGTGCTCGCGGCCGCCCGAGCCGATCAGAAGGATATTCATGGGGGGTGTGTTCCCCAAAAGTCGTTCCTTGAAAAGGCCGAATCGCGGGCGGGCGTGCGCCTGTGCACGGGAGGCGGTGCGGGTCGATGCGTCGAACGGCGCGGGAAACCGGGGCGGAGAGAAGAATCGTCTCGTATTTTCCCCTGGAACGAACGCAGGTCGACGGCGTTTACGAGTATCATGCCAGGCTGTCGCAAATCCGTTCCGTTTTCGATGGCACCGCTCCCGACGCGGCGTGTGATCCTGTCGCACTACGTGCACAAGGGGCGCCACCCGGTCCGCGCCGCGAACGACAACCGTCGCGTGGACGGCCTGCCGATCTGGCGGATGGCACTGGCGGTGAGCGCCGTCCCGATCGTGTCCGTGCTGGTGATCCTGTCGATCCTGATGTGAGGCAACCGCCCGCCTCGGTGGGATATCTCTACCTGAGGCAGGTCTGGACCTAAGATGGCGCTGGCCGTAGCGTCCGCCGCCATGGCCGTTCCTCCCCCGCCCGCCAAAACCACCGCGTCCGCAAACACCGTCTCGAACGTACCGGAATGGTCCGTGGGCGACCTCGCCTCCGCACTCAAACGGACGCTGGAAGATGCCTTCGGCCATGTCCGCCTGCGCGGCGAGATCTCGGGCTTTCGCGGCCAGCACGGCTCGGGCCATGCCTATTTCTCCCTGAAGGACGGCAACGCGCGCATCGACGCCGTCGTCTGGAAGGGCACCTTCAACCGCCTGCGTCAGCGCCCGCAGGAAGGCCTGGAGGTCGTCGCCACCGGGCGAATCACCACCTTTCCGGGCAAGTCCTCGTACCAGATCGTCATCGAGACCCTGGAGCCGGCCGGCATCGGGGCCTGGATGGCGCTACTGGAGGAGCGCAAGCGCGTGCTGGCCGCCGAAGGTCTGTTCGCCGCCGAGTGCAAGCGGCCGATTCCCTACCTGCCGCGCGTCGTCGGTGTGGTGACCTCGCCCACCGGGGCCGTCATCCGCGACATCCTACATCGCCTGGAGGACCGCTTCGCCCGGCCCGTCCTGGTCTGGCCGGTGCGGGTGCAGGGGGAGGGGGCCGCCGAGGAGATCGCGGCCGCGATCCGGGGCTTCAACGCGCTCACGCCCGGCGGGCCGATCCCGCGCCCGGACGTGCTGATCGTGGCGCGCGGCGGCGGGTCGATCGAGGATCTCTGGGCCTTCAACGAGGAATGCGTGGTACGCGCGGCCTCGGAGTCCGCGATCCCCCTGATCTCCGCGGTGGGCCACGAGACCGACACCACCCTCATCGATTTCGTCTCGGACCGGCGCGCGCCCACGCCCACCGGCGCCGCCGAGATGGCGGTTCCGGTCCGAGCCGACCTCGTGGCCGAACTGGTCGATCTCGGGCGCCGCCAGCGCGAGGCCGTGACTCGGCGCCTCGACCGGGAGCGCAGCGACCTGCGCGCCCTGGTGCGGGCCATGCCGGACGTGGACGCCTTCCTGGCGGGCAAGCGCCAGCGCCTCGACCTCGCAGAGGCGCGCCTCGGCCCGGCCCTCGCCGGCAATGCCCGGGTCTACCGCCTCCGGATGGGGCGCGTCGTCGAGCGCTTCGCCCGGCATCCGCCGACGCTCGCCCTCGCCACCGCGCGGGGGCGCCTGTCGCGCATCGGCGACCGCCCGGAGGCCGCCCTGCGCCACCATGCGGGCCGCAAGGGCGAGGCCCTGGCCTATCTCGGGCGCCGCCTCGTCGTCGCCCGCGACGGCACCCTCGGCCGGGTCCGGGCCGAGCAGGTCCGCAGCCGCGACCGGCTCGGTGCCCTGCAGGCCCGGCTGGCCCAGGCCGGAACCCGTTCGATCGAGCGCCGCGCCGACCGTCTCGCCGGACTGGCGGGGCTGCTCGGCTCCCTCGGCTACCGGGCCGTTCTCGCCCGCGGCTACGCCCTCGTGCGCGACCGCGACGGGACCCCGATCCGTGCCGCCGCCGAGGCCACCCGCCACATGACCCTGGAATTCACCGACGGCACCGTGGCGGTGGGGATGCCGCAAGCGGGCGAGGCCGCTGAGGGCGTGCCGCCCGAGGCGCCGGCCGGGAAGGCATCCCCAAGCGGGAAGGCATCTCCGAGCGGGAAGGCATCTTCAAGAAGGTCGGGCACGCGGAAGGCCACACCGGCCGAGGCATCTCCGGAGACCGCCCCGCCCGGGCCGGCGGCCCGGCAGGGCACCCTGTTCGATCTCTGAAATGCGCGTTGCAGGACGCGACGCTGTCCTGGAGTTTCGCTTCGGCCTCGTGTGCACCCTCGAACCGGTGACCCCGCCGGCGAATGATGCTCGGGAACGGTGGTGCCCAGGCCACGCAGAGCCGCCATGCCGGCGCTCGCGTGCTCGCCGGCACGCGCAGCGGGTTGACGAACCCGGCCCCGTTTGCGACCGCACCGGCGGCACGGCTCATGCCTTCCGGCAGGAAACCGCGACCGGGCGGAGGAGATGCGGGATGACCACGACCATCGACAGCGGGCAGAAGCTTCACCTCGTCTTCGGCGGTGAACTCCAGAATCTCGACGGCGTGCATTTTCGCGACGTGAAGAATCTCGACATCGTCGGCATCTTTCCCGACTACGCCTCGGCGCAGACGGCCTGGAAAGCCAAGGCGCAATCCACGGTGGACAGCGCGCAGACGCGCTACTTCATCGTGCACCTGCACCGGCTCCTGGAGTCGTGATCCGCGCGAACCCGGCAAAGTAACGAAGGTGAAAGCATTGTGACGGCCCCGTTGCGGCTGTTATGGAGCGCCGCAGCGAAGGCCCGCCGTTCCTGAGGGGGCGGGTTTCCAGGATCGCGAGATGAAGACCCCGGCATGAAGTCCTCGATCAAGATCATCGCCGGCAATGCGAGCCGGCCCCTGGCCGAGGCCATCGCGGCCTATCTCGAATTGCCGCTCGCCAAGTGCATGGTCCGGCGCTTCGCCGACATGGAGATCTTCGTAGAGCTCCAGGAGAACGTGCGCGGCGAGGACGTCTTCATCGTCCAGTCGACCTCGTTCCCGGCCAACGATCACCTGATGGAACTGCTCATCATGATCGACGCGGCGCGCCGCTCCTCGGCCCGGCGCATCACCGCGGTGATCCCGTATTTCGGCTACGCCCGGCAGGACCGGCGCACCTCCGGCCGCACGCCGATCTCGGCCAAGCTGGTGGCCAACCTCATCACCGAGGCGGGGGCCGACCGCGTGATGACCCTCGACCTGCATGCCGGCCAGATCCAGGGCTTCTTCGACATTCCCACCGACAACCTCTTCGCCGCCCCCGTGATGGTACGCGACATCAAGGAACGCCTCGACCCGAAGGACTGGATGGTGGTCTCGCCGGATGTCGGCGGCGTGGTCCGGGCGCGGGCCATCGCCAAGCGCATCGACGCGACGCTCGCCATCGTCGACAAGCGCCGCGAGCGCCCCGGCGAATCGGAGGTGATGAACATCATCGGCGAGGTCGAGGGACGCTCCTGCATCCTCGTGGACGACATCGTCGATTCCGGCGGCACCCTGGTGAACGCGGCCGAAGCCCTTTTGAACGCCGGCGCCAAGGACGTCTCCGCCTACATCACGCACGGGGTGCTCTCGGGTGGGGCGGTCTCGCGCATCGCCGCCTCGCGGATGAAGGAGCTGGTCATCACCGACTCGATCCAGCCGACACAGGCCGTCAAGCTCGCCCGCAACATTCGCGTCGCCACCATCGCGCCGCTGCTGGGCGAGGCCATCGGCCGGACCGCGACGGAGTCGAGCGTGTCGAGCCTCTTCACCTGAGGCCTTCGCGGTCCCTTCGCAGCCCCGCCGAGCCCCGACGACGCCGCCCCGGATGCGACCCCGAGCGAAGGGGCGGATCGCAATTGCGCTGACCCCATTGAAACCTGTATAGACGGCGCTTCCCTATTGCAGCGTTGAGACGGGATGCTGCCGGCCAGTCGGGCCGGAGCGAGCGACGCCCTGTCGGCGGCGCCCCGGGACCCGTCCCGCACGAACCTGTTGGAGTCGCCCGATGTCGCAAGGCCCGCTGATGCCGAAGGCCACCGCCGTATGGCTGGTGGAGAATACCTCGCTGGCCTTCGAGCAGATCGCCGATTTCTGCAAGCTGCACCCCCTCGAGGTGAAGGGGATCGCCGACGGCGAAGTCGCCGCCGGCATCAAGGGCCTCGATCCGATCACCACGGGCCAGCTCACCCGCGACGAGATCGAGAAGGCCCAGAAGACCCCGAGCTACAAGCTCAAGGTCGCGGTCTCGAAGGTGAAGCTGCCCGAGGTCAAGCGCACCACCAAGGGTCCGCGCTACACCCCGCTCTCCCGCCGCCAGGACCGGCCGAACGCCATCCTCTGGCTGCTGCGCAACCACCCCGAACTCAAGGACGCGCAGATCATCCGGCTGGTGGGCACCACCAAGTCGACGATCCAGCAGATCCGCGAGCGCACCCACTGGAATTCCGGCTCCCTCCAGCCGATGGACCCGGTGACCCTCGGCCTCTGCACGCAGATCGACCTCGACTTCGAGGTCCAGCGCTCGGCCAAGGATCGCCCGGCCAACCTGGCCGTGGATGGCGGCGCGACCCTGCTGCCCACCGAGGTCTCGACGGCCACCGACTACTCGGAAGCCGACGAGCACCACCGCAGCGCCCGCGACGAGAAGCTCAACGCCGATTCGGTGTTCGCCAAGCTGAAGGGCATGCGCAGCACCGAGGAGGAGGAGGACTGAGACGGCGGATTCGTCGTCGGAACGCCCGCAGCACCTCGTCATCCCGGGTCCGCATAACGGAACCCGGGCTCCGGAAACCCAATGGTGCCCTGTCTTGCACGGTCACGCGTGTGGACTGCACGCCTCCGACGCGCTTCTTCCGAGTCCTGCGTGACGGGCGACGACCCGGTTCGCATCCCCGCAGCCTCGCTGCGGGGTTTTTTCTTGCCGGGACTCGAGAGCTATCGCTCGGCCTCAGCGGCGCAACCAGGCGCCATCACGACGTTCGAACCGCTTTAATCCCTTGATCGGCCAGATTTTTTGGCCGGCGCGCGTCATCCGGCCGTCGCACGAATCTTCGTAGTTCGGCCGAGCACGGGATATCGGCGGATGCGTCCGGCCGGCTCCTGCGGCATGAGGGAGAGCGGCGTCGTCATGGCCAATGCAGGGTCCGTCAAGAACGTCATCGTGATGATCGCCGATGGCGCCGGGTTCAACACCCTGGAAGCCACGCGGCTGTACCTGAAGGGTCTCGCCGACGGCGATCCCAGGGCAGGCGCGGCCGGCAAGGTCCTGATCGCGGACGGCTCGGCCTTCACCGCGACGGCGCAATCGGTCTATCCCCTCGACAACCGCACGACGCCGGTCCCCGGAGAGGCCGGCCTCGCCCAGAACCCCGCGGTGGTCTACGACCCGGCCAAGAACTACGACTTCGCGCGCGCCACCGGGCTCGACCCGAACGGGCAGCCCCGTGCCTTCGCGGGCTACGAATGGAACCGCAACACCTATCCGGATTCGGGCAACACCGCCTCGTCCATCGCCACCGGCGACAAGACCTACAACAACGCCATCGATGTCGACGGCAACGGCGCGGAACTCTTCTCGATCGCGGAACTGGCCAAGCAGCAGGGCAAGCCCACCGGCGTCGTCACCACGGTGCAGTTCAGCGACGCCACCCCCTCGGCCACGGGCGGCGCGCACAACATCGCACGCTCCAACGCCAACCAGATCGCCCAGGAGATGTTCGGCTCCGGCACCCTCGACGTCATCGCCGGCACCGGCAACCCCGACTACGACGACAACGGCCGCCTGCGCACCACCGCCGACTACACCTGGATCGGCGCCGACCTCTGGAACGGCCTGAAGGCCGACACCTATACCTCGCAGGACGGCGCCGGCTGGAACCTGCTCCAGGACCGCGCCGCGATTCAGGCCGCAGGCACCGGCACACCGACGACCGAGCGCCTGGCGATGATCTCGAAGGCCTTCACCAGCAACAACTTCAACCGCGCCGGCGCAGCCGCCGGCAACACCACCGAGATCCCCTTCAGCGTGCCGCGCCTGGAGAGCTCCGCGACCCTGTCGGAGCTGTCGCTGGCCGCGCTCAACAAGCTGAACGCCGACCCGGACGGCCTCTACCTGATGATCGAGGGCGGCGCGGTCGACCGGGCCATGCACGCCAACAACCGCGGCCGGATGATCGAGGAGTACATCGACTTCAACAACGCGGTGAAGACCGTGGTCGACTACGTCAATTCACCGACCAGCAAGGCGACCTTCGAGGACACGCTGCTGATCGTCACCGCCGATCACGACCACCTGTTCTTCGGCCCCGAGGGCGCGACGATTCCCTACCAGCCGGTTCAGCCCGACCGGAACGGGGACGGCGTACCGGAAGGCCTGTTCTTCTCAACCAACCATTCCAATCAGGTCATTCCGCTCTTCGCCGCCGGGGCCGGCTCGGCCCAGCTCGCGCAGCTCGCCGACCAGACCGATTCCTTCACGAACGCCCAGGGCCAGGTCGTCGGCAGCGGGCGCGCCTTCACCGACGAGGCCGAGCTCGGCGACTACCTGCTCGCCGAGACCCGCCTCGGCGCGACGGCGATCACCACCGGCAACGACAACCTGATCGGATCGGATGTCGGCGAAACCCTCGACGGGCTCGCCGGCAACGACGTGATCGATGGGCGGGGCGGCAACGACACGCTGATCGGCGGCCTCGGCAACGACGTGCTCCGCGGCGGCGCCGGCGACGACATCCTCACGGGCGGCGCCGGAAACGACACGGCCCTGATCAACGTCAGCACCGATGGTGCCGACCGCATCGACCTCGGCGACGGAAACGACCGCGTCGACGTCTCGGCCGCGGCCAGCGGGCAGGTGCGCCTGACGTTCACCTCGGCGGAGGTCGGCAACGGGAGTGCCGGCGATGGACGGACCGGCGCCAACCAGGATGGCGGTCTCGCCGTGCGGCTCCAGGCCGAGGGCGCCGGCGACGCCCCGACCGGCGCCGTCTCCCGCGTCGACGACGAGGGCATCACCTTCGTGGCGACCACCGACGGACTCACCTTCGATGTGCGCGACCTCGTCGCCGGGACGCAGCGCGGCGACGCCTTCCGGGTCGTCGCGCTCGGCACCTCCGGCAACGACACCCTGGCGCCGCTGGCCGATCGGGTCGCTCAGAGCCATTACATCAATGCCGGCCAGGGCAACGATCTGGTGACGGGCGGCAGCGCTGCCGACTTCCTCGTGGGCGGCGCCGGCAACGACGTCCTCAACGGGGCGGCCGGCAACGACAGCTTCATCGGCGGCGCGGGCAACGACCGCATCAACGGCGGCGACGGGACGGATCGGGCCATCTTCACCTACGCCCTCGGCTCCACCGCGCTGGGGCGGGATCCGAGCGGGTTCCTGACGCTGACCGGCACCGACGGCACCGACACCGTGACGGGAATCGAGCAGTTCCAGTTCAGCGACCGCACGGTGGACGTGGCGGACGGCAATCCGCTGGTCGACGACCTGTTCTACCTGATCCGCAACCCCGACGTGGCCGCATCCGGACAGGACGCGGATGCCCATTACGCCGCTTATGGCGCGAACGATGGCCGCGATCCGAACGCCTTCTTCTCCACCAAGGGCTATCTCGGGCTCAACGGGGACGTCGTGAAGTCCGCCGCGGATGCGCTGGGCCAATACAAGACCTCCGGCTTCAAGGAAGGCCGCGATCCGGGCGCGCACTTCGACAACGAGTTCTATCTCGCCCGGAACCCCGACGTGGCGGCGGCCGGGCTCAATCCCCTGCAGCACTACCTCGAATACGGGCAGTCCGAAGGTCGGGCCATCTACGACGCGGTCGGCAGGAGCGCGGACATCAAGGCAGGCTTCGACGCCGCGTTCTACCTTCTCACCAACGACGACGTGCTGCGCGCGGCCCAGGCCTCGGGCACCACCGACACCTTCGCCTTCGCCCAGCGCCACTTCGACACCTATGGCTGGAAGGAAGGCCGTGACCCGAACGCCATCTTCGACACCGCGGGCTACCTGAAGGCGTACGGGGACGTCGCCGCCGCCGGCATCAACCCGCTGAGCCACTACGACACCTACGGCTGGAAGGAGGGTCGCGACCCGGCGACCGACTTCGACACCTCGACCTACCTCCAGGTCAACGGCGACGTGGCGCAGGCGAACATGAACCCGCTGCAGCACTACCTCCAGTACGGCCTCGTCGAGAACCGTGCCGTCCTCAACGACGGAACCTTCGGCGCCGGCCTGATCGGCTGACCCGCGCGGGGTCCCGGGAGGGGCGCCCGACATCCGCGTCACCGGAACGGACCTGTTGCCCGGGACCCGCCAATCCGCTACAGGAATGGCGCTCTTCGACTGAAAGTGACGAGGCTCGGCCGGTGTGCCGGGCCTCGCACCCGTTGGAGAACCGCTCTCGGCCATCGCTTGAGATTGCGTCGGCCCTCCTTGATTCGGGAGGTTGAGCCCATGGGGTCGCAGACCCCGGGCGGCGACGTCGAGGGTGCCCCGTCACACGAGCCGCCGATGCTGGCCTCCCGATGAGGCCTGTCAGGAGACAGAATGACCGCTGGTAACGCCCTGCAGCGTAGCCCGAGCCGCGACGATTTCGCGGCCCTGCTTGAGGAGTCCTTCCTCCAGCACGAAATCACCGAAGGGTCCGTCGTCAAGGGTCGCGTCGTCGCGATCGAGAAGGACGTGGCCGTCATCGACATCGGCGCCAAGACGGAAGGCCGTGTCGCCCTCAAGGAATTCAACGGCCCCGGCCGCGAAGGCGAACTCGCCGTCGGCGACGAGGTCGAGGTCTATGTCGACCGCATCGAGAATGCGCTCGGCGAGGCCGTGATCTCGCGCGACAAGGCGCGCCGCGAGGAGAGCTGGGTCAAGCTCGAGAAGGCCTTCGAGGCCAACGAGCGCGTCACCGGCGCGATCTTCAACCAGGTCAAGGGCGGCTACACCGTCGACCTCGACGGCGCCGTGGCGTTCCTGCCGCGCTCCCAGGTCGACATCCGCCCCGTGCGCGACGTCACCCCGCTGCTGGGCACCCCCCAGCCCTTCCAGATCCTCAAGATGGATCGCCGCCGCGGCAACATCGTCGTGTCGCGCCGCACCGTCCTCGAGGAGAGCCGCGCCGAGCAGCGCTCCGAGCTCGTGGCCAACCTCGAAGAAGGTCAGGTCATCGACGGCGTCGTCAAGAACATCACCGAATACGGTGCGTTCGTGGATCTGGGCGGCATCGACGGCCTGCTTCACGTCACCGACATGGCCTGGCGTCGCGTGAACCATCCGTCCGAGGTCGTGACCATCGGCCAGACGGTCAAGGTCAAGATCATCAAGATCAACCACGAGACCCACCGTATCTCGCTCGGCATCAAGCAGCTGCTGGCCGATCCGTGGGAGGGCATCGCCCAGCGCTACCCGGTCGACGCCAAGCTCAAGGGCCGCGTCACCAACATCACCGATTACGGCGCCTTCGTGGAGCTGGAGCCGGGGATCGAGGGCCTGATCCACGTCTCCGAGATGTCCTGGACGAAGAAGAACGTCCACCCGGGCAAGATCGTCTCCACCTCGCAGGAAGTGGAAGTGCAGATCCTCGAGGTCGATCCGGTCAAGCGCCGCATCTCGCTCGGCCTCAAGCAGACCCTCCAGAACCCCTGGGAGGCCTTCGCCCAGCAGCATCCGGTGGGCTCCGAGGTCGAGGGCGAGGTCAAGAACAAGACCGAGTTCGGCCTGTTCATCGGTCTCGACGGCGATGTCGACGGCATGGTCCACCTGTCGGATCTCGACTGGAACCGTCCCGGCGAGCAGGTCATCGAGGAGTTCAAGAAGGGCGACATGCTGCGCGCCCAGGTTCTCGACGTCGATGTCGAGAAGGAGCGCATCTCGCTCGGCGTGAAGCAGCTCGGCGGTGACCCCTTCACGGAAGCGGGTGACCTCAAGAAGGGTCAGATCGTGACCTGCGAAGTGGTGGACGTGAAGGATTCGGGCGTCGACGTGAAGATCGTCGACACCGACCTGACGACCTTCATCCGCCGGGCCGAGCTCGCCCGCGACCGTGGCGACCAGCGCCCCGAGCGCTTCGCCGCCGGCGAGAAGTTCGACGCCCGCGTGATCCAGTTCGACCGCAAGGCGCGCCGGGTCCAGCTCTCGATCAAGGCCCTGGAAATGGCCGAGGAGAAGGAGGCGATGGCCCAGTTCGGTTCGACCGATTCGGGCGCCTCGCTCGGCGAGATCCTGGGCGCGGCCTTCAAGAAGGCCCGCACCAGCGACGACAAGGACGAGTCCCAGGACTGATCGTCCCGCCCCCCGGTCCTTCGGGACCGGGGACTGACGTCTCGTGAGAGCCCGCGCCGGACCTGTTCCGGCGCGGGCTTTTTCGTACCCGCATTTCCTCCACATGCTACGCCGAGACCGGCGGGGAGGGGGCTTGCTCCCCCCTTGCCGGTCGCCGCAATGCGGCGCTAGAACACGATCCCTGACAGTGACCGGCCCTGCGTTTCCCCAAAGGACGCGAGATGCGCCAAAGGCTTGGTGCAAATCGGCCGGGAGTGTGGGACAAGGTTCGCCCGCCGCCGTCATCGGGTGGGTGCCGGACCGCCAGTCCGGACAGAATCAGCCGGCAGAGCCGGCGCGCGAGGGAGCGTAACCAGCGCATGGCCGCGGATGCCGAACTTCTGATCGATCGCCGGCGTCTGCGCCGCAAGCTCTCCCTCTGGCGGGTCCTGGGCATCGGCGGCCTCGTGGTGGCCGTGGGCGCGGTCGGCCTGCGGGTTCGCAGCGGCGGCGAGGCCCTGACCCTCGGAAGCGTGCGCCCGCAGATCGCCCGGATCTCGGTGGGCGGCTTCATCGCCGGCAGCGAATCCACCACCAAGCTGATCGAGCGGGTCCGCGACGCGGATTCCGTGCGCGGGGTCGTCGTCTCGATCTCGTCGCCCGGCGGCACCACCACGGGCTCCGAAGAGCTCTACCGCAACCTGCGCGCGCTCGCCGAGAAGAAGCCCATGGTGGCCTTCGTCGACGGCACCGCCGCGTCCGGCGCCTACATCGCGGCGATCGCCGCCGACCACATCGTGGCGCGCGAGACCGCGCTCGTCGGTTCGATCGGCGTCCTGTTCCAGTATCCGGACCTGTCGGGCCTCCTCGACAAGGTCGGGGTCAAGGTCGAGTCCGTGAAGTCGGCGCCCCTCAAGGCCGAGCCGTCGGGCTTCACGCCCACCTCGCCCGAGGCACGCGCCGCCCTGGCGGCCGTCGTCGGCGATACCTACGCCTGGTTCAAGGGCCTCGTGGCCGACCGGCGCAAGATGTCCGACAAGGAACTCGCCACGGTCTCCGACGGGCGTGTGTTCAGCGGGCGCCAGAGCGTGCCCCTGAAGCTCGTGGACGGCCTCGGCGGCGAGCGGCAGGCCATCGCCTGGCTCGAGACGGAGCGCGGCGTGGCCAAGGACCTGCCGGTACTGGACTGGAAGCCCACGGCCAAGAGCGACTTTCGCCTGTGGTCGGCCCTCGGGCTCGGGGCCGATCTCGTCGGCCTCGAAGGTCTGGCCACCCGCCTGCGCCAGGTCGGTGACGAGACGGCGAGCCTCACCCAGGGCGGGCTCCTCGTGCTCTGGCGCCCCGGCCCGGCGGAAGCCACCCGCTGAGGGCGCCGGCCCAACACCCTCGTGCATGACTTCGTGAAGGCCGCCGCATGATCAAGTCGGAGCTCGTGCTCAAGATCGCCGAGCAGAACCCGCACCTCTACCAGCGCGATGTCGAGACGCTCGTGAACGCGATCCTCGACACCATCGCGGATGCCCTCGCCCGGGGCGACCGGGTCGAGCTGCGCGGCTTCGGTGCTTTCTCGGTCAAGCGCCGTGACGCGCGACGCGGGCGCAACCCGCGCACGGGTGCGGCCGTTGCCGTTTCCGAGAAGGCCATCCCCGTGTTCAAGACGGGCAAGGAGATGCGCCTGCGCCTCAACGAGGCGGGCATCGGCGACGCGGGTGCCTCTGCGTCCTGATCGGCCGCCGCCTCGTTCCCTACCTTCGGAGTTCCACGCGATGATCCGCTTCCTCAAAGGTTTGGTGCTGCTTCCCGTGGCGATCCTCGTGGTCGCCTTCGCGGTGGCCAACCGCGACGCGGTGCGGGTGTCGTTCGATCCCCTCTCGCCCGACATGCCGGTCTTCAGCGCGACGCTGCCGCTCTACCTCCTGATGTTCATCGCGGTGGCGTTGGGGGTGCTGCTGGGCGGCTGTGGCGCCTGGCTCGGTCAGGCGAGCACCCGCCGCACCAGCGCCGAGCGCCGCCGCGAGATCCGCCGCCTGGAGGGCGAGACCGCCCGCCTGAAGACCTACGCCCCGCCGCCGGCCAATGAGGGCCCGAACGGCATCTACCGCAACGCCTCCGACCGCGTCGCCCTCCCGGCGCCGCGCTGAAGGCGACTGCCCGAAGCCCCGCCGCCGCATGTCCGCCATCGCGATCAAGATCTGCGGGCTCAGCACGCCGGCGACCCTCGACGCCGCCCTGGCGGCCGGCGCCGACCTCGTCGGCTTCGTGCATTTCCCGAAGAGCCCCCGTCACGTCGGGCTGGAGGCCGGCCGCGCCCTGTCGGCACAGGCGCGGGGCCGGGCCGATCGGGTGCTGCTCCTCGTCGACCCGGACGATGCCCTGGTGGCCGCCGCCGTCGCGGCCCTGGACCCCGAATGGATCCAGCTCCACGGCCGCGAGACGCCCGAGCGCGTCGCGGCGATCCGCACGGCCACCGGCCGCCGGGTGATGAAGGCCATCGGCATCGCCACCGCGGCGGACCTCGCCTCCGTGGCCGCCCATGCGGGTGTGGCCGACCGCATCCTCCTCGATGCCAAGGCGCCACCGGAGGCGGCCCTGCCCGGCGGCAACGGCCACAGCTTCGACTGGGACCTCCTCGATGGCGCCCGTCTCCCGGCGGATTACATGCTCTCGGGCGGCCTCACCCCCGATACCGTCGCGGCGGCGCTGGCCCGCACCGGCGCCCGGGCGGTCGACGTCTCCTCGGGCGTCGAAGACCGGCCGGGCGAGAAGTCGCCGGAGCGGATCGCGGCCTTCATCGCCGCCGCGCGCGGCTGACGGGCCGGGCGTCCGCGCCGCCAACCCCTTGCTTTCGGCCCGGAAAGCGCCCTGAATCCGCGATCCGGCGCGTTGGCCGCATTGTCGCCGCACCCCACGCGGGTCTAGGCGTGTCGCCAAACGCGAAATCCGATTCCCGCGTGCGCATCGTCCAACCGTGCACACCCGATTCCGAGGACCAAGCCCGTGACCATCGCTCCCCCTCCGAACTCGTTCCGCAACGGCCCGGACGAGCGCGGCCGCTTCGGCATCTTCGGTGGCCGCTTCGTGGCCGAGACGCTGATGCCGCTGATCCTCGACCTTGAGGCGGCCTACACCGCCGCCAAGGCCGATCCGGCCTTCCAGGCGGAGATGAACAGCCACCTGACCCACTATGTGGGCCGGCCGAGCCCGCTCTACTACGCCGAGCGCATGACGGAGCACCTGCGCGCGCTGGCCGCCCCCGGCCACGGCGCGAAGATCTACTTCAAGCGCGATGAGCTGAACCATACCGGCTCGCACAAGGTGAACAACGTGCTCGGCCAGATCATGCTGGCCCGCCGCATGGGCAAGCCCCGCATCATCGCCGAGACCGGCGCCGGCCAGCACGGCGTCGCCACCGCCACCCTCTGCGCCCGCTTCGGCCTGAAATGCGTGGTCTACATGGGCGCCGTCGACGTGGCGCGCCAGGCGCCCAACGTGTTCCGCATGAAGATGCTGGGCGCCGAGGTGGTGCCGGTGCAGTCCGGGACCAGGACCCTCAAGGACGCGATGAACGAGGCCCTGCGCGACTGGGTCACCAACGTCGCCGACACCTTCTACTGCATCGGGACGGTGGCGGGCCCGCATCCCTACCCGGCGATGGTGCGCGACTTCCAGTCGATCATCGGCCGCGAGGCGAAGCAGCAGATGCTGGAGATGGAGGGCCGACTGCCGGATTCCCTCGTCGCCTGCATCGGCGGCGGCTCCAACGCCATGGGCCTGTTCCATCCCTTCCTCGACGATCCCGAGGTCGCGATGTACGGCGTCGAGGCGGCGGGCCACGGCATTTCCAGCGGCCTGCACGCGGCCTCTCTGTCGGGCGGCAAGCCCGGCGTGCTGCACGGCAACCGCACCTACCTGCTGCAGGACGCCGACGGCCAGATCGCGGACGCGCACTCGATCTCGGCCGGCCTCGACTATCCGGGCATCGGTCCCGAGCACGCCTGGCTGCACGAGGCCGGCCGCGTCACCTATCTCTCGGCGACCGATCAGGAGGCCCTCGACGCCTTCAAGCTGTGCTCGATGCTGGAGGGCATCATCCCGGCCCTGGAGCCGGCCCACGCCCTTGCCAAGGTACGGGAACTGGCACCGCAGAAGCCGCAGGATCACCTCCTCGTCGTCAATCTCTGCGGTCGCGGCGACAAGGACATCCCACAGGTCGCCGAGATCCTCGGCACCCAGCTCTGAGACCGGGACGGGACGCGCCATTTTCTGAGGCGCGACCCCGTTGACACCTCACGGCGGGTTTCCCTATACCGCCGATCTCATCGCGGCGCCGCTCTCCGGCGGCCGCGATCTGGCGGGGTAGCTCAGCTGGTTAGAGCAGAGGAATCATAATCCTTGTGTCGGGGGTTCAAATCCCTCCCTCGCTACCAATATTTCCAATGACTTAGACGCGAAGCCCTGGCCTGGACGCCGGGGCTTTTTCGTTCCGGGGCGGATCTGGGGCGGGACCTCGGGTTTCCTTCGAAGCCCAGGCGCCGGCTCGGCCTGCCGCGAGCACGGCGGCGGTGCCGAGCACCAGCGACCGTCGGTCGATGATCATGGCCGCGCCGGCCCGGAGGTTTGCATGGCCTCGAACGCGGCGGCTCGCGGGCTGCCGAACAGTCGGTTCAGGTACCCGAAATAGACCGGCTGCTTCCGCCGGAGCTCCTCGCGGGTGAAGGGCTCGCGCGCCAGCCTTCCGTGCAGGTAGACGCTGGCGGTCATCGCGAAGAACTCGCCGGGATTCTTCAGGAGATAGGCGTCGGCCGGGTAGAATCCGCCCTCCCTGGCCCGCTCGTAGAAGGCCAGGATGTCCGGGTTCCGCTTGCCGCTGGGCAGCATCCGGACGTGGTAGACGTGCATGTACTCGTGCAGCAGGATCGGACAGTCGTCGCCCGGGTCCGCGACCGCGATGGTGACGCTGTCGCCGCCGCTGTAGTGGCTGCCCGCGCTCGCGCCGGTCTGCACCACCACGGGAAAGCGTCGCAGGAAAGCCTTGGTGGAAGCGTCGAGGACGGTGGCCTCGACGAGGTCGACCTGATGCTCGGCCGCCCGCCGCAATTTTGCGAGCTCGGCGTTCGGGACATCCCGGGCCATCTCGATCCGGTAGCCGCGATAGGTCGCGCTCCCGTCACCGGATCGAGACGTGGCGGCCGCGACCGCTTGCGGGGCGGCGTCGACCGTCCCGCCGTGGACGGCCATCGTCCCCGCCACGGCGAGCGCGGCCACGACGTGCCAGAGCGGGGATGCCAGTTGGGCTGGGGCCATGGGTCCGGTGCCTCTGTTCGTCGGTTCGCCGGGACCCGCCCGGGGGCCTGCGCTGCGATGCCGACGACCGTCGCGTCCAGACCGTTCCCGAATGTGACGGGATGCGCGCGGCATGTAACGTTTTGTGACAGCGGGCGCTTTCGCGTTGCGGCCCGGTCACCGCGGCCTATCCTGACGTCATGTGCGACAGCGTCACCATCGCCATCGTCGAGGACGACGACGACATCCGTACCCAGCTCACCGGCTATCTGGAGGGCGAGGGGTTCCGCGTGGTCGGCCTCGACGGAGGCGCGGGACTCGACCGGCTTCTCGCAACTGGACCCGCCCCGGACCTGATCGTGCTCGACTGGATGCTGCCGGGCGAGGACGGGCTGTCGATCTGCCGGCGGCTGCGCGAGGAGGGCGGTCCCCCCATCGTGATGCTGACCGCGAAGGACGAGGACATCGACCGGGTGCTCGGCCTGGAGATGGGGGCCGACGACTACGTCTCGAAGCCCTTCAATCCCCGCGTCCTGCTCGCCCGCATCCGCGCGGTCCTGCGCCGTGCGCAGGGGAACGGTGCCCATCCGGCCAATGGCGAGCCGGAAACGCTCGCCGTGGCAGACCTCGTCGTCGACCTCGCCGCGCGGCGGGTCACGGTCGGAGACCCGAGGACGGACATCCCGCTGACCAGCGCCGAGTACGACCTGCTGCACTGCTTCGTCACCCGGCCGCAGCGGGTGCTCTCGCGCGACCAGCTCCTCGACTGGACGCGCGGCCGCACGGCGGACGCCTTCGACCGGACCATCGACGTGCAGGTGAGCCGGTTGCGGCACAAGCTCGACGCCGCGGGCAGCGAGGCGGCCGCGCTTCTCAAGACCGTCCGCAATGCCGGCTACATCCTCGCCGCACCGGTGAGGCAGGCTCCGTGATGGCCCGCGTCGGCCTGCTCGGGCGGATCATGCTGCTCCTGCTCGGGGCGCTCTCCCTGCTCGTCCTCGCCACCGTCGCCGTGGACACGTGGCAGCGTCGGCAGGAGCGCTCCCCCTACGGCACGCGCTTTCCGCGCGTCGACCAGGCCGCGAACATCGTGATCCTGCTGCGGGATGCGGATCCTGCCCTGAGACCGGCCATCCTGAAGGCCGTGAGCGGCGAGGCCCTCAGGGCCGAGATCACCGACGTGCCGCCCGACGATCACGACCGGATCCCCGAACCGCGTCTCGAACGACGCCTGCGCCGGATGACGGGCGATCCGGATGGGCCGCTGCGGGCATTCACCGACACCGCGATGCTGCACCGGGGCGTCGATCCCGCCGAGGTCAACGACAGGGATCGCGACGGGCCCATCGGTCGCCTCGCGACGGCGACCTATCGACTGCCGGACGGCCGGACCCTGGTGATCTCGGCCGTCGAGAAGCACCGGTCGATCATGCCGTGGCTGCTCGGCCAGCCGCTGAGCCTGTGGGTGGCCGTCCTCGGTGCGGCGGTGGCCGGGCTCGTCCTCGTCGGCGCACGCCACGAGCTCGCCCCCCTGCGACGCCTCACCGAGGCGGTCACCCGATTCGACGGTCGTGCCCACCAGCCGGTGGCGACGCCCCAGGGCGCCCCGGAGATCCGCGGGCTTTCGCGGGCGGTCCGGGACATGCAGGAGCGGATCGTCGGGCTCCTCGGGGAACGCTCGATGCTGATCGGCGCGATCTCGCACGACCTCAAGACCTACCTGACCCGCCTGCGGCTGCGGGCGGAAGGCGTGACGGAACCGGAGCGACGAAACAGGCTGATCGAGGATCTCGATGCGATGACCGCGCTGATCGAGACCTCCCTGGGCTTCGCCCGGGGCACGGCCGTCGAGGTGGGACGGACGGCGGTCGACCTCGCCGACCTCGTCGCCGTCGAGGTGGCCGAACACGCCGCGCAAGGCATCGACGTCCGCCTGATCGGCGAGGACGTGCAGGATGTCGTCGCCGCCGGGGATGCGGTCGCCCTGCGCCGGGTCGTCGCCAACCTGATCGGGAACGCCGTCAAGTTCGGCCGCTCCACGGTGGCCGTCTCCGTGAGCCGGACCGGCGCGCTGTGCCGGGTCACGGTGGAGGACGACGGCCCGGGCATTCCGGAATCCGAGCGGACGGCCGTGTTCAGCCCGTTCTACCGGAGCGAACGGTCCCGCAACCGCCGGACCGGCGGCACCGGTCTCGGCCTCGCCATCGCCCGCCAGATCGCGGAGGCGCATGGCGGCACCGTCGTGGCCGAGTCGTCACCGCTCGGCGGCGCACGCCTCGTCGCGACCCTGCCGGCCATCGCCTGACGACCGGCCTGGCCCGCAGGGCGGCCCGTTACAAAACGTTACGTCGACGCATCGGTCGGTCACATCCGGGAAGGAGGCCGGGACGATCTTGGCCCTCATCGGTCGCGGCGCCGGCTCAGGCATCGCGGCACGCCTGAGGACAGAGAAGGATTCGATGATGTTGAAGATGCTCGCCCCCGTCGCGCTCATGGCCGGCCTGGCATTCCCGGCCTCGGCGTCGTCCCTGATCCAGGACGCCGTGTCCGACGGATCGGACGGCGCGCGGATCATCCAGGTCTACGGCGGATGCGGTCCCTACGGCCATCGCGGGCCCTACGGCGGCTGCCGGACCGGCGGTCAGTGGGGTGGCTACGCCCGCGGCCGCTCGTGCCCTGCGGGCTTCCACATCGGCCCCTACGGCCGCCGCTGCTGGCCGAACTGAGCCTTCCCCCGTCCCGAAACCTGCGTCCGGTCGCGTGCCGGACGACCATGGAGGCGTACGTGATCCGCAAGATCATCCTACCGCTCGCCCTCGCCGCGGGGCTTCTCACGGCCGGCTCGGCCGCCGAGGCCCGTGACGGCTGCGGCCTCGGGTTCCACCGCGGGTTCTACGGCTGGTGCCGACCGAACCTCGGCTACCGTCCCTACGCCTACGGCCCCGTGTACCGTCACTTCGGCTATCGCCGCTGGGGCGGTTCCCGCTGGCATTACGGCTACCATTACGCATGGCACCGCCGTTTCGCCTGGCATCGCCGTTTCGCCTGGCACGGCGGCGGGCATCGCTGGGGCGGCTTCCGGCATCCGGGCTGGCATCATCGCTGGTGATGCGTCCCGTGCCTTGCCAGCCCAACCGCTTCGCCGGAGACCTCGCATGACCCCGGTGGTCAGGACGGCATCGACGCGACTCAGCCGCCGCAGCGTGATCACGGGATCGGTCCTCGGTCTGTCGGCCCTCGGCCTCGCCGCGATGGCGCTGAGAGGCCCTCGCGATCCGACGGTCGTCCATGTCGGGGACCCGGCGCTGGCCGGCCCGCTCGGCGATGTCTGGTTGGGATCGCCCCAGGCGAAGGTGACGCTCGTCGAGTACGCCGCGCTGACCTGCCCGCATTGCGCGGCGTTCCATGACGGGACCTGGCCGGCCATCAGGGCGCGCTGGGTCGATGCCGGACAGGTGCGGTTCGCGTTGCGCGGATACCCGTTGAGCCCTCTCGACACGGCCGGCTTCATGCTGGCCCGGGCGGACGGCGACAGGCATTACTACGCTCTCACCGATCTCCTGTTCGCGCGGCAGCGGTCCTGGGCGTTCGTGGAGAAGCCTCTGGATGCCCTGCGCGACGTGGTGCAGCAGGCGGGGATCAGCCGGGATCGGTTCGATGCCATCCTGCGCGACCAGTCCCTCTACGACGGCGTGCAGCGCGTCTCCGCGCAGGCGACCTCCGCCCTGGGCGTCCACAGTACGCCGACGCTGTTCGTGGACGACGACCGACACGAGGGAGCGCTGACGGCGGATGCGCTCGGCGAGATCATCGAACGGGCCCTGGCACGGAGCCCGGGCTGAACCTTTCGGTCCCTGATGCCGGTCGCTGCAGGGCCGGCACGGCGAACGCCTTCGAAGATAGGGAGGGGCCGGGGCGAGCGGTCGAGGAGGGAGGAATTCATGAACAGGTTCGGGTTGGCCCTATCCTCGCTGATTTTGGTCGCCATATCGGTCGACCCTTCGTCCGGGCAGCCCGCGCCGGACCGAGGGGCCGTCGCATGCCGTGACGAGATCGGTCCGGTCGCCGCCAAGCGTCTGGCCGCTCAGTGCCGGGATGCGTCGCCCGCGACGCATCCGCCGTGCAACGCGGTAAACCCCTGCGCCATGATGCGCGACGAGATCGAGCGCAGTTGCCGGATGTTCCAGGCGTCCAGTCCGCTGCCGGTGGACCTCTGTGCCGCGGGTCGCGGGCCGTGAGCCGCGTCGATACCCTGCGACCGAAGCCATCGCCGACAGGCCGGGCAGCCGGACCCTGCCGGTCGTCGAGCCCGAACCGGAATGGGAGACCGGCATGACCGTGTCCGTCGAGGTGGTCCATGCGGCCTGGGGGGTCAGCAGGGCGGAGAGCGTCCGCGACGCCCTCCGTTTGCAGGGCTGCACGGATCGGGTGGTTGCGCTCACCCACGACCTGAGCGTCGGCCCCATCGACGCGCTCGATCCGGCCGTGCGCAGGGCCTGGTTCGCGGCCAACCTGCGATCGGACGAAGAGCCCTGCGTGGAGCCGGCCGATTCGGAGGCGCCCTGGGTGGAGGCGACGGCCGTCGGCGTCCATCCGGTCCATTGGGTTTGCCTCAGCGACGCCGCGGAGCACGCCTGCTTCCTGGAGTTCGTCTTCCGCATGGCCGGCCGCCCCTTCGACGTCGTCGACGCGACCGGGCTCGACGTCCCGGGTGCGGGCCGCGTCTCGCCGATCCGGTCGCTGGGCCAGTTGCGGCCCGCGGAGATCGTGGCGGCTGGCCTCGCCGAGAAGCGGCGTCCGTACTCTCGGGCGGAGAGCGACGCTGCCGTGGCCGCCTGGACGCGGTTGCGGCGGGAGAACGCACCGCTGCGCGTCTTGCGCGACGGACGCCTGGTCTCGGCGCCATTGACCCATTTCGACGCCCTTCTGGCCGGGCAGGCATCGGGGGAACGGGAACCGCTCGTCAAGCTGGTCGCCCGCGTCCTTCACCCAGTCAACGCCGGGCCGGAACAGCCGGGACAGGGCTGCCGCTACGAACTCCTGTTCGCCCGCATCCTCGCCCTTGGGGAGGCCGGCGTGCTGGAGGTCACAGGGCTCGGGCCGGGCATGCGGGACTACGAGGTTTGCGGCCCTGCGGCTCGTCGGTCGGCCCGGTGCGCCAACTAGGAGCTTGTCCGAGTAAGGGGATTGAAGCCGAGGTTGGAGGGGCGAGACCAGAGCCGGTGAGGGCGGATCGGCGGCCTCATCGGCCGGCCTGTGCCAGTTTCAGGAGGTTGTGGGCCGTGCAGATCATCGCCCATTC
>NZ_JAKSYI010000076.1 GCF_022829285.1 Methylobacterium sp. J-078
CAGCGCCAGCGCCTCGGCCCCGCCCGCCTCGTGCCCGGCATGCCGGTCGAAAGCTTCATGCAGCTCGGCGACCGATCCGTGCTGAGCTACCTCGTCAAACCCCTCTCCGATCAGATCGCAAAGGCCTGGCGGGAGCGGTGAGGGGGCCGGCGGCGGCTCGTGATAGAATGCCGGCTTGGCACACGGGAAACCATCCATGCGACGCTCAAGACCGTATTGGCTCGCACTTTGTCTCTGTGTTCATTCGGCCTCTGCGCAAGCCGGAAATCTTTTACCCAACCTTTACATCGGGCTGGAATGCAAGGATGTCGATCCGAATCGGATCGAGGCGGACTTCGAGCGTTTCTTCGCGGACAACAATTTTCGATTTACAAACAGAAGTCGGTTTGTTCGCGAGAATGGCGGACAAACTCCGTTCTCTACACAAATCATTGCCCTGAAGCAAAATCAAATGATGGGCCTCGATAAGGCGGGGTACTACAACAATAAATATAGCGTGACAGTCACAACACGATCGCCGGAAGACAATGACATGGGTTTCTATGAAAAAGTCAGCCTTTTTGCCACTGAAATATCATACTGCGATGTCGTCGAGCGAAGATTCTCTAGTTTTCCAAATAAAACTTCCTATTCCTTCGACTGGCTCTATAACTTCTATCTGAAATGGTTCGCCCAGGCGGCACAGAGAAGTCAGAAATCACCGAATTAAGAAACTGCCCTCAAATGGCGTTGCGACTCGGGAGGCATCCGAGCGGCAGGGTCCTCAGACCTGCGCCAGATCGGCGGCGATACGGGCGAGGCGCCCCGCCGGATGGATCAGCGCTTCGAGGATCGAGAAATGGTCCGCCCCGTCAAGTTCGATCGCGTGGGTCTCCAGCCCCGCCGCAATCCGCGCCGCCGCGTAATCCCGCGACTGGCGCCGGAGTTCGGGCAGCTCGTTCCCCCCGCAGGCGACGACCAGGGGCGCCGCGCGCGGGGTGGTCCGGCGGATCGGCGACAGGGTATCGATCTCTAGCGGCGTGAGCCGGAGAGCGTCGTTCAGGTTCGTCCGGGCGATGGGCGCGAGGTCGAAGATCCCGCTGATGGCGAGGCCCGCATCGGCCTCCGGCCCGTCGAGCGCCAGGGTGGCGAGGTGGCCGCCGGCGGACCAGCCCGCGACCACGAGGCGGCGGCGCCCGAGGCCAGCGGCCGCGTCCCGGGCGCGCAAGATCCGCAGGGCCGCGCCGATCGCGTCGGCGATCTCCGTCAGGGTGGCCTCGGGCGCGAGGGTGTAGCCGATCAGCGCCACGTCGAGGCCGTGGGCGAGGGGCCCCTCCGCCATGCAGGCGAAGCCCTCCTTGGCGTTGCGCTGCCAGTAGCCGCCGTGGATGAAGGCCAGCAGCGGCGCGTGGGGGCGCCCGCAGGCGAACAGGTCGATGCGGTTGCGCGGGCCCGGGCCGTAGGGAATGTCGAGGACGTGGCCCGGCCGCGCCCGGAGGGCTTCGCTGCGGGCGCGCCACGCGGCGAGGCGGGCGGCGCTGTCGGCCACCGCCCCGGAATTGTCGTAGGCCCGGCTCAGGGCCGCGCGGTCGCGGTCCCCCCAGTCCGTCTCAGGCCTCATCGCCGGTCTCCCGATACCAGTCCACGAGGTCGCCCCCTTGCGCGAACCAGACGTCGTCGCGGGCGCGCAGGGCATCGAGGAGGCGCTCCAGCAGCCCGATCCGGTGGGGCACGCCGGTGATGTAGGGGTGGATCGCGAACCCCATCACCTTGGCGCCGCCGAGCGGCCCGTCGCCCGCCGCCTCCGCCGCGAGGCGCGCGACCTGGGTGAGCGCCCGGTCCACGAACTCGTCGGCCCGGTGGTGCTGGATCGCCAGCAGGGGGATGTCGTTCAGCTCCACCGAGTAGGGCAGGGCGATGAGGGGGTGCGTCGCGGTGGCGATCCGGCAGGGCCGGTCGTCCACCACCCAGTCGCCGACATAGTCGAGGCCGGCGGCGGCGAGGTGGTCGGGCGTGTCGAGGGTCTCGGTGAGGCCGGGCCCGAGCCAGCCGCGCGGGGTCGCCCCCGTCACCGCCCGGATCGCCGCGAGGGTGCGGGCGATCATCGCCGGCTCGTCCGTGATGCGGTGGGTCGGCACCTGGTGGAAGCCGTGGCCCATGAACTCCCAGCCGGCGGCGTGCGCGGCCTGCGCCACGTGCGGGTAGGCTTCGCAGACCGAGCCGTTGATCGAGAGGGTCGGGCGGATGCCGCGGGCCACGAACGCCGCGAGGAAGCGCCAGAACCCGACCCGCATCCCGTATTCGTGCCAGCCCCAGTTGGCGAGATCGGGCAGCAGGGGCGCCCCCGTCGGCGCCACCAGGATCTGGCGCGGCATCGGGTTGTCGATGAGCCAGTGCTCGACGTTGACCACCGGCCAGATCGCCACGTGCTTGCCCCCCGGCAGGACGAGGCGCGGCCGGTCGATGGCGGCCCGGTAGGCGAGGCGCCGCTCGGGGCGGCGGGGGTCCGAGAAATCCGGTTCGGTCATGGGAATTCGCAGCCGTGTGCGCGGGGTCTTCCCTCCCCCCTCTGCGGGGGTGGGCGGGGCATGGCCGCGATCGCCGGAACCGATCGCTCCCTCAGGCGGCCACGCGGCCGTGGTGGCTGTGAAGCTGGGCCGAGAGCATGCGGCGGATGTCGTTGAAGGCCGGGCTCGAGACGTCGCGGCGCCGGGGCAGGGCGATGTCGTGCACGGCGTCGATCCGGCCGGGGCTCGGGGACATCACCACGACGCGGTCGGCGAGGAAGATCGCCTCCTCGATGGCGTGGGTCACGAACAGCACGGTCAGCCCGGTGCGGCCCCAGAGGTCGAGGAGCTCGTCCTGCAGACGCTCGCGGGTCATGGCATCGAGCGCCCCGAAGGGCTCGTCCATCAGCACCACCTCGGCCTCGTTGGCCAGCACCCGGGCGATGGCGACGCGCTGCTTCATGCCCCCCGAGAGCTGATGGGGATGCGCGTCCGCGAAGGCGCCGAGGCCCACGAGGTCGATGTAGCGGGCCACCGTGTCGCGGATCTCCGCCGCGGGGCGCCCGCGCGACTTCGGGCCGAAGCCGATGTTGTCCCGCACCGAGAGCCAGGGGAACAGGCCGTAATCCTGGAACACCATGCCGCGCGCCGGATCGGGGCCCGCGATGGGCTTGCCCCACATGCAGGCTTGGCCCGAGGAGGGCGCCTCGAAGCCGGCGGCGATGCGAAGCAGGGTGGACTTGCCGCAGCCCGAGGCGCCGAGCAGGCAGACGAATTCGCCGCGCTTCACCGTGAGGTTGGCCCCCTTCAGGGCCGTGACCGTCTTGCCCTGCACCGCGAAGGTCTTGCCGACGTCGCGGATCTCGAGGATCGGAAGCGTCGGATCACCCATGCGACGGACTCCAGGCGAGGAGGCGACGGCCGATCAGCATGACGATCCGGTCCGACAGGAAGCCCGCGACGCCGATCACGATCATGCCGCAGATCACGATCTCGGTGCGCGAGAGCTGGCGCGCCTCCATGATGATGGCCCCGAGCCCCGTCTGCACGCCGGTCATCTCGCCGACCACGATGACGACCCAGGCGAAGCCGAGGCCGAGGCGCAAGCCGGTGAAGATCGACGGCAGGGCGGCGGGCAGCACCACCCGGGCGAACTGGGCCGAGCCCCGGCAGCCCAGCATGCTGGCGGCCTCGAACAGGCGCGGCTCCACGGAGCGGACCCCGAAGATGGTGTTGACGAGGATAGGGTAGAACGCCCCGAGGAAGACGAGGAAATAGGCCGAGCGCGGCCCCAGCCCGAACAGGATCATGGCGAGCGGCAGCCAGGCGGTGACGGGCACCGGCCGCAGGATCTGGAAGGTCGGATCGAGGAGCTGGCGCATCAGCGGCACCCGGCCGATGAGGAGGCCGAGTGGCAGGGCGCACAGCACCGCGAGCGCGAAGCCCCCGTAGACCCGCGACAGCGAGGCGCCGAGATGCGTGAGCAGGGTGGCGCTGAAGGCGTCGTCGTTGATGCCCCCCACCGCGAGGTCGACCAGCGCGGTCCAGACCTCCGCCGGGGGCGGGATCAGGCTGTAGGGCCGGCCCGTGGTGAGGAAATGCCAGACCAGGGCGAGCACGGCGGGGATCGCGAGGGCCAGGGCCGCCTCGCGCAGGCGCACCCACGGCACGGCGACGCGCGGGCGGGACGAGGCCGCCGGCACGGGCGCCGCCGCGACGGCGGCCGGGTTGGCGCTCACGCGTCCCTCATGGCGTCGACGAAGCGGGTGTCGATGAAGGTCGAAAAATCGGGCAGGCGCTTGATCTGCTTGAGGGCCAGCATGCGGTCGGCATAGACCTTGGCCTGGGCGATCTCGGTCTCGCCCAGCTTCCACTTCAGCTCGACGTTGGGGGCGGAGAGTTCCAGGGCCTCGCGCTTCTGGCCGAGTTTGGCCACCGCCATGGCGATCATCGCCTCGCGGTTGGCTTGCGCGTAATCGGTCGCCTTGCGGTGGATCTCCAGCATGGTGCGGACGATCTCGGGCCGCTGCGCCGTGGTGTCGGCGTGCGCGCCGAACACCATGTTGAGGGCGCCCATCTCGGTGCCGTAGGGGTATTCGACGAGGCTGCCGACGCCGCTGGCGAGACTGACGCCCGGTGCCGGCTCGGCGCCCACATAGGCGTCGATGTCGCCGCGCGCCAGCGCGATGTGCATCTCCGAGAACGAGATCCGCACCGGGGTGATGTCCTTGACGCTCATCCCCTCCTGGCGCAGGCGCTCCAGGGCGAAGACCTCCTGGGTCGAGCCGGGCCAGAGGGCGACGCGCTTGCCCTTCAGGTCCTTGATCGCGGCGATGCTCGCGTCCTTCCTGGCGATGATCGCCATGCCGCGGTTGCAGGTGGAAGCGATGATGACCAGCGGCTCGCCGGCGGCGGCGCCCAGGGTGCCGGCCGCGATGCCGAAGGTCCCGAAATCCACCGACTTCGTCACCACCGCATTCTTGCACTCGGTGGGGCTCTCGAAGGGCACGACCTCGACCGTGTACCCGGCGGGCGTGAACTGCGCGTAGAAATGCGGCGCGATGGAGTGGATGAGCTTCAGGGAGCCCATCCGGATCACGGTGGGCGCTTGCGCGCGGGCCGGGCGGGCAAGCCCGAGGGGCGCGGCCAGAAGACCGGCCCCGAGGCCGGCGAGAAGGGTGCGGCGGCGGATCATGGGCGCGACTCCGGCGAGCGGGGCTCGGAAGGACGAATCTCAAGCCCCAGGCTAGGGCGCTCCCCTGTTGCGCGCGAGTGCTGTTTCTTGACTGGGCCGTTGCGATTTCGGAAACAGGGGCCCCGACGGCCGGGCCCTTCCGCGATGAAACATCTGCGCATCCTCACCTACGTGGCCGAAGTGGCCCGCCACGGGGCGATCCGCCGGGCGGCGGAGCGGCTCAACATCACGCCCTCGGCCCTGACCCGGCAGATCCAGGACATCGAGTACGAGCTCGGCACGCCGATCTTCGAGCGGGTGGCCCAGGGCATGCGCCTCAACGCGGCCGGCGAATTGCTGGTGCGCCACATCCGCGACCAGCGCGCCGACCTGGAGCGGGTGCGCTCGCAGATCGCCGACCTCTCCGGGGTCCGGCGCGGCCACGTGGCGCTGGCCTGCAGCCAGGCCTTCGTCAACCACGTGGTGCCGGACGAGGTCGAGGCCTATCGGGCGCTCTTCCCCCAGGTGACCTTCACCGTGCAGGTGCGCGACCACGTCCAGGCGGTGGCGGCGCTGACGCAGTTCGAGGCGGACCTCGCCCTGGTGCTGCAGCCGCCGCCCTCGGCCGACATGCAGGTGCTGTTCTCCTGCCGCCAGACCCTCTGCGCCCTGATGCGGGCGGGGCATCCCCTGGCCGCCGAGACCGGCCCGGTGCGCCTGCGCGACTGCCTCGTGCACCCGATGGCGGTGCCGGACCGGTCCCTGGCCATCCGCCACCACCTCGACGACGCCCTCGCGCGCCGGGGCACGCCGCTGAACGCGGTCATCGAGTCGAGCTCGCTCGAATTCCTGCGCAACCTCGTCCTGCGCGAGGACGCCGTCAGCCTCCAGGTGCCGAGCGGCATCCCGGACGATCCCCGCCTGTGCTCCCGCCCCATCGACGCCCGGGATCTTCCCCCGATGTCCCTGATGCTGGCACAGCTGCGCGGGCGCACCCTGCCGGTGGCGACCGCCAAGTTCGCCGACCGCTTCGCCGGCAGCCTGCACCAGCGCTACGGAGCGCAAGGCCCGTGACGGCAGCTGCCCGTGACGGCAGCCGGAGGGTGCGCCCGCGCGCCCGCGCCCCCATCTGACGATCGATGATCGGGAGAGGAGCAGGCATGAGGCGGATACGCGCTGCCGCAAGCTGGATCGGCCTGCTCGCGGGGGGCGCGGCCCTGGCGGTCGCGGCGGCACCCGTGGTGGTGCCGGCCACTCTCGCCGGCCGCCTCCTCGCGGCGGCGGACGACCCCGGCGCGCTGGCGGAGATCCGCCTGGAGCGGGCGGCCACCCCGGACAGCCTGAACGCGGGCCTCGACGCGGCCCTGGCCGCCGAGGACGAGGACCTGGCGCTGAGCTTCCTGGCGCTGGCCGAGGCGCGGGGCATCGCGATCGATCCGGCGCGGCGCGTGCGCGTCGAGGCCCTGGCGCAGGGGCGGCCCCTGCGCGCCGCGCGGGACTTCGCCCTCGGGGCGGTCTCGGGCGAGGCGGAGGGAACGGCGGGCCTCGCCGGGTCGCTCGCCGCCGACGTCACCGGGATCGGGGACCTGCGCGACCTCCTGCGCGAGGGCGGCCGCTACGCCCGCGCCGAGCCCTACGACCCGCTCCTCCTCGGCATGGCCCTGGTCGGCCTGCCCCTCACGCTCGCCACCTGGACGGCCGGGGCTGGGGCGGCCCCGCGCACGGGCATGACCGTGCTGAAGGCGGCCCGGCGCGGCGGCCGGCTCTCACCCGCGCTCGCCGCGAGCCTCGGGCGCACGGTGCGGGCGGGCCTCGACCGCGAGGCGGTGGCCCGGGCCGTCGCCGCCACCGCCCGCCTCGATCTTGCCGGGGCGCGGGCCGCCGCCGGCCTCGCCATCCGCCCCGGCACGGTGGCGCGCTTGACCAATCTGGCCGGCGACACCCTCGTCCTCGGCCGCCGCACGGGCCAGCGCGGGGTGATGCAGGTGCTCGGGCTGGCCCGCGACCCCGCCGACCTGGCCCGGGCGGTGCGCCTCAGCGAACGCCTCGGCCCACGCACCCGCGCCGCCCTCGCGCTCCTCGGGCGGGGCGCACTGGCCCTGGGCGGCGGCCTCGCGGCCCTGGCGAGCGCGCTGCTGGCGGGGCTGGGCTGGTGCCTCGGCCTCGCCCTGTTCTGCCGCCGCCTCGGCCTGCTCCTCGGCCGGCTGATCTGGCGCCGGCCCGTCCGCCGGACGGCGGCGGGCCGGGCGCGCGATACCCAAGGCGAGGGAACGATGCCCGCCGCGCCGCATCGGGTCCGGCCCATCTGAGCGTGCCTCGCAAAGCTCCCGCTGAGCTGTCGTGGTCAGAGAGCGAACTCCCGGTGCAGCGGGCGTTTTGCGAGCGACACTACGCGGCACGCAATCCGGCGCAGGCCACGTCGTCGGCCGACACCCGGTCCACCGGCGCGGGGGCGCACACCACGCGATCGCGTCCACGGCTCTTGGCGTCGTAGAGCGCCGCATCGGCCCGGTGCAGGGCCTCCTCGAAGCCCGCCTCGCCCGGGCCCTGGCCGGCGGCACCGATGCTGACGGTCACCCGCAGGGGACCGGAGGGCAGGAGAAACGGCGCCTCGGCGATGGTCGCCCGCAACCGTTCGGCGACGCTCAGGAGCTCCCGCGCATCGGTGCCGGGCAGCACCACGAGGAATTCCTCGCCGCCCCAGCGGGCGACCATGTCGGTGGCCCGGAGCGCGGCCTTCATCCGGGCTCCGAATTCCGACAGGACGCGGTCCCCGCCCTCGTGCCCGTGGCGATCGTTGATGGCCTTGAAGTGGTCGACGTCCAGGATCAGCACCCCCATCGCCGGACGCGCGCCCGGGTGCGGAAAGCGGCGGCGCAGCATCGTCTGCAGGCCGCGGCGGTTGGACAGGCCCGTGAGCGGGTCCGTCTCGGCGAGGCGCAGGAGGGTGCGGTTGGCGCGCTCGGCGGCCATCGCGACGAACCCGAAATAGACGAACACGCCCATGACCTGATCCACGACCATGGAGATGCGCGCGCTCTCGGCCGAGGCGACGGGCAGGTCGGTTCCGACCAGCATCCCGATGGAGAGCACGAAGACGAGGGCATAGAGCCCGAACGCCACGGTCTCGATGGACTGCGCCCAGAGCCTCTCCGTCCCGGCCGAGAGGCGCACGGTCTCGGACGCGGCCAGGAGGGTCGGCAGGAGGCAGCAGGCGAAGACCCCCGCGAGGGCCAGCCGGGTGGAGAGGCCGAGGCCGAGGGCGACCGGATAGAGGACGCCCGGGAGGGCGGCGAGGACGAGGCCGAGCCCGACCTTCGCCGGCCGGCCGAAGAAGCTGCGCAGCCCGGTCCAGGCGAGCACGAGGCTCGCGCCGTAGAGCCAGTAGACGGCCACCGTGACGGGGATGGGGGGCAGTTCGTCGGTCGGCACGCGCATCATGATGAGCGAACCCGCCATCGACGCTCCCATGGCCCCCATCCACTGCCAGAGACAGGCCTGCCGGCGCTGGCTGAGGGCCATGACGAGGAAGACGACGACGTAGGCGCACCGGCTGGCCGCGCTGGCGAAGTGAAGCGTGTAGAGATCGAGCGCCATGGATCGATGCTTCTCCAGTCTAGACAGCGATGACCCGTCGAAAGCGAGGACGCACGGCGCTCTTCTGCATGGCTTGGCTAATTTGAGACACACGAGAGATTCGTATTTCAGACATCGATTGCCTGGTCTTGAATTTTTTCTTTCGAAGATTCGACCCTGCAGGTTAACGATCTGAATTTCCATGTCTATCGGCGGAATCCATTAAATTCGGTGTAAGATCGTCTCCTAAAACTTCCGTAAGAGTTTTGCGTCGATAGGGTCTTGATCGGGTCCGCGATCGCGGGAGAGGCGGACCCCGGCACTTCGCCGCTCGGGTGCGTGCCGCGCAACGCCCCGCCCCCGCCCCGAAAGCAGCCCCCATGTCGGCGTTCGTTCCGCGCCTGATTCCGATCCTGGTCAGCCTCCTCGCCCTCGCGGCGCCGACGGGGGCCGCGCGGGCGGGGGAGCCGCCTTCGCCGGCCGCCGCCGATCCGGAGCCGGGCGGGGGCCTGCGGGCCGGGGACTGGCTCGTCCGGGGCCGGCTCGCCGGGTCGATCCCCACGGAGAGCCGCTCGCGCATCGACCTCATCGGCGGGCGCGTCGAGACGCCGGCCGCCGTCCTGCCGGACCTCGACGTGTCGTACTTCCTCACGGACCACGTGGCCATCGAGGCCCAGGCCGGGGCCGTCCGGACCCGACCGGTCATCCGGGATTCGCTTGTGGGCGACATCGCGATCGGGTCGATCTGGAACGCGGCGGCGATGGGGCTCGTGCAGCTCCACCTCCTGCCGGGGGCGCGCCTCAATCCCTATCTCGGCATCGGGGTCGCCGCCACGACGCCCATCGCGATCGCGCCGGCCAGGGGCATCCCGGACTTCACGCTCAAGGCTCAGGTCAGCCCCGTGCTCCAGGCCGGCGCCGACTACCACCTCGGCGGAAACTGGTTCGCGAACGCCATGGTGAAGTACGTCTTCGTGCCGCGGCAATCCTACGCGATCGGCGGCGTCAAGGTGGAGGCCGACCTCAACATGCTCGTCGTCGGCGCGGGCCTCGGCTACCGGTTCTGAGGGCCGCCGTCAGAGGTCCAGCACGTCGACCGCATCCCCCAGCCGGGCCCGCGCCAGGTCCGCCACGTGGCGGTGGTGGGTGAACAGGATCGGCTGGATGGTGTCGCCCACCGCCGCCAGGGCCTCGAGGCCGTGGGCGGTGCGGGAATCGTCGAAGGTGAGGAAGAGGTCGTCGCCGATGAACGGGGCGGGCTCGGCCCGGGCGGCGTAATCCTCCAGGTAGGCCAGCCGCAGGGCGAGGTAGAGCTGGTCGCGGGTGCCCTCGCTCAAGCCCTCCACCGGCACGAGTTCGCCCGTGGCGCGGCGCCCGGCGAGGCGGGGGGTGTCGGCGGCATCGTAATCCTGGGCGAGGCCCGCGAAGGCGCCCCCGGTCAGCGCCCCGAACAGGGCGCCGGAGCGGGTCAGCAGGGGGTCCTGCTGACCGGCCCGGTGCCGGCCGATGGCGGTGCCGAGCATCAGGCCCGCGAGCTTGAGCACCGCCCAGTGCCGGGCATTGGCCTGCAGTTCGGCTTCCGCCGCCTTGCGCTGGGCCAGCGCCAGTTCGGCGCCGATGCCGCCCTCCAGCTCGGCCCGGCGGCGCTCGTGCCGGTCGCGGTCGGCGAAGGCGAGCTTGCCGCGCTGGTCGAGGTCGTCCTCCTCGGCCGCCAGGTTGGCGATCAGCCCCTCGATGTCGTCCCCGGTGAGTGCGGCGCGCTCCGCCCGCAGGTCGGCCTCGGACTGGCCCTCGGCGGCCCGGGCGAGTTCGGCCCGGCGCTCGGCCAGCTCCGCCTCGCGGGCCCGGCGCGCGGTCAGGCGCGCGTGCAGCGCCTCCGGGTCGGTGCCGGGGGGCAGGGCCGGCCCCTCCGACAGGAGGGCGGCGAGGTCCGCCCCGGCGCCCTGCGCCGCGCGGGCGGCCTGGGCGCGGGCCGCCGCCGCCGCGTCGCGCTGGCGCGCCAGCTCCGCCCGGCGGGTCTCGTCCCTGAGGGCGTTCTGCAGGCGGGCGTGCAGGGCCTTCAGGGCGGCGGTGGGGGGCAGGGGCCCGAGATCGGGCGCCACCGCCTGCGTCAGGCGCGCCACGGCCTCCCGGTAGACCGCGCCATCGCGCAGGATGCCGTTGACGCGGCCGAGGCGGTTGTCGCGCTCGGACAGCGCCGCCGGCACCGCCCGCCAGGCGGCGAGCGCCGCCTCGGCCTCGTCCGGATCGGCCCCCTCGGGCAGGCCAAGGCCTGCCAAAGCCGGCCCCCAGGCCGCGCGCCAGGCGTCCCGGCGGGCCCGCACCTCGGCCAGGGCCGCCTCCGCGCGGGCGATCTGCTCGGCGGCGGTTTTGGCGCGCGTCCGAGCTTCACCCACCGCCTCCCAGCGCAGGCCGAGTTCGGCGACCCGGTCCTCGACCCGTGCGAGCATCCGGCCGACGTCGAGGCCGTCGAGGGCGGGCAGCCCCGCCCGGCGGCTGAGGTCGGCGAGCGGGGCCCGGCAGGCCTCCACCCGGGCGGCCATGCGGGCCTGCTCCAGGCGCGTGGTCTCCAGGCCCTGCGCGGCGTCCTGCAGGGCCTCGACCTCGCCGAGCCAGACGGCCATCTCGGCCGGGGCGGCGGGCTCGATCCCGTAGGGCGCCCAGGCCGCGCGCCAAGCGGCGGCGCCCTCGGCGAGCCGCGCCTCGCAGGCGGCCAGCGCCTCCCCCGCCGCCGCCGCCTCGGCCGCCTCGGCCTCCAGGCTGGCCGTGTCGGCGTCCTGCTCGGCGACCCGGGCGGCGTCGGCCACGAGGTCGTCCGCAGTCCGGTCGGCGGCGGCGAGCGCCACGCCGAAGCGGGCGAAATCGTCCGGCGCGCCGCCGGGCAGGTCCGCCAGCAGGGCGTCGCGGCGGGTGCGCAGGGCCAGGAGGTCGTCGCGGGTCGGAATCGGCCGCCCGGCGGCCCGGGCGGCGAGGCGCGCGCGGCGCTGGGCCACCGCGCCCCGGGCCGCCTCCAGGCGGTCGGCGGCCCGGTCGCGCGCGCGCAGCACGTCGTCGAGGGTGCGCCGGAAGCGCGTCACCGCCTCGGCCGAGGGCGGGCGCCCGGCGGTGTAGGCGGCGAGATCCGGAATCGGAGGGCTCAGGCGGCCCGCCTGCATCCGGATCGAGCCGGCCTCGCGGGTGAGGGCGGCGTCGAGGTCGTCGCGCCGGTCGATGTCGCGCCGCAAGGCCGCGAAGGCCTTGAGGTCGGCCCGCAAGGGGGCCGGGTCGGAAAGGCCCGCCGCCGCCTCCGTGGCGGCGGCGAGGCGGTCCCGCTCGCCCCGGCGGGCGGCGAGGTCCTGTTCCAGGCGGGTCAGGGCGGCGGAATCCTCGCGGCCGGCGCGGATCAGGCCCTCGATGCGGGCGCGGGCGGCGTCGGAGGGCTGGCGCGCGCGCAACGCCTCGGCGTCGGGTAGGCCGATCCGGGCGGCGAGCTGGGCGAGGTCCCGCGCGAAGGCGTCGGCCTCGCCCTGGATGCGGGGCAGATCGATGCCGCCCTTGTCGAAGCGGTCGGTGCCGCGGAACGCCTCCAGAATCTCGTCGGCGCGGGCGAGCACGCCCTCGTCCACCGGCACCGCCTCCAGGGCAAGCGACGCCTCCGCGAGGGCCGCCTGCGTGCGGGTCGCGGCCTCGCCCGTCGCGCGCAGGGCGGCGAGCGCCTGGCCGAGCCGGTCGATCCAGGCCTCCGGCACGGCGACCGGGTCGCCCTCGGTCGCCCCCGGCACGGCCACGGCGTCGATGGCCTGGAGGAGCGGGCCGACCCGGCGCAGGCGGGTGAGGCGAGCGCGCTCGGCGGCGAGGCGCCCGCGCTCCGCCTTGAGGGCGGCGAGCGCCGCCCCGGCCGCCTCGATCTCGCCGTTGAGGTCGCGCCAGTCGCCGGCCCGCAGCTCCCCCGTCCGGATCGCCTTGCGGGCCTCGTCGTAGCGGGCCAGCGCCTGGTAGAAGGTCCGGCTCTGGGCGGCCCGCGGCATGAAGATGCGCTCGGCCTCCCCCTCCAGCTCGGCCTGGAGGCCGCTGTAGCCGCGCAAGCCGGAGGCTGCCGCGAACAGGCTGGCGCCGACCTCCCCCTCGGCGTCCATCATCTCGACGGCGCCTGCCCGCAGGGCGCGGGCGTCGAGGCCGAAGGCGCGGCAGAACACCTCGCGGCCGAGCCCGCCGAGGAAGGGTGCCAGCGCATCCTCCGGCAGGGCCGCGTCGGCGGCGTCCACGAGGGTGTTCTTCGTGCCCTTGCGGCGGCGAAAGCCGAGGCGGCGCCCGTCGGCGGCGCGGATCTCGGCGCCGATGCGCATCTGCGGCATGTCGTGCAGGAAGTCGTAGCGGGTGCGCGTCTCGATACCGAACAGGAGGTCGGTGACGGCGCTGAGCGCCGAGCTCTTGCCGGCCTCGTTGGCCCCCAGCACCACGTGCAGGCGCGCATCCGGCCGGAACGTGACCGTGCGGCCCGTGAAGGGGCCGTAGCGTTCGAGGTCGAGTCTGAGGAGACGCATCGGGACCTTGCGGAGGTGCGGGTCTGGAATTCGGGGTCCGACGTTTGGTCCCGGCCGGGACCGTCCGCAAGCGCCGGGACGGACCGGCGCAGCGTCACCCGGCGGCCGGCCGGGACTCGCGCCGGTTGCGGACCAGGGACGCGATCGCGCCCACGATGCAGGCCACGAGCAGGAGGGCGATGACCAGGAGGGTGACCGTCCGGTTCCAGAGCCGGTCGAGGCCGAGATCGGTGGTGGCGAGGTCCGGGCGCGCCGGGTCGGCCAGGACCGCGAGGCGGACCTCCCCGGCCTGCAGCCCGGCGAACACGTAGTTCACCCGCCGGGTCACTGCGCCGCCGGGCGTGGGCAGGCTGAGCGTCGCATCGCAGATGTGGAGGATGAGCTTGGCGCTGCAGGAGCCGTCGCGCACCCTGGCGCCGGGAACGGGCTCTGCGCGCGCGCGGACCTGCCAGTCGGAGGCCACCACCGGCGCGGTGTAGATCGCGCAGGCCATCAGGACGGCCCCGAGGCAGGCGACGCCGAACAGGACCCAGAACGCGTTGATCCAACCCAGGGCGGGGGACGGCAGGCGCGGGGGAACGGGGGCGGCCGCGTCGGCCGGGCGCCGGTCGGCGCAGCCGCCGTCGGCCTCGGCCAGGAGCCGCCGCGCCTCCGCCATGGCCCGGTAGCGGCCGATCGCGTCGGCGAAGTCCTGCGGCGTCATCCGGCGCGGCAGGCCGAGGGCGATCGTGACGATCCGGCGCTTCGGGTCGAGGGTCAGGCCGCGCCCGCCCGGCACGCGACCGGGGAATGGCGTCTGCGGGGACAACAGCAGGCGGGTGACGAGGCCGGTCCGATTCACACGCATGTCGAGATCGGCGACCTCGCCCCAGGCGATCGTGCGGTCGAGGCCGGGCACGGCGAGCCCCGCGGGACGCAGGATCAGGGTGGTCCGCTCGCCCCGCCACAGGCGGTAGGCGCCGAACGCGGCCAGGAGGGCGCCGAGGGCGAGCGCCACCCCCGCCACGAGGCCGGCCTGCCCGGTCGCGAGCCCGGGGAGGCCGAGGCCGACCAGTCCCAGGGCCGCGGCGGCGAACAGGCCGCCGGCCACCAGCAGGACGATGGCGCCAGGACGGCTGTTGTCGCGCAGCACCCAATCCGCCTCGTCGACGGCTTCCGCCGTCGCTTCCAGATGGGCCCGCACCGCCGCCTCGTGGTCCCGGACCGCGCCGAGGAAATCCGCCGTCGCGTCCCGGCTGAGCCCAGCGGGGTCGGCGAAGTAGCCGCCGAGCTGCCCGAGGGCGTGCGGCGGCGGCGTGGCGGCGGCCCGCGCCAGGAGGTCCGGGTCGAGGGCGACGCCGAGGGCGGCCACGCGCTCGCGGGTCGGCGGATGGGTGTCGGTGGGGTGGGCCTGCTCCGCCTCCAGGTGCAGGCCCGGATCGTCGAGGCCTCGGGCGACGGCGCGGTCGAGGGCGGCGGCCACGAGGTCGGCGGGCGCCCCGCCGGGCGTCTCGGCGGCCGCCTCCAGGGCCTCGGCGATGCGCGGCTGGACGGCCCCGGTGCGCAGCAGCGCGCGGGCGGCGGCCTCCGGCGTGGTGAGCCCCGCACCGGCCGCGTCGGCCGCGAATTCCCGGGCCCGGCTCCAGTGGCGCACGGCGAGGTGGAAGCGCTCCATCACGAACAGGCCGAGGCGCAGGGACGGGCCGAGCAGCCCGAGCGAGCCCTGGTGGCCCGCCGCCACGGCGTCGAGGGAGCGCCCGACACCGGCATAGATCGGCAGGAAGCGCTGGCTGTAGGCGGTGTCGCCGCCGGCATAGTGGGCGAGCTCGTGGCCGATGATCGCCGCGACCTCGTCGCCGCGCATCAGCGCGAGGTAGGGCAGGGGCAGGTAGAGGATCCGGCCGGTCAGGCGCTCGCCGCCGGGTTCGAGCACGGCCGGGCCGGCGCTGACGAAGAAACCGCCGGTGAGGCCGACCACGACGGCCTCGGGCTTCAGGGCCCCGAGGCGTTCGGCGAGGCCCTCGGTGAGGCGCCACAGCCCGGGCGCCTCGGCCTGCGAGACGCGACGGCCGAAGATCGGCAGCGGGTCGGGCTCGAAGGCGGCCAGCGCCCGGCGCAGGCCCAGGACGGTGCGGCCGGCGGCCCACAGGATCGCCCCCACGGCGACCGCGGCGATGCCCAGGAGCTTCATCGCGTCGCCGCTGAGGCCGGATTGCGCCAGGAGCCCCGCCTCGACGATCACGGCGGCGACGGTCGCGGTGGCCGCCGCCAGGATCTGGAGCGCGAGGGTCGCCGGCAGCAGGCGCCGCACCAGGGAGAATCCGCGCACCAGGGCGTCGCGCGAGCTGCGGCCCACCCAGCCGAGGGCGGCACCGGCCAGCAGCACCAGGACCGAGAGGAGGGCGGCGAGCCCGCCCCCCGCCACGACGACGGGGGGCAGCAGGCGGCGCCAGTCCATCAGCGTGGTCAGGGTCGCGGCCTGGCCCTCGGCCGCGCGCGCCTTGTCGAGGGCGAGGGGTCCGCCGTAGACTTGGCCGCCGTGGCGGAACTGCAGGCGGAAATCGACGCGCCCGTCCCGCGGCGCCCGCGCGGCGAGATCCGCGACGATCGCGGACAGGCGCGCCTGCTCGGCCGCGAAGGCGGCCCGGTCGTCCTCGGCCCGGCGCCCCTCCCAGAGCCCGAGCAGCACGAAGGCGAGCGGCAGCAGCACCGTCGCGGCGACGAGGCTCGCGAGGGCGCGCAGGCGCAGGGGCGGGCGCGAGGGAGTCGAGCTGGAAATCGGACAAACCTCCTCGGTGCGGGATCTCGGGGGCCGGCGGGTTCGGGCCGGGTACTAGCAGGTCCGCCCGGAGAGGCGTCCCAGGATCACCGCCTCGGCCTCCGCGCAGAGGGCGTCGAGGTCGGCGGCGAGATCGTCCTCGGCGGCCAGCCCCGCCGGCATCTTGGCGGCGATCTCGGCGAGCGCCGCCCGGGCACGGGCGCGGAACTCCGGCTCGTGGTCGACCGCCGCCAGCAGGGTCGCGGGGTCGATGGCCGCGAAGGCCTCGGGGCGGGCCTCGGTGTCCGGCCGGCGGGGGCGCTCGGTCTCGATCCGCAGGCGCTCCAGCCAGATGTCCTCGTGGATGCGGTGGGCGGCGGCCTGGATCTCGGCGGTGAGACCCTCGCGGTCGGCGGCGAGGCGGTCGTGGGCGGGGGTCTGCCCGGACAGGCGCACCCGCACGGCCAGGAGCCGCGCGGCCGCCGCCTCGGCGAGGGGCCGCAGGGCCGCCTCGATCGCCGCGACCGCCTCGCGCTCGCCGGCGACGCCCGAGAGGTCGACGTCGAGGGCGTGGAAGCGGGCCTGGTCGACGATGAGGCGCTCCACGCCGCTCACCCGGCCGTCGGCGACCGAGACCAGGACGGCGCCTTTGGGCCCGCATTCGCGGATGCTGCGCCCCTGGAGGTTGCCCGGGAACACGATCCAGGGGTCGCGGGAAAGCTCGGCGTAGTCGTGCACGTGGCCGAGGGCCCAGTAGGCGTAGCCCCGTCCCGCTAGGTCCGCCACCGAGCAGGGCGCGTAGGTGGCGTGGGCCGCGTGGCCGGTGCAGGAGGTGTGCAGGACGCCGATGTTGAACCAGCCCGGGACGGCGGCCGGGTAGGTGAGGGCGTAGTTCTCCTCCACCGCCCGGTTGGGGAAGCTGCGCCCGTGCAGCGCCACCTTGAGGGGCTCCAGGCGGTGGGTCTCGGCCCGGGTGGCGGAGAAGCCGCGCACGGAGGCCGGCAGGGTGATCGAGCGGGTGATGACGCTCTCGGCGTCGTGGTTGCCCCGCACCAGGATGACGGGAATGCCGGCCCGGTCGAGGCGGGCGACCTGCCGGGCGAAGAACAGCCCGATGGTGTTGTCGGACCAGTCGCCGTCATAGACGTCGCCGGCCACGATCAGGAAGGCGACGCCCCGCTCGATGGCTTGTCCGACGAGGTCCTCGAAGGCCCGGCGCCCGGCCGAGGCGAAGCGCCGGGCGATCTCCGGGTCCTTGAGGGCGAGGCCGGCGAGGGGAGAGCCGAGATGCAGGTCGGCGGCGTGGATGAAGGTGAACGCGGACATGGAACGCGGACGGGGTCCCTGGGCTCGCGCGCCCCACGCGGTCGGGGTCCGGGGCGGGGCCGCAACCTCGCGGGTTTGGCGGCCGATTGCAACGCGGAGCCGTCAGGGCTGCGCGGATGCCCGCCGTTGTAGGCCGTGAACGCTTATCGCCGCCCGGCCCGAAGGGCCGTCCCCCTCACACGAACGCCACGTCGAGGTGCCCGTCCCGCCGCAGGGCGATGCGGCAGCGGCGGGAGAAGCGGTCGTCGCGGATCGAGAGGCGGAAGGTCTCGGGCACGTCGCGGGCGTCGACCACGTTGAGGGCGGCCCCCGCCTCCGACAGGCTGCGCACGGTGCAGTCGAGCCCCGCGCGGCCGTCGTCGAAGGAGAGCAGCCCCGCCTTCAGGACCCGCCGGGCGCCGGCCCCGGAGGACGGGCGCGGCCCACCGGCGACGCAGCGGTTCCGGCCCGCGGCCTTGGCGGCGTAGAGTGCGGCGTCGGCGCTCGCCAGAAGGCCGTCCACATCGGGGCCGTGCACCTCGGTGGCGCCCGCAGCGAGGGCCGCCACGCCGAAGCTCGCGGTCAGCCGCAGGGTCCCGCCCGGGATCGGCACGCGCAGGTTCGCGATCGCCGCCCGCAGGGTCTCGGCCACCGCCAGGGCGGCGGCGTGACCGGTCTGGGGCAGCAGAACCGCGAATTCCTCGCCGCCGAGGCGGCCGAACGCGTCGGAGCCGCGCAGCCGCTCCCGGCAGGCCGCCGCCACCTCGGCCAGGACCCGGTCGCCGACCGGATGGCCGTACCCGTCGTTGACCGCCTTGAAGTGGTCGAGGTCCAGCATGAGGCAGGCGAGCGGCTGCCCGTGCCGCAGGGCCAGGGCGAGGGCGCCCGCGCAGGCCTCGCGGAAGGCCTGGCGCGAGAGGGCGCCGGTGAGCCCGTCCGTCGTGGCCACGCGCCGCAATTCGAGTTCGCGCATCACCACGTGCGAGAGGTCGATCAGGGTCTCGACCTCGTCCGGCCGGAAGTCCCGCGGCCGGGTGTCCAGGGCGCACAGGGTGCCGATGGCGACGCCCTGCGGGGTCCGCAGGGGCACGCCGGCATAGAACCGGATCAGCGGCGGCCCGAGAACGAAGGGGTTGGCGGAAAAGCGCGGGTCGGCGGCGGTGTCGGGCACCACGAGGCAGCGCGGCTCGCGCAGGGCGATGTTGCACAGGGCCGGCCCCCGCGCGGTCTCGCAGGCCTCCACGCCCGAGCGGGCCTTGAACCACTGGCGATGGGCGTCGATCAGCGAGATGGTCGACATCGGCACGTCGAAGATCCGCCGGATCAACCGGGTGATGCGGTCGAAGGCCTCCTCCTGTGGCGTGTCGAGGATGTCGTAGCGGTCGAGGGCGGCCAGCCGCGCCTGTTCCTCATTCTGCATCGCGTCGTCTCGTGGCCCCCCGGCGTCGGGCATTCCGAGAGGATCTACCCAAAGATCATTACCGAATTGCCTCGTATTGTCCGCCGTTTTGCATGCAATCTGAGACTGATTGGCCGAATACGTTGCAATCCTGTCACGGCGGGAACACAATTCATCGCCGAACGGATCAGTTGCTTTGGGTCGGCCGGTCGAGGACGCGGCGGCCCATCAGGCTGGCGGCGAGGTCGACCATGAGGTGGGCCGTGCGACCGCGCTCGTCGAGGAAGGGGTTGAGCTCGACGAGGTCGAGGCTGCCGACGAGGCCGGAATCGTGCAGCATCTCCATGATCAGGTGCGCCTCCCGGAAGGTGGCGCCCCCCGGCACCGTGGTGCCGACGCCGGGCGCGATGCCGGGATCGAGGAAATCCACGTCGAGGCTGACATGCAGGCGCCCGCCCGCCGCCGCGACCCGGCCGAGGAAAGCCCGGAGCGGCGCCACCACGCCGGCCTCGTCGATGGTGCGCATGTCGTGGACCAGCACCCCGGCCGCGCGCACCGCCTCCCGCTCGGCCGGGTCGAGGCTGCGCGTGCCCATGAGGCAGACATGGGCCGGGTCGACGGGGGCGGGCGGGGCCGGCAGGTATCCCTCGAAACCCGGCATCCCGGTGGCGTAGGCCAGGGGCACACCGTGCAGGTTGCCGCTCGTGGTGGTGGCCAGCGTGTGGAAATCGGCGTGCGCGTCGAGCCAGAGCACGTAGAGCGGGCGCCCCTCGGCGGCAGCCCGGCGCCCGAGGCCCGAGAGGGTGCCGGCCGAGAGGCTGTGGTCACCCCCGAGGAAGATCGGCAGGCCCTCACCGCTCGCCGCGAAGGCCGCTTCGGCGAGGATCTCCGTCCAGGCCGCGAAGGCGGGTAGATGCCGCAGGGCCCCGTTGGGGTGGGCGCGCGCCGGGGCCACGCCGGGCGGCGGCGGCGGCGCGAGATCGCCCGCATCGACGATGTCGTGCCCGAGGCCCGACAGGGTCTCGGCGAGGCCCGCCGCCCGGTAGGCGCTCGGCCCAATGTCGCAGCCCAGGCGCCCGGCCCCCTCCTGCACGCGGGCCCCGATGAGGATGCAGCGCGGAGTCACCGTCGCGGGATTGGTCATGTCAAAGTTCGTCATAACCCGTCTCGCCTCGCATCCGGTTCGGAGCCGCCACCGCGGTGGCCCGTGCCAAGGCGCTCTCCTGCCAGGGCCGTGCCGCCCGGCGAGCGGACACGTTGGGCCCGGGTGACGACGCCTTCAAGACGGCGCGGATCGCCGCGGCGACGGGAACCCTGGCGGCTCGATCCATCGGCGGACGACGGCGTCCATCCGCCCGGGGTTGGCCGGCCCCCTCGACGCCGCCACCCATAGGCGAAGCGCACTTCCTGCGAGAATGTTTCGCCTCCGCTCGGTCCCCGGTCCGAAAGCGACGCCGAACGTCTCCCGACTCCCGTCGACAAGTCTTCGTTAACCAATCCGGTCCCAGCCTCCGGGGGTCCCGCCGGAGCGGGTGCGGCACCCGGTCCGCCCCGGCTCCGTCCTTAATCCCGCCCGGTTCTCGGAGCCCAATGGTTCCAAGGCCGATGGTCCCGCCGCGAGGCGGAGCCGACCGGTCCTAGTACAAGGAGTCTACCCATGATCAAAACGCTGCTGGCGCTCCTCACCGTCGCCGCCGTCCTGACGATCCGGGCCTTCCTCAAGCTCCTCTGGCTGCCGTTCCAGAGCTTCGGCGGGCTGTTCCGCAACCGCCCCGCCGCGACCTGACACGGGGCGCCCGCCGTGTGACCGGGTGCAGGCAAACCCTCAGCATGATGCACCACGGGGTGCCCGCTTGGCGCCCGCGCGCCGCGGCCGGGCCGCCGGCCTGCCAGATTCCTTCGCCGACTCTCGCGCTGGCCGCTTGACCGATTTCTTGACCGGGCGGGCGGCCGGTTCGTCGGCCCCGGCGCCCGCCGCTTGCGCGTCCAGGAAGCGCCGGCAGGCCTCGAACCGCGCCTCGACCTCGGGCGGACAGTCGAGCCCCCGCGCCTCCGCGAGGCGGCGCGCATAGGCCAGCATGGCCGAACTCGGCGCCCGCTCCGCGCCCTTCGGCCCAGCCGCCGCACGCGCCCCCGCATGGGCATCGAGGAAGGCCCGGCAGCGGGCCAGGCTGCTCTTGCACCCCCGCGGCAGGGGCACGCCCTTGCGCGCGGCCAGGGACACCGCGAAGGCGACCATGGCGGGCGTCGGCGCGCCGCCGCCCCGCCCCGAATTCGCGTTCGCCGGAATCAGGCTCGGATCGAGGCTGACGGCTTGCGCCCGCGCGGTGGCGGCGATGAGCCCGTCCAGGCGCTCGCGGGTGCGCCGCCGAAAGCTGTCCGCCCGCGCCCGCGCCTCGTCCCGGGTGGTGGCCCGCCCGATCTCGGCCAGTTCCGCCTCGAACATCGCCCGCCCCACCGGATCGCCGTAGGCCGGGAACACCCGCCGCACCGCCGCGATGAAGGCGCGCCCCACCTCCGTCACCGTGATGGCCGGGTCCTTGCCGCCGGCGAGCGAAATGTAGTGGCTCTTCAGGAGCTTGGGCAGGATGGTGTCGCGGGTCGCCGCCGTGCCGAGCCCCTTCGGCTCGTTCGGGTTGACGGGGTTTTCCAGGGCCCGCTTGGCGGCCGGGTCCTCCACCTGATCGATCAGGCGCCCCATCACCACGGGCAACTCGCCCCGGGTGATCCGCCGGGGCGGCTCGGTCACGGCCTCGGCGATCTCGGCCCCCGTGGCGCTCGCCCCCGCACCGTCCCGCACCGGCGGCAGGGCCCCGGCGCTCGCCTCGTCCTCGGCCCGCGCCTTTCCGGGCACGGCATCCACATCGGCCTCCGCCTCGGTGCCGTAGACCGCGCGCCAGCCCGGTACGCGCACGACCCGCCCCGTCACGCTGAAGCGCTTCGACCCCAGCGCCGTGGCCACCGCCGCCGCCACCACGGTGCGGGCATCGATGCCGTCGGGCAGGTGCGCGGCGCAGAAGGCCCGCGCCACGAGGTCCCACAGGCGGAACAGGTCGGCGGCGAGCCGGCCCGGCGCCGGCACCTTGCGCAGGGGCACGATGGAGTGGTGCTCGCCCGGATCCTTGACGTAATGCCCCTTGGCCCCGCGCCGGATCACGGGGGGGCCCGCCGCCACCAGGGCCGCGACGTCCGGCAGCACGCTGCCCACGGCGGCCAGCACGGCGGCGGCATCCCCGGCCTGCCCGTCGGGCAGGGACTCGGATTCGGTGCGCGGGTAGCTGAGATAGCCCTGGTCGTAGAGCTCCTGGGCGAGGCGCGCGGTCTGCTGCGGGTCCCAGCCGAAGCGCTTGGCGCAGCGCCGGGCCAGGGTGTCCTTGGAGAACAGGCGCGGGGGCGCGCGGCGCTGGTCGCGCTGCTCCACGGCCAGCGGCCCCGACCAGGCCGCGGCGGCGGCCCGGATCACCTCCGCGGCCTCCCGCTCGAAGATCCGGTCCTTGGGCATGTGCCACAGGGTCAGGGCGGCCCCCTCGGCCGTCTCGAGGTGCAGCGCGACCTTGAAGAAATCCTGCGGCACGAACGACCGGATGCGCTCTTCGAGGTCGGCCAGGATGGCGAGCGTCGGCGACTGCACGCCGCCGAAGCGCCAGGGCTCGCGGAAGGCGGCGGGGCGCAGCCTGAGCGAGATGGCGCGGGTGCCGTTCAGGCCGAGGTGATAATCCTCGTACTGACGGCAGAGGGCCTCCAGGTAGGCGGCGTAGTCGCGCGCGCCGGAATCCGGTTCCCGCGCCAGCGCCGCGAAGGCGCGCCGGATCGAGACGTCGTCGAGGGCGCCGAGTTTCAGGCGGTCGACGCGCCCGCGCCAGCCGAGATGCTCCAGCACCTCCCAGGCGATCATCGAGCCCTCGCGCCCCGGATCGGTGGCGATGATCACGCGCTCGACGCCCCGCAGCGCCTGACCGATCGCCGCGAGCTTGCCCGCATGCGACTGGCCCGAGCGGTTCGTGCCGCAGCGCACCGGAATCGTGTCGACCACGATGGGCAGGGCCTCGAAGTGCCAGGGCTTCCATTCGGGCCGGATCTCACCGGGCTCCTCGGCGGCGAGGAGGTGCCCCTCGGCGGAGACGCAGACGGTGTCGGGCGAGCGGAAGAAGCGCTGGAGCTGGCGCATCGCCGACGGTTTCTCGAAGAAGAACAGCGTGCGGCCAGCCCTCGGGGCCGCCATGGCGGCGGCCGTCATGCCCGCCAACCACCGCACGGGCTCGGGTCCGGGCCGAAGCGGAGGAAGCGGTCGGGGGCCATGCTGCTCTCCTGCGACCGCGCGAGCCCAGCCGCGCCGAACGAGTTCCTGCTTCGTTCTTATCTAGCGGCCAGTACCCCCGCAAGGCAAGGGGCCGCCGGCGGTCTTGCCGGCAGCCCCATGACAGGATGGAGACCGTGTGTCGGGGTGCGCGGCGCCGGGCCTCACTCCGACTTCGAGACCGCCTCCGCCTCGACGCCGTCATGGGCGCTCGACCGGCGCCGCAGCAGGCGCAGGTTCTCGGGCGCGAAGGCGCCCTCCACCTGGCCCCACTCGTTTCGAAGCCCGATATTGACGCGGCCGTTCGCGTCCACCATCAGGCCACGCACCTCGGCCGTCACGCCGCCCCAATCGAATTGCAGGGCGCCGCCGGAACGGAGGATCTCGACCTCGTCGCCGATGCGGAACAGGTTCGCCCGCTCCACGACGCTCATGGCGAGGGGCTGTTTCGTGAGTGTCCGCATCGTCTGTTCCTGGTGTGTCCCCGTCGGCCGATCAAACTCTCGATCCAGCGCGCTCCGCCGGATCTGCTGGGACGTCCGACGTTGTCTGTGTTGAGAAGCCTATCTGCCCGGATCGCGTCTCCGGCCCTCGATGCCGAGGGAGCGGCGTGGAGTCCGACCGGTCCGCCGGACTGACCGGCATCCTCTCGTCCAAGGCGCCGGTCGAAGGCGAACCCACGAGCCTGACAGTCCCGACCATGTCCCTGCTATCAGCCGGCGGCCGATCCGTCAGCGCGGGAAGACTACCGACCCGATTCGATCTCGCTGAAGACGCGGGCCAGTTCAGCGAGCAGGTAACGCGCGCGCGGATCCTTGATCTTGTCGAAGGACTCCTTGAACAAGGCGCTTTCCGGTGTCGCCTGCGAATAGGTACCGTCGGAAGACTTTTCGACCGCGCTGGCCTCCGGCCTCGACTCGTAGAAATAGTTGATGTCGACGCCGAGGGCTTGAGCAATGCGATGAAGCTTCTCTGCCGCAATCTTGCTTCGACCGCTCTCGTATTTCTGGACCTGCTGGAAGGTCACGCCGAGCGCATTGCCTAGGTTGGCTTGGCTAAGGCCGGCAGACCGCCGCAACGATTTGATACGATGCCCGATCTCTCCAGCACTTCCATCTTTGTTCGTGTCTGACATTACCGCCATACTCGGAGCTGTTCTTCTGTCCTGCCCTCACGACTCACATGGAACAGTGAGCCTGCCTGTGCGAACGTCCCATCCCCGTTTATCGGCGCCGCGGGCAGCGCGAACACCCCTCTTGTTGGAACCATGGCCTTGACGGACATGATCCTCAGGAATGCGCGCACGTTAGCATTGTCCTCGCCCGGGGGCATGTCCGTCGGAGTACCGAGTGCGACGTCGACAATCGTCAGCCCGCCCGAATGCCGAGCCGGCTCGTCTCCTCTCGAAACCCCGACTTGCGACCGTCATCGATCGCGAATCGAATTGCGCGGACGCTACTGACTTCGATCGCCATCGCCAATCCTCCGCAGAGTTCACAATGTCGTATACCTTATACCAGAACATTCACCTCAAAAGCGAGCGAAACGCCCTGCATCGCGATTTGTCATCCGATCCGGGATCAGGTCAACCATGAACTTGAAGTATCTCTGGAATTCATACTCGCATCGAGAAGAACGGGATCGCCACAATCCGAGTTGTCGCTATCGATTTGCAGAACAATATCTCATCATGACAGCCTAGACGACAAGTTCTGATTGGCTTCACTCGGAATTCTGGGATCTTCGAAGGCTATCACGGCCTTGGACTGAGACAGTCGTGACGCCGAAGACGGAATTCGCGGACAATAAATACATCCGCCACCGAGAAACAAATCCTCTGTGGATATCCGTCCGCCGAACCGATGCTTCGAGAGAGCCGCCGCCTCGATTCAGGGGCACAGGGCAAAGATCGTTCTCTCCAGGCCTGGATCAGGTTCCGGACCCGTCGACCATCCAGTCGTCGCGGCGTTCCGCCCGAGCCATCGAAAACGCCGCCTCTCGCCCGCATCGACCAGGACGTGGCGGAGGACTCGGCCTGAGCGCCCCCATCCGGGTCGCCTGGACAGGCCGCGCCGAGCGCAAAATCCTGCCCTTCGATGCCGTCCGATCGAGCTTCGTGCCCTGCAACATGGAGGCGCGCCCTTCCGCCGCCCGGCCACGCGAGCCCGCCGGCCCAAACTGACGGGTCGCCCTCTCCACGAATTCCGAGCCGCGCGGCGGCCCGACGTCCAGGCTCGGGAGCGGGACGGAGGCATTCACGCGCCGCAAAAGGAAATTCGAGCCTGATAAGCGATAAAATCGCCTTTTAGAAACATTTCTTGGCCACTTATTCTTATTCAGGTTGTTTTTGCGTTGTGTCCCTGGTGGCCGGGAGTTGGACCCATGTTCGATGCCAACGATGAGCGCCAGAGGCTCAGGGCCCTTCGCGATCTCAAGATCATGGATTCGGGCCCCGATCCCCATCTGGACGCGGTCTGCCGAATGGCCGCGAACCTCTTCGATTCGCCCATGGCGGCCGTTCAACTCGTCGACGAGGACCGGATCTGGCTCAAGGCCAAAGTCGGCATCGCCGCCGACAGCCTGGCGCGCCAGGGCGCGTTCTGCGAACACACCCTCCAGGGCGAGGGCAACACCCCGCTGATCATCCGCGACCTCCTGCACGACGCGCGCTCGGCCACGAGTCCGTTCGTCATCGGCGAGCCGCATGCCCGCTTCTACGCGGGCGTGCCCCTCGCCCTCCGGTCCGGGCTCAATCTCGGCACGTTCTGCGTGATGGACCGGCAGCCGAGAGCGGATTTCCCGGCGCGCGCGATCCGTCAGCTCCAGGATCTGGCCCTGATCGTGGAGGCGCACCTGCGGCTGTACGAGGCCAAGCGTGCGAGCGAGGTGGAGTCCGGGCAGCGCTGCGCGGCGGAGCATGCGCTGCGCGCGAGCGAGCAGCGCTTCCGCCTCCTCGCCGAGACGACGACGGACGTCATCATCTGGTCGGACCTGGACACCACCCGCCGCTACGTCTCACCCTCGGTCAGAACGGTGCTGGGCTACGATCCGGACGCGCTGATCGGGACCAAGCCCCTGGATTTCGTCCATCCCGACGACGTCGACGCGTTCCGCCGCGTGCTCGACGATCTGACCGGGGGCCGGGTCGACCAGGCCTCGACGTGCCAGCGCTACCGCTGCCAGGACGGCCGCTGGCTTCCCATGGAAGTCTCGCAGAGCCTGGCGCGCGACCCCGCCACCCGGCGCCCGACCGGCTACGTCACCTCGCTGCGCGACATCACCGAGCGCAAGGCCGTGGAGGATGCGCTGCGCGTCAGCGAGGAGCGCCTGGCCCTCGCGCTCAGCAGCGGAAGCGACGGCCTCTGGGACTGGTCCGTGCCCACCGGCGAGGTCGAGCTCTCGGAGCACTGGGCCGCCATGCTCGACTACGACGCCAGCGAGATCCGCCACCACATCAAATCCTGGAACGCGCTCATCCATCCCGACGACGCCGAGCGTTCCCGGCGTGCCATGCTGGACCATTTCGAGGGCCGCACGCCGACCTTCGCGTGCGAGTACCGCCTCCGGGCCAAGCAGGGCCACTACATCTGGCTTCTGGCGCGGGGCAAGGTCGTCAGCCGCGATGCGAACGGCGCGCCGCTGCGCGTCGTCGGCACCCATTTCGACATCACCCAGCGCAAACGCGACGAGCAGCGCATCGCGCACCTGGCCCTGCACGATCCCCTGACCGACCTGCCGAACCGGACGCTGTTCTGGGAGCGGCTCGATCAGGCGCTGCGGGATGCCGCGCGGAACGGCACGCGGTTCGCTGTCCTCGCCTGCGACCTGGATCGCTTCAAGCAGGTCAACGACACCCTGGGACACCTGGCCGGCGACCGCCTCCTGCGCTGCGTCGCGGAGCGTCTCAAGGCGGCCGTTCGCGACGGCGATACGGTGGCCCGCCTCGGCGGCGACGAGTTCGCCGTCGTCCTGGGGCCGATCGCGCATCCGGGCGATGCGAGCCGCCTGGCGGCACGGGTGATCGAGGCGGTCAACCGGCCGGTCGACCTCGGCGGCCACAGGGTCTCGGTGGGCGCGAGCATCGGGATTGCGCTCTGCGCGGGCGGCCTCGACGGGAACGAACTCTTCCGGCGATCCGACATGGCGCTGTACAAGGCCAAGGCCGCGGGGCGGAACACCTATCGCTTCCACGATTCCCCGATGCAAGCGCAGGGCGACGCGGGCGATTCCCTCGAACGCGACATGCGCGCCGCGATGAAGCGGGGCGGCTTCCTGCTGCACTACCAGCCGATCGTCGATCTCGCGACCGGGTCCGTCACCGGGTTCGAGGCCCTGATGCGCTGGCAGCATCCCCTGAAGGGCGCGATTCCACCCAGCGCGTTCATTCCCATCGCGGAGGAGACCGGCCTCATCATCTCCCTCGGCGCCTGGGCCCTGAAGGAGGCCTGCCACGAGGCGGCGTCCTGGCCGGCCTCCCTGAAGGTCGCCGTCAACGTGTCGGCGCTCCAGTTCCAGCAGATCAGCATGGAGGAGACGGTCGCCCACGCCCTGGCGCAGTCCGGCCTCGCGCCGCATCGCCTCGAACTCGAGGTCACCGAGACGATCCTGATGCAGGATGCGGAGGCGGTGGGCGCGAGCATCCGACGCCTGCGGGCCCAGGGCGTCCGCATCGCCCTCGACGATTTCGGCACCGGGTATTCCAGCCTGAGCTACCTTCACCGCTTCAGCTTCGACACGGTGAAGATCGATCGCTCCTTCGTCGCCGGGATGATCAATCCCCGGACGGCCGCGATCGTCCGCGCGATCGTGACGCTCGCCGTCAATCTCGGCGCCCGCATCACCGCCGAGGGCGTCGAGACGCCGGAACAGCTGGCGTTCGTCAGGGCGGAGGGCTGCACCGAGGTCCAGGGCTACTTCCTCAGCCCGGCCCTGCCGGCCCACGACGTGCTGAAGCTCATCCGCGACGGTCGCCCGCTCGTTCCCGGGTGATCCCGCCCGCGGCGGCCCTCAGTTCATCTGGCTGCGCTGCTCGGCACTCTCGGCCCGGACCATGGCACGGCCGATCTCGAGGAGCAGCATGTCGCTCATCCGGCGCAGGAGCGGCTCGGGAAGTTCGTAGAGCGCCTGCCGCATGGCCATGCAGTGTTCGGCCGCGAGGGGCAGGGGGTGCTGGTGCGCCTCGAGGCACGCGGCACCGGTCGCCTCGAGCGGATCCTGCGTGACGTCGATGAGGAGAACGCGGCCCCACTTCGGACGCCCCGCCGCGTCGCACTGGATGCGGCCGCGCGCGAGGATGCGGCGCGTGACGCCGTCGGCCGAGCGCACGCGGAATTCCTGCCGATAGGCGCGGCCGGCCAGCAGGCTTGCGGCGAGGCCCTGGATCGCGCGCTCGCGATCCTCCGGATGAACCGCTTCGAGGTAGCGATCGAGAGAGACCCCGGCCCGCGCGACCGCGGGCTCGAGATTGAAGAGGAGTGCGACCGCAGCGTCGGCATAGACCCGGTCGTGGACGATGTCCCACTTCCATCGGCCGACGATGTCCGATGCGTCGAGCTTCTCCTGCAGAACGTCCGGCGACGCTTTGGTAGCAAAGACGTGATGGCGTCCCACCTGGCTGCATTCCTCAGTGGTTCCAGTCGACCCGGCGCGAGCGGATCGGAGGCGAAATCAAGGAACAACGCAACGTCATCCGCGCCCCTACGTCCTCAGGGACGCCGTCCTGCAACGGGGCGATATAATGCAAACATCCGGCTTCATCGGGGAATCGACGATTCCGAATTCCCGTACTGATGGCAGATCTAGCATGTTTGATTCATCCGTCACATCGTGTGCAGCGGGGCGCGACGTTATTGCAGCGCGCGCCCTGAAACCTGTCATGCGGACCGGCTTCTCTCCGAGACGAGCACGGGATGCTCGCGCCGACGGACCGGCTCCTTGGGCGCCACCTCCGTCACCGAGGCCAGGACGCGCGCGAGAACGTCCGACGAGAACGTCTCCTTCCAGGATCGATCGGTCCCGGTCAGTCGCTGGCGCTCCCGCGTCTGGAAATCCTCGGCCCGCGTCAGGGCCGCCCTGAGGGCGGCCTCGATGCCGGCGAGCGTCGGCGCGCAGGGCACGATGTTCCGGCAGATCGCCTCGAGTTCCGGCGCCGACCGGTTCTCGTAGGTATTGGTGACGACGACGGCCCCCGTGGCGGCGAATTCGAACGGGACGACGCTGGGATGAGGCGCCAGCATCAGGCTCAGGCCGATGTCGATGCTGTTCATGAAGCGCGCATAATCCTCCTGCGGCATCTTCTGCACCATCTCGATGTGGTGCTCGCCGCCGAGTGGCAGGACGTGGTCGTCCTGCAGGCTTCCCAGGCCCACGAAGCGCCAGCGATGATCGAAGGCGCCCTCGTTGCACAGCTTGCGCAGGGCGAGATATCCGAGTTCGAAGAGGTTGCGGGCCGCATGCATCTCGGGGCGCGCGTAGAATGCGAGCGTGCGCGAGCCCGTATCCTCGTGACGCGGCTCGACCGTCAGGCGCGTCGGCACATGCTCGAAGACGAAGTAGTCCGTACCCTCCCGAGCCCCCTTGTCCAACGCGGCCCTGCCGTCCGCGGTCCTGTTCGGGGCGAAGGGCCCGAGGCCGTGGGTGGCGAAGTACGTCTGCAGGAAGCGGCTGTTGTAGAGGGGGACGTGGTCGAACCGGTAGGCATCCTGCGTCAGCGCGCGCGTGGAGCCGCATTCGTAGAAGATCGGCTCGAATTCCTGCGCCAGCAGGATGAACCGCTTCGCGTTCGTCACCTTCAGCAGGGGTTGTACCACGTAGGCGTCCCAGACCGAGTAGACCACGAAGACGTCGCCTGGACTGAGCGGAATGGGCTTGCCCCTGGCGCGGTTGACGTAGACCGCCTCCTTGATGACGGAGACGAGTTCGCGGTCGCGCTCGCGATAGGTGAAGTAGTCGAGATCGTCGGTGGCGTCTTCCGTGATGAAGATGCCGAGGGCGTGGCCCGCGCGGGCGGCGGCCTTGATCAGCTCGAACACGGCCTTGTAGCCGCCGAAGCTCATGTCGGGATTCAGCATGGGCAGGCAGAACCAGATCCGCGATGCCCCGCGCGGAACCAGGCGATGCGGCAGGGATTTCAGACGCTGGTCGATCTCGTGCGCGCGCTGCACCAATCGCGGCTCGGTCACGCCGGCCATGCGGGTCTCGAGCGCGTATTTCAGGTCATGCAACTGCCGCCGGCCCTCTTCCCGGCCGCTCATGAGGTAGTGGTGGAACCCGGACTGGATCTTGCCGGAACTCACCGCCCGATTGATGTCCGTGTAGAACGTCCGGTACCAGAGCTCGTCGAAGCTCGGATTGGGGCTGTTGCCTTCACGCATGCCGAATTGGGTATAGTGTTGAAGGGCAGCGGAGCGGCTGACCTTCTCACCGAGATAGGTCGAGCAATAATATTCGTGGTCGAACTCGTAGGCGAGCTGATCGCCAAAGGCTTTCTTGGCGAACCCGCCAAGATCCCAGACCGTGTGCCCCAGGCGGCAGCCGTAGATCCTGTAGAATTTTACCGCGTCGATCAGCGGAAAGCATTCGAGAAACTTTCGAACGATCTTGTATGATTTTGTATAGAGCTCGACATTGAAGGAGAGCGGGCCGTCATCCGGCTCGCCGTCGCGCGGGGCGAGTTCGATGTCCAGCGTGGCATTCGGCGAGCGCCCCTCGCGCAGGCCGTAGCCGATGAAGTGCACGAAGCCCGAATAGACATCGCCGCCGGCGATCGCGTCGCGGACGTCCGCGTAGGTATCGACGTACCACTGCTCGTCGAACAGAACGTTCGGGCTGCTGCGGGCATAGGTCGGGTCGGAGAAGTAGACGTCGATGGGATCGGCGCCCTTGGCCACGCCGCCGAGACGCTGCAGGGCGAAGGCACGGTCGAAACAGGCCCGGATGTCGCGGCAGCGCTCGGGGCCCTGGTCCAAGAACCGGCGGCGGCCTTCGGCGAAGGCATCCTCACCGCTCGCGGATGCGATCTCCGGGACGTGTTCCACCATCCGCACGGGCCGTTGCCCGGTGCCGATCGTGGTGCGAAGAGCCTCCTCCGAGGGCCCGTCAGTCCGAGTAAGCAGCGTGTCGCTCGCGGTTTCAGCGCCGAGGCTGGCCCGATCAGCTTGCATCATGAACTCCGTTCCGACGTCGAATCCGGGTTATCTGCCTTTTGAGATCTGGTCCAGTTGCATTATGCAGCTACGATTTGAAATTCCAACCTTCGCGCAGATTTGTCGCTCTCACACCAACCATGAATCGCAGAGGCATCGTCTATCAAGGCGAACAATCACTCCTATGGCTTGCATTGGTGGTTGGCACACCGTATGAATATGGATGTTTCACGCATAAATGCCTATCATGGTTGCGTTTTGCAGCTTCTGATCGGTTGATTCTGCTTCGCTTACGGTGCGGCGTCTGGCCTATCGTACGGACCGCTTCGAACGCGAGGACCGGCGCCCATTCGAACCGAGATGGAAGGCTGATGACCCGTTTCTCCGCCGCACAGGCTTCCAGGGAGCCTGCCGAGGATCCCGTCTCCCTCACCTTCGAGGCGCCCGGCCGCGTCAGGGGCGCGTTCCCTCCGGGCGTCGCGCATCCCGGCCGGGTCACGGTCGCGTGCGACGGACGGAGCTGGGCGACGGTTCCCGTCCGGGCGGACGGCGCGGGCGCGTCGTTCACCTGCGACCTGCCCCCCGTCGGCCTCCCGACACAGGTGCGCGTCGAGGTCCGGGATGCGGATCGCATCCTCGGCCGCCTCACGGCGCAGAGCCTCCCCAAGCGCAATGCCGGCGGCCTCGATGCCCTGAGCGTCCACAGGGTCTGCGACAGCCCCCTGTTCTCGGTCCCCTGGATGCAGTTCGACGGCGCCCGGCTCACGATCTCGGGCGCTCACCTGCCTCCGGCCGGCAATCCCGACCTGCTGTCGGTGTGCTTCGACGAAGGCGTGCGCTTCACGTTCGATTACGGCCTGCAATCGCCGGAATTCGAGAATCACTTCTGGTACTGGCCCAATGCGGGGCTCTCGAACTTCGTGCTGACGATCGACCTCGCCGGAAGCCGGCCGGGCAGCAACCCGTTCCGCTTCACCTTCTCCTACCCGGGCGCCGAGACGGGTCTGCAGGACGTGCCCGTGCCCGTCCGGAGCATCGGCCGCCGCATCAGCGTGCCCGCTGACATGAGCCTGTCGGTCTGCTTCCCCCGCGACGCCACGCAGCTCACGCGGGTGCAGACCTGGTCGAACGACCAGAGCGTTACCTTCACGGGCTACAGCACCTTCCGGGCCCTGGAGGCGCTGTTCGCCCATTACGGGGTCGCGAACCGGACCGGCACCGCGATCCTCGACTGGGGCTGCGGCCACGGCCGCGTCACGCGCCACTTCATCGGGCACTGGCGTCAGGCGCAGATCTCGGGCGCCGACATCGATGCCGAGAACGTGGCCTGGTGCGGGCAGAACCTGGGCGGCCGGTTCACGACCGTCCCGCTGTTCCCGCCGACCGACCTGCCCGAGGCGAGCTTCGACGGCATCTTCGGCGTCTCGGTGATGACCCACCTGACGGACGAGGCCCAGGCGGCCTGGCTCGACGAGATCGCCCGGCTGCTCAAGCCGGACGGCATCGCCCTGATCACCTTCGCGGGTGCTGCGGCGACCGCCTTCTCCTCCGTGTTCCGGAGCGCCGCGTGGTGGCAGGCCTGGGAGGCGCGCGGCTTCGACGACGCCCAGCACGACCCCGCCCTCGACGGCAAGATCGGCAACGACACCTACTATCGCAATACGCTGCACACGATGGCGTATACGCGCGCGCACTGGTCGAAGCACGTCGAGGTCGTCGACATCATTCCGAGTGCGATCGGATATCAGGACATGGCCGTCCTCCGGCGCCGGCGCTGACGGCTCCGTGCGATCCCTCCGGCGTCCCTCGTGGCACGCCGCCGATTCAGGAAGGTACCGTGGATGCATTGGGCTGATTCGCCGAGCGGGACCGGTGGTCTCGGAACCACCCCCGCGGCGTTGGAATTCCCGGCCGGCGACAGCGCAGCGACCGAACGCCCGGGGACCGGCACGACCCTGATCGGCCGCCTGGAACGGCACGCGGCACTGTCGCCGGAGAGACCGTGCCTCGTGCACCATCAGGGCGGCCGCTACGCCGTGATGACCTATTCCGACATCCATGCCCTCGCCGGGCAGGTGGCCGGTACCCTGGCTGGCACCCTGGCCGGGGCCGTCACCGGCGCCTCGGGGGAGGCCCCGGCGGCCGGCGGGTCCTCGAACGTGGTGCTCCTGTTCCTCAGGCACCATCCCCTCCAGCTGCCGGCCTATCTCGGCACCATGATGGCCGGACTGGTCCCCTCCTTCATGGCGTTCCCGACGCCCAAGCAGGACCCGGCCCATTACTGGGCCTCGCATGCCGAACTCGTGGCCCGGATACGCCCGGCCCTCGTCATCACCTATCCGGAGATCGCGCCCGAGCTCGAGGCGCTCTGCGCCGGACTGCCGACACGGATCCTGCTGATCGACGATCTCGCCGCGGGCGGACCTCCGGCCGGCACGGTGGCGCCGGCTCCACAGGACACCGCCCTGCTGCAGCACTCGTCGGGGACGACGGGCCTGAAGAAGGGCGTGGTGCTGACCTTCGGACAGATCGAGGCCCAGGCGACCGCCTACGCGCCGACCATCGCGCTCGGACCCGGCAGCACGGTCGTCAGCTGGCTCCCCTACTATCACGACATGGGCCTGTTCACGGCCTTCCTGATTCCCCTGACGGTCGGCGCCACGATCGTGTCGATGGATGCGTTCGAATGGGTCGCCCGCCCGGCGAGCCTGTTCGAGACCATCGAGCGCTTCCAGGGCACCCATTGCTGGTTGCCGAACTTCGCCTTCCAGCACCTCGTGAACACCGTCCCGTCCGCCGAGAGCGGCGCCAGCGCCTACCGCCTCGAGAGCATGGTGCGGTTCGTGAGCTGCTCGGAACCCGTGAAGGCGGCGAGCCTGTCCGCCTTCACCCGGGCCTTCGCGGGGTTCGGCATCGGGCCCGGGCACATGAGCGCCTGCTACGCCATGGCGGAGACCGGCTTCGCGGTCTCGCAATCGGACCCGAGCCGTCACGATCCGGTCCGCTGGTACGCGGCCGAGGCGCTCGCCACCCAGGGGCGCGCCGTGGCTGTCAGCGCGGATCATCCCGGCGCCCGCGCCCTCGTGTCGAACGGGGCTCCCATCGCGGGCGTCGAGGTCCGCATCATCCCCGCGCCCGAGGGGGCGGGGACGGGCGGCCCGCCGCGCGGCGCCGTCGTCGGGGAGATCGCGGTTCGGGGGCGCATCGTCTTCTCCGGCTACGACCGGGACGAGGCCGCGACCGCGAAGGCCTTCCTGGACGGCTGGTACCGCACCGGCGACATCGGCTTCCTCGACGAGGGCGAACTGTTCGTCAGCGGCCGGATCAAGGACGTGATCATCGTCCACGGACGCAACTACTTCGCCCACGACATCGAGGAGATCGTCTCCGGCATCGCGGGCGTGATTCCCGGGCGCGCCGTCGCGGTGGGCGTGACGAACGAGGCGGTGGGCAGCGAGGACGTGGTGGTCCTGGCCGAATCCCGCCTCGAGGCCGAGGAGGAGGCCCGCGCGCTCAAGCGCGCGGTCAAGCGCCTCGTCTTCGATCGCCTCGAACTCACCGTGCGCAGCGTGCACCTCGTTCGCCCGGGCTGGCTCACGAAGACGAGCAGCGGAAAGATCAGCCGCTCCGAGAACCTGGCCCGCCACCGGGCCGAACACCGCGACAACCGGGATTGATCCATGAACGACATGCGCCAGGCCGTCCGCAGCGTGATCGCCGAAACCTTCAACGTCTCGCCGGACATCCTCGCCGACGGTGCCGTCGCCGACGATGTCGACGGCTGGGATTCGCTCTCGCACACCATCCTGATGATCCGCCTCCAGAACGCCTTCGGCATCCAGATCCCCGAGAGCGTGGCGGCCAATGTCGAGACCGTCGGCGAACTCGTCAGCGCGGTCGTGGCCATCGCCAAGCAGTGACACGAAGCGCCCGGATCGGGGCCGGAGACCCGCCATGCTCGCTGGATCGAACCTGTCACTCCTGGAAGGCCGGAACGGATGGCTCTTCCTGGAGCGCTACGACGATGCCCAGCCGCTCCAATCCGGCGCGGACCTGAGCGCGTGGTCGCAGACCATGCTGCCGCAGCTGCGCGCCGTCTTCCGCGCGCGCCATGAGCGGCTCGCCGAGCGCGGCATCGGTTTCCTCGTCGTCGTGGCACCGGAGAAGGCGAGCGTCCACGGCGAGCTCCTGCCGCCGGGCATCGCGCAGGACCTGCCGACCGCCTCCGAGCGCCTGACCGCCGCGCTCGGCGCCGACGGCATCCGGGCGGTCGACGCCCTCGCCCTCCTGACGGGCGCCAAGGGCCCGGTCCCGCTCTACTACGACGTCGACACCCACTGGACGAGCTTTGCCGCCTACCGGGTCTACCGGGCCCTCGTGGCGGCGGCGCCCGCGCATCTCGGCCTGACGCCGATCGGACCGGACTGCGTCTGGTACCGCGACAAGCCGAGCTTCGGCGACCTCGGGGTTCACATGCGCCCCGAGCGCAAGGGGGTGATGCAGCAGGCCGAGGTCGCGGGAAGCGACGTCGCGAGCGTGATCGAGACCTTCGACGACCGCGAATGCGCCTTCCAGCGCTACACCTGCGCCACCGGGCGCGGGCGCGCGCTGGTGGTGCGCGACTCGTTCACGACCTTCCTGGCTCCGTTCCTGAGCCGGACCTTCGCGGAGACCACCTTTGTGGCGCCCTCGAACGCCTTGCCCGACGACCTGGTGGAGGACCTGGCCCCGGACCTCGTCATCGTCCAGGTCGCGGAGCGCGCCCTGTTCTATCCCCCCGACGCGTTCGTGGACTGGAGCATCCGGACCTGGCAGCAGACCTACCTCGAATCGGAGGCGGAGCATCCGGCCCGCAAGCACAACCGGCAGGCGCGGCAGGCGCTGAAACAGGGCCAGTGGGCCGAGGCGCTCGCCGCGGCCGAGGCGGCCCGAGCCCGCGACCCGGAGGGGCGCTTCATCCACAACCTCGCCGAGGCCCGCCTGCGCACCGGCGACCTGGCGGGTGCGCTCGCGGCCTGCGAGGCCTTTTCCCGGCCCGAGGACCGCCTGCTCCTGACCCTGGCGGCCTACGCCCTCTGGGGCCTGACACGGCGGGACGAGGCGATCGCCCGGCTGAAGCAGGCGCTCGCCCTGCAGCCGCGCAACGCGCGCCTGCGCTTCCAGTGCGGGGAGTGGCTCATGGAGCAGGGCCGGCCGGCGGAGGCCCTGACGCACCTGGAATCGGCCCTGGCGGTCGCCCCGGGCCATTCGGCCTCCTGGTACCACCTGGGCATGGCCCACCACGCCCTCGGGGCCTTCCCGGCCGCCGAGGAGGCCTTTCGGCGCGGCGGCATCATCTGAACCGCGGGCACGCGCCGGTCCGGTGGCGCCGCGCGCCGGTCCGTGCGCCCCGACCCCGGTGTGGCCACCCTCGCCCCGAGGCCGCCGGATCGCGGCGTTCGGCCCGGGAGGCGGGCGGCAGGCCTCGGATCACCCTTCGCCGCACCGGTAGAATTCCTCGACGTAGCCGTCGCGCAACCAGAACAGGTTCCGCGACAGCCTCCGATAGCCTCCGGCGTCCCGGATCAGTTCGGGCACGCGCAGCTGTCGCCCCGTCTGCGTGTTCAGCGCGGAGGCCTCCTGGTTGACCGAGTAGAAGGCCGGGGCGATCTCCTTGATCCGGTCGATATAGGCCCGTCCGGCCGCGGGCGACATTTCCGGAATGGAATCCTGGTTGAGCACCACGTCGAAGCGCAGGCCGGGCGTGTTGATCTCCCACCAGGGCAGCACCTGGACACGGTTCGGCGCCTCTCCGCTCAAGGAGACGGGCAGCCCGCAGCGCAGCAGGAAGTACCCCTGCAGGATGTTGGTATAGGGCAGGTCGTAGATGGTGTACGCGCAGGTCCCCCGGGCGAGATAGGCGCAGAGCCCGCCGAACCCGCCCCCGATCTCGGCCACGCGCTCGAACGGTCCGAGCGCTTGGATGCGCCAGGCCGCGTAGGCATGCATGAACGACTGCTCGGGGAAGGCGGATCCTTTGAGCGAAACCCCGAAGGGGGCGCCGATCGGAGGAAATGCGAGTTCGAAGCCGATCGCGGCCTCCAGCTCGGAGACGATGTCCTGCCGTTCGAAGTCCTGCCGTTCGAAGTCCTGCCATTCGAGCGGCGCATCGGTCCCTCCCTGCTCGGGCGACCGGACCGGACGGACGCCCACGGCCTCCCCGAACCGCAGCAGGCGGTCGCACCACATGGCCGCATGGCGGTCGGGGACGGCGCGGGCGCGGGCGGCCGTGCTCCGGCCCATGGCGAGGCCGTGCACCAGGTGCTCCTGGAACATGTTCGCGAGTAGATCCGACAGGCGCTCCGGGTCTCTCCGGGCGAGCGCGGTCTTCAGGCGGGTGTGGCCCGCGGTCAGCTGGTCCCACATGCCGCCGGTCTTGCCCGGATTCGAAGCGGCCGACACGTGCCACGCCGCGATGATCCGGCTGCAGATCGCGAGGTCCGCCTCGCCCCGGGACGGCGCTTCGAACCGAAAGGCCGGCATCGCGCCGACCGCCCGATAGGGATACCGGAACAGCTCTCGCCCCAGGCGGGAGGACATGTCCGCGACGATGTCGGCGGACAGCTTGTAGATGCGCCCCTCGTGCCGGCCGACGTTCAGGTAGTGAACCTCCGCCGAGGGACAGTATCCCGCGGCGATGGCCTCCTCGATGTCGCCGTGCAGTTCGAGATAGGCGGCGGCATCGAAGTCGTGCGGCAACAGCGCGAGCAGGTCCGGATCGATGATCGAACCATCCGCGTTCGCGGCGTATTTCCGGCCCTCCTGCCGGCCGTGCCGCAGGTAATGCTCCTCGGCCGACAGGCCCTCACCCTCCCGGATCGAGAGGGCGACGTCCGGATTGATGCGCAGGTACGCCTCGGAATCGAAGTCCTTCGGCAGATCCTTGTGGCGCTTGAACCGGGCCACATCGATGAAGCGCCGCATACCCGAACTCCCGACCGATCACAGTGCCGGCTCCTCGCCCGTGCCATAACAGGTCCACGAGAGGGCTGAGAAGGGTCGGGCCCCGGACCGGACAGGGGGCCTTCGGAATCCGCGCCGGCCGCCGGAACCAACCGCTGAGCGGAGCCCCGGCGGCGCGTGGGCCTACTGGCTGCGGCGCCCGAACGAGACCGCGTAGGCCTGGACGCGGGCGTCGATCAGGGGGTCGTCGGAGACCTCGACGCCGTCCGTCAGGGCGTTGGGCATGAACAGGAGCGCCTTCTCGGCCTCGGCGCTGTCGGGCACCACCTTGGAGACCGTGAGGGTGCCGAGGTCGACGAACCTGCGGTCGTCGGGCCAGGGCTTGGTGGCGTCGTTGGTGGGGTCGCCCAGGGCGGCGAGCTGCGCCTGGACGCTGAAGCGGGCCGGCGCCCGGGCGATCCGGGGGCCGATCTCGGCCATGAGATAGTCGGGGGCGCGCCCGGCGGCCTCCTCGGGGGGCAGGATATCCTCGCCCTCGACCGGCACGAAGCGGAACCGGAACGGCTGGCGCCGGTCGTCCTTGTCGACGAAGACGAAGGCGTTCACCCCGTTATAGGTCTGCCGCGCCAGGCTCGACGGGGTCTTGGCCGTGGCGCCGGCGGTGGCTGCGGCCGGATGCGCCTGGATGAAGCGTTCCAGCGCGGTCGGGTGCGCCGCATCCGGGCCGCTCTCGGCCACCGCCTGGAGCAGGTCGCGGAACGCCTCGCCGGTGGCGACGGGGAAGTACTTCAGCGCGTTCAGGACGACGTCCATCTCCGAGCCGTCGACGAGCTTGAACTTCAGCGACATCCCGTGCGGGTTGGCGTCCTTCGAGCCGTCGGGGATCGTCGGCACGCCGGTGGCATCCGAGAAGCGGATCGTCACCGGGACGGCCGGCCCCCGGAACAGGGAGGCCCTGCTGATCCGCGCGGCCTCGGCCGAGGGCGTGAAGCTGCCCTCGGCAACGACGCCCTTGGCGTGGTTGGCGCGCTTGCCGGGATGGGTTCCGAACAGCTTGTTCATGACGTCGATGGTCTGCTCGGCGGTCGTCGCCTCCTCCGCCAGCACCGGGGCGGCGGTCGCGACAGCAAAGCCCAGACCGACGGCGAGGACGTACGGGATTCTCTTGGAGCGCATGAGGATCCTCAAGGCGGCGTCGACGCTGAATGCACCGAGCGGCGGAATTCGGAATCGTTCTTAGTCGTGAAGGACCGCCGCACACAACGCAAAGGTTGGCTGGCGCGACCTGTCGTGGGTGTGACGCCCGCCCGGTGCGGGGAGGGGCCGCGATGGTGTCGCCCGGCCTCGACAGCCCCGGGGCCGCCTGCCACCATCGCGCCTCTGCCCGGCCCGGCCGGCGCCGATCCGACCCTTCGAGGGCGGTGCCTCGTGGCCGGCGCGACGAGGAGGAACAGCATGACCGCATCGGTATCCCGCGCCGTGATCGTCCAGCCCGGGGGCGGCTTCGAAGCCGTCGGATTCGGCGAGCGTCCAGTCCCCGAGCCAGGGCCCGGCGAGATCACCGTCCGCCTGCGGGCAAGCTCGCTCAACTATCACGACTATGCCGTGGTCAGCGGCCTCTGGGGGCCGAGCGAGCCGCGCGTGCCGATGTCGGACGGGGCGGGCGAGGTCGAGGCGCTGGGACCGGGCGTCGACGCCTTCGCGGTCGGCGACCGCGTGGTCAGCACGTTCTTTCCGACCTGGACCGAGGGCCAGCCCCAGGTCGAGGGCTTCGCGACCGTGCCGGGCGACGGCATCGACGGCTATGCCCGCGAGCGGGTCACCGCCTCCGCGCTGGCCTTCACCCACGCGCCCCGGGGCTGGGACCACGCCGAGGCGGCGACCCTGACGACGGCGGCGCTGACCGCCTGGCGCGCCCTGCACGGGGATGCGGGCCTGAAGGGCGGCGACGTCGTCCTGGTGCAGGGCACCGGCGGCGTCTCGCTGTTCGCGCTGCAATTCGCCAAGGCCGCGGGTGCCACCGTGATCGCCACCTCGTCCAGCGACGAGAAGCTCGCGCGCCTGCGGGCGCTGGGGGCCGACCATACGCTCAACTACCGCTCCGATGCCGCCTGGGGCGAGACGGCCCGGCGCCTCGCGGGCGGGCGCGGGGTCGACCACGTCCTCGACGTCGGTGGTCCGGGGACGCTGGAGCAGTCGATGGCCGCCGTGCGGGTGGGCGGGCACATCTCGGTGATCGGCATCCTCACGGGGGTCGCCGGGCCGTTGCCCCTGGTGCCGGCGCTCGTCCGGCAGATCCGCCTCCAGGGCGTCCTCGTCGGCAGCCGGCGCCAGCAGATCGAGATGATCCGCGGCATCGAGGCCTGCGGGCTGCGGCCGATCATCGACCGCCGCTATCCCCTGGCGGAGCTCGTCGCGGCGTTCCGGCACCAGGAGAGCAACCGGCACTTCGGCAAGATCTGCATCGAGATCTGAGCCGCCGCCGCGCCCGTCAGCCCACCCGCAGCAGGAGGGCGACGGCCGCCACGGCGATGACCGCGAAGGTCGCCAGGATCCCGCCCCCGCGGCAGGCGAACTGCCGGGGCGCGTTCTTGGGCGCGAACATCCCGAACGGGTGCAGCAGGCGCGCGACGAGGAGCACGATGAGGAGGCCGCGCACCAGGCTCGGCCCGCCGCCCGCCGCTTCCAGCAGCGCGATGAGGAGGAGCGCCAGCGGCACGTACTCCCCGAAATTGCCCTGCGCGCGGATGCGCTTCTCCAGGTCCGCGTTCCCGCCATCGCCGTGCAGGACGTCCGCCGACAGGCGGCCGGCGACCACCCAGGCGGAGAGCCCGACATAGAGGAGCGCGAACAGGGCCGCGTAGAAGGCCGTCAGGGCGGGATAGGTCACGGGGTCACTCCGGTGGCTGAGGCTGGATCGGGCGGGCTCGCGGGCAGCCTCGACGGCACGAAGCGCCGTCTCGGCCCGGATTCAGCGGGGCCCTTGCGCCGTGCGGCTCGGGTCGTCGGCCGGGTCGATGTAGTTCAGGCCGAAAGGGCCGGTCCCGTTGACCTGCAGCTCCACCGGCTCGGTCGTGGTCCAGAGGGCATGCGGCATGTCCTGCGGCAGGTAGACGAAGCCGCCGGCGCGCAGGGGCTTGCCGGCGCTCCTGTCCAGCTTGGCGCCATGCTGGTGGTAGATCGCGCCGGACAGGATGGTGAGCGTCTCGGCCTGGGCATGCGTGTGCGGCGCGATCACGGTGTCGGCGGGAAACCGGATGCGCAGCACGAAGGGGCCGGATTTCGCCGGATCACCCGCCACCCGGCTGATCTGCGTGCCCTTGGGCAGGTTCGCCGGCCCCGGCTCGTAGACGACGCTGGCCGCATCCGGAACCGTGACGCTGCCATTGGCTGCGTGATCATGGGCCGCGTGGTCGCCCGCCTCCGCGAAGGCCTCACCCGCCAAGGGGACCGCCGACAGGAGGGCGGCGAGGGTTCGTGCGATCGGGTTCATGCGGCGTCCTGGCGATCGGGGGCGGGGCGGCGCGCCGGCACGCGCGCCAGCGAATCTTCAGCGCCCGGCGCCGGGCTCGTGGATGGGGCAACCGTTGAAGCGCTGGCGGAACTCGGCCGAGTGCTTGTAGGGGGCGTTGCGGGCGCGGTTGATGTTGCCGAGCGGCCGGTGCGCGGCGAGCCCGGTCCAGACCGAGAAGCGCATCTCCTCGTCGACGGCCTGCACCCGCGCGGCGTCCCAGCTGTCCTGCGGCCGGACGGTGATGAGTCCGACGCGCTGGAACGGGGCCTCCGCCTCGTCCCATTCCACCGTCGGGTCCTCGACGGGCTGGCGCGCGAGGTCGCGGCAGAGCTGGACCCGGAACTCCCAGACGCCCTCGATGCCGCGCATCTCGGCACGCACCGTCTCGCGGATCGCGTCGGGACGGCCGGACGCGTCGATCTCGCGGCCCGTGAGCGCGGTGAGCGCCGGGGCCACGGGGGCGACGGAGAACTTGGCGATGTAATCGCCGTAGCGGAACGGCGTGACGCTGTAGAAGGTCTCGCCGAGGGGATCGACGTTGGGCGCGCCGCCGAGGGCGGCGATCGTCGTGCTCTCGACGCCCACCGCCTGCAGGGCCTTGTTGACCCCGCGCAGCACCGTCGAGGCCGCCACCTTGAGGCCCTCGGCCCGGTCGGTGGTGCCGGCGAGCAGCTTCAGGCTGCCGAGGAACTTGTCGGCGCTCGGCGCCTGGAAGACCGTGCCGTTGACCATGATGAAGTTCTGGGTCGTGCCCTCGGCGCCGGGCAAGCGCTCGCCCTCGACGTCGAGCACCTTCAGGGCGAGGCCGCGCGGCAGGGAGACCGCGTCGGGCAGGATGTCGCCGGCATTGGTGGAGAGGCGCATGTAAATCGGGTGCTCGCCGGCCCTGGCGAACAGGCCCTGCGCGAGTTCGGGGGGCAGGTTCGCATCGACCGTCAGGACCCCTTCCAGGATGCCGTGCGACTTGGCGTGCACCGAGCGGACCGCGTGACCGGAATCCTCGGCCACAGTCTTCAGGATCTTGTCGAAGGTCTTGTTCAGTTGCTCGATCGTCTCGCCCTCGTCGGGCTTCACCTGCTCGACGTCGGGCGTATAGCGGACAGGCGCTTGCAAGGTCTGGGGCTCCGGTGCGGTGCAATCTCGACGTGAACAACGCGCAAATCGGTCCGTTCCCAATCGGCGGGCCTTCAAGACTGCGTGACCGCGGGGCGTCCAGCCCGGGCAGGCGCGCAGGCCCGATCGGACACGGGTGCGGGAAGCGTCGGGGCCGGCGAACGCGACTGTGACGTTTGTACCCCTGGCCTGATCCCAATCGTTCCGTAGAACGGTTCCGATCAACAGGATTGCCTTCGCTTGAACGACCACGAGGACGGCGCGCGGATCGACGCCGAGATCGCCAGCACCGTCGCCGGCTCCGATCCGTTCGCCGCGGCGGTCCGCGCGACGCGGATGCCCATGGTGATCACCGATCCCCGCCTAGCCGACAACCCCATCGTGTACGTCAACGACGCGTTCGTGACGCTGACCGGTTATGCCCGCGACGAGATCATCGGCCGCAACTGCCGCTTCCTCCAGGGCCCCGAGACGAAGCCCGAGGACGTCGCGCGGGTCCGGGACGCCATCGAGCGGCGCGTGACCATTGAGATCGACCTGAAGAACCGGCGCAAGGACGGCACGGCGTTCTGGAACCGCCTGCTCGTCTCGCCCGTCTTCGCGCCCGACGGCGAGCTCACCTACTACTTCGCCTCCCAGTACGATGTGACCCTGGAGAAGGAGCGCCTCGTTCTCCTCCAGCGGGACCGCGACGCCCTGGAGGCGGAATCCGAGCGCCGCTCCCTCGAACTGATCCAGAGCGAGGAGCGTCTCCGGTTCACCCTGAAGGCCGGGCGCCTGGGCGCCTGGACCCTCGATCTCGGCGTCATGCGCCTGGTCTCCTCGGACGGGTTCAAGGAGAACCTCGGCCGCGTGCCGGGCGATTCCCTGACCTACGAGGAGATGCTGGCGGCCATCCACCCGGACGACCGGGCCCGGAAGCTCGCCGCCCGGGACGCGGCGATCGCGGGGCACTCGGACTACGACATCGAGATCCGGGTCATCACCCCGCGGTGCGAGACCCGCTGGCTGCAATTCCGCGGCCAGGCCTCGTACCGGGCCGACGGCTCGCCCCTGAGCATCGCGGGGATCAGCCTGGACATCACCGACCGCAAGCGGGCGGAGGAACACCGCGACCTCCTGGCGGGGGAGCTCAACCACCGGATCCAGAACACCCTGGCCACCGTCCAGTCCATCGCCCGGCAGACGCTGCGGGGCGCCGCCTCCCTGGAGGAGGCGCAGGTGGCGATGGAATCCCGCCTGCGCTCGCTCTCGGCCGCCACGGAGATGCTGGCCCGCGGCAGCGGCGACTGGGCGACCCTGACGGAGGTGGTCATCGCGGCCCTGCACCCGTTCGGCGTCGAGCAGGACCACCGCTTCAAGATCGGCGGCCCGATCCTGCGCCTCGCGCCTCGGGTCGCCCTGGCCTTCGCCCTGGCGATTCACGAACTCGCGACGAACTCCGTCAAGTACGGCTCCCTCTCGACGGATGACGGCCGCGTCATCGTGAGCTGGGACGTCGTGGACGGGTCGAACCCGGACCGGCTCTGGTTCCAGTGGCAGGAGGTGGGCGGCCCGCAGGTCTCGCGGCCGACGCGCACCGGCTTCGGCTCCCGGATGATCGAGCGGGCCCTCGCCCGGGAGATCGGCGGAACGGCCGAGATCGACTACCGCCCGCGCGGCGTCGTGTTCACGGCCGAGGCGCCCCTGCCGGAAATCACGCGGGACTGACGATCCCGTGGGACTGACGATCCCGGAGGAGCTTTTCGCGGCCTGACGCGTATGGCTCCCATGGCAGGTTCAGATCCGTCGCCGTCCCCGTTCGCCCTCGTCGTCGAGGCAAACATCCTCGTGCGGATGGACGCCGTGAACATCCTCGAGGATGCCGGCTTCCGGGTCCTGGACGTGGCGACGGGCGACGAGGCCATGAGGCTCCTGCACCAGCACGGCTCCGCCTTCACGCTGTTGTTCACCGCCGTCGGCCCCACGGGCCCGCAGGACGGGTTCGCGCTGGCACGCATGGCCGCCTCGGATCACCCGCATATCAGCGTCGTCGTGGCGTCGGGCCACGACAAGCCCGGTCCGGGCGACCTGCCGGATTCGGCCTGCTTCATCGAGAAGCCGTTCAGTGCCGGCATCGTCCGCGAACACCTCCAGCGGCTCATGCCGGACGACCGGAAGCCCGCCCCCTTGCGCGCAAAGCCCGTCCCGACGCACTGAGCGCGTGCGGAACGGCGGGGCAGCGGATGCGCCCTCCCTCCGGTGACGCGACGCGGACAGGTTCGGGGCTCCCCATGGACGGGAACGAAGCGGGTCGGGTGCTGATCGCCGGGGGCGGCATCGCGGGGCTCGCCATGCGGCGGGCGCTGCGACGCGCCGGGATTCCCGCGCTCACCCTGGAGCGGCGCCGGGAACCGGCGGATGGCGGCCTCGCCATCAACCTGCCGGGCAACGCGGTCCGGGCGCTCGCACGACTCGGCCTCGCCGAGGCCCTCGGCGGCGTCGGCGCCCCCGTTCGCCGGCGCGAGTACCGCACCGAGCGGGGGCAGCTGCTCTTTTCCGTCGACGAGGCGGCGTTCTGGGGGGCCGAGGCGGGGCCTCGCTGCGTCCGGCGCGCCGACCTGGCGCGTCTCCTGACCGGAGACGGGCCGGCCGACGACATCCGGTACGGATGTGCGATCGCGGCGATCCGGCAGCAGGCGGACAGCGTCACCGTCGCCTGCACGGACGGGACGACCGAATCCGGAGGCCTGCTCGTAGGCGCGGACGGCGTGCATTCCCGGGTCCGTGGCGACGTCTTCGGAGTGCAGGCCCTCGGCGCGGCGCTGCTGGCTCCGGCGAGCTGGCGCTTCATGGCGCCCAATCCCGGCGTCGATGCCTGGACGCTCTGGGCCGGATCGGGGGGCCTGTTCCTGCTGATCCCGGTCGACGCGGACGAAGTCTACGGGTGGGTCTCGGTCGGCGGATCGGGCGCGCGGGGGCATGACCTCGCCGCGGCGCGCGGAGTCTTCGCCGCCTTCCCGGCCCCCGTGCGCGACACCCTCGACGCGGTGCTGGCCGATTCCGGGCGCGTCCATCATTCGCCCCTTGAGGAGGTCCGGATTCCCGGCTGGACACGGGACCGCGTGGTGCTGGTTGGGGATGCCGCGCACGCCACGGCCCCCGTCTGGGCGCAGGGCGCCGCCCTCGCCCTGGAGGATGCGCTGGTCCTGGCCGCCCTGCTGGCGGAGCGCACCGACTGGCGCACGGTCGGTCCGGCCTACGAGGCCCTGCGCCGGCCCCGCGTGGCCCATGTCCAGGCCATGACCGACCGCCTGTCGCGGACCGCCCGGATGCCGGGCTGGGCCAGGAACCTCGTGCTCCCGGTGCTCGGACCCCGCAGCTACCGCGCCACCTACGCGCCCCTGCGCATCGCTCCGCCCGGTCCGGCCCGGACGCGGAATTAACCGTCCGCTTACCGAAACCCGGGAGGGTGCCGCTCCGAATTGGCCCAAGGAGACAGCATGTCCGAGACGATCGACACCGTTGGCGTTGCCGGCGACCGTATCCGCTCGATCATCGAGCGCGTCGAGAAGGTGGAGGAGGAGATCAAGGAACTCATGGAAGCCAAGAAGGAGATCTTCCTGGAAGCCAAGGGCGAGGGCCTGGACGTGAAGATCCTCAAGGAGATCCTCAAGCTGCGCAAGCTCGACCAGGACGCGCGCGACGAGCACGAGACGCTGCTCGACGTCTACATGCGCGCCATGGAGGCCCCCACCCCCGCCCCGATGGCGGCGGCCGCCTGAGAGCCGCCCGGACCCGGCCTCAGGGCACCGAAGGATCGGGCTCGGACGCCGGCGCGCAAGACCCGCGTCGACGCCCAAACCGTCGCCATCGGCGCAGCGAACGTCCGGCCCGGGCAAGCGCCGGCCCCCGGGGGCACCACGAACACCCTTCGCGCCCGGGGCGCGGGCCGCGTAACCTTGCGGCAGGGCACCGCGTTGCATGTCGCGCCACCTGAGGCCAAACGCCGGCATGCCCGTCCTCGAACCGCACCCGCGTCCACCGGAATCCCCCATGGCTCGCCACCGGGCCCCCGCATCCGTCGGGCGGAGCGTGCTGCCGTGAACGACCCCCTGGCGTTCCTGGCCGGCGGCGGCGAGGCCGCGCGCATGATCCGCGCGCGGGACTGGACGGGCCACCCCCTGGGGCCGCCCGAGACCTGGCCCGCGGAATTCCGTGCCGCGCTCAGCCTCGTCCTCAACTCGCCGGAATCGATGATCCTGGCCTGGGGGCCGGACCTGCACTTCTTCTTCAACGACACCTACTTCCCGCTGCTCGGGCCGCGTCTCGCCTGGGCGATGGGCGAGCGCTTCGACGTGGTCTGGGCCGATGCCCTGGATCAGGCCAGGCCGATCATCGCGGACGCCCTCGCGGGACGGGCGAAGCGCTTCGTCGACCTGCCCTGGACGCTCGATACCGACCGGGGCCAACGCGAGACCTGGTGGTCGTTCTCCTATTCCCGCGTCCTCGACGCGGACGGCGACGTCGCCGGCCTCTTCATCGTCACGAACGAGACCACCGCGCGGGTGCTCGGCGACGCGGCCCTGCGCGAGAGCGAGGAGCATTTCCGCCAGACGGTGGAGCTGAACCCGCAGGTCCCGTGGACCTGCGATCCGGACGGGAACATCACCTCCTACTCGAACCGCTGGCTCGAACTCACCGGCCAGGCCCCGGGCGAGCCGGACGGCTCCGGCTGGCTCCAGGCGCTGCACCCCGACGACGTGCCCGAGACCCTGCGCGTCTTCGCGGACGCGCTGGCCTCGGGCGAACCGGTCGATGTCGACTATCGCCTGCGCATGGCGGGCACCGGCACGCACCGCTGGATGCGGGCTCGGGCCCGGCCCCGCCGGAACGAGGCGGGCGCCATCGTCCGGTGGTACGGGGTGGTCGAGGACGTCCACGACCGCAAGCTCGCCGAGGCGGCGTTGCGCGAGATGAACCGGACGCTGGAACGCCGGGTCGAGGAGGCCCTCCTCCAGCGCAAGCTCTGGGCCGATGTGTTCGAGACCACCGACGCCCTCGTCGGGGCGCTGGGCACCGATTTCCGGATCCTAGCCGCCAATCGCGCCTGGATCACGGAGTTCGAGGCCATCTTCGGTGTCCGTCCGCGCATCGGCGACGACCTGCGCGATCTCCTGGCGCACGTCCCCGAGCTTCTCGCTCCCCTGCAGGCGACCTGGGAACGGGCGCTCGCCGGCGAGGCCTTCACGCTGACGGAGGCCTTCGGCGATCCCGACCGCAAGCGCCCCTGCTACGAACTCAAGTTCACGACCCTGCGCGACGCGGACGGGCGCCGGATCGGCGCCTTCCAGTACGCCCAGGACATCTCGGAGCGCCTGCGGGCCCAGGAGCGGCTCGCCCGCACCGAGGAGGCGTTGCGCCACGCCCAGAAGATCGAGGCCGTGGGCCAGCTCACGGGCGGCGTGGCGCACGATTTCAACAACCTCCTGACCATCATCCGCTCGTCGGTGGAGTTCCTGCAGCGGCCGGACCTCGCCGAGGCGCGGCGCGCCCGCTACCTCACGGCGGTGAGCGACACGGTCGACCGGGCCGCGAAGCTGACGAGCCAGCTCCTCTCCTTTGCGCGCCGGCAGGCCCTCAAGCCCGAGATCCTCGACGTCCGCGAACGCCTGCACGACGTCGCGGAGATGCTGAACGCGGTGACGGGCGCGCGCATCCGCATCGTCACGCGGGTGCCGGACGAGCCCTGCCACGTCCGGGCCGATCCGAGCCAGTTCGAGACCGCCCTGGTCAACCTGGTGGTGAACGCCCGCGACGCCATGGACGGCGAGGGCACCCTGACCCTGCGCCTCGCCCGCGGCGCCCACCTGCCGAGCATCCGGGGCCACGCGGAGGCGGCGGGGCCCTTCGCCGTGCTCTCGGTCACGGACGAGGGGGCGGGCATCCCGCCCGACCTGATGGACCGGATCTTCGAGCCCTTCTTCACGACCAAGGAGGTCGGACGCGGCACCGGGCTCGGCCTCAGCCAGGTCATCGGGTTCGCCAAGCAGTCCGGCGGCGACGTCGACGTGGCGAGCGCGGTCGGCCAGGGCACCACCTTCACCCTCTACCTGCCGCAGGTCGAGGCCCCGGAATCCGAGGTTCTGCGACCCGCACGGGAGTCCGGCGCCCCGGGCGCGGAGCGGAGCCTGCGCGTCCTCGTCGTGGAGGACAATCTCGAGGTCGGACGCTTCTGCACGCAGCTCCTCGAGGATCTCGGGCACGCGACGGTCTGGGCGCACAACGCCGAGGCGGCGCTCGCCGAGATGGCGCACGGCTCCGCCCGCTTCGACGCGGTGTTCTCGGACGTGGTGATGCCCGGGATGGGCGGCATCGCGCTGGCGCGGCGCCTGGCGGTGGACCACCCGGGGCTGCCGGTGATCCTGACCACGGGCTACAGCGATGCCCTGGCCCGGGACGATACGCACGGCTTCCACCTCGTCCGCAAGCCGTACTCCACCGGGCAGATCGCGAACGCCCTGCGCAACGCCCTCGCGCGGCCGCGATGACGATGCGCGCTCCGGGAGGCCGGCCCCGGCGACGGATCGCGGGGCAGGCGCGCGCGACCCGCTCCATGGTATGGCTCGGCGAGACCGTGGCTCGGCAAGGCATGGACACGGGCATGGACACGGGCATGGGCACTGGCAAAACAGGGCATCATCCGGCATGGGCAGGGCATGAGTGACGGCAACGAGGACTTTCCCGCCGGACCGGGTCTCGACACCCTGGCGGGTCGGATCGCCGACGCCCCCCGCGCCGCCCTGCGTGTCGACGCCGCCGGCCGCGTACTGGAGGCGAGCCCGGCCGCCGTCGCCCTGCTGGGGCGGGGAGGCGCGGCGCTGACGGGCCGGGACTTCTTCCGGGACCTCGTCCCGGGAGCCGACGTCCCCCGCGGGCGCGGGCGCTTCCTGGCCGGCCTGCGCCGGGGCGGGGTCGATCTGCACGGGCGCTTCGCCCTGGACCGCACTTCGGGACCGGTCCGGTTCGACCTGCGGGCCGTCTCGGAGGCCTCGGGGACCGGAGCCCTGATCGGCCTGAGCCCGCCCGAGCGCGCCTCCGGTCCGGGCGCCGGCGACGCGGTCGTGCTGCGCCGGAAGCGGGCGCAGGCCGTGGATGTCTCGGCCTGCGAGCTCGAGCCGATCCACGTCCCGGGCTCGATCCAGCCCGATGCCGTCCTCCTGGTCGCGGAGCCCGCCGGACTGACGGTCCTCGCCTGCAGCGCCAACGTGGCGGAGGCGTTCCCCGGGGCGGGGCCCGCCCTCCTCGGGCGCCCCATCCTCGGGCACGCTTTGGACGGCCTCCTGTCGAAGGCCTTCGTGGCCGACCTCCGCGTCGCCCAGGCGGAGGATCGCCTCGGCGACGGCCGGACCGTGTCCGGGACCGTGCGCCTCGACGGGGAGGGTGGCTCCGCCTTCCGCGCCGTCGCGCATGCCCAGGGCGGGCGCATCCTCGTCGAACTCGAGGGCCTGCCGGACCGGCCCGGGGATTTCGGCCCGGCGGACCCCCTGGGGGCGGGGCCGGCGATGTCCCGCCTGCGGGCGGCCGGCAGCGTCGCCGAGGCCGCCGCCGCGACGGCGCGCGAGGTCCGGGCGATCACCGGGTTCGAGACGGTCCTGGTGTATCGCTTCGATGCGGACTGGAACGGCGAGGCCATCGCCGAGGACCGGGTGCCGGACTGGTCCCGCTCCCTGCTCGGCCTGCATTTCCCCGCCTCCGACATCCCCGCCCAGGCCCGCGCGCTGTACGTGCGCTCCCGCAGCCGGTTCGTCACGGACCGCGATGCGGAGCCGGTGCCGATCCTCGGCGACGCCCGCCTCGCCGGAGACCCCGTCGACCTCACCTTCGCGCAGCATCGCTCGCTGTCGCCCATCCACCTGGAATATCAGCGCAACCTCGGCGTCAACGGCTCGATGTCGGCCTCCATCATCGTGGACGGGACGCTCTGGGGCCTGCTGATCGGCCATCATCGCCGCCCGCACTACGTGCCGCCGGAGGCCCGGGCCTCGGCCGCCCTGCTGGCGGAGGCGCTGGCCATGCGCGTGCAGGAGATCGAGGGACGCCGCCTCTGGGAGGCGCAGCAGGCGCACCTGGCCGCCGAGGGCCGCCTCGTGCGCCGGCTGACCCGGTCCGACGACTACGTGGCGGCCCTGACCGCCGGCGAGACGACGATGCTCGACCTGTTCGAGGCCAAGGGCGCCGCCGTGGTCTCGGAGGACCGCGTGACCGTCATCGGGGCGGCGCCCGCGCCGGAAGCGGTCCTGGCGCTGCGCGACTGGCTCCTCGCCGCGACGCCCTCGGACGGCACCGTGTACAGCACGCACGGCCTGCCGGCGGCCTACCCGCCGGCGGCCGCCTTCGCCGACCGGGCGAGCGGCCTCGTAGCGGTCTTCGTGGACGAGGCCCGGCGCAACCTCCTGATGTGGTTCAGGCCGGAGGTGCCCAGCACGGTCTCGTGGGGCGGCGACCCGCGCAAGCCCGTGGCGCCCGGCCGCGGCGCGGCGCCGGTGCTGCCGCGCCGCTCCTTCGAGCGCTGGGTCGAGGAGCGGCGCGGGCTGGCCGAACCCTGGGTCGCGTGGCAGCTCTCCTTCGCCGCTTCCCTGGCGGAGGTGGTGGAGGGCGTCGTCCTGCGCCAGCGCCGCACCATCGTCGAGCTGACGCGACTGCTCGCGGACAAGGAGCGGGCCCTCGAACAGAAGGACGTGCTGAGCCGGGAGATCGACCACCGGGTCAAGAACTCCCTCCAGATCGTGGCGGCCTTCCTGCAGATGCAGCAGCGCCAGACCCGGGATCCGGAGGCCAAGCAGGCCTTTGCCGAGACCTCCGCGCGCGTGATGAGCGTCGCGCGCGTCCACGACAGCCTCTACCAGGCCGAGAACGTCGAGGACGTCGACCTCGGCCAGACCATCGAGAGCCTGTGCCGCGACCTGTCCGGGATGGCGGGGGACGGCCAGACCGTGGGAATCACCGCCGACGCGAAGGTCATGGTGCCCTACCGCAAGGCGGTGGCCCTGTCGCTGATCGCCACCGAACTCGTCACCAACGCCTTCAAGTACGCCTCGCGCGAGTCCGGCGGCGGGCACATCGCCGTCAGCGTCAGCGACCAGGGCGGCGGCCGGGTGCGGGTGCGGGTCTGCGACGACGGCGAGGGCCTGCCCGAGGGCTGGGCCGACCGCAAGCCGAAGGGGACCGGGCTCGGGATGAAGCTCGTGCGGGCCATGCTCGACCAGATCGACGCGACGCTCGAGGTCGCCAACGCCCCGGGGGCCTGCTTCACGGTCCACGCCTGAGGCCCGGCGGCCGCGTTCCGGAGCCGGTGCGATATCCGATTCGTGACACGGCGGCATGAAACGGGCCGGGGCCCGCGTCCGTTGCGCCTTCCGGAACACGGCCGAGCCTCCGGGTGTCGAGTTCTCCGGGTGGCCATGACCGCGCAGATCATTCCCGTCGCATTCGCCAGCATTTTCGTGGCGGGTTGCCTGGTGATCCGGGCCCTGCAGCGCTGGTCGGACCTCGTCCTGGGGGGGCTCGCATGGGTCTTCGCGGCCGTCGTTCTCCTGCTCCTGGCCGAGATCGCCGCGAACCACCTACCGCGCCCCGCTCCGGCGGCCGGCGGCCAGCCGCTCCGGGCCACGCGGGACGCCGCCGGGGCAGGGGGCTCTGGTCCCAACGGCCCGACGGAGATGCGGCCCCCACCCGCCGACCGGGCGACGATGACGATCACGGTCCAGGATTGAGCGTCCACGCGCGCGCGACGCGAACCATCCGGCGGATCGGCCGTTTTCTGCGACCAGGAGGTGTTCCATGACCGTCGTCGTTTCGAACAAGATCTGGCTGGAAGGCAGCGCGGCCAGGGCCGAGGGGAAGCTCCTCTCGGACAACCCCTATCCGGCCGGATCGCAGGAGAGCGCCGACTGGATCGACGGCTACACCACCATCGAGGCCGAACAGCTTGTCGCCGGCCCGGATGCGGGCGAGAACCTGTGACGCGAGAACACGTCACGGAAACGGTGACGTCCCGCGAATTCCTATGACATAAGCGCAGCATGACCGAGCCGAGCACCAGCACCTACCCCTACACCCTCGAGGTGGAGCCGAACCCGCGCGCCGCGGGCACGTGGCAATGGGCGATCCGGAAGCACGGCAAGCTGATCCAGCGCTCGGATCGAGCCCAGGTGAGCGAAGCCAAGGCGCGGGCGCAGGGCAGCGAGACGATCGAGAAGCTGCTGCACGGGGGCGACGAGGGGCGCTACTGAACCGCCGTCATTCGGGCCGCCCGCCCTTGACCGACCCCGTCGTCACCGGCTCGACCAGGGCCGCCGCGAAGGGGTTGAGCCCGCGTCGATCCATGACGTTCGCCGAGTACAGGGAGCCGGCCGCGAGGAGGCCGATGGCCAGCGTCGCCTTCAGAAACGTCCAGAGCCGGTCGATGGCGGGTGGCATGGTTCATCCGTGACTGAGTGCTCAGGGTGCTTGCGTCCGGTTAGTGGCGCCTTAATGACCGGGCGCATCGGCGGGCCGGGCCAGCCTGTCCAATGTCGCGGCGGATACGGCATCGGGGGACGACCGTGACCCCTCTGCGACAGTCCAACCGGGTCGCCCGCCGACACGACTCCACCCGCCCGGGCGAACGCCCGGCGTTCGAACCGCGTCGGACATCGCCTCGGCCGAGTTCAAGGGCCGGTGGGGCTTCGACCCTGCGACTCCTTGCTTCGCACCTGCGAGGAACGCGCGGCAGTGCGAAACATTCTCTGCTCACATCCGAACATCCTTGGCATACCAGCGGAACGCCCTGCATGCGCAATCACATCACGCCGATCCATTGTGCCGTGTCGACCCCCTCGGCCGAGACCCGGGACGCGTCGATCGCGCCCGACGGCACTCCGCGCCTCAAGTTGGTCCGGACCGATCGCGATCACCCGGCGGGTGCCTGCGCGGACAAGCCGAGGGAGGTCGTCCCGTCCTCGTATGACTTCGAGGGCTTCGGGTCCTTCTCCGGCTGAACCCCCGTCCGCCCCGTGCCCTGCCGGGATCCGTGACGCGGATCCCCCCTCGTCTTGCCGTCGCAGACCCCTGGAGACCACCATGACCGCCCTCGGCCACCTCGATGCGACGCCGCACCAGACCACGAACGATGTCCTCGGTGCCGATGCCCCCCGCGTCGGGCCGGAGGGCGCCACGATGAACCGGGCGCACCGGGTCGGGGATACGGTCGACAGGGTCGATCAGGTCAGCAGCGTGACCCTCCTGGGCATGGCCATCGTCGGCGCGGGCGTGATGCTGGTCGCGCACTGGATCGTCGGCTGATCGCCTGCCGTCCATCGGCACGATCCCGTCCGCCCTCGGCCCGATGCCGCACGACTTCGTCGTGCTCCGGGACCTGAAACGTCCGCCCCGACTCGTCGATCGTCCGATCGGCGACGCGGCGTCCCATCATTCGCCCACCTGACCACCCGCTGCCTGCCGGACGCCCGGGCGATCGCGCCGGAATCGCCCGAAAGGGTCGCGGCGGCCGCAGACTTGTGCCGCAGAACCGCCGGTCACTGCCGTGAAATCTCCCCGCGACCCGGGCCACCCGATGGGGCAGGCCGTGGAGACAGCCGGGAAGCCCCGCATCGACGTCGTCGCCGAACGGACGTCGAAGGCGCAGAACATGCTAGAGCCGGCCTCGAGACCGAATGCGGAGGACCCTCCGGCGGGAGCGATGAGCCGTCGCGCCGCGGATATCGAGCCCCGGAGGCGAAGCGTGTTTGGCATTTTCTTCAGAATCGACGAAGCCGGAGCGGTCCCTCGGGTTGAGGCGTGGCCTGCGCCCGGAGAATGTCGAATATCCGCACGCCACACGTCGCGATTTGAGTTCGATGGGGATTCCCGAAATCCAGAATTTAGAGTCTAAAAAAATCATGTCCGATCCAGCGCATGTCCCCGCATCAAATAACGGGCTCGAAAATCTCGATCATGCGCCCTTCATCATCTGGCTGACCGGTCTATCCGGCGCCGGAAAATCGACGGTTGCGAGCCTTCTTCAAAGGCAGCTTTCGTCGCGGGGGCGGCGTGCCTATATTTTGGACGGCGATAGCCTGCGGACCGGGATCAACAGCGATCTTGGTTTCTCGGACGCGGACCGGGTCGAGAACATCCGCAGGACGGCCGAGATCGCGCGACTCCTCGCCGATGCCGGCCTCATCGTGATCGTCGCGCTCATTTCGCCATTTCGGCGCGAGCGTGCGCAGGCACGGGCGACGGCCGGGAGCATCCCGTTCCTCGAAGTGTACGTCGATGCGCCGCTCGAGCAATGCGAGAAGCGGGATCCCAAAGGCCTGTATCGGCGGGCGCGCCGCGGCGAGATCGCGAACTTCACCGGGATCGACTCGGCCTACGAGGCGCCGGAATCACCCGACATCCGTCTCGATACGTATGCTCTGACGGCGGAAGAGGCCGCCGACCGGATCCTGACCCTGGTCCACGGGACCGCGGAACAAGACTGAGGTGATACGGATCGCGCGGTCGTCCAGGCCTGACGATCGACCCGGGCCCAGTGATCCCGGCACACCCGTGATGGAGCCGCAGCATGCCCGCCTCGGCCAGGTCGTCGAGTCTCCTGCCGGTCGGGCTCGTCGGGTGGGGAATTGCGGTGGCTGCCTGCCGCGACTGCCGGCCCTGCGTGCGTCGCGTTGGGATCGCCGTCCCATCAGGGCCGGATGCCATGCCGGCGGACGCGACCGCGAAGGTTGACGCCGCCCTGCGGGCGGCCATAGACAGGGCCGCCGGTTGATGGGGTCGCAAATCGGTAGCAGCGGGCCATGTCCCGGTGCTTGGGCAGACGCAGATCATTCAGCGTCCGCAAGGGCTTGGAAGGGTGGCCGAGTGGTTTAAGGCAGCGGTCTTGAAAACCGCCGTGGGGGCAACTCCACCGTGGGTTCGAATCCCACCCCTTCCGCCAGCCGCCTGTTCGTCACCGTTCGCCGCCGGCCATTAAGTCACTGAAATACAACAACTTTATAGAGAATGACGGTTGCCACCGTCCGCCTTCGTGCGCCACAATCCGCGCTTCGGATGTGGGTAGGAACGGGGGAAGGATGGCGGCGCCGGGAAAGCTCAGTGCCCTGTCGGCAGGCCGAACCAAGGCTGCCGGCATGTACGGCGACGGCGGGGGGCTATGGCTTCAGGTCTCGGGCACCGGGGCCAAGAGCTGGATCTTCCGCTTCACCTTGAACGGCCGGTCGCGCGAGATGGGTCTTGGGTCGTTCTCAACCTTCACCCTGGCCGAGGCCCAGGAGAAAGCGCTGGCCTGCCGCAAGCTGTGTGCCGAGGGCGTCGACCCGATCGAGGCACGCCAAGCGCAGCGCGGAGAAGCCCGGTTGGAAGCCGCCAAGGCCATGACCTTCGGCGAATGCTCGTTGGCCTATATCGAGTCGCACAAGGCCAGCTGGCGCAACACCAAGCATGCCGCGCAGTGGCAGGCGACGCTGGACGCCTACGCCAACCCTGCGTTCGGCAACTTGCCCGTCCAGGGCATCGACACCGGCCTCGTGATGAGGGCCATTGAACCGATCTGGGCAACGAAGTCTGAGACGGCTAGCCGGGTGCGAGGACGCATCGAGGCGATCTTGGACTGGGCCACGACCCACGGCTACCGGCGGGGCGAGAACCCAGCCCGGTGGAAGGGACACCTTCAGAACCTGTTGCCGAAGCGGTCCAGGGTCCGGCGGGTCCAGCACCATGCCGCTCTGCCCTATGCCGAGATCGCCGGCTTCATGACCGACCTCCGGTCGCGGGATGCCATCGCAGCTCGCGCCTTGGAGTTCGCAATTCTAGGTGCTGGTCTTCTGCTCAGTCATGGCCTGCATATGCCATAGAGGGCTAACGGGCGTCACTGCCAATTCCGGCCTCAGCATTACGCAGCATCTGTTTTCGACGCTCTTCGCGCTGAAGGATTTCCTGCCCAACTTGCCACAAGAGCGCGCGTGTCAATGCTATCATTGCTGGCGTGCCTACCTCGGCAACCGCCTCATGAGCTTTGAGGCAAGCATCTGCCATCTCATCAAAGCATTCGTTATTTTGCATCCGTCGCGAGCCCCCTCGTCTGAAGGCGCAAAATCCTTCATATGCTGCAATACGCAGCCCCAAAGCGAAGGTTGCGTGCTTTCTCGCCGCACCATTTTTGACCGATTTGCCCTTAACGAAAACGAGGGTTAGATTGCGCGCAATCGGAGGGGCGATGTTGAAGCAAAACACTGCATCTCGACGCGGTCCGGACCGCAGTGCAGATCTGCTGGATCGCATCGCTGAGGCGCTCGACTGCCCTGTCTCGGCCTTTGCCGAAGGACAGGCACCCTCTGATCCGTCTCAAACAGCCGAATTGCTGCGGCTCTGGGCAATAATTGAACCTGAGGAGGATCGGGCGAAGGTGCTGAGCTTCCTTCGCAGCGTCGTCGCGCAATCCTCGCTCACCACTGCGTCGAACTCTCTGTCTCAATCCTAAACTTATCAGCGCGCCTCTGAACTGAGGGGCCATTGCGCGACATGTTTCAGCGGCATCGGAGCAGCCAGATACTGGTTGGCTGCTTCTACCGTGCCGCCTCGATCCAAACGAAAAGAGGCCGCCCCGTTTCGGAGGCGGCCCAGAGTCAAGGGAGGAAAAGTCCTTGGGAGGACTGCTGCCCGCGACACAACTCACGGACGGCATCGCACCAATAGCATGCTGCGGTGCATGGTTCCCTAAAATGAATTCAACATTCAGATCTGAGTAGTTACCGCGCCGCCTCGATGGCCGCCTGAACCAAATCGCGCAGCAGGCCCTCTTCCATCTCAGGATCGTCCTGCGGGATCTCGGCGTCTCGCGAGGCAGACTCGAGGCGCTCCACGATCTCGGCGAACCGCGAACTTCGCGCTCGGAACCGGCGGCGATGGGAACCATGTCCGCCGCCGCGATCCAGGACTCAATCGGCTGAACCCGGTCGACGCCTACGGGACTCCGTCCGTGTGGCGAGGCGGACGCCGTTCCAGCGTCCACCGGAGGGCGACGGTTGCGGCGCCGGGATGCGGATAAGTGTTTGTGAACGACGGGATCAGGCGGCCAGGAACGCATCCGGTCCGGCGCGGCTTGCCCTGTCATGTCAAACCTGAAAGCGCTCATCGAACGCCTGAGGGCCGAGCAGGACCGGCTGATTCGAGAAACCGAGGCGAAGGGCGAAAATCCCTGCCGACACCAACTGCAGCGGATCGGCGATCTCGAGAACCGGATCCGGGCCGTCGAGGCCCTGGCCGAGGATCGCTGACGCGTCGCGCACGACGAAAAACGCCCGCCACGGCGAAAGCCGGGCGGGCGACAGGTTTCCTTCGAAGCGGTTGTCTTCAGCGGCTGCTGCCGCCGGCGCTGCTGTTCGGTACGGCCTGCTCCGGCTTGCTGGCATTGCCGCCCGCCGCGGAGTCGGTGGTCACCGTGCTGGCCCCGGTCGCGCCGCGGGACACCGACACGCTCGGATCGTTGCCCGTGGTGTTCGGCTGCGGCTGGACGACGGCGCCGCCGGGCTGGGTCGGCTCACGCACGGCCTGGGCGGAGGCCGAAGCGACGGACAGGCTGAGGAGGGCGGCGCCGAGGGCCGGAATCAGAATGGTCTTCATGGAATTCTCCGAGGTTCGGAATCAGGGTCGTTCGGAACAGGGGTCGGACGCAGACGAGCGTCCCGCGGCGCGGGGCAGGGCGCGAAGCTCTGAAAGTCTTGGGTTCAGTAGCCGCGGCCGTAATAGCCGTAGCCGCCACGGTCATACCCACCACGGTCATACGCACCCGCGGCGGCGGCACCGGCGGCCACGCCCGCGATCCCGAGGCCCACGGCCGCGCCGGTCGAGAGGCCGCGGCGGCCGCCACGGCGGTCGTAGTCGCGGCCACGGTCGTACCCGCGGTCGATGCCACGATCGTACCCACGGCCGTAACCGCCATCGCGGTAACCGCCGTAGCCATACCCCTGAGCCTGGGCACCGGTCGCGCCGAGGGCCCCGAGCGAGAGCGTCACGGCGGAGATGAGGGCGAGCTTACGCATCGTTGTCTCCTTCGTTTCGTCGTTGAAGGACCAACAGATCGCGTCCGGATGGGTTCCGATCTTTTCCCCCCGAGGCGCGACATACGTCCGCAAGACTGTCCATCGGCGTGGCAAAGCCGGACCTTGCTTTGGCAAAGCTTTCCGGCGCCCCGTGGATCAAGCGCTACGGCGTACAGCCGAGGCGGCGCTCCGTCGCGCGGATCCGTGCGACCCGCTCCCGCTCGCGGGCCGAGAGGGGCACGTCCGCCTCGTCGTCGAACCGGCACCCGGCATTCCCGAAGGCCCGAATGCCCCGTGCCGATCGGAAGCAGTAGCCGGCCGCCTTGAAGATCGCGTTGCGCTCGGACCAGAGGCCGTCGCAATCCGCCGCATCGACCTGGGCGATCACGATCGTCGCGTCCGCTCCGTCCCCGGCCCGCGCGGTCGCCGACGCTCCGAGAGCGAGGGCCAGAAGGGCAGCCGTCGCCGCGCAGGATACAAGACGCCTCATCTCGGGACCTCCCTCGCCTGTCGGAGCGCGGCCGCGCGGACCGCCTCCGTCCGGAGAGCGTTTCCAGGGTGGCCGCGCCCGGTCAAGGGGCCAGGCGCCCGAGGCGGTCGAGGAGGGCGCGGTCGTGGAGGAGGGCCATGCGCTCCTTCGGAGTGAGCCAGGCCCGCGCCTCGGCGATGCCGTCCGCCTCCACCACCTTGGCCTGGGCCAGTGCTTGGTCGGGGTCGATGGCCCCGCGCGGACGCGGGGCGGCCTCGGGCAGCATCGCGGCGTGGGCGTGGGCGAGGTCCGGATGGGCGTGGAGGGCGGTGAGCGCGTCCGCGTCGTCGAGGCCGGCCTCGGCGTTGCGGCGGGCCAGCACCCCGGCCTGCACCGCGATGGCGGGGGGGTCACGCTCCTCCGGGGTCATCAGCAGGCCGAGGCGCTTCAGGCCAAGCCCGAGGCCGAGCTGGCCGCTCGCCCAGGAGATGGGGATCGCCAGCACGAGGCCCAGGATGGTGGGCGACATCCAGAGGAACAGCGAGGTGGCGATGGCGAAGGCGGCGACGCCCGTGACCAGCCCCAGCGCCATGTGCCAGCGGTGGCGGCGCACGATGTCGCCCCAGGGGATCGAGCCGTCGTCGCGGCGCTGCGGGTTCCACCCCGTGTCGCGCCCGAGCAGGATCTGGAACACCGAGCCGGACTGGATCAGCATCGCGATGGGGGCGATGAGCGCCGAGAGCAGGATCTCGATCAGGCTCGACAGGACGAGGCGGATGCCGCCTCCGCAGGCCCGGCGCACCGGGCGATCGATGAGCGCGAGGAAGAGGCCGAGGAACTTCGGGGCGAGCAGGATGCCCATGGTCAGGCCGAAGAGCTGGAGCGCGCGCACGGGGTCGAAGCGCGGCCAGACCGGGTAGAGCCCGAACTCGGAGGTGAAGTATTCCGGCCGCACATAGGCGGTCTGAAGCACGAGCGCGATGCCGACCACGAGCTGGGCGAGCCAGAGGGGGGAGGCGACGTAGCCGGCGATGCCGGTGGCGAAGTGCTGGCGGGAGGCGACGGCCAGGCCCGCCGTCCCGATGATGCGGCTGTGCTGGAGGTTGCCTTGCGCCCAGCGCCGGTCGCGCACGGCGACATCGATGAGCGAGGGCGGGCTCTCCTCGTAGGAGCCGGGCAGCGCCGGCAGCATGGTCACGCTCCAGCCGGCGCGCCGGATCAGGGCCGCCTCCACGAAGTCGTGGGAGAGCACGTGGCCGCCGAAGGGCGGCTTGCCCTTGAGGTCGGGCAACCCGCAGGCTTGCGCGAAGGCACGGGTGCGGATGATGGCGTTGTGGCCCCAGTAATTGCCGTCGCGGCCCGACCAGACCGAGAGCCCCGTGGCGATGACCGGCCCGTAGATGCGGGCGGCGAATTGCTGGACGCGGGCGAAGAGCGTGTTGCGGTTGATGATGAGCGGCAGCGACTGGATGATGCCGGCATCCGGGTCGGCCTCCATGGCGGCGGCGAGATGCACGACGCAAGGCCCCGTCATCAGGCTGTCGGCGTCGAGGACCAGCATGTGGTCGTAGGCGCCCCCCCAGCGGGAGACGAAGTCGCCGATGTTGCCGGCCTTGCGGTGGTGGTTCTTTGGCCGGTGCCGGTAATACAGGCGGGCGTCGTCGCCCCAGCGGGCGCGCAGGGCCAGGAAGGCGCGCTCCTCGGCGATCCAGGCATCCCCTTGCGTCGAATCCGACAGCACGAAGTAGTCGAAGGCGTCGCCGAGACCTGTGGCGTCGATCTCGGCCCGCATGGCCTCGACGCCCGCGAAGGTCCGCGCCGTGGCCTCGTTGTAGACCGGCATCACCACCGCCGTGCGGGTGGTGAGCCGCGCCGGCAGGGCCGGGGTCTTCAAGCCCCGCAGGAGCACCAGGAAGCCCAGGATCGCGCCCGTGAAGGCGAGTGCGATCCAGGAGAAGTTCAGGGTGAAGAGGGCGAGCAGCACGTATTGCAGCGCCGTGGTGCCGCCGGAGACCGCCACCACCTCGTACATCTGCAGCGCGCCGTAGGCGGTGAGGAGCGCCGCCCCCCCGAAGACGAAGGCGCGGGCGAGCCAGGGCTTTGCATGGTGCGACGCCGGGCGGTGGCCGGCGGCCGGGTCCCAGCGCTCCAGGTCCTGCACCGGCATCGGCAGCGGCGCCTCCGGGGGCATCGCGGCGGCGAAGGTCAGGGGGACCGGCCGGGGCGGGGCCGCGACCTCGGCCGGGGAAGCGATGTCGGGGGAGAGCGTGGATGCGGTCACGGGGTCCAACGGTAGAGCCAGGTTTCGGTGAGCGGCGTGCCGGCGCGCTGCAGGTTGAGCCGCAATTCGCAGGATTTCTCGCCCTTCGGATCGAGCTCGAAGGCCACCCGTAGGGTGTCGCGCTCGGGGTAGCGGTAGAGGGTGCTCGCCGCGATCGCCCCGGAGGCGGCGCCGAGCTGGGTCTGGAGGTCGCCGGGTGCCGCGATCCCTGGGCCGGTGAAGTCCACCAGGAACAGGCGGCGGTTGTCGGGCCCGCGCCCGCTGCGCGTGCCCGAGACCAGGGCGACGCGCGGAGGCTCGGGGGGCTGCCAGCACCAGTGCTGCCGGTAGCTGAAGGGCATCTCGGCCCCGGCCGCCAGGGTCGCCTTCGGGCGCCAATAGGCCAGCACGTTCTCGTTGAACTCGGAATCGCTCGGGATCTCCAGCAGGGTCACCGCCCCCGGCCCCCAGGCGCCGAGCGGCTCGAGCCAGAGGGAGGGGCGCCACTCCCAGTGCTGCACGTCGTCCTGGAAGGCAGCGTAGTCGCGCGCCCGCTGCATCAGGCCGAAGCCCTTCGGGTTCTCGTCCACGAAGGAGGAGATCTGCAGGGTCTCGGGGTTGCGCACCGGGCGCCAGATCGCCTCGTCGACCCCGGTGCGGATCTGGAGGCCGCCGCTGGAATAGGCGCCCGCGCGGGCGTCGTCCGCCCCGCGCCGGTCGTGGGGTCCGAAAAGGTAGCTCGTGGTCATGCCCCCGAGCCCCAGGTGGTCGATGGCCGCGCGCGCGAAGACCGTGCCCTCGACGTCGCAGAGCGAGGCGTCGCCGGGGCGCAGGCTCATGCGCAGGGCCGCGGCGGCGGAGGGCGAATCCACCAGGGCGTGGACGACGAGGGGGCCGCCGGGGCCGGGCCGCTCGATCCAGATCGCGCGGAATTCGGGGAATTCCTCGCCCTTGGCATCCGCCGGGCGCAGGGTCAGGGCGCGGGCCGTGACGCCGAAGCCCTGGCCGGTGGCCAGGGCGCGGAAGAACGACGCCCCCTGGAACATCGCGAAGTCGCTGAGTTCGCCCCCGCGGAAGCGGGCGCGGACGCGAAAGCCCGAATAGCCGGGGTCGTCCTTGAAGGCCGGCAGGGCGACCCCTTCGGTCTCGAACCGGGCCGGATCGTAGGGCAGGGCGCGCACCACCCCGTCCTCCACCAGGGCCAGCACCACCCGGGAGCGGAAGACCGAGCCGCGGTGCAGGGGTTCCAGGGTGAAGCCCAAGCCCGCCTCCGCCCAGACCGCGCTGCCGGGACGGCTGCGGATGGCGGCGTACTGCTCGCGGTTGAGGCCGGTGAGGGCGTCGGGCAGGTCGTCGGTGCGGGGCGCCGCGTAGGCGCGCTTGGCGAGCGCCCGGGCGAGATCCGTGACGAGGCCGGGCTGGAACGGCGTGCCGTCGGCGGGGAGCGCCGGGGCCTCGTCGGCGAAGGCCGGGCCCGACAGGGCGGAGAGCCCGCCGGCAAAGGCCACGAGGCCGGCCGGCCTCAGGAGCGCGGCAAGGCCGGCCCGATGCAGCACGGTGCGGCGGCTGGGGCCGGCGGCGGACGGGTCGTCGAGGAAATCCGGGTTCGGCGGCGTCATCGGGTCCGTCTGGTCGGCGCGGGCGCGCGAAATCTTGGGCCGGGCATTCGAGGTCCCTGAAACGTTTACCATGCCGAGCCCTGAACCAGGGGTTAAGCCGTTCCGAACCGTAACGGTCAACGCAGAAGAACTCCGGACCGTTCGTTCCGGGGCCGCGTGCGGCATCCCGGACTTGAAACAGCCCCAGGAGCCCTTTAGCCCGCGCAGGAGCAACAGCCTGAGCAACGGCTTGGCCAGCGGCGGAACGCGCGATGACGGACCAGACGACCAGGATTACGGAGCGCAGCCTCACCGCCATCGTGCTCGCCGCCGGCAAGGGCACGCGGATGCGCTCGGACCTGCCGAAGGTGCTGCACCGGGTGGCCGGCCGGACCATGCTGGGCCACGTGCTCGCCGCCGCGCGCGAGGCCGGCGCGACGCGCATCGCCGTGGTGGTGGAGCCGGGCCAGGAGGCGGTCGCCCGCGAGATCGCCGCCCTGGCGCCCGGCGCCGCGGTCTACCCCCAGGCCGAACGCCTCGGCACCGCGCACGCGGTGCTGGCCGCCCGGCCCGCCCTGGAGGCGGCGGGATCGGACGCGGTGAGCGACGACGTGGTGATCGCCTTCGGCGACACGCCGCTGATCACCGCCGCGACCCTGGCGCGCCTGCGCGCACCCCTGGCGGACGGGGCGGCCGTGGCGGTGCTCGCCTTCCGGACACCGAACCCCACCGGCTACGGCCGGGTGCTGACGGACGGGGACCGCGTCCTGGCGATCCGCGAGGAGAAGGATGCGAGCGCCGCGGAGCGCGCCGTCACCCTGTGCAATGCCGGGCTGATGGCCCTGTCGGGCACCCATGCGCTCGCCCTCCTCACCCGCATCGGCAACGCCAACGCGGCGGGCGAGTACTACCTGCCCGACGCCGTCGGCCTCGCGGTGGCGGACGGCCTCGCGGTCGCCGTGGTGCCGGTGGCGGAGGCCGAGGCGCAAGGGGTCAACGACCGGGTCCAGCTCTCGGAGGCCGAGGCCGAGATCCAGGGGCGCCTGCGCCGGGCGGCGCAGGTGGCGGGGGCGACCCTGATCGCGCCGGAAACGGTTTTCTTCAGCGTCGACACGGTGTTGGGACGCGACGTTCTGGTGGAACCTCATGTCGTGTTCGGTCCCGGCGTCAGCGTCGGCGACGGGTGCGTGGTGCACAGCTTCTCCCATCTCGAGGGCGCCACCCTGGCGGCCGGGGTCCAGATCGGCCCCTATGCCCGCCTGCGCCCCGGCGCGGTCCTGGAGACGGGCGCGCGCATCGGCAACTTCGTCGAGGTCAAGAACGCCCGCATGGGGCCGGGCGCCAAGGCCAACCACCTCACCTACGTGGGCGATGCCGAGGTGGGGGCGGGCGCCAATCTCGGGGCCGGCACCATCACCTGCAACTACGACGGGGTGAACAAGCACCGCACCACGATCGGGGCGGGCGCCTTCATCGGCTCGAACACCGCGCTCGTCGCCCCCGTCAGCGTCGGGGCGGGCGCCATCGTGGGCGCCGGCTCGGTGATCGCCGCGGACGTGCCGGAGGACGCGCTCGCGGTCTCGCGGGCACGCCAGCGCATCGTGCCCGGCTGGGCGCCGGACAAGCGAGCGGCACTCCAGGCCGAGAAGGCCGCCCGGGCGAAAAAACCGTAAACCATCCGGACATCGGGGCGATCCCCGGCCGGGTTCCGGGTCGTCCCCGAGCGGGGGCGGCAAGGCCCCGTTCAGGATTGCGCGCGCAGGCTGACGGCTGAACCCGCCGTCAGATTCGGCACGTGGCTGGCGCGCGCCCGTCCCGATCCGGTACAAACCCGCTCGGGTGCGATCCCGGTCGCCCCGGCAACCGGATTCCTGCCGGATTCTTTGAGAGACACGAACCCATGTGCGGAATCGTTGGCATCGTCGGACGGGACGCCGTGGCCGGGCAGCTGGTGGAAGCCCTGCGCCGGCTCGAATATCGCGGCTACGACTCGGCCGGCATCGCCACCCTGACGGAGGGGCGGCTGGAGCGGCGGCGCGCCGAAGGCAAGCTCTCCAACCTCGAGATGCGCCTGCGCGACGCGCCCCTCGGCGGCAGCATCGGCATCGGTCACACCCGCTGGGCGACGCATGGGCGCCCCAACGAGGCCAACGCCCACCCGCACGCCACGGCGCGCCTGGCCGTCGTGCACAACGGCATCATCGAGAATTTTCGCGCCCTGAAGGCCGAACTCCAGGCGCAGGGCGTGCACTTCGAGAGCGAGACCGACACCGAGGTGGTGGCCCAGCTCGTCAGCCACGCCATGGATCAGGGGCTCGGCCCCGTCGAGGCGGTGGCCGCCTGCCTGCCCCGCCTGCACGGGGCCTTCGCCCTCGGCTTCGTCTTCGCCGGCCACGACGACCTCCTCATCGGGGCCCGCCA
>NZ_JAKSYI010000077.1 GCF_022829285.1 Methylobacterium sp. J-078
GGCCCAGCTCGTCAGCCACGCCATGGATCAGGGGCTCGGCCCCGTCGAGGCGGTGGCCGCCTGCCTGCCCCGCCTGCACGGGGCCTTCGCCCTCGGCTTCGTCTTCGCCGGCCACGACGACCTCCTCATCGGGGCCCGCCACGGGGCGCCGCTGGCCATCGGGTTCGGGGAGGGCGAGACCTATCTCGGCTCGGACGCCCTGGCGCTGGCTCCCTTCACGGACGCGATCACCTATCTGGACGAGGGCGACTGGGCGATCCTGACACGTGCGGGCGCCGAGATCCGCGACGGAGCCGGCCAGCCCGTCACCCGCGAGCGCCAGCGCATCGTCGCCCAGGCCTACCGGGTCGAGAAGGGCAACCACCGCCACTTCATGGCCAAGGAGATCCACGAGCAGCCCGAGGTGGTGGGCCGCACGCTCGCCCACTACGTCGACCTCGCCCAAGGCCGCGTGGCGTTGCCCGAGACCCTGCCCTTCGATTTCGCGACGCTCTCGCGGATCTCGATCACCGCCTGCGGCACCGCCTATTATGCCGGCCTCGTGGCCAAGTACTGGTTCGAGAGCCTGGCGCGCCTGCCCGTCGAGATCGACGTCGCCTCGGAGGCGCGCTACCGCGAGCCACCGCTCGACCGCGACGGACTCACCCTCGTCATCTCGCAATCGGGCGAGACCGCCGACACCCTGGCCTCGCTGCGCTACGCCAAGGCGCAGGGCCAGCACACGCTGGCGGTCGTCAACGTGCCCACATCCACCATCGCGCGGGAGGCCTCGGCCGTCGTGCCGACCCTGGCCGGCCCTGAGATCGGGGTCGCCTCCACCAAGGCGTTCTCGTGCCAGCTCACGGTGCTGCTGTGTCTCGCCATCCATGCCGGCCGGGCGCGCGGCACC
>NZ_JAKSYI010000080.1 GCF_022829285.1 Methylobacterium sp. J-078
GAGATGCGCAGCCCCCAATCCGGAATCGTCCACCAGATGACGGTCCACACGGTGGGCGGGCTGGTGACCCCGGCCGAGCCCGCCATGCTGATCGTGCCGGAGGCCGACCAGCTCGCCGTCGAGGTCAAGATCGCCCCCCAGGACATCGACAACGTGCGCCTCGACCAGGCGGCCATCCTGCGCTTCCCCGCCTTCAACCAGCGCGTCACCCCGGAGATCGACGGGGTGGTCAGCCGGGTCTCGGCCGACGTCACCACCGACCCGAAGTCGGGAATGAGCTACTACGTCGCCCGCATCCGCGTGCCCGACGACCAGCGCCAGCGCCTCGGCCCCGCCCGCCTCGTGCCCGGCATGCCGGTCGAAAGCTTCATGCAGCTCGGCGACCGATCCGTGCTGAGCTACCTCGTCAAACCCCTCTCCGATCAGATCGCAAAGGCCTGGCGGGAGCGGTGA
>NZ_JAKSYI010000084.1 GCF_022829285.1 Methylobacterium sp. J-078
CCACCCCGATCCCGTGGCGGACGCCTGCCGCTGGCAGATTTGCGAGGGCGAGTTGATGCAGGCGATCGGCCGCGCCCGTGGCGTCAACCGAACCGCTGCCGACCCCCTCGCCATCGACATCATCGCCAACGTCGTCCTGCCGTTGACGGTTGACGTGGCCGAGCCCTGGAACCCCGCAGGGGAGGAAATCGAGATGCAAATTGAGGGCGTCGTTCTCGACAGCCCGGCCGATATGGCTGCCGCGTGGCCTGGTGTCTGGCCGAACGCCGAGGTCGCGAAGAAGTGGCGCCAGCGCCGCGAGGGGGATCAAATCCACACGGGGACAAATCCCTATAAGGAAGACTTTTATATAGGGAAATTTCCCCGTGTGAGGTTCCGCTACCAGCGGCCCGGCGCCCGCCAGAAATGGCGTACCGGAGCCTTCGACCCCGCCGTTGTTCCTAACCCTCGGGCATGGCTGGAAAGCCGGCTCGGCCCCATTGCGGGGTTCCATATCATTGAGACTGAGCAGCCGGGCGCCGCGCCTGCGAGCCTGCCACCGCTGCACGCCGATCGGCTCGCCGCCGACATCAAGGCCCGCCTGCGCGCCCGCCAGCCCGTCCCCGTCACCCTACGGCCAGCCGCCGACTACGCACCCGATCTGGTCGCCCGCTACCGCCTCGTCGCCGAAGCCCCGCCCGAGCCCTTCCGGCCGGCGCCGGTCAGAGTTGAGACTGCTCGGTTTGATCCCAACGCGCCGATCCGGTTCCCGCCTCTAATCGCCGGCCGGCTCGCGATGATGAAAGCCGCCCAGGTCGCGAACCGCGTCCGCGCTGCGGAGACGATCAAGCGATGATCCCGAAAGCCGACCGCTGGGGGCCATTCACTCCCGACCTGGACACGGCCGAGCGCACCGCCCGGTGTCGTTGCCTGCGCGCCGTGGTGCATCTCACGACTGGCCCACGCGGCGAGACCACGACCCGCCTCCTTCACGCGGCCGAGCGCGATCCCACCGCCCTGTCCGAGGCCGCCCGCGCCCTGAATGCCCTAGATGCCTGCGACAAGCGGCACGTCTGGGCCAGCTACGCCAAGCTCGCCGCTCCCGAGAGGACTACACGATGACGCCCCGAGATCGCCGGCCCCAGGCCCTGGACCGGGAGCGCTTCGACAAGTGCCGGGCGCTGATGGAACGCGGCGCCACGGACGGCGAACGCGCTGCGGCGCTTGCGGCGGCAACCCGCGTCGCCGCTACCGCCGGGCTCACGTTGGCCGAAGCCCTGGCGGCGAGAGACAGCGCGCGTCCGAAATGTACCGAGAGCCCCCCGCCCCACACGCCGCATCCGGGCCGCCGGCCGTACCCGTTCCAGCAGCGCGCCAAGCGCCCCCCAAAGCCGGAGCCGATCACCGTCGAGGAGATCATGAGGCAGAAGGCTGAAGACCTTGCGCGGCGGAAGAAAGCGGCCGCCCGCGAGGAGAAGCGCATGCAGAAGGTCTACGAGGAATGGGAGCGAGAGCACGCTGCGGTTCGAGAGGCCCAGGTCGAGCGTGATCGGGAATGGGCTGCGCGGCGTGCCTCAGAAGCAGGCCATTGTGAGCAGGATGAGGGGGCGGCCACATGATTCCTGACACAAAAACGGCGAGGCTTTCGCCCCGCCGCCGGTCGTCTCAATGGTCGAAGGGCTTAGCGCCTCGGGCCACCAGCGGTCTGGCCGTACTGCTGCACCACGAAGTTCGGCTGGTTGGCGTTGCCTTCCTGCGCCGAGTCGTGCCGGCGGCCATAGCCGATGGAGCCGGTGGTGATGTCGTCGTAGCTGCGGCCCTCAAGGCCACCGGGCGCCGTCACGGCGGTGACGCCAGCGGGAGCGGTGTAGCTCTGGGCCAGAGCAGGCGAAGCAATCGCGCTGACGCTCAGGACGACAGCAGCAACAGTAGAAGCGATACGAGTGTTCATGGCACAATCCACTTGGGTTTGCGCGGTCTCCGTCGAATGGCGGCTGGCCGTGACTTGTTCAGTGACCTTGATCTAGGCCCCCATCAGCCGGAACGCCGTGCCGTTTGGCACTCGCGCATCAAGCCAACACCTCACGTGCAGGAGCACGACTCCATGATCCGTCCACGAACGACCGTACCCATTTCCCCGGCTTCTCAAGAGCCGGCAGTTCACGCTGCTTCGCCTTGGCAGGAGGCCATCGTGCCGATTGCGGACGCCCTACTGAGCCTTGTCTCCGCCGTTGAGAGTGGGCCTACGACAGGCCCTGCTGTGAAGGCTTTCCAGGCCGCGATCCGGCGAAAGGGCGAGGAAGCCTCAGCAGCGGGCGGTAGCGAGGCCATGGAGGCAGCGCTGCGAATTGTCGCCAATGCCGCTCCTGACCGCGCTGAGCGCCGGGAAAGCATCATCGATAAGGCATGGGCAGGCTTAAACGGCTGGCGGCCCGAGGAGCACCAGCCGTGATGTCCTCAGTAGCCGTCGTAGAACCGCCTGGGCCGGTCGTACTCGTAGCCACCACGGCGACCGTAGCCATCTCCGTAGCCGTAGGGCCGTCCCTCGTAGAAACGGCGGGGTCCGCCGTAGCCACCATAGCCATAGCCCCGATCATTCGGCCGGCAGCGGCCCCACGGATTGGGATGGAAGCCGGGGCCGCAGCCTCCGGCCACGAACTCGACCACAGCGTCACCGCCGGTCTGTTCATAGGGGTCGAACGAGAGGTCAGCGGCTTTGGCCGACGTTGCCAGGCCGAGCCCGGCAGCCAGCACAGCAGCTATTCCCAGGACCTTCACGCGCATCATGACCTGAACCCTGTTGGCGTCCGGCCTCAACCTCGGCTGACCGGAGAAACCCAAGGCTGCGCCCCATGCGCTGAACCGATCCTGACAGAAGCGCGGCCGTTTCGTTCAGGCAGTTCCAGATCCATTTCACGAGGGCTACACGCATGACCTCATCCGAGCGCGCCGCCTACGACCTCGGCATCCGCGCCGCGATCGACGCCGCCCGCATCGTCGCGATCACCATCGAATGCGCCGACGACGCCAGCACCTTCCGCAAGCGCGTCACGGCCGAGGCCCTGGCCGCCTTCGCGGAGGCCGCCGAGGGCCTGAAGCTCGGCCCAGGTCGAGGCGCCGCCTCTTCGTCCGAACCTGAAAAAACCTGACGCCCCCTGAGTTTTCGGAAGCCGTATGAGGTCGAGGAAGTGCCGGCCTTTCCGGCAATGTTCCTGACCATTCGCGAGAGCAATCGTCCGCGCAGCAGCTTGAGACAAATGCGTGTCACGCATAGCTTCTGCGCCACTAAAAGCGTCGGGAAGCGCCTAAAAATATCTATAAACCACTGATGGCAACCTGCTCGATTTTGTAGGTATTCCGGATCAGCGCAAGACGTCTCGTAGTTCTCGTGAGACTCTGTCTTGCCTGATGGAGACCCACTTTGGCCGTCGCCTTCCCGAGCCATCTCTACATTCGAATAGACCGTGAGTTGCGCATGGTGCTTCAGGCAGTCGCCTCGAACAGGTCAGGGAATGTCAGCGATGTCGCTCGGCAGTACCTGCGCGATGGTCTTGAGCGCGCGACCGGTACGAAGATCCCTCTCCCTCCGAAATCCCGCTGTTCAGAGCAGCCACAGACCTGAGGAGACGCCCCACATGGCTACGGAACGAAAGATCGGTGGCGTCGTCTACCGCTGCGACAAGATCCCGGCCGAGCAATCGCTCAAGCTCTACATGCGCCTGAACCAAGTCTTCAAAGGTGACCAAGTCGTGTTGGGGACCATCGCTGCCAACGTCGATCGCCAGGGCGCCTTCCAGGCGTTCTTGCACGCCTCAATGAACAACGAGATCAACTCCGAGGATGCGGTTGCCTTCATCACCGACGCGGTCGGCCTGTGCAGTGTCGGTAGCGACCCTGCCATCCTTGGTGTGAAACCGAGCACGATGGATGACGCGGTTGAGGTGGCGTGGTTCGCGCTCGGAGTGCAGTTCCGGGATTTTATCGTCGCCGGCCTCGGCAAGATGGCGGAAGCGTAGGCCGGGACGGATCATCGCCGAAGATGCTCACATCACGCGAGATCAGCCGCATCGCCCCGAACCTGGAGCGGGAGATGCTGCCCTATCTGCTCCGCCCTACACCCTGCATGAGCGAACCGCCGCTCTGCACTCTGCACGAGCTTCGCACGATCTACACCCTCGATGATCTCGCTGACTTCCATGAGGTGCTGGATCTGCGCGAGGCCGCCGGGGAGAAGGCCGCCCGCGTGGCCGAACGCGATGCGCAGACCCGTAACCGAGGACGCCGCTGATGGTCATCGAAGAACTCATTGCCAAGCTCGGGCTGAAGTTCTCAGGCGGCAACGACACCGCCAAGTTCCTCCGTGAACTCGATAAAATCAAGCGGGCCAGTAAGGATCTCGGCAAGGGCTTCGACTTCAAGTTCGGCGGCAAGTCTGGCTTGGGTCGTGTCACAGCCGACGCCGAGCGCGCGGCGCGCGCCTTCCGCAAGATGCGTGAGGAGGCTGCCCGCGCCGGCCGGGTTCGCTTCCCCGGCTTCGGTCCCGTTGGCCCAGGCGGTAGCACGCGACCAGGCGCACGCCCCGGCAGAGCAGCCGCAGCGGGGGCGGTCGCGGGTGGTGCCGGGGGCGGCACCGTCAGCGTGCTCGCGTCCCTCGGATCGGTCGTGGCAGCGCTGAACCGCTTCGGCACGCTGGAAGCCGCCCAAGTCGAGTTGGCTAAGACCACCGAGAAGACAAAGGAGCAGGTGCAGCCAGCCGTGGACCGGTTCCTCGTCTCAGGGCCGAAGTACGGAACGACAGCCAAATCCCTTGTCGGAGCGGCGAGCGCCTATGCGGCGGCCGGCGTCGATTACGACACGTCGATCGCCTCGGCAGAACTGACGGCCAAAGCCGCCAAGGCCGGATCGGTGGAGATCGACAAGGCTGCCCAGGCCGCCATCGTCTTCATGCAGAACCTCGGCGTGAAGGTTGAGCAGTTGGAGACGGCGTTCGACTACTCGATCAAGGGCGGCAAGCTCGGCAAGGCCGAGTTCAAGGAGTCGGCTGGCGTGATGCCGGAGTTGGCAGCGTCCGGCTCCAAGATTGGCTTGCAGGGCCTGACCGGCGTTCGCGACATCATCGCAGCCCTGACGGTAGTCCGGGAAGGTACGGCGACCACAGCCCAGGCAGCCGACTTCCTACGCGACTTCATGGAGAAGATGTCCGCGCCGGTCACGGTGAAAGCGTTCAAGAAGGCCGGCATCGATATTGAGAAGGAATTGAAGGCCGCCGATAAGAAGGGCGTGTCGCGCCTGGATCGGACCCTTGATCTGGCTGCCCGTTACTCGAAGGGTGACGCCTTCAAGGAAGCCGAACTGTTCGGGGATCTCCAGGCCCGCAACGCCATGAGCGGGCTTCTGAAGAAGCGCGACAAGTACGAGGAGTTCAAGGGCACGATCGAGCGCGACGCGCCCGGCACGATGCAGATCGATCTGGCCAAGTCGATGGACACCTTCAACAGCAGCCTGGAGCAGTTCGGCGCTACCATTGACCGGATTATGGTCGGGGTCGGCGGAGCGCTCGCGCCCGGCGCTCGGGCTGGACTAGAGATCGCCTCGGCCGGCGACCAAGCTCGGGTGGATGGCAAGGGCCAGACGCCGGGCGAGGCCAACGCCATGGTGGAGAAGCTGAACCGGCTTCTGGGCGCACCGCCGACCTATCACGGTGTGCTCGGCGGCTACGGCGGCATCACCGCCAAGAGCTTCGAGGATCGGTTCGGCGCGGCTGCCCCTGATAAGCGCCCGACCTTCATGCGCGGCATGGGCAAAGGCATGACGGCACCGAGCTTCGGGTCCCTCGGTGACCGGGCGAACTGGATGGGTCAGGGCGCGGCGAAGGCCGCTGGCGTCACCAACACATACTCCGACTCTTACAACGATAAGCGAACGCAGAGCGTAGTGGTCAACCAGACCGTTAACGGGGTTCCTGGCGTCGCATCAGCAGCGGCAGCGGGTGCGAAGGAAGGGCTTGCTTCAATGGGGGCCAGCATCGTCAAGGGTAATAACGCTGCGACTGGCGCGTCTAACGCCCCGTAGGCATACGGTACTCAGCAACTCATCATGTGGATGGCTTTTGGAACTGCATCTCCTCAATGAGCCTCGGTTCTGGTAGCGGCTGGCTCCACTCCGGGCGGCGGGCAAGAATGACTTCATGTAGCATCTTTGGCAGATCCGTTAGAACGAACCGAACTTTGCCATCTCCCTCGTACAGATACCGAGTAGCTTCGAACGCTCGACCACCAGCGGCAAGGCAGTCCTGAAGCTTCCTTGGAATGGTTATGCCCATAGCTGCTTCAATTCTAAGTGTTGCCTGCTCTTTCCTGACGATCCCTTCACGCCAGAGAGCATCAATCTCCTGCCGTGTAGCCGGGTGTAATCTTGCGAATAGCGCATCGAGATGATGACCGCGCGCCGTCTGCCCACTCTCAAGCCGTATGAGACACTTCAGGAAGATCTCCGACGCAAAGGCTGAATTGACCACAATGGGAGCCCCAAGCTGCGCTTGGTTCGCAGGTCTCGCACAGCGGACAAGAAGGGTCATGGCCTCTAGGAAGGCTTCTCCCTGCCGGAATATCTTCTCTGGATCTGGGGAAGCCCTTAGAGGAGGTTCGGTTTTGATCTTCATGATCACCTCCGGGGGCCTCGCCACCCCGCAGCCTTAGCCTCGTCCTCGGAGCAAAACATGCGCTCGCCGGACCCCTCGCTGATCCGAGTGCGATCGTAATCGCGTGAGCCGGGGACGTGGTAGACCTTCTCCCCCGAGCGAGAGATGTTGCCCTTGATGGCGCAGCCGCCGGCCGGCGGGGCCTCAACTTGCTCGGTAGGGCTTGGGATCGGCCCGTCTGGGCCGCCAGGGGCAGCGAACCCCATCCCCATTGCGCGCTCCCCCTTCCGCCAATCGGCCGGCGCCGTGAACGATCCAGCCCAGATGCCCCTCTTCGTGTCCTTGGCCGTCGTTTCGGCCTGCACGTAGTCCTCGGAGTACCGGCGGTAAGCGACGGCGTGCCCCTGGATCACCATCCAGCCGTTCAGGTCCTCGGGACCCTTGCGGCAGACCGCGACGGTTCGGCCGTATTTGTCGGTGTCGCGCGGTTCGCATGAAATTGGGGAGGCCCCGATCCTATCGGCCAAGGCGAGCGCTGCGACCTGCCCGCAGCGGTAGCTTTTACCGGTGGCGTCCTGGCAAAGCTGAGCGCTCTCTGGCGCATCGATCCCATGAAGGCGAATCTTGATGTCACCGATCACGACGGTGTCGCCATCGGTGACAGAGGCACGCCCAACGATCGGTTCGGCGGCCTGTGCAAGGTGGGGTACGGCCCAAAGAGTGAGCGCTAACCAGCCGCTTCTCATCGACGGGCGCAGACCTTCAGTTGGTACGCCAGGTCCTCCAGCGTCTGCGCATACTCCTTCGCAGCCGGCACGAGCTTCCGCCGCGCATCTTCCGCGCGGATCGCAGCAAGCCTGAACTCGGGGGTGCTGGCGATGGTGGGATCGATGACTCCCTTCGGGAGCGTGGATGAAGCGAAGTTGTCCATCGTCTCGCTGGCGGAACTGAATAGCTTGGCCGCCTCGGCGCATTCTGAAGGGGTCATCGGAGCCGCCGAAGCCGGCGACACGAGGAAGGCGAGGGCAGCGAGAGCGTAGCGCATTTCTGAGACATGGCGCGGCCATGCATCCGACGCAATGCATGGGAGCAGCAGGCAAGGCCTCTCTCGTTTTCGGACTTCTTCTATGCCGCCGGGACGATCTAGACCCCTTCACCTTACCTTCGCGGCCGACGTAGATTCCAGCCTCTATCTGGAAGGGGGCAGATGGATCCTGACCCAGTTCAACGGAGTATGCGCGGCTGATAAGGAGGCGGTTCCAGGGCGGTTCCTATCGCGAGTATGGACACCCCCAGGAACTACCGAAGACCTTTTCATTTTCGGCCCCCCGTTAGTACTACGCACTCCTAACGTAAGTGAGCAATTGGACAGGTTTTTCCCTAACGCAAGGAAATACAGTCCTAACGCTAGTGAACTTTCCCTCCTGGTGTTAGGGGTTCACCTACAGCCGTTAGGACCTTGCACCCTTACGTTAGGACCCGGCCTACAGACGCTAGGAATCTGCTTTTCCGGTCGTTAACCCGGCAACTCGTCATGCTGTCGCGGCGACGTTACGGCAAGTTCTCGTCTGCATAACCATAGGTGGAAACCGTCCACAGACTTCTCGCAACAGCACTCCTGCTTCACTCCGTTCACCGTTCGAGCAGATGCACTCGCCGCATGGCTGCGTCGATCGCGTGCAACTGGAGGCGGTCGGGGACCGCGCTACCGATGAGCAAATCTTTGCTGTTCCGGCAGCTGTTTGACCGATTCCGCTGCCGAAACCGTCCCCAGAATTAACAACCTATCTGTGGGGCGCAGCGCTTTGCACCCTATCGCTTGGATTGGTGCCGTCGTCGGCTCGTCGGGTTGGGTAGGTGCGGTCTGACGCCCCTCCTGTGCAAAGCCACCCCGTTTGAGATTGCCGCCTCTCTTGATCCACGCCTGCCATTCGCGGCTGATGATGCGGATGATGTTCGGGTCGTTCTTCCGACCCACATTGCGCCGCTCCTTCACCGTGATGAGCCCGTCCCCCTCAGCGAGGCGGATGGCCATCTGCGCCAGGCGGCGAGAGACTCCGGCCCGTGCCGCGATGGCATCGACGCAAAGGATGCACTCCTTCTTCGCGGCCACCTCGTCGGCGATGATGCGCAGAACGGCGCGCTGCCCTTCGGTGAAGCGGGCGGCAAGGGCCGGCGGCATAGGTCCGGAACAGGACAGGAGCCGGCGCCGATCACGCGAGGCAAGGCGATCGGGCGAGACGGGCACCCGGCGGGGCGGGAACATGCTTCTGCGGATCGTGGAGCCAAGGGCAGGCCGGATAGCCTCTCTAATCGCGCTACGGCGTCCCTGGAGCCGTTCGGCGAGTTCCTGAGCCTCCTCGTCGGTCAGGGAGCCCGCGGCGTGCCCCTGCCAAAGCTGGCGGCTTGCCTCGTCCATTTGCGCGAACGTCCGCGCAGCCTCGATCACGGCCTGTATGGCGGCGTGAAACATCGGTCCCGGTCCCTATTCGGGCCGCAGTCAGAACAAGGCACGACTTCTCGACGTGAGAATTGGCGTTCTCACTTGACACCCGAGGGCGCCGTATGGCTTGTGAGGGATTGCAGAACGGCCTCACAGCCTATCGATTTCGCGGCCCTCCAGTTTGGCGACTGGGGGGCCGTAGTCGTTTCAGGGTCTATCTCGCGGCGATCTCTCCTGACGCCGGCTTACGACTCACCCAAGGGCGAGCGCAGCCAGACATGCCATCTCGCGTGGCGGACATGGTTAAGTCAACGGTAGGGCCGTCCCGATCCGTCACCAGCAGGAAGGCAGTGGCCATGACGAGTGATGACAGCGGCGCGCAGGATCGCCGCGAAACGAGGGCTGCCAGGCATCTGGAAAGGGCCCGCGCCGGCGGAGAGGCACGGGCGGATTACGATGCAACTCAGCAGGCGACTGAGGACAAAACGGTGCGCCTCAAAGCCCTTCGGCTCGCCAAGGAGAAAGCAGATCGAGCATAATGCGCACGATTTCAGGGCTGGTTGGTTTCCTCGCAGCTTTTGCCGCTCAGAACGGTTGTGGGTTCGCTCTGGAGGTCACTCGAAGCATCGACATAGAGGCACCGCCAGCTGCCGTTTGGGCGCTTATCGGTGATTTCTGCGCGATCGAGAAATGGCACCCTCTGGTCAAGCGCTGTACTATCTCGAACAGCAGGGACGATGATGAGGGCAAGCCTGTCGCGATCCGGCACTTGGTAGCTGCCGGCGGTCTTGGAACCATCGTCGAAGTCCAAACGATGCGAGACGAGAAGGCGATGAGCTATAGCTACGCCTTCGTAGAAGGCCCGCTCCCCGTGAGCGCCTACAACGCGACGATATCTGTGAAGCCAAATGGTGCGAAGACGACCGTTGTCTGGACAGCGACATTCGACGCTGCAGGGATGACTGATGCCGAAGCGAAGGCTGACATCGAGGACGTTTATAAACAAGGGCTGGCCAGTATCGCAAAGGACACTAGCCGCTAAAGTCATCGGTTCCATTTGCGAACTTGTCACGACAACGCCCCGAGGATTTCTCCTCAGGGCGTGCCTCGACGAAAGCGGCCAGGTGATCGGGGCTGGGGACGCTTGGGCCGAACCTAAATGTCCCGCAGAACTTAGTACGAGCCGAACTTGTAGTTCACGCCGGCGCGGACGACAGCGAACTCGTCTTCGCGGCGATTGTTGTAGCCGCTGACCGCCACCGCGTAGGGCGTGTTGACGCGGAACGCGGTGTTGGTGGTGCGCGAGTAGGCGAACACGCCGTTGTTGGCGTTGTCGCGGTCGAGGTTCACGTACAGGCCTTCGACCTTCAACGTCACGGCAGACGAGCGGAAGAAGTTCAGGAACGAGTCGGTCGGCAGGGCGTATTCGATGCCGCCGCCGGCGGTCCAGCCGGTACGGAAATCGTTGCGGCTGCTGTTGGGCAGGCCGAAATCGTTACCGCCGCCGCCGCCGTAGGCGAAGCCGCCGGTGCCGTACACCAGGGTGCGGTCGAAGGCGTAGCCGAGGCGACCACGGACGGTGCCGAAGTAGTCGAGGCCCGACAGGCCGTTCGGGTTCACGGGAACCAGATCGGGGTTCAGGGTGCCGACGATCGGGGTGTAACGGTTCCGGCTACGGCCGAAGTCGAGGTACTGGGCATCGGCCTCGATACCGACCACGACGCCGGAGCCCGGGGTGAACTGGTAGTTGTAGCCGATCTGGCCACCGCCCGAGAAGCCCTCGTTCGAGTCACGTCCGCCGAAGGCGCCGGCACCGACGGGGACGCCGCCAATGGCGACCGGCGAAGCCGTGTAAATCGGCGACGCAGCGACGATAACGGCCGGGCCGTTGGTGCCGCTGCTGGCGTCGAAGCCGTAACCGGCGTTGAAACCGGCGTAGAAGCCGGTCCAGGTGAACACCGGCACCGGCACGAACACCGGGGGAGCCGCGCGGCGCGGAAGGTCGGCGGCGGAGGCGGCGCCAGCGAGGAGAGCCGAAGCGGCGCTGGCGAGGATAAGCTTCTTGATCATGGTCAGTCTGCCGGAAAAATCTGATGCGCACGCTCTGTGCGGTGTGATTTGACCTTACCGAAAGAGCAGGCCTTACCACCAGTGCAAGCGCGCAACACCTAGGCCGGATTGAGAAAGTCGTAATTTGGTAGAATTCAGGTTAGGACTTTACTTACCATAACGATCACGGTCGCCGTAACTCTCAGCTTCATTCTTGGTTCCCAAAAAACAGCCTACAGGCTGTGAGGCCGCAGGCTGTCAGTCTGCGTCGAGCTATCCGAGGACCAGCCAGACTTATCAGCCCGCCAAGGCGCGCATCTCCGACACACCGTCGTGCAGCACGTAGCCGCGGCCCCAGACGGTCTCGATGTAGTTCTTGCCGCCCGAGGCGTTGGCGAGCTTACGCCGCAGCTTGCAGATGAACACGTCGATGATCTTCAGCTCGGGCTCGTCCATGCCGCCGTAGAGGTGGTTGAGGAACATTTCCTTCGTCAGCGTCGTGCCCTTGCGCAAGGCGAGGAGCTCCAGGATCTGGTACTCCTTGCCGGTGAGGTGCACGCGGGCGCCCGCGATGGTGGTGGTCTTCTCGTCGAGGTTCACGACGAGGTCGCCCGTGGTGATCACCGACTGGGCGTGGCCCTGCGAGCGACGCACGATGGCGTGAATGCGGGCGACGAGCTCGTCCTTGTGGAAGGGCTTGGTGAGGTAATCGTCGGCGCCAAAGCCGAGGCCCTTCACTTTATCCTCGATACCAGCCAGGCCTGAGAGGATCAGGATCGGCGTCTTGACCTTGGCGACGCGCAAGCTGCGCAGCACCTCGTAGCCCGAGATATCCGGCAGCGTCAGGTCGAGCAGGATGATGTCGTAGTCATACAGCTTGCCGAGGTCGATCCCTTCCTCGCCCATGTCGGTGGTGTAGGTGTTGAAGCTCTCGGACTTCAGCATCAATTCGATGCTGGCGGCGACGGAGGCATCGTCCTCGATCAGCAGCACGCGCATGGGTCAGGATCCTTCAAAGGTTGAGGCATCCTGAACAGGTATCGGCACCAAACCGTTAAGGTTGCACCGAGGCTCGACATAGCGACGGCCACAGACACTGAGACAAGGTGCGCGTACATCCGGCGTCACCCCATCCCGGCATCGTGGCCGCATCCGATCCAGCGATAGCAGCAGGAGCGGTATTACCTCAGATGAGGATCGTATGGTTAATGTTCAATGAAGCTGCCCCCGCCGCCCGATCTGATCACGGGACCGGCGGGGTAGGATCGTTCATCTCACGCTGAGCCGGTACGCAGAACAGTGGCTCGCCGGTAGAATGGCCGAGGCTGGTTAGCCGGTCCTCAAGCGCTCCACAGTGGCACGGCACCAAATCGGGATGCGTCACATGAAGGCGAGATCTGGCAGGCGGTGCCCGTCCCCGAGATCCGCTGTAGGTGGTGAGCGGACCCTGACCCTTCACCCTGAAGTGGACATGCTACTCACGAATAAACGGGGGCGCTTGAGGTGATTTTAACTTGCACTGCGCCCTATGCGATGAACGGAGGCTTTCCAGCATGGCGGGCGTCGAAGTAGCGAACAAGAATTCAATGCGAGTTGTTTCGCTGTCGCCATTTACGGCGGTCCTATGCCTTGTTGGAGCTTGTTTGGTGGAGGGTATGTCCCTCTACTTTAAGTTCAAAACGCAGGCCATAGCTCCCGGTTCGGTTCTAATCATGACCGCGTTGTGCGTAGCGCTACGCCTCTCGCCCGCACTCCAGGCGAGACCTTGGCTGACTGTGCCATTTGATATTTTCGCTGCTGTAGTCGTGATCCTCGACTTTACGCTGATCCTGCCCTGGCAGGCGCAGGCGATTTCGCTGCCACTAGCCGACGACGCGATCCGTGCCTTCGATCTGTCGCTCGGCTTTAATCACCTCGCGTGGATGAGTTGGCTTAATGAGCACCCCAACATCACGCGAGCACTCAGTGTCGTCTATACGACGATGATACCGCAGGCGGTTCTGATCATCATCCTGTGTATGGCAACTTCGCGCATCCGGCATCTCGACCGCTACCTATGTGCCTTCGCCATCGCAATCGTCCTCACATCAGCGATCAGCGTCCCATTGCCGACCAGGGGCATCATCGCCATTCTCGACCCAATGTTGCGGACCACGCCTTCTTGGCCGTTTGCTGCGACCGATGTTGAAACCTACGACGCGCTACGATCCGGCGCGCTGCGTGATCTCGTAGGCGTGCCGAAGCTGGGCATCGTCTCGTTCCCGAGCTTCCACGCCGCGTCGGCAGTTCTAGCAACCTGGGCATTCTGGGCTTGGCGGCCCGCACGCTGGCCTGCTGGGGTGTTAAATGTGACCGTGTCTATCGCCACCGTGGGATGCGGTGGCCACTACGTCGCGGATGTGCTGGTAGGCTATCTCGTCGCCGTCTGCTCAATCGTGCTGTCTGTGCGCGGTTCGGATCTCGGTTACATGCTCCTCGACCGGGCAACACGGCTATCTTGTTCCATATTGCATAGAGAGGCCGAATCGCCAGAAACGGTTTAGGGTCGGGAGCGAGTGCAACGGCAATGTCCGTCTCGCTGCGGTTGCTACTTGGAAGGGTACAATCGCAAATTTACCCGTCGCAGACCTCGCGCAGAGGGGGGCGGCCCTTAGTTTTCGATCATCTGGCTGCTCTTGCTTCGCCGGCCTGGATCGGGTTCACCCCCGGCCCATGATCAAGTCCGAACTGATCCTCCGCATCGCGGAGCATAACCCGCACCTCTACGAGCGAGACGTAGAGGCGGTGGTGAACGCCATTCTGGGTCGGATCTCGGATGCCCTGGTGGCCGGCGATCGCGTGGAGCTTCGTGGCTTCGGGGCCTTCACGGTGAAGGCGCGCGAGGCTCGCACGGGCCGCAATCCGAAGACAGGCGAGGCCGTGCCGGTGGCGGACAAGCGGGTGCTGGCCTTCAAGGTCGGGAAAGGCATGCAGGCTCGCCTGAACGCTCCTGGGGTGCCCGCACTGGCCAAGATAGAGGCAACGGCCGGAACGGCTCCTGTGCCGCGCGGGGCGCAATCCTGGGGCTAAGTTGAACCTAGGCTTCGGGCGTTGAGTCCAGCCAGAGTCATGCCCGCCTTCCTAATCGTGGAACCGGTGCAGCGGCCTTCTCTGGCCGCGACGCCAACGAAGGAAGCTACGCAGCCTTTCCGCGTCCCTTGGCCTTGGGCTCCACTTCTTCGCTACGATCAGCGACCCGGCCAAGACCGATGGACTTCGCCAGTGCCGAGCGCTGCGCGGCGTAGCTCGGTGCCACCATCGGGTAGTCGGTGGGGAGGCCGAAACGCTGGCGGTAGCTGTGCGGGTCAAGCCCGTGCGTGCTGAGGTGACGCTTCATCGTCTTGTAGGTTTTGCCATCCAGGAAGCTGACGATACCATCTGGCATCACGGACTTGCGGATCTGAGCCGCAGTCGGCTTCTCGTGGTTGTCTTCTGCGGCAGTTTGAACCGCGCCGCTGGCAAGCCCTGCTAGAGCAGCGTGAACGCTGTGCACGAGGCTTGGGAGTTCGGCCACTGGAACCGAGTTATTCGACACATACGCGCAGACGATATCGCTGGCGAGATCAATGAAGTCGATCGTTTGATTTTCTGCGTTGTCTGACATGATACTATTCGATTTTGCGCCCCCGCAATCCTCAGATCGTACATTTGAGGACGATTGGCAAGAACGACTCAGGGGCTCAGTGTTTCGCCCCCTCCCCTACTGAAGCGATCCCCGCCCGTCAAAGATCGAACTCGGCCAACCAGTCACGGTATTCTGGCATGCCCGCCACGCGACCGCTCAGCAGGTCGATCCATTCGTGAAGGGCTCGTACGTCGTACCGGAGGAGCCGCCGATCGTCCCGGCCATCCGGAGATAGATTGATCGGAGCGACAGGGCACGTCCGCTCGAACACCGAGACAGTCAGCGAGCAGAACGCGGCAGCCTCAGCCAGTCTGAGGAGCCGTGCTGAGGGGAGCGGGAGAACGCGCTTCATCCGGAATTCTCCGACCATAAGCTTCCACGGGGTCGTCGCAGCTGCCGATATCTCTTCAACGTAAGGGAGAACTCGATCCTCGACACTCTTCTTAGGATCTCTAACATGACCCCTTCCTGAAGCCCCTCGCTTCAGCGTCTCGGCAGGTGGATCTATGCGACTGGTGAGCGAGCAATCCGAGGCCGAGGTCGCCCGCCATCGCGCTCTCGAAGATCTGACGCCAGCCCTTAGGCACCTCACTGCCAACCTGATGCGGATCACGCGTGGGGCCGGGCATCCTTACCGTCTTGTCGAGGAGATGGTGGCCTGCCTCCGTGCCATGCAGGAGTATCGAGATGCCATTGGGTACGGGCCGTCTACGGAGGAGATCCAGGCAGCCCTGAACCCCGAGGAACCAGAGACCGATTTCACCGAGGAAGAAATGACCCGTCGCTACGAAAGCGGTTGGTGGGACCGTGAGCGAGCCATTGTCGAGATCCGCCGAGCGGGCTTGGCGATGACAGCGGCCATGCTGGTGAACCAGCGACTCCAAATCTCAAGGGCCGAGACAGATATGCGGTCCGCTACAGATCGGCTTGAGGAGGCGCACGAGACGCTTCGGAAGTTTCATGCTGCACGTCGAGCCGCGGCGCCTGTCCAGCGGCCGAAGAAGCGTTCTCCCGGCAGGAAAGCCTGAGCAGTCGGGATCAGGGGACGCCCGAAACGAGAAAGGTCCCGCCGGATCGCTCCAGCGAGACCTGTCATGAAGCCGGCGAAATCGTGCGGCGACGCGCGATGCCGGCTCCCAAAGCCTCTTTCGAGGACACGCGGAATATGGGCTCGCATTCGCGCAAATGCAATTACAGCCCGAGGGCCGCCCGCATTCCTTCGTCGACGCGTGTCATGTCCGCCGGGCTTAGGAAGTCTCCTCGATAGCCCCGACCGGTGATGACGCGATCAAGCCGGGCATGCGAGACGAGGGTTACAGCAGCGCACTTCGCCCATGATGCCTTACGGAGGCTTGGGGAAGCCTTCGCAGCGAACGGGACATCCCATGGGTCCTCTGTCCTTGGAGGCGTGGCACTGAACGGGACAACCAGGCAGACGCCCGGACCCGTACCGTGCTTGTGGTTCAGCGCGGCTGGAGAGACCACGACAACGGGCCGGATCTTCCACATCTCGGGCGCGACGCCGACAGGCGGCTTGCCGAGCGGGAAGGTGATCGGGTCGGTTGGGTCCGGTCCGAAGTCGCACATCAGGATGCCGCCACGACGTGGCGTGAAAGTAATACCCATGACCCTGCCTTAGCGGTCCTGCGATTGGGCGCTGGCGCAGGTTTCGAGGCACCGCATGATCCAGGCGTTCATGGACTGCTTGTTGGCAGCCGCTAGTCCCTCGTGACGGCAAGTGATTTCGCATAATGTGTCATTTGATGCGTTGCCTCGTTAAGCCGCTTCGAGCCACCGCACGAGGTTGGCCGCCGCACTCTGGCTAAGACCGAACCGACCCCGAAGAGCATTCGCCAACTGCGGGCGGCTGACGCCGATGGATCGGGCAACCGTCTCCTGCGTCACCATCCTCGCGCGCTGAGCCGTGCGCACGGCAAGGGCAAGCTCTGGCGGCATCACCCCGCCGAGGTAGGTGTTCACGACGACGCTGAGCGGCAGGAACTCGGCCAGCATGTCAGGCTGCGAAACTCCTCCGTTCGGCAGCGGCTGCGGGACGGCATGTCCGGTCCGGACTGCCCTCGGTAGATCCCTGGGCGAATGCCCGCCAGCGCTGACGCTTCGTCTCGCGCTGGCCTGTCTCGCTGGAACCTGGAGGGGACGGTCCTCCTCGTGGCACTGCCCCGTGGTGGCCTGTAGATACTTCGTATCTGGTGGACACGAATTAGTGCCACGGACGATTTCGGGCATGGCCTTGCGCGCTCGGTAGAACGTCCGGCGGCTGACCCCCAAGGCCGCCCAAGGCTTCATCTGCGCGTCTGACTGCTCGCGCGCCTTCGCCCCCGCTGCGATCCTTCGCGCCTTCTCGGCGGCGGTCTTCCGGCTGCGCTGGTAGGCTTTGAAATCGCGCTCGTTCATCCCGCGAGGCCGAACCGTTGTGATGCCTAAGCTCTCGCGCTCAGCCACGGTGAGGTGCAGATGGTCTCCTAAGTCCTGCGCGGACCAATGCAGCCGGCCGCGCGCATCGCGTACCCTGGCCTCATTCAGGCAGATGCTGATTTCCTCGCCCGTCAGCCGAGGCGTTGCGGCGGTCGCCCATTTCTGTAGCCGCTCTTCGAACGTCTCGGCATCGAACCCGCCGGCCTCCTCGACCAAGGAGGGCAGGACCGCCGTAAGGTAGATCGCGCCCTCGGCGGTGTCGCACGGGCCGTTGTGCCGGTGCTGGATCACGCGGCCGATGTCGCTGATGGTGAGCCGGCACTGCGGAGGCTTGAACCCTGATCCCTTGCGCTTGGTGCGCCCGGCCTGGCGCTCGTGCTCAAGCGCGCGGTTCTGCTGTTGGATGCGAGCCACGTCAGGGCCAGCGACTGCTGCGAGCTTCCGATCCCAATAGTCGAACATGGGCGGGGTTTCGGTTTGGCCCTTGCCCCTCATGCCGTCACCAGATCGAGGGCGAGTTGCACGGGACGGGGCCGGCGAGCCGAGGGTCGAGCCTTGGGGGATTTCGTTTCAGGTTGACACGAAACTCGCGCGGCCGCGACTTCACGCCGGTCTAGGACCTCGCGCGTATAATTGATGAGCACAACCAGCGTGTCGTGATCGCGAAAACCTCTTTCGTGCCAGAAGTATAATCCGATTTCCTCATCGGAAACCCATGCCTGCTCCGTGGCAGTACGAGCGCCAAGTGCCCCGGCCGCTGTCTCTGCAATGGAACGGGCGAGGCTATCCAGCATGGGTATCCTGTTTCGCGTCACCGGCCGCCGGGGCGTCGTCGGAACTTTCGAAAGCGACCCCTCTCCCCCCAGGCCCATCCTCATCGTCGAAGCAGAAGGCCAGCCCCGCTTTGCGAAGCGCCCCCTCAATATCGCGCAGGGTGCGATCGTAGGGCTTCCGCTTGTCCGTCTCGAAGTCGGCAAGCGTCATCTTCGAAACGCTGGAGGCACCAGCCAACTCTTCGCGGGTCCACCCGAGGAGGGCACGGGCCGCACGGCATTGGGCAGAACTTATATATTTTTCGCCCAACCTCATACCTCAGTGTTGACTTAGATCCAACCTCATACTTAATATCAGACATCAGGCCGGGAAACACAAGGTTCCTCCGATGTCCCTCAACCGCCGCATCTCCTGGACCGCCGCCACCCGCACCATGAAGGCGGATCGCGATGTGCTCCCCGCTGGCTTCCTCTCCGCCCGCGCCATGGTCGAGTGCTACGTGAAGACCCGCCGCCCCCTGGTCGTCGCTGGCAAGTTCGACCACTCCGCAATCATGGCCCACGCCGCTGCGGCTGCGAGGCTGCACCAGGATCGCACCGGCTCCACCTGGACCACCGCAATGTCGGTCAGCCTGAAGGCCGCGTGGCAGGTCGCCAAGGCCGCCCACCGCGCGGTCGCGCACTGAGGATCTGGGACATGAGCAAGCCCCCCACCCCTCCGGCGGTCCGTTTCCGTGTTGATCCTGCCTACGTACCTGCCGACAAGGCCGCACGCCGGATGGGCCTAACACTCAGCCAATTCACGACGTGCTGTCCGAAGCTCTACGCGCGTGGCTTCCCTGCGCCCGATGAAACCACTGGCATGTTCGACATCGAGGCCATGGATCGGTGGCGGAAGCGTCAGCGGCCAGACCTCTATCCTGAGGTAGGCGCCAGCAATCCGGAGCCGATCAAGATGCCTCCGCGCAAGAGCATGGGCGAGCGCTTTGCCGAAGCCCAGGATCTTCCGACCCGGAAGCCCCGACCCGTGCGGAGGTTGGGTCAGTGAGTGCTTCGATCCTCTCCCGCCGATCCTTGTTCGGGGCTGCTGCGCTGATCGGTCCGCTCCTCCGCTCCAGCGCCGCGCTACCGTCCGACCCGCTTCTGGCAGCCATCCGCATCACGGAAGCGGCCGACATGGCACACAGAGCCGCCGGGCTCGCCTCGGCCCTGCATCGCCAGGCTGACGGCCGCCTGACAACAGAATGGCGTGCCTATCGCGTCGCGTTGGCCAAGGAGCGCCGCGTAGCTCGTGCCGATCTCCACGCCCTGACGCCGGCAACCCAGGCCGGGGCTCTGGCCCTCATCGGGTACTACGCGGCGCGGGCTGAGAGAGCCGGCACCCGTGGCGCAGCGCGCACGTCCCGCCGGTACCTGCGAGAGGTCTTCAGCCGTCCCGGCGCCTGCCAGCCCGGCTGCTCCCTGCCGGCGCTGATGCACCACCCGCCCGGCTGATCAAACGGGACCCACCCCCTTCGAACCTCCCTGACGATCCCAAGCCCCGGAGCTCCGGTTATGGCAACGACCTCGCACGCCCAGATCATTGAGCACGTCCCCTTCCACGCTGACCCCATCCTCGCGGTCATCGACCACCACGACGAGGCTTGGAGCGTCTGGCAGTGCGCCTCCGACGCCCTGGTGGCCCGCCGTCACGTCGAGATGGAAGGCGCCCTCGCCCGCCTCCTCGCCACGCCTTGCGCGACGCAGTTCGGCTCCCTGGCTCTCCTGCGGCACCTGCGCTGGCACATTCAGCACGACGGCATCACGGATGCGGCAGTGCTCGCCCGCGCCTCCGACCTGGCTCTGTACCTGCGCCTGGACTTCCTACCCGTCGAGCCTGCCCGCGCTCCGCTCGCGCCGACGCTGCGCCTCCTGAGCGGCTTGGGCGAGGCTGTAGCCGCCCTGTCCCTAATCTGCGGCGGCCTTGTCGTCATCGGCCTCGCGACGCTCGCCTAACCCGCCCTGAGACCCGCAATAGCTGAAACCCTGAAATCATGAAATTTGGAAAACCTGACATGCGCAATCCCTTCGCCCGCCTCGCCAAGCGCGACACCGCCCGCCCCTCGCTGCGTGAGCGCGCCGCGTCTCTAAAGGCGTCCGCAGCCCGCGTGATCCGTCGCAAGCCGGCCAACGCAGCGGCCGCCTCTGCTTCGGTGGCGCCCACCCTTGCGGCTCTGGTGGGGGAATGGACTGCCATGCTGGACCGCGAGAATGCGGGTGGGCAGGTCGGGCGTGATGCCGAGAAGCTGGCCGATCAGCGGATTGCCCTGCACCGTGCGATCCTGGCGTACCCGGTCACGTCGCTGGCGGACTTCGCTGCAAAGGCGCCCGCCTTCCGCGATCAGCTTGAGGACGTGGCGCCGCCGCACAGCCATCCTCAGTCGATCGAGTTCCTGTCTTGGCAATGCGTCCTGCGCGATCTCTCCGACCTCGCCTTCGTTCGCTCGGCGCCGGCCGTAGACCCCATCTTCGCGGCTATCGATACGACGCGCGACCTGACCTCCGCCCGCAATCGCGCCGACCTCCTGCCACAGCCGGCCGGGTCCATCGACGTGCTTCCCGAACAGGATGAGGCAGCAGACGCCTTCTTCGCGCATGTCGATGGCGTGCTGCTGAAGACGGTCCCAACCACGGCAGCCGGCTGCACGGCTCTTGCTCGCTATGCCGTCCAGTTCCGTGAAGATCAGGGCTTCAACCTCGATGAGGATCAGTCGAACGAACAGCACGTCCGCATCCTCGACCTGATCGCGCGTAGCCCGCTGCTCGATGGTGCTGCGCCGGCCATGCCGCCCGCTCCCGATTTCTCGGGCTACACGGTCACGGACCTCTATCGCACCTACAATGCGCTCAAGATGGCAACGGACATCATGGGCCTGACGGGCTGGACCACTTCGCCGGAAGGGCGTGGGGACAGGCTGCTCGATGCCGAAAGCGACCGGCTGCATCACTTCCAAAACTACGTCGCAGACGAGTTGGCCCGCCGCGACGTGACCGAGCGCTCTGAAGCTACATTCCGCGCTGACGTTCTCGTGAACCGCGCTGTCGCGCGCGGAAACTTCGATGATGTCAGCGACTACGCAGCGGAAGCCGACGCCAAGCGCGCCTGACGCCGCCGCCTTCCTCGCGGTAGCCGCCTGCTGCCGCCTCCTCCCCTTTCAGTCCTGCCCGACCACAGGAGCGCCGCGCGTGCCCTCTCTCAAGCTGTCCAATCCCTTCCGCCGGCGTGCTGATCGCCCCTCTCTGAAAGACCGCGCCGCGAGCCTGAAGGCATCGGCCGCGCGCCTCATGGGGCGCAAACCCGACGAGGCCGACCAAGGCCGCCGGACGATGGTCGCTGGCTCGATGGCTGTCGCCATCGCTGCGCCCCTGCCAGTGCTGGCTGGAGCCATCCTGCCGCCCAGCGCGAGCAGCCCCCATCCAGACCAATCGCTGCTGGATGCCGAGGTCGCTTATGTAGCGGCACGGAATGCTGAGCGCGATGCTAAGGCGGATCACAGTCGCGCATATGCTGCCTACGAAGCGGCGCTCGGGGAGTTGCCGCGGGCTCTCGTCGCCCCGACCTGGGTTCTGGTCGATACGGCGCATCCGGGCATGCCGCTCGGCACGGAGCGCATCCGTCTCCAGATCGCGGACGCGCCCGGCGATGTCGTCGTCTATCGGTGGACTGTCGAAAGCCTGCACCGGGCCATCGCGGCCATGCCGAGGGTCTACGGGCGTGCCGGCACGACGCCCAAGGCCATCCGCGTTCTGCGCGACATCCTTCCCATCGCGGAAGAGTATGAGGCTCGCATGGCCGAGGCGCGGGCAGAGTTCGGCTTAGCGGATACCCGGCGCAGGTGGACCGAAGCGCAGACGGCGACCCGGCTGGCCCGCAACCTCATTTCCGAAGCCGCCGCCGTCACGCCCGCCGGTCTGGCGGTGAAGGTCCGCCAAGCGACCGAAGGCGAATGGCAGAAGACGGATCGCCTTACGGGCGGGCTGATCCAAAGCGCGGCTCTCGTCGCGGGTGTCACCCTGATTGATTCCAACGCGAGCTATGACGCGGCGGGCTGGGTCCAGGCATGGGAAGCGATCGGCGGGAAGGCGCTCCGGGACGAGGCCGGGTTCGCCCCGAGCTTCCATTGTCCATTCGGCACGTCAGGTGAGGACGGCGCCGCCCTCAAGGCCGAAACAACCCGGCTGATCGCCGAGCTTGAGGAACACCGCATCGCCATCGAGCGCCATGTGAAGGGCCGGGCCTGATCCGATGACCAACGTTCACACTTTCACGCCGCGCCGGCCAGTCGCTACCCCCGTGCATATGCCGGTGCCCTCCCCCGCCGAAGTCCGGCGCCAGATCGAGGAGGCAGCGCAAGCCGCCCTCGATACCGCTGACCGGCTCATCGCCCTTCTCGACCGGATCGAGGGCGACGCCGACCAGGAGGACGGCGCCGATGCCGAGCCGTCCCTTGGGGCTCCTGAAGGCCACGCCTCGCAGATCGTCTGGTTGCGCGGCTCGGATCTGGATGGCGAAACAGCTTCAGCGGAAGATCGGTAAGCCGGCACCGATCAGACACAACCCAACGATCAGAAGCCTGCCCCCTACAAGCTCCAACACGGCGCGTCGGCTTTCGATGAGAAGCGAGGCGCAGACCGCTGCCACGCCGCCGAGCAGACAAAACACACACAACCCGACCAACGATCACTCTCCGCGTCTCGCGGAGGGGAACCCCACGAAACAGCCAAGGTTCATTCCATGAAAACCCGGATCACGATGCGCGCCGCGCTGGCGCTCGGCCTTCCTGCTGTCGCCCGTGGCCTGGGCCGTCTCAAGCGTATGCGCTGCGCCCTCCTCCGCGACGCGGGCCATGAAGTCGGACGCGGCAACGTCGTCACGGCAACCGTCCTCGTCGCTCTCTACGTGGTGTCCTGCTGATGCGTGTCGTTCCTGCCATTCCTCAGGCGCCGGCAACGCCGTCTCTCTTGGGCCTCGCCCGGCTCCATATCGAAATGTGGCGGCTGCGCCGGATCGCGGCCGGGCTCGCTCGGGCCAACGCACGCGGCGATGCCGGCGCGGCAAGGCGCTGGATCGCACGGGTAGACGGCGCCCTTGCGGATCTCGACCTAGCGCGGGATCGGCTGCGCCCTCGACGCCGCCCGCGCTGATCCAGTCTTGGCTGCAAAGCTATCACGCCAGCCTCCTATCCTGAGGGCTGGCGTTCTCGTTATCTCGACCGCTCGGGGGCCTTCGGGCTCGCAAGCAATTGTTCACGCTCCCGCGCCATCGTGCAGGCTCGGGAGGCTGTTGACAGTCTCGCCCGCAATCAAGATGGCGTGCGGGCTCCGAGGCCGGATCACAGGGGATCGCGCGTGCAAGTCATCACGATAGCCGCTCGGAAAGGGGGCGTTGGCAAGACAACGCTCGCCATGCATCTGAGCGTGCTCGCCTCCGAGGAAGGGAAACCGGCGCTCCTGCTGGACACGGACCCTCAACGCTCGCTCGCGTGGTGGCACCGCCTGCGCGTCGCAGATGTGCCGAACCTGATCGAGGCGGACGCGCGCGAGTTGCCCGATCTGATCGCAGCGGCAAAGCGTGAAGGGATCGGCCGGGTTATCATCGACACGCCGCCCCATGCCGAGGACAGCATCTTGGGAGCGATGCGCGTTGCGGATCTGGTGCTGGTGCCGACGAGGCCGGGGCCACTCGACCTGG
>NZ_JAKSYI010000088.1 GCF_022829285.1 Methylobacterium sp. J-078
CGGTCTACGTTCAGGCGGCGATGTCGCGGGCCACGCTCCGGACCCTGACCTGTCCCTGGTCATCTCAGGGGCGGCGTCAGGTGACGCTGGACGCACAACCCGGAGTGGCCGAACTCGCCATCGCGGATATCCCGAAATACCTGATTGACGTGGCGTCCCCGGCGCCGGATCTCACGCGGCCGGCCACGCTTTTGCGCGTCACGCCGCTCCTGACCGTCAGCGGCCGGGCTAGGGCGACGATCGCAAGCCCCTACACGCAGGCTCTCTTGTTCAGCGATGACGACATCGCTCAACACAAAGTCGGGACTGTCTCGGCGACCAGCATGACACAGGCTCTGGTGCCGAGCCTCGTGTCGTCCCTCAGCCTCGACGTCAACGGGATCGGGCTTCTGGCGCCCGGCCTTCTAGCGACGGTAGGGACCGCACTCAACCTCGCCGCGCCGTCCCTGGACGGCGTTCTAGACAACACGCTTCGGACCATCGGCATTCGGATCGGCAAGGCCGATCTCACCGTGAACGGGGTCCGCTGCGATCAAGCCGTGCTTGTGCAGTAGGCAAATGCCGTGAGCATCCGCGATAGGCTGCCGTGCGTTAGGCGTTTCATCCGCGGAGGCTGATTGGCGCGCCTTAAGGGCAGCCGAAGCAAGGCCGGGGTTTG
>NZ_JAKSYI010000099.1 GCF_022829285.1 Methylobacterium sp. J-078
CTTGGTCACCGGCGGCTGCGGCTTCATCGGATCGGCACTGGTCCTGCACCTGGTGCAGGACCTCGGACACGAGGTGGCGACGCTGGACGCGCTGACCTACGCGGCCAACCCGATCTCGCTCCAGCCGCTGGCCGGCAACCCGAAGCACCGACTGGTCGAGGCCGACATCTGCGATCCGGGAGCCGTGCACGCCCTCTACGCCGCGTTCCGGCCCGACGCGGTGATGCACCTGGCCGCCGAGAGCCACGTCGACCGCTCGATCACCGATCCGGGCGCCTTCATCCGCACCAACGTGGTGGGCACCCAGGTGATGCTCGACGGGGCCCGCACCCACTGGGACGGGCTGACCGGCGAGGCCAAGGCGGGTTTTCGCTTCCTGCACGTCTCCACCGACGAGGTCTACGGCTCGCTGCCGCCGGACGGGTTCTTCACCGAGGAGAGCCGCTACGACCCGCGCTCGCCCTACTCGGCCTCGAAGGCGGCCTCCGACCACCTCGCCCGGGCCTGGCACGAGACCTACGGCCTGCCGGTGCTGGTGACGAACTGCTCGAACAATTACGGCCCGCGCCACTTCCCCGAAAAGCTCATCCCGCTGATGATCCTCAACGCGCTGGAGGGCAAGGCTCTGCCCGTCTACGGCGACGGCCTGAACGAGCGCGACTGGATCCATGTCGAGGACCACGCCCGCGGCCTCGTGGCGGTGCTGGAGAAGGGGCGGGTCGGCGAGACCTACCTCCTCGGCGGGCGCTCGGTGCGCAACAACCTCGCGGTGGTCAAGGCGCTCTGCGCCGCCTTCGACCGGTTGCGCCCCGAGCAGGCGCCGCACGACCGCCTGATCACCTACGTCACCGACCGGCCCGGCCACGACCGGCGCTACGCCATCGATCCCGGCAAGGCCGAGGCCGAGGTCGGCTGGCACCCGACCAAGGACTTCGAGCGGGCGCTGGAGGAGACGGTGCGCTGGTACCTCGACAACGAGGCCTGGTGGCGTCCGATCCGCGAGGGTCGCTACACCGGCGAGCGCCTCGGCCTCGGCCTAGCCCCCAAGGAGGCCTGAACCGCGGATGTCGGATCCCATGGACATCCTCATCCTCGGCGGGGCCGGCCAGGTCGGAACCGAGTTGCAGGCCCCCGGCCTCTGGGGGGCGAACGCGCGCCTCCACGCCCCGACCCGCGGCGAACTCGACATCACGGACGGGGCGGCGCTCGCGGCGGCCCTTGGCCAGCGCGCCTACGCGGCGGTGGTCAACACGGCCGCCTACACCGCCGTCGACAAGGCCGAGAGCGAGATCGCCGCCGCCTGGACCCTGAACGCGGTCGCACCGGCGCTGCTGGCCGCCGCCACCGCCAAGGCCGGCATCCCCCTCGTCCACGTCTCCACCGACTACGTCTTCGACGGGACCGGCACGGGTGCCTGCACCCCCGACATGCCGGTGAACCCAAGGAGCGTCTATGGCGCCAGCAAGGCGGCCGGCGAGATGGCGGTGCGCAGCGCCAACCCGCGCCACGCCATCATCCGCACCGCCTGGGTGGTGAGCCCGCACCGGGGCAACTTCGTCAAGACGATGCTGCGGCTCTCGGCCGAGCGCGACCGCCTCAGCGTGGTCGACGACCAGCACGGCAACCCGACCAGCGCGGGCGACCTCGCCGCGGGCCTGGCGGTCATCGCCCAGAGGCTCGGCACCGACCCGGGCGCGCCCACGGGCACGCACCACTTCGTCAACGCGGGCGCCACAACCTGGTGCGGCTTCGCGAAGCGTATCGTCGCGGCCGCCGCCCGGCGCGGGGGACGGGACATTCCCGTCGACCCGATCCCCACCAGCGCCTTCCCGACCCCGGCCCGGCGCCCGGCCAATTCGCAGCTCTCGACGCAGAGCCTAGCGCAAGCCTACGGCCTGACCCCCCGGCCCTGGACTGAGGCGCTGGAGGACATCCTCGACCGGCTGATCGGGCCCGTGCACCAGCCCAAGGAGACACAGGCATGAAGGGCATCGTTCTGGCCGGCGGCACGGGCACGCGCCTGCACCCGGCGACCCTGTCGATCAACAAGCAGCTGCTGCCGGTCTACGACAAGCCGATGATCTACTACCCGGTCTCGGTGCTGATGCTGGCGGGCATCCGCGAGATCCTGATCATCTCCTCACCCGAGCATCTGGACAACTACAAGCGCCTGTTCGGCACGGGCGAGCAGTTCGGGCTGTCCTTCACCTACGCGGTGCAGCCCCGGCCGGAGGGCCTCGCGCAGGCCTTCATCATCGGCGCCGAGTTCGTCGGCGACGACAGCGTCGCGCTGGTGCTCGGCGACAACCTGTTCTTCGGCAACGGCATGAGCGCGTTGCTCAAGCGCGCCCGCGAACGCACGACCGGCGCCACGGTGTTCGCCTACCACGTCGACAATCCGGCGGCCTACGGCGTCGTGACCCTGGACAAGGAGGGCCGCCCCCTGCGGCTCGTCGAGAAGCCGCCGGAGCCGGAGAGCCCCTGGGCGGTGACAGGGCTGTACTTCTACGACAACCAGGTGGTGGACATCGCTGCGGCCGTGAAGCCCTCGGCCCGGGGCGAACTCGAGATCACCAGCATCAACGAGGCCTATCTTGAGCGGGGCCAGCTCCACGTGGAGCGGATGAGCCGGGGCTATGCCTGGCTCGACACGGGCACGCACGACAGCCTGCTGGAGGCCTCCGAGTTCGTGCGCACCCTGCAGCACCGGCAGGGCCTGCAGGTGGCCTGCCTGGAAGAGATCGCCTACCTGCAGGGCTTCATCGGCCAGGAGCAGCTCATCGCCCGCGGCAAGCTCTTCGCCAAGACCGCCTACGGCCAGAACCTCCTCAAGCTCGCCAAGGAAGACCCCGAAACCCTCCTGTCGCGCTGACACGGGGTCACCCCGGGCCGGATCGTCTTCGGCGCCGGACGACCGGCCCTCGCGGGTCACCTTGGTTTCGCACGGCCGCCGTAGGGGGTCTCCCCGACGCGCGGCCGTTCGGCTATAGGACCGATCATGGACAACATCATCCGCCCGACCTTCGGCGCCCCGCGCCGACCGGAACAGCCCGATGCCCGGCGCGTCCAGGTCTTCACGCAGCGCGTCTACGGGGAGGCGAATGGCTGCCGGGTCTGCCTCGTCCACGACGCGGACGCTCCCGAGGGCGACGTCTACAAGGTCGTGGTGGGCTTCCTCTCCGACGACGAGGTCAGCACCGTGGCGATCCTGCCGGCGACGCCGGAAGGGGACACCGATTCCGAGATCGTGGCCCTGGCGATCCTGCGCACCCTCGCCATGCTCGAAACCGGCGCGACACCACCCGGCAGCGCCTGACACGTTCCGCGGATCGCCGGCCCCACGATGACCCGGCGAACCGCACGCGCCTCCTTCGGGAAAGCCACTTGCCTCCTCCGGGAAAGCCATGCTATCGCCCCTCCACCGGAACGGACCGGGGCCGATCCAGGCTGGTGCGATGCACCGATCGGACGGAAACAACCGGATCCATCCTCGAGCCACGCGAGGATTTTGGGGGATAGTTTAACGGTAGAACAGTGGACTCTGACTCCTCTAGTCCAGGTTCGAATCCTGGTCCCCCAGCCAATAAGTTTCGCCCGTTAAGTCAATGACTTAGCGGGCTTTTTCGTGCGCGCGATCTCGCGACATGGCGTTCACCCACGCCGCGATACGCTGTGTTTTGAAAGTTCGTTGCGACCCGGCGTAGGACGATCCACGCAACACGCATGAACACGGACAGGCTGTGGGGCGTCGGCAGTCCGAAGCCGATTCAGTCCGTGAAAGGCCCGCGCTCACCGGATTGGCAGACGCTGGAGGTGTAACTCCTCCGGCGCCGCCCCTGGGTCTCACGCGCAATTGCTCCCAAGGCTCTTTCCCGGGGCCGAAAGTGTCGGCGCCGTCTCAGCGCTGGGCGACTTCCAGGAACTGCGCCCCGGGTGAGGGCCATTCCGCCGACGGCCGACCGCGTCGAGGTTATACGTGCCCGCGTCCGGCTCCGGCCGAGGGAAGCGCCGCACGAGAAGACGGGGCTTGATCCCCTCGACGGCCGAGAGGGAAGGGTGCGGCCGGCGCGCGACTTTCTCCGGCGGGACATCGCGGAGGTCAACATGGAAGCGGATGTCGGATGCCCTGGACATCGGCGCTTGGCCTTGTCTTGCTCTGCCGTCTCATACCAGACCTCGACGATCTCCACTCATCGAGGTCTGCCCGCGCGACGGCACGGCGGCCTTCGTCCGCCGGACCTCCGGCAGACCGACTTATGGGGTCAGACTCAATGAGCTTTGTTACTACCCACTCTGCAAAGAAGCCCCAAGGTATCTTGTTATGATTAGCAAGTGAGAAAAGGTGTCGAGCCGCCGATTGATCGGCGGCTCGAAGCGCCTGAATCAGACCGCGACCCATCCCTGTTGTAGAACCGAAGCGAAATGATCTTGTGCCTCGAAGCTCTGGGTTATGGCTACCGCAACCTCGGCGCGTGACGTTCCATTGCTGAGCGCCGTCATGAAGCCGTCAAAACCAATACTGTCGGGATCGCGTCCGAGCGTGTTTTCGTAGAGCTGATCAATGAAATCGGCGTTGCTCAAACCGATGAATTTGGATTGATACTCGGTTGAGTCGATGAAGGCCTGGGCCGCCTGCGTCGTCGTCGCCCCGCCCTCTAGGAAGCTCTTGAAGTTCAAGACGCCCGCGGCATCGCCCGGACGGTCCAACAGACCGAAGTACATCCGACCGGCCGCAAAAGCTTCTGCATCGGGCACAAAGATCCCGTCCTCATCCACACTCAGGCCGGCAAAGTTCTCCGGCGACAGGGCGATGTTGGCCGCGATTTCCGCGCGGGAGTAGCCGGCGTTCAGAGCAGCGACGTGCGCGTCAAGGCCGCCCTGGTCGGGTGCCCGGCCCAGCGCCGTCTGGTAGATCTCGGTGACGAAGCTGGTATTGCTCTCCGCATTCACGTCGCCAAAGCGAGCGGTATACTCCGCGGAGTGCAGAATGACGTCGGCCACCTGTGCAACCGTGCCGCCGTTCTTCAGACCCTCCGTGAAGTCGATAAGACCAGTGCTGTCGACACTCCGGCCGAGCAGGCCGTCGAAGAGGGCCGCCACCTTCACGCCATTGCTATCGATGCCAGTCTGGACGCTGCCGTAGAGGTCGGGTTGGAAGCCGATGTTGACGTCGGTGAAGCGGAACTGCTCGATGCCCGTCAGGGTGTCGACGCCTTCGGCCCCACTGAAGATCGTGGTCGTGCCGCCCTGGAGGAGGAGCGTATCGGCGAAGCGGGTGGTGAACACGGCCGTGTCGAAGCCCGCGCCGCCGTCGATGGTGTCGTTTCCGCCATGACCCGTCAGCGTGTCGTTGCCGGCATTGCCGACGAGGACGTTCGCCGCCGCATTGCCGGTGATGCTGTCGTTGCCGCTGCCACCCGTCGCATTCTCTATGACGACGCCGTTGGCGATCGTGTAGCCGCCACCGATGAAGGCCGCGTAGCTCAGTACGCCGTAGCCGGTTACCGAGTAATCGAGGGTTGCCGCCGTCAGATCGAGGATCGCATCGCGGGCGCCCTCGTAGCGCATCTCGTCGGTGCCGCCCGTATCCCAGAGGCAGGCCCAGAAAGCCGTGTCGGGCTGGTAGATGATCGACTCGGGGACGCCGACCTCGTTCGGCTCGCCGCGAACGAAGGGATGGGGATCATTCGAGTCGGGCAGAACGTAGACGTTGTCGCCGTTCGCGTAGTTCGTATTGGCACCGTACATGTCCTGGATCGCCGCGATGTCATAAGCCATCGGAGTCGCAGCGAAACCGTGATCGAGGAAGTAATCGTCCGCGACCGGACGCTGCCGTGTGGCCACGACGTCGATGTGCCCCTGCTCGTCGAAGGAGTACCCGTGCAGATACGACATCACGGAGCCGAACATGTGGTTCAGCTCGAGGGTACCGAGGCTGCGCTGCCGGACAGCCGAGGTGTCATCGGCCGTGATGCCGGGGAAGAAGTCGGGATTGAAGGCGCCGGAACCCGGATCGTGCGGATGCTTCAGGCCCAAGCCGTGCCCGGTCTCATGGATGAAGGTCCGGTAGAAGTTTCCACCCGGCTCGAGGTTGTCGGGCGTCCATTGGCGTGTATTCACCGCCTCGAAATTGTAGGTGCCCTGGCTCTTGGCTGTCGTGCTGGTGCTCGGGAGGCTATGCGAAGCGGACACCGTGCCGCCGGCGGTTGCCTGATCCTCAAGGCGTTCGACGAAAAGCGCGGATTCCTGCGTATTCGTCCGAACGAAGTCGACGTTGGCGACGGCTTCCCAACCGAGCACCGCCTTTTCGTAAGCCGCTGTCTCGAAAGGACGCCAGGTATACGGCGTGTTGACCCCACGGGCCGCCTGCGCGGCGGTCTGGGTCAGGGACCCGAAGTAGTAAGGAATGACGACCGGCTGGCTGCCGCCGTCCGCGTTCACGTAATGGCGTCCGTTGTTGATGAATGCATCGATGAAGTCGTTGCCGGTCTCCGGCGAGAGAGCGGTCGCAGAGACGAAATTGGCCGCCAGGGGCGCGGGGGCAGGTTTGTTCGTCGGCAGGCCCAGGGTCGTAAGCGTAATGTCACTCTGATAAGCCATCTTGCAGCATCCCAGTTAGAAATTTGCGAAAAACTTATGGAATTGCATTCCGATACTGAGAAGACCCCTTCTCGAATCGATGAGGCATCCAAATCCCGCGACCGCCATCGTAAGGCGGCCGCACATCCATCGATCTCGAGACCGATGAGCAGCAAGCAACCAGAGGCATTTCGCGGGATCGCGCGTGCGTAGCCTCCCTAACCCTCCCGCTGATCCTGCGCCGACGAGAGTCGTTCTCACGACGCTGGAAGATCACCTATCGGTGTTGGATATTCATAGCGTTGCATCAGCCTGTGATTGCGACCCAAGTCAGCACACAAGCAGGCGAGGAAATCTTCTGCTTCCCCAAGCTTGACGAAAAGGAAACTAGCAGTCGGCGATAGATTGTCGAGCACAAAAGGCGAATTTTTTCGATTTCTTAGGATTGCAGAGATCGTTAACGGCGGGCCGACAAGATATTCAGCATTGCCTGCATCTTCGATCATCATTTGAGCGACACTCAGGCAGTGGCAGCCCATTGATCAATGAGGATCGATCGATCCGTACGCGCCGGCGAGACGGATTGATGACAAGCAGATCACCGACAGATACTTCGCAGCGCCGAAAATCTATCCAGAGATCCGATCGTCGAGGGTGAATTTTGAAAGGTCCAGCGCGATTGATGCGATATGGCGTTTGTTTTTCGACGGTCGGCGCTCCTATGCTCGCGGACATCGCACCGATCACGCGCAGGACGGACACCCGTCACATCGAGGGTCGGCATCTTTGAGTCAGGCTACGTTCAAGATTCTGTGAGCGCAAGTGGAACGCTTGAAAATTTAGGCAGGAAGATTGGCGTACGGTAGTTTTTCCAACGTCGAACGAACGTCCGCCGAGAGTACGATGCCATGACCCAGCGTCCTGTCGACGAGGCGCGCGCATTCCTTGAACGAGGGTTGCTGACGGAAGCCGTGGCGATACTGCGAGCCTTAGAACAGTGCACGGATCCAGATCCGGATGTTCTCGCGCTGCTCGGGGTTGCACGAGCCATGCAAGGTCAGCTTGTGGAGGCAGAGGGATACGTCCGCGCCGCTCTTCGCGTCGCTCCCCATGTCGCGAGCCTGCACTGCAACCTCGGCAACCTGCTGCGTGAGCAGGGGCGGTTCGGTGAGGCTGAAGCCTGCCTTCGGCAAGCACTCGCGTTGCGGCCGAACTACGTCGACGCGCGCAACAACCTGGGCGCGACGCAGCGCGCGCTCGGCCGCCTCGACGACGCGGAGGCGAGTTTCCGAGACGCGTTGCGCCTGCAGCCGAACCTCGCCTCGGCCCTGAAGAACCTCGGCGCCCTGCTCCTGACTCAGAAGCGATTTGCCGAAGCGGGCCCCGTCTGGGCTGCCCTGACGCGCCTTCAGCCGCTGGACCTGGATGGACAGGTCGCCCTCGCGCAGTGCCTGCGGGGCTGCGGTCGCCTCCCCCAAGCCGAAACCATTCTGAGCCGCGTGCTCGATGTCGCGCCCGCGCATGTGGCGGCACTGATCGAACAGGGGAGCACGCATTACGCATCCGGTCGATTCGACGAGGCCGGACGGTCCTGGCGATCGGCCGCTGCGCTGGACCCCCAGGCGGTCGAGGCGGCCCACGGCCTCGGGGTCCTCGCCGCACGGGCAGGCGATTACGCAGATGCGGAAACCCATTTGCGGAGGGCGATCACGCCCGAGGGCCCTTACCCGGAGGCCCTGAACTCGCTCGGCGACGTCCTGCGGAATCTCGGCCGGTTCGAGGAGGCCGAATCCCTGCTGCGGATGGCATTGGAGCTTCGTCCCGCCTACCCGGAGGCCCAGGTCAGCCTTGCGTTTCTTCTTCTGCAGACGGGGCGCCCATCCGAAGGCTGGGCCGCGTACGAGGCGCGCTGGCAGGTCGAGCCGTGGATCTCCCAGGCGCGTCACGCGCACCTCCCGCCGTGGTCGGGAGAAGCGATCGCGGGCAAGACCCTCCTCGTCCATGCCGAGCAGGGTCTCGGCGACACGCTGCAATTCGTTCGTTACATAAACGCGCTCCCGTCCGGCGCGCGGATTCTGCTTCAGGTCCAGGCTCCGCTCGTCCGGCTGCTCACCAGCCAGTTCGCGGGCCGAACCATCGACATCATCGGTCCGGAACACCGGGTCGACCACGCCGACTACCAGGTGCCGCTGCTCAGCCTCCCGCATCGCCTCGGCGGGGCGCCGGCCGATCTGACGGCCGGGTCCCGATCCCTGACCGCAGATCCGCAGAACGTTGCCGTCTGGCGGGCACGGCTCTCCGGTCTCCAGGGCCTGCGCGTCGGTCTGGTCTGGGCCGGCAATCCGACCCTGACGGCGGATGCCCGGCGCTCCATCGGCCTCGACGCGCTCGCGCCCCTCGGTGGAATCGCGGGACTCCGTCTCGTCTCCCTCCAATGGGGCGCAGGCCTTCGGGATGTCCCGGCCGGCCTCGACCTCTACGACGCGGCAGCGCACGTCTCGGATCTGGCCGATACCGCCGCCGCCATCGCCTGCCTCGATCTCGTCATCGGCGTCGATACCGCCGTGGCGCATCTCGCGGCGTCCCTGGGACGGCCGGTCTGGCTCCTGAACCGGCGCGACACCTGCTGGCGCTGGGGTCCGGACGAGGGTGCCAACGCCTGGTACCCCACGCTCCGCGAATATCGCCAGGTCCGCCAGGGCGAATGGAGCCCCGTCGTCGCGCGCGTCTGCGAGGACCTTCGAGACGCCGTTCGCCGGGGCGCGGTGTGACCCGGTGCTCTACCCGAGGAGGCCGGACAAGCTCCGGCTGCCGTACAGGATGGCGCTGGTGAGGTGATAGAGACTGCTCGCCTTGACGATCCGGGTGCCCCCTTCGCCGCCGGGCTCGATCCGCTCGCGCCACAACCCGCGCGGCTCGGACAGGAAGAAGCCTTGCAGGACACCGTAGGCGCGCAAGAGTTCGCCGACGTCGCGATCGGTTCGGCAGATCTCGGCCTTCAGGGCTTCCGCCTGTGGCCAGAGACTGTATCCCGCGTTGCGGATGGTCCCGTCGCTCCACACATCGTCCAGGATTTCGCACCGGCCGGCACCGCGACCGAACAGGCGCGTGAAGCCTCGGAGCGCTTCCGCAACCGCCGCGCATCGCGCCCGCCGGCCGGGATGGAGATCCGGCAGATCGGTGTAACGGGCGAGCAGCCAGATCCATTCCTGATGATGACCGGGCTCGACGATGAAACGGCCGGCTTCGAGGTGCGGCCGCCAGCTATCGTCGAAGTATTCCGGCAAGGCTCGCGCTCCGTCCTGGAACAGACGATCGAGCAGGAGGTCCACGATCTCGGATGCGCGCAGGAGAAAGAGCTCGTCCCGAAAGCTTTCGCCGGCGGCGAGCAGGGCTTCGAGCAGGTGCATGTGCGGGTTCTGCCGCCTCGGAAGCCGAGGGGGCAGTCCCTCCAGGAAACCGGCGCCCCCGGGATGCCGCAGGGATGTGTCGAGGACGCGAAGGAGGGCGTGGGCCTCGCCCCTCAGTCGCCCGGAGGGCTGTGCCGCGTGGGCGGATGCCAGCGCCAGCAGGACGAAAGCCTGATCGTACAGGTCGACGCGCGCGTCGATGACGGCGCCCCGCAGATCGCAGCGGGTTGCGTAGGCCCCCTCGGCCAGGGCGAAATTCGCGCGGATGGCCCGCAGCCCCAATTCGACGGCCTCATGGGCCATGGGCAGGCCCGCTATTGCCGCGTGGCTGAAGGCGTAGACCTGGCGCGCCGCCACCCGGAGGCGGCGAAAATCCGCGTCGCAGGTCAGGGTCACGGGGCAGAGGTGCTCATGGAAGCCGCCCCGATCCCAGTCCACGCCGTGGGTCAGCCAAAGCGGCCAGGCCTCGCCCCGAAGCCAGCGGTCGCTGGCCTCGACCGCCCGCCTCAGCGCTGCGCCGCACGGCTCAGTCAAGGGCTGCCACGCGCGTCCATGCCAGGATCAGATCGGTCGCGCCGGCGAGGTCGCCGGCGCTATGGGTCTCGGCCCCGGCCTCCCGCCCGCCGACCGCCCCGAGCAGGATCCGGTGTCCCACCCCGGCATCGCGGGCCGCGATCATGTCCGTCGCGCGGTCACCGACCATGATGCTGTTCGCCAGGTCGCTCGCGAACAGGTCTTCCGCCGCCCGGATCATGCCCGGACTGGGTTTCCGCCACCCGGCGGCCGGTCCCGTCTCCCAGGGCGCGGCCCCGCAGACGAGAACGGCGTCGAGATGGGCACCGCCGCCCGCCAGGAGGGCCTCGACGCGATCCTGGACGGCCTCCAGGGCGGCGGCGTCGAAGTATCCGCGGCCCAGTCCGCTCTGATTGGAGACCACGATCACCGGCCAACCCGCCCGGTTCATCGTCCGAATGGCATCGGATGCGCCGGGCAGAAGGGCCACGTCCGCCGGGCGCGCGACGTATCCGGTATCCCTGATGATCACGCCATCGCGGTCGAGGAACAGGGCGGGCGCTCCGGGTCGGAGGGGTCGGCTCCGGCGCCAGCCATTGAGCGCCCCGACACTCAGGATCGGTGCCACTTCGCGTCCCGTCCGCTAGCTCGACCGGATGCGTCGAATGATGGACGTCGTGCTGATCTCGGGGCGTCGTCCGATCAGGATGACCTGCCCGCCCTGCGCCTCGACGCTGGCGCGTCCGACGACATCCGCCATCGCGTAATCGGATCCCTTGAACAGGTAGTGCGGCGCGGCCGCCTCGATCACCCTCAGGGGGGTCGGCTCGTCGAACACGATCAGGGCGCTGACCGTCTCGAGGGCCGTGAGCATCACGGCTCGGGACGCGGCATCCATGATGGGGCGTGTCGCGCCCTTGAGGGTCCGGATCGAGGCATCGCTGTTCATCGCCACGACCAGACGGTCCACCTGCCCGGAAGCTTCCGCCAGCAGGGCGACATGCCCCGGATGGAGCAGATCGAAGCAGCCATTCGTCAATCCGACCGACAAACCGGCCCGCTTCCAGGCCTGAACGCGATCGACGAGCGCATCGAGACTCGGGATCACCTTGCTGGCCGGCGCCGTCCGCGCCGCGCCGCGGAGGCAGTCATCGACGTCCTGCCGCGTCGGTGCGGCGGTCCCCGGCCTCCCGACGACGACGGCGGCGGCGGCATTGGCCCATCGCACCGCCTGCCGCAGCTCGGCCCCGGCGCTGATCGCGACGGCGAGCGTCGACAGGATCGTGTCACCCGCGCCGGACACGTCCTTGACGGACCGGGCCAGGGCCGGAAGGCGCAGGTCCGTCTGCCCCGACCGGACGAGGTGCACGCCGGACGCGTGACGCTTGACCAGAACGTCGGCGATCCCCGTGCGCCGCGACAGCGCCCGGGCGGCGGCTTCGACCTCCCCGTCATCCTGGGGCACATCCGTCCCGATGGCGGTGCCGAGTTCCGCGAGATTCGGCGTGATCAGCGTCGCGCCGCGATATCGCTCGAACCGGTCGCCCTTCGGATCGACGAGCACGGCCATGCCGCGGTCGCGTGCCATCCCGATCAGATCCTGGATCGTCCGGTCCGAGAGCGCCCCCTTCCCGTAATCGGACAGGACGAGGACGCCGCATCCCGCCATCTCCGCCTGCGCGAGGTCCCTGAGCCGGGCTGCGACCTCGGGAGACGGGACGTCGGGCGTCTCCCGATCCACGCGTAAGAGGTGCGCGTGATGCGGGGAACTGACGAAGCGGGTCTTCAGCGTCGTCCGGCGGGCCGGGTCCCGGGCAAAGCGCGGGGCGATGCTGTCCCACGCTGCCAGCGCCTCCCGCAGGAGATCGGCCTCCGCGTCCTCGCCCACCAGCCCGACGAGCGTGCAGGCGCCGTCCAGGGCAGCGATGTTGACCGCGACATTCGCAGCCCCACCCGGCATCTGTTCCTCGGCATCCGACGACAGAATCATGGCAGACGCTTCGGGAGAAATCCGTTTCACTTGACCGTAGACGAAACGGTCGAGCATCAGATCTCCGACAACCAGAACGCGCCGGTCAGGGCGCACACCGCCGAATCTCGCCCCAGAACCCATAAAAACCCGATCTTTATAGATCTCAGAATTTCAAACCATGATTTTATTGCGATTTCGTCGTTCTATAGCTATCGACGCCTCGAAATCAGAAGACTCTTCCGCTCGTGCCTTCCAATGCCCCATTCGGAGATCCGTGCATCGAACCCGGAAGACGTACGCCGCGACGTTGCACGACCGCCCAAAGGCCCAAGTCCCTCGTCGCGTAATGGCGCCGACATGATGCCTGATCGATAGGGTGGTTCAAGCAGGAACTTTGCGCGCCCAACGTTCCGCACCGCGCGTGTCGCTGTCCTGGAACCTGCCGGTACGATGATGACCTGAGCCGTTCATGGCGAAAGCGCCGATGAGACTCGGGACGCGGCATCCAATACGTATTGATACGACGCTTGCCGGAGGAGGCCGACCACCCTGGGGGCCTGCGCGCGTCAACATCGATGCCGGTTGCCTTGAGCGATCCAGCGATCGCTCGGGCCGCGCGGTCGGCGACGAGGGACGGCCGCGATCAGACCCGTTGTGCTTCGTCGGAATGCACTCTAGGCCGCCGGCTGCTCCGCACGCGGCGGCATCGCCGCGACGCTGTCGAGGACGACCGTCTCTTCGAGGAGACCGCGATCGAACAGCTGCTGCACGAGGTTCGCCGCAACGAAGAGATCGCATCCTCCCTCGATCAGGGCGGCCCGGGCGCCGCCGGCCGTGTGGGCTCCGGCATGGATCAGTTCGCCGAGGCGCCGCTTCTCGCGCGAACCCGTGAAGGTGAACCGGGCCCCCCGCGAGACGAGTTCGAAACCGTCGTCGCCGGGCCGGTAGGCGAGATCCGCGCGGAAGCGAAGCCGGTGGTCCGGGCGCGGAGCCGACGGCATGTGGCGCGCGATCAGGTCTTCGATCCCTGTCCTGAAATCCGCCGCGGACGTGAAGGGGCGGGTCTCGTAGGTGCGATAGCCCTGCGGCCAGCGCTCGCTGGCGGGAACGGGCGTCACGAGCCGGAGCGTGCGGTCCACCATGTTGACGAGGAAGCCGCTGACGCAGGCGATCGTCGCGTCCGCCACGCGGCGCCGCGACTCCGATTCTGCGCGGATGGCCGGCGTCCGCTCGCGTGCACGCCCGGCGAAGGTCCGGGGCGTGTCGGATTCGGGATTCTGCAGTACGAGTTCGACGTTGAGCAGTTCATCGGCCGTGAAGGTGGCGTGAACGCGATCGAGGGTCTTCAGATTCAGGATCGAGAACCGGTCCGGCACGGACCCGTACGCATCCTGCAGGGCCAGGATACGGCGCGTGAGGACGATGTTCTTGAGCGGCGCGGCCGTGGTCGTCTGCGGAAGCGTGCCGGTCGCGCGCAGGAAATCTTCGATGAAGTCCGCATAGTCCGGGTTGTCGCACGGATCCGTGCCCCAGTAGCAGAAGCCCTGCTGCGCCGCTGGGCCGAACAGCGCGACGGAGGCCGCCAACATCTCCTGCCAGAGCTGGGCATTCTCGGCTGTGTAGCGGAAGTTGCCGCGGAACTGCTCCGCCGATATCCCGCAGAACCAGCACCCCATGGTGCAGCCGGCCGAGAGCTCGAAGGCCAGGATCGGGTGGGAGAGGCCGGAACCCGACGCACCGAGTTCGTTATTGCAGCGCCGGATCTGACGCTGCCGCCACGCGTCGAAAGCCGGGTTCTCGCGGGCACATCGGCCGAGTTCGCGATGCGTGTCGGCGTAGCTGCGCAGCGTTTTGGCGTGCTCGAACCACAGGCTGGCGAGGGGCCAGCGCCCGCCCCATTCCTCTGGGGCCAGTCCGGTAAAATCCGGGTGATAGAGCGGGAGGAGTTCGCGCGGATCGATCGTGATGCCGTACCGCGCGACGAGGGTGCCAGCCCCGATCTCGCCCGCGATCAGGCCGCGGCGAAACTCCGCGTCGCCCTTGAAGCGTTCGGACAGGCGCTTGAGCGCAGCGATCAGCCGCCGCTCCTCGCTGCTGCGGCCCGCCAGGGATGGCGCCGGGTTCCGAGCCGTCGAAACGAGTGGCATGCGCCCGCCGATCTCTCTCGGGGTCATCGACATCGTCAAAAGTGCACGAGGACGCCGCTTCCCCGAGGATCACCGATGAAGACCCAGAACGAGGCCCGACCGCCGGCGACCTGATCGAGCTCTTCTTCCGAGAGTTGCGACCCGTGCTCGGCGATGCGTCCCTCGACGTCCGCGAGCGTCAAGCCGTAACCCTTCGCTTGCGCGGCATCGACGATCGCGCCGAGATCCTTACCCTTCTCGGCGAATTGCCCGCGCAGGGATGCGTCCGCTCTGAGGTCGGCCGTGAATCGTTCAAGTTCCGATGCGCTCATGTCTGGGTCCTACCGATCACGATTCATTGCATCTCGAACACTGGGCAGGCTCAGCCTGTCCGGGTGGGGCGTCAGAGTCTTGAGCCGATGATCGCTCGAGCCCGACGGGTCGTGGGCCTTTCGGTAGCCCGGGGACCGGCCATCGCTCGCGACGCCGATCGATGCCTGAGACAAGATCCCGATGTCGGACGTCGCGCCGCGTCGTCCAAAACGCGGCACAGAAGCCGACCAGCCTCGTTGCGGACGAGGGACGCTCACCAGTGGACGTAGACCATGTTGTCGCCGCTTCTGATGATGATCGTGAAGGAAGAAGGCCGGCCGCCAGCGACCGTGTTGAGCTCTTCTTCGGACAGCTGCGAGTCATGCTCGGCGATACGCGCTTGCACATCGTCGACGGTGAAGTCGTAGCCCTTCGCCTGCGCGGCCTCGACGAGCGCGCCGAGATCTTTGCCGCTCCCGGCGAACTGCTCCTGTAGAGCAGTGTCCGCCTTCAGGTCGGTCGAGAATCGATCGAGTTCCGAAATGCTCACCCTAAGACCCCTTCTCGTTCAGACGATTCGATTTTGCTATCGAGGGCAATGGATAAAAGCAGGCGCTCCGCAATCGATACTACGTTTTCAATTGCAGACTTAATCCACCAGGACTCAGAACAACATTTCGATAAAAATCAATTGTCCGACAAGCCGAACTCAAGACCACCGCAATGGTGGCGCCCGCTTAATGCAGCTCGTGCAGACGCCTCATCCCGAGGTCCGTCCCTCCCGGATCAAGGCAGCAGACCCGGTCACCAGTGGATGAACACGCCGCCGCGGCCATCCATGATGAAGACCGTGCCCGCTCTGGCCCGCCCGCCCGAGACTGTCTCGAGTTCCGATTCAGAGAGTTCGCCGTCCTGCTCGGCGAGCCGCCCCCGCACGTCTTCGAGCGTAAAACCATAGCCGCTTGCCTGCGCGGACTCGACGATCGCGCCGAGATCATTGCTTTTCTCAGCGAACTGGTCTCGCAGCGCGCCGTCCGACTTCAGATCGGCCGAGAAACGATCGAGTTCCGAGGCGCTCATGTCGAAGCCTTTCCAGTCCAAACGCGACCGATCAGTCCAAAACCAGGCCAATCTGAGTGAGTCGCCGACGGTGGTCAAGCCGGCCGGGACAATAAAGTCGCCCCTCACGCGGAAAACTGTTTCTCGCCGGCGAACAAAGGGTTCCGCTGTTGCGGTTTGGACTGATCTCACCCTAACTTCGCCGCGCGCTCCTCAAACAACGGCGCGACGCGGAAGATGTCCCGGTTCACGGGGATTGTCGATCCGGGACCGCGACCCGCGAAGTCCGGTCCAGTCCCGGGGGGAAATCACATGTGTCTCGCTTGACAGAGTATTCGGGCTTCATGCGGATCAAGCGCACGCCGACAATCCTGCAGATGGAAGCGATCGAGTGCGGCGCCGCCTCGCTGGCGATCGTGCTCGCCCATCACGGCGCCTGGGTTCCGCTGGAACGCCTGCGGGTCGCCTGCGGCGTCTCCCGCGACGGCAGCAAGGCCAGCAACATCATCAAGGCGGCGCATCGGTTCGGCCTGTCGGCCAAGGGCTACCGGAAGGAGCCGGCCGCCCTGGCGACGATGCCGATGCCCTGCATCATCCACTGGAACTTCAATCACTTCGTCGTCCTCGAAGGAATCCGTCGCGGACGCGCCTACATCAACGATCCCGCCTCCGGCCGCCGCCAGACCGACCTCGGCGAACTCGATCTCGCCTTCACGGGCGTGGTGCTGAGCTTTCAGAAGACGCCGGACTTCGTGCGGATCGGCGGCCGCCCCAGGATGCTGTCCCCCCTGCTGGGCGGCCTCGGGCGCTCCAAGGCGGCGGTCGCCCTCCTGGCCGGGATCAGCCTCGCCCTCGTCGTCCCCGGCATCGTCATCCCGGCTTTCACCAAGATCTTCGTCGACGACATCCTGATCCAGTCCAAGACGTCCTGGCTCACGCCGCTGCTGATCGGGATGGGGGTGGCCGCGCTGTTCCGCGCGGTGGTCGCGGCCATCCAGCAATCGCTGCTGCTGCGCCTGCAGGCCAAGCTCGCGGTCGTCATGGTCAGCCGGTTTCTCTGGTTCGTCCTCGCGCTGCCCATCGAGTTCTTCACCCAGCGCCACGCCGGCGACATCGCCAGCCGGGTCGCGACGAATGAGCAGATCGCGACGCTGCTCGCCAACGGCATCGCGGCCAATGCCCTGAACCTGGTCTCGGTCGTCTTCTTCGCCGGCGCGATGGCGGTGTTCGACGCGCCCCTCGCGGCGGTCGGCATCGGCCTTTCCCTGTTGAACGTGGCCGTCCTCAAGGCCCTGTCGCGGCGGCGCACCGATCTCAGCCGGGGTCTCGCCCTGGAGCAGGGCAAGCTCGTGGGCAGCACGGTCAGCGCCGTCCGCTCGATCGAGACGCTCAAGGCGAGCGGCCTCGAGGACGACGCCTTCGCGCAATGGTCGGGCATTCAGGCGAAATCCCTCAACGCCGAGCAGGGCCTGGGCCTCTCCTCGGCGCTCCTCGACGTTCTGCCGGCGCTGCTGACGGGGCTGACCACGGCCGCGATCCTCGGTGTGGGCGGCCTGCGCGTGATCGAGGGATCGATGACGCTCGGCAGCCTCATCGCCTTCCAGTCGCTGATGGCAAGCTTCTCCGAGCCGATCACGGGGCTCGTCAACCAGGCTGGGAGCATCCAGACCATGGCGAGCGGGTTCGAGCGCCTGCAGGACGTGTTCGCCTATCCGGTGCCGGCTCCCCGGCCGGCGGAAGCCGCGCGCGATGTGCCGGCCAAGCTCGCCGGCCGCATCCGGCTCGAGGACGTGGCGTTCGGCTTCTCGCCCCTCGAACCGCCCCTGATCGAACAGGTCTCGATCGCGATCGAGCCTGGCACGCGGGTGGCGCTGGTGGGCTCCTCCGGCAGCGGAAAATCCACCCTCGGGCGCCTGATCTGCGGCCTGTACACGCCCTGGTCGGGCCGGGTCCTGATCGACGGCCTGCCGATCGCGGAGATTCCCGCCGCGGTCTTCGCGAATTCGGTGGCCTATGTCGACCAGGACATCTTCCTGTTCGAGGGGACCGCGCGCGACAACCTCACCCTGTGGGACAACACCGTGACGGACTCGGACCTCTCGCGGGCGCTGCGGGACGCGGCCATCCACGACGACATCGCGACGCGGGCGGGCAATTACGATTGCCGGGTGGCGGAAGGCGGCACGAATTTCAGCGGAGGCCAGCGGCAACGCATCGAGATCGCGCGCGCCCTCGTGTCGAACCCCTCGATCGTGCTGCTCGACGAGGCCACCGCCGCCCTCGATCCGGTCACCGAGACGCTGATCGACGACAACCTGCGGCGGCGCGGCTGCACCTGCGTCGTCATCGCCCACCGGCTCAGCACGATCCGCGACTGCGACGAGATCATCGTGCTGCACCAGGGCAGGGTCGTCGAGCGCGGGACCCACGAGGACCTGATCGCGCTGGGCGGGCGCTACGCCGAGCTGGTGGCCCTGCAATGACCGAGGAGGCGGCCACGCCGCACGTCTCCCACCCCGTCGCGGAGGATGCGGACACGGCCGCACGGCCGCGCATCCCCCTCGACGGACGGCGCCCGCGATGGCTCGACGAGAGCGTGGAGGCGCTCCAGGTCGTCGCCGGTCATGTCGACGTCTTCGCCGTCGGCGTCGCGGGTCAGGTCGATGCCGCCGCCGGCGGCGTGGGGGCCACGCGTGCGCGCCATCACCTCCTGCGCGCCGAGGCCGGGGAGGTCCTGTTCGGTTTTCCGAAGATCGAGGCGGACGCCGATGGCGCGCCCGGCGCGGGGATCGGCGCTTCCCGGGCGGAGGAGGTCCGGATCGTCGCGGTGGGCGGCCTCGGCGCCGAGGCCATCGCCCTCGGGCACGGTGAGGTCGGCGCCGAGGCCGTGTCGCGCTGGATCGGCCGGCTGGCCGGCGTGATCGCGGGACCGTATCCGAGCTGGGAGATCGCCGAGGCCGGGACCGGCGCGACGGACCTCGCCCCGGGCGAGCGGCTCCGGGGACCTGCGCGCGGGATCGTCTGGGTCGGCGTCCGCCGGGGCGCGGTGCGCCCGATGGATGTCGGGCCGCCCTGCGAGGCGGACGGGCCGTGGCTGCCGCTGACCGCCGGCCTGTGGATCGCGGCCGGCGGTGACGGCTGCACCCTCGTCGCCGACGGGGAGGCGCCGCGCGGCGCGGCGCTCGCCGCGGCGACCGGGCAGTTCCAGGCGCAGGCCCTCGCCTGCATCCGGCACCGGCTGGTCGCGGAGGCAGGCCAGCAGGCCGAGCGCCTGACCCGCCGCGACGCGCAGACGGCCGCGCGGGCCACCGGCCTGTTCGAGCGCCTCGCGGCCGTCGTTCCCGGGGCGCGCGCCCGCATGAAGGCGATCCCGACGGAGGTCGACGCGCCGATCTTCGCCGCCTGCCGCCTGGTCGCCGAGGCCCATCACGTCGTCCTGGCGCGGCCGCCGGCCACATCCTCGGACGCCTCGGACCTGGCGGCCGTCGCCGACATCGCGCGCGTTTCACGGCTGCGCGTCCGCCAGGTCCTGCTGCGGCACGACTGGTGGCGCCGGGACGGCGGGGCCCTGATCGGCTGGCTCGGCGAGGCGCGCCGGCCGGTCGCCCTGCTGCCGAAGGCGCGCCGCGGCTACGCCATGGTCGACCCGTCCACGGGCCTGCGCCGCCGGGTCGGCGCGGCCGAGGCCTCGGAGCTGTCGCCCCTCGCCGCGACCCTGTATCCGCCGCTGCCCTCGCACCCGCTGCGCCTGCGCGACCTGCTCGGCTTCGCGATCCGGCAGTCCCGAGGCGGCTACGGCCGCCTCGTGCTCGCGATCGCCGCGCTCGGCGCCCTCTCCTGGGTGACCCCGCTGATCACGCAGGCCATCGTCAGCTCGATCATTCCGCGCACCGAGCTCGATCAGCTCGCCTTCTGCGTGCTCGCCCTCGTCGTGACGGCCGTCGCGAGCGCCGGCGTGCAGCTCGTCGAGATGACGGTGATGCTCCGGATCGAGGGCCTGATCGACTGGAAGCTGCAGGCGGCCGTCTTCGATCGCGTGCTGCGCCTGCCGGCCGCGATCTTCCGCGACTTCACGGTCGGCGACTTCGTCGACCGGACCCTGGGCATCGATTCCGTCCGCCGCGTCCTCACGGGGCGAACGCTGCGCGGCCTCCTCTCGGGGCTGCTCTGCGGGTTCAGCCTCGCGCTGATGATCTACTACGACGGCAAGCTCGCCCTCGTGGCGATGGGCCTGATCGGCTTTCGCGCCGTCGTGATCGTCGCCACGTCCGGGCTGCGCCTCTATCACGAGGGACGCTACCTGGCGCTGCACGGGACGGTGAGCGGCCTCGTCCTCCAGCTCCTCGCCGGCGTCGGAAAGCTGCGGATCGCGGCGGCGACGCAGCGCGGGCTCGCCGTCTGGGGCGTGCTCTACGCCGCGCAGAAGCGCCAGTTCGTCGCCGCACGGCGGTTCGCGAACGCCTTGACCGTGTTCGAGGGGTCTTTCGCGGTGCTCGCCACCCTCGCGATCTTCGCCGCCTCGGTCTATCTGGAGAGTTCCCTGCAGCGGGATCTGGGCGCCTTCCTGGGCTTCTTCGCCGCGTTCGGACAGGCGATGGCCTCGGTGGGATCCTGGGCGGCCGGCGTCAGCGACGCGCTCGGGGCGATTCCCCACCTCACCCGGATCAGGCCCTTGATCGCCGCGAACGTGGAGATCTCCGAGGAGCGCAAGCCGCCGGGGGCCCTGTCCGGGGCGATCGAGCTCTCCCGCGTCACTTTCCGCTACGCGCCGAGCGGACCGCCCGTCCTGGACAATCTCACCCTCCGGATCGCGGCCGGCGAGTACGTCGCCCTGGTCGGCCCCTCGGGAAGCGGCAAGTCCTCGCTGTTCCGCCTGCTCCTGGGTTTCGAGCGGGCCGAGGCCGGCGCCGTCTTCTACGACGGCAAGGCGATCGACACCCTCGACGTCGGTGCGCTCCGGCGCCAGTTCGGCGTCGTCCTGCAGAACGGCGGGCTGACGAACGGCAGCATCTACGACAACATCTGCGGCGGCGCTCCGCTCCCCCTCGATCAGGTTCGGGAGGCGGCTCGCCTCGCCAGCCTCGAAGACGACCTCGCGGCCATGCCGATGGGGCTGCACACCCTCGTCTCGGAAGGGGTGAGCACCATCTCGGGCGGCCAGCGGCAGCGCATCATGATCGCGCGGGCCATCGCCCGGCGCCCGCGCATCATCCTGCTCGACGAGGCGACGAGTTCCCTCGACAACCGGTCCCAGGCCGTGGTGACCGCCGCCCTCGGTAACCTGAACGTCACCCGCATCGTGATCGCCCATCGGCTGAGTACCGTGCGCGAGGCCGATCGCATCATCGTCCTGGCCGACGGCAAGGTCGTCCAGTCGGGCTCGTTCGAGGCGCTGAGCCGCACGGCGGGCCCGTTCGCGGACCTGGCGCGGCGGCAGATGCTGTGACCCCCCTTCGACGGTGCCGCGAAGCGGCCCCGGATGCGGGACGGGCAGCGCGACCGGGTCCCGGTCATCCGGTGCGGTTCTGCACCGCGTTCCTTCACAGGTTCATCCATCGTCTGAACGCGGCCAATGCAGTGCACGCGATGGAGACGACCATGCTGAAGTTTCTCAACAAGGCCCTCGATCAGAAATCGGCCCGGAACGACAAGTCTTCGAGCGAAACTTTTTCAAGCAAGGACCAGAAGGTTTCGGCCCAGGACGAGAAGGCGCTCTCGGACGCCGAGCTGTCGCAGGTGGCCGGCGGCCGGATGCTCAACCCGCAGCCGCTGCCCCCGCGCCATCGGTAAGATCGCGTGGTCCGGCCCGGGCATCGCCCGGCGGACCGGCGCGGGCGCGGGGGATGCGGCGGCGGCCGCCCCTTGCGCCGTCCACGGATCGGCACCGCGCCCGGCGGTGCCCGGTCATTGCGGCGCGGCGCGCAGCAAGGCCAGCATCCGCTGAAACCGCTCGCCCGCGGCCGAGATCGTGTCGAGCACCGTCAGGTCGAGTTCGCCGGACGGCACGGTCCCGTCCGCCGGATCGCGGGGGTCGCCCGCGGCCATCGCCGCGCGCAGGCGGTCGGCGAGGAACACCGCGAGGGCGCGGTAGAAGCGGCCGGCGAAGCCCGCGTCGGCGGCAAGCTTCTCGGTCAGCATCGTCCTGTCGATCGCCAGGATGAGACTGGGCCTGGATGCGCGGATCGTGGCCGAGGTCGGGGCCGACTCGACGAGGGACATCTCGCCGATGATCTCGCCGACGCCCAGCCGGGCGATGCCGCCGGCCCTGCGCGTGCTGACGAGCAGTTCGCCCTCCAGCACGATCGCCACGAAATCGATGGCGTCGTCCTCCAGGATCACCACATCGCCGGGCGCGATCCGCCGGCGGAGGCCCGACCGGGCCATCCAGGCGATGTCGGCGTCGTTGAGCAGGCCGAACACGTAGAGGATCTTTCGCATCGTCGCTCGGCTCTCAGCATCGTTCGCCGCGGCCGTCCCCGGTTCGGCAGGACAAACGAGGCGCTAACAGGAATCCAAATAGCGTCGCGCCCGGCGACTCCGCTCAGTCGAGGATACCGGTGAACCGTTTGGCGAGCGGCAGAACCAGGTCGAGGGGCCGCTGCGATCGCGTCGTGATCTCGGCCTTCGTCAGGGTTCCGCTGGTGAGACGAACGACCGGCCCCGCACCGACCGCCCAGCGATAGCCGCTGACGGTCTTCTCGTCCTCGACCAGCCGGACGATCGCGGCGTAGGGCGCTCCCGCGCCGGAGAACTGCTTGACCAGACTGTCGTTCTGCAGCACCGCCAGCATGCCCTGCGGCGTGACCGGGAACTCCGAGATGCGCGCGACCGTGCCGATCATCGTGCCGAACTCCTCGCGCTTGACGGTGCTCGGCTCCAGGCGAACCTCCATGCCCGGCTTCACGCTCTTGCCGCGATCGGCGGGGATGTAGACGACCGCCTCCAGATCGGTTCCACCCGCCTGGATTCCGATGACGGCGGTGCCGACCCCCAGGACGGAACCGGGTGCGACCTTGATCTCGATCACCTGGCCGTCGATCGGGCTGAGAACCCGGGTGCTGAGCCCGAGCTCCTCGGTGGCGCGGGCGACCTGCCGGCGCGCCTCGTTGCGGCGATCCTCGCTGTCGCGGATCTCGCGCTCCCGCTGCGTCTCGAGGTCGGTCTTCTGGGCCTGGAGCTTCAGGATCTCGTTCTGAGCGTCCTTCCGGCGCTGTTCCGTGTCGGCGAGTTCGTGGCGTCGGTCCTCGACCGTGCGGCGCGTCGTGTAGCCCTTCGCCAGGAGCTTCGAGAGATTCTCCACGTCCTGCGTCAGGTAGCCGATGCGCTGATCGGCGGCCCGGATGACCTGCTGGAAGGCTTCCTCCAGCTTGGCGAAGTTGTTGGCTTTGGCGCTCAGTTCGGACCGGACCCGGGCGACGCGCTCGGCGTGCTCGCGCTCGCGCTCGTTCAGCACGTCCCCGGCGCTGCGCAGGGCCTGCTCGGCGTCGGTTCGCACGACGCGCGCGATGGGCTGATCCTTCGTCACCCGATCGTCGATCGCGACATCGATCGAGGCCAGCCGGCCCGTGGTCGCCGAGACCGCATCGACGACGCGCGCGCCGCTCCGGACCAGGATGCCCTCCGCGGGCGAGCGGGTCGGAATGCGCCCGACGACGCTCCAGGCGATCAAGGTGCCCAACATCAGAAAGACGACGCCGACCAGGATCCAGTCGAGGGGCCGGGTCACGTCGACGAGGTGGTCGAGCTGTTCGGGGGAGGCGGCACGCTCGATTGCGACGGCACGGAAGACCTTGTCCGAGGGTGTGCCCATGATCCTGTGCTCCGGGTCGAAGGATCAAGATGTGGCTCGGCGTGCGCCGCATTGACAGCAAGCCCGCATCCGCTCACCTGTTCTGGGCGGCGGCTCGCCTTCGAATCACTATAGACTTTGTTGAAGTCTGCCCACAACCGACTCGTGAAGCGGACGCTTCCGGAAGCAATCGCACAGGTCACGGGGCTCGGCGTCCCGGCGGAATGCGACTTGCGCCGGCGGCGGCGGATCGAGCAAGATTCGGCATGCGGGTCCGTCGAGAGACACGCGACCTCGGCGCGAGACAGGACCTCGATCGATGCGACCCGCGACGTCATGGGATCCCGAATTCGCCAGCGCCGCCCGGCCACGGGCATGGCCGATGGGCGAGCCGTCGGACGCTCGGGAGACCCGTCCTGCCGCGACGGAATCGATCCGGCGCCCGCGCCGAGTCGTGCGGGTGCGTGCCGGCGGCGGCCGGAGATGGGCCGCCATCGCGCTGGGATTTCTCATGGCGAGCGGGAGCGGCGCGGACGTCCGGGCCGGCGTGCTCGAGAAGGCGGATCTGGACCGCGTCGCCTCCGTCAAGGCGAGCTTTACCGCGACCGCCATCGACGTCGGCCAAGCGCTTCAGCGGGCGGATCTCTCGGGGCTCGATCGCGAGTGCATCCAGACGATCGCGCAGGATCTCAACCAGATGGGCCAGGAGCTGTCGGGCTATGAGAACCTGATGAAGATCGAGACCCAGTTGAACAGCTTCAGCGACGAGAGCACCACCCGCGACGTCGTGCTCTACGCCCTGGACAAGGCCTTGCTGGTCCTGTCCGCGCAGCGCAAGCGCCTGGCGCAGCCGCCGGACCACTGCGCGAATCTGCCGGTCTCGACCGGCAAGGCTCAGTCGGTGCTCCGCGTCATCGAAGGGACGATCGTGACGCTCCAGGCCATGCGCGCCCGTCTGTGATCGTCGATCGCGGCCCCGCCCGCCGCCGCTCGAGGCGGAACCCGGCTACGCCGAATTGATGCGCCGGGCTTTTCGGAGCATGCCTGCGCGATGCCCGAGGACGGCCGCCCCGGTGCGCTCGGCGGAATTCCGGAGCGCGGGGACGGCCATCGATGATCAGGATCGCCATGCGCACGCCCGCCCTTCTCGCCCTCGCACTCCTCGCCGCCCTCGCGCCGCACCCGGTCCTGTCCGCGCCGGACGCCACCGTGCTCGCGGCGGCCAAGGCGCAGGACGGGCCCTATCGTGACACCCTGAAGGGGCTGGTCGACATCGATACCGGCACCGGCGACGTGCCCGGTCTCACCCGGGTCGAGGCGATCCTGAAGGGACGCCTCGCGGCGGCGGGGCTCACGGTGGAGAGCCGGGCCGCCCCCGCCTTCGGCGGCAACACCCTGGTCGGCACGCGCACCGGCACGGGCACGCGCCGGATCATGATGCTGGTGCATTACGACACCGTGTTCGGCACGGGCGACGCGGCCAAGCGCCCCTACACCGAGCGCGACGGACGCGCCTACGGGCCGGGCGTCGCCGACGCGAAGGGCGGCGTCGCGATGATCCTGCACGTGCTGGCCGCCCTGGAGGCGCTGCGCTTCGAGGGCTACGGCACCCTCACGGTGGTGCTCAATCCGGACGAGGAGCGCGGTTCGCGCGGCTCGCGCGAGGAGATCGCCCGACTTGCCCGCGACCAGGACGTGGTCCTGTCCTTCGAGCCGTCCTTCGCCGAGGCCGGCGTCGACGCCGTCACGGTGGCGACGAAGGGCATCAACTACGCGAGCCTCACGGTGAAGGGCCGGGCCGCCCACGCCGGCGGCGCGCCGGAGGCCGGCCGCAACGCGGTGGTCGAACTCGCCCACCAGATCCTCCAGCTCCAGGACCTCGGCGATGCGGACAAGGGCACCAGCCTGCACTGGACCGTGATCCAGGGCGGCACCAAGCCGAACATCATCCCCGAGGCGGCGCGGGCGGAGGGCGACATGCGCTACTTCCTGCCCGCCGAGTACGACCGCGTGCTGGCGCAGGCCCGCCGGATCATCGGCACCCACCGCGTCCCCGACACGCAGGTGAGCTTCGATCTGGCCAAGGGCCGGCCGCCGCTGCCGCGCAACCCCGCGACCCAGGCGCTGGGCGAGCGCGCCCGGGCGATCTACGGCGAGATGGGCGCCGAACTGGCCCTTGCCGAGATCGGCGGCGGCACCGATGCGGGCTACGCCTTCCAGCCCGACAGCCCGGGCAAACCCGCCATCCTCGAATCCCTCGGCGTCGTCGGCGGCCACTATCACAGCGCGGACGAGTTCGCGGTGCTGGCCAGCATCACCCCGCGGCTCTACCTCGCGACCCGCCTGGTGATGGAGGCGTCGCGGGAGCCGGCGCGCTGATCCGGTCCTTGGGCGACGGGACGCCGGGCGCCGTCCCGCGCGACGGCGGCCCGTGGAGGCCCGGCACGGCGGCGACGCGAGAGAGGGACAGGCCCATGCGCACGTTCGACGTCGCCGTCATCGGCGGGGGAATCAACGGCTGCGGCATCGCGCGGGACGCGGCCGGACGGGGCTACGCGGTGATCCTCGCCGAACAGAACGACCTCGGCAGCGGCACCTCGGCCTGGTCGACGAAGCTGATCCACGGCGGCCTGCGCTACCTCGAGCACTACGAGTTCCGCCTCGTGCGCGAGGCTTTGGCCGAGCGCGAGGTGCTCTGGCGCATCGCGCCCCACATCGTGCGCCCGCTTCGCTTCATCCTGCCCCTGCATGCGGGCCTGCGGCCGGCCTGGCTGCTGCGCCTCGGGCTCTTCCTGTACGATCATCTCGGCGGCCGCAGGCGCCTGGCCGCCACCCGCCGGGTCGACCTGACGGGGCCGCTCGGCGCGTCCCTCAAGCCCGAGTTCCGGCGCGGCTTCGAGTATTCCGACGCCCGCGTGGACGACACCCGCCTCGTCGTCCTCAACGCCCGCGACGCGCGGGAAAGGGGGGCGGAGATCGCGGTGCGCACCCGCGTCGTGTCCGCCCGCCGCGTGGGCGACCTCTGGCACGTCGTGCTTCGCGACCTGCGCTCAGGCCGCGAGGAGACGGTGGCCGCCCGCTTCCTCGTCAACGCGGCGGGGCCGTGGGTCGACCGGGTGATCCAGGGTCCGATGGGCCGGAGCGAGGCCCGCCACGTGCGCCTCGTGCAGGGCTCGCACATCGTGGTGCGCAAGCTCTACGAGCACGACCGGGCCTTCATCTTCCAGAACGCGGACGGGCGGATCATCTTCGCCATTCCGTACGCGAACGACACCACCCTGGTCGGCACCACCGACCGGGACTTCTCGGGCGACCCGGCGGACGCGGCCATCACGGACGAGGAGACCGACTACCTCCTCGCGGCGGCCAGCGAATACTTCGCGCGAGCCCTGCGCCGGGCCGACATCGTCTGGACCTTCTCGGGCGTGCGCCCGCTCTACGACGACAAGGCGTCGAAGGCCCAGGAGGCGACCCGCGACTACGTCCTGCGGACGGAGGGGGCGGGGGGCCAGGCGCCCGTGCTGAACATCTTCGGCGGCAAGATCACGACCTACCGCCGGCTCGCCGAGGACGCCCTGGCGGAGATCGGCGCCCATCTCGGCGCGCGCGGCGGCTCCTGGACCGGGACGGCGCCCCTGCCGGGCGGCGATTTCCCGGTGGATGCCGTCGGCGACGTCGAGGACCGCCTCGCGCGTGCGGCCCCCGGCCTCGCGCCGGGCACCGTCCGCCGCATGGTCGCGGCCTACGGGACGGACGCCCTGCGCATCGCCGAGACGCTGGGTGACGACCTCGGCCACGGCCTGCACGCGGGCGAGCTGCGCTGGATGATGACGCAGGAATGGGCCCGCACCGCCGAGGACGTGCTCTGGCGCCGCTCCAAGCTCGGCCTCGCCTTCTCGGCCGAGGCCAGCGCAGCCCTCCAGTCCCGGATGGACGACCTTACCGCCGATGCCTAGGCGCTGGCCCCCTCGGAGGCGGCCCGGCAGCAGGCGTCGAAGCCGCGCGCCAGCTCGGCGAGGCTGACACGGCCCAGGCGCGCGACCAGCAGCGCCTCGGCGTCCCGCAGCGCGTCCTCCACGGCGGCGTTGACCACCCGCTCGACGGCGCAGTCCGGGTTCGGATGCGCGTTGCCGATCGCGAAGAGACGGGGGCCGCCGACCGCGCGGTGGATGTCGAGGAGCGAGACGGCCTCCAGGTCGGCCACGATCGCCCAGCCGCCGCCATGGCCCTTGTCGGAACGCACGTAGCCGGCCTCGCGCAGGCCCGCCATCGTCCGGCGCACGACCACGGGGTTGGTCCCGAGCATCCGGGCGATCGCGTCGGAGGTCATGGGTCCGTCGTGCCGCGCCATGTGGAGCAGCACGTGGAGCATTCGCGAGAGGCGGGTGTCGTGACGCACGGCCCGACCCTTCGCACGATGACCCGGATTGGCAAAGCCGCACGATCACGATACTTCTGATGTTGCATGATAAGGGAGGATCCGGGATGCGGGCATTCCAAGACCCCGAGCGTTGGGACACGGTCGCGCGGCACTACGAGGAGACGGCCCATCCCTTCACCGCCCGCTTCGCGGAGGACGCCCTCGCGCGGGTCCCCCTCGATGCGCGCAGCCGGGTGCTCGACGTGGCGGCCGGCACCGGCGCCCTGGCGCGGGCGGCCGCGCGGACCGGGGCCCAGGTGCTGGCGACGGATTTCTCGCCCGGGATGGTGGCCCGCATCGCGGCGGCGGGTCTGCCGAACGTCGAGGCCCGGGTGATGGACGGACAGGCCCTGGCGTTGCCCGACGGGGCCTTCGACGCGGTCTTCTCGATCTTCGGCGTGATCATGTTCCCCGACTGGCGCCGGGGCTTGTCCGAGATGGCGCGGGTGACCCGCCCCGGCGGGACCGGCGTCGTCGCGACGTGGCGGGACGAGGGCGCGGCGAGCTTCCTGCTGCTCGGCCGGATCCGCCGGACGCTGTTCCCCGAGCGCGCGGGCCTGCCGATGCCCGAGGCCGTGCGGGCGCTGAGCACGCCGCAGGATTTCGCGCGCGAACTCGTCGCCGCCGGCTACCGCGATCCCGAGATCGCGGTGGTCGTCCACGACTACGTGCTGGACGTCGCGGCGCTCGCCGACCCGGAGACCGTGTTCGGCCTGTCGCCGGACTGGACCGGCCTGGACGCGGCGGACCAGGCGGCGGTGGTCGTCGAGGCGCGCCGGATGGCCGGCGGCCAGGCGACCCTGCGCATCCCCTCGACCGCGCTGATCGCCGTCGCGCGCCGGTGAGGCGCCTCGCGCATCTGTCATCGAACCGGCGCCGCCGGTACCCGTTGTGCGCAACGGCCTGCGCGCCCCGGTGGACCGGGAGCTGGTAGACCGGGACCTGCGCGGGCGGATCGTTTCCGCCGACCGCGCCACCGCCCGGGCGCGCGTGACGGGCGCGCGCGAGGAGATGACGATGCACACGGACGGGACGACCGGGGCGCCGCCGCGCCTCGAACGCAAGGCGGTCGCCGCCGTGGTGCTCGGCAACGCCCTCGAATTCTACGACTTCACGATCTACGCCTTCTTCGCCAAACCCATCGGCGAGGCGTTCTTTCCGTCCCAGAACGCCACCGACAGCCTGCTCGCCTCCCTGGCCCTGTTCGGCATCGGCTACGTCATGCGGCCCATCGGCGGCATCCTCATCGGGGCCTTCGCCGACCGGGCGGGGCGCAAGCCCGCCATGCTGATCACCATCGCGCTGATGGCCGTCGGCATGGTGATGCTGGCGGCCGCCCCGGGCTACGAAACCCTGGGGGGCTGGTCGCAGGTCATCGTCATCGTGGGCCGGCTGATCCAGGGTCTGGCGCTCGGGGGCGAAGTCGGGCCCTCCACCGCCTACCTCCTGGAGGCCGCGCCCCCGAAGCACCGGGGCTTCGTGGCGAGCTGGCAGATCGCCAGCCAGGGCTGCGCCGCGCTGATCGCCGGCCTCGTCGCCTCGGTCCTGACCTATGCGGTGGGCGACGACGCCATGGCGAACTGGGGCTGGCGGGTGATGTTCGCGCTGGGCATCGGCGTCGTGCCGGTCGGCCTGATCATCCGCAGCCACCTGCCGGAGACGGCCGGCGCGGACGCCGATCCGGCCGCGGCCGAGTCGACCCTCGCGGTGGTCCGGCGCCTCGTGCGCGAGCACGGCCGGATGCTGGTCCTGACCTTCCTCATCATCGCGGCCTCCACCGTCTCGAACGCGGTGGGCACCAACATGCCGGTCTACGCCCAGGCCACCCTCGGACTGACCGAGACGGTCTCCACCGCCGTGCCGATCGCCCTCGGGCTCGCCTCCATCGTCTTTCCGCTGCTCGGCGGCTGGCTCGCCGACCGGTTCGGCCGGCGCGCGGTGATGATCTGGCCCCGCGCCCTCATCGTGGTGCTGACCGTGCCGGCCTTCGCCTGGCTCGTGCGCGACCCGACCGGCCCCTCGGTCTATGCCGTGACCTTCCTGCTCTCGGCCCTCTCCTCGATCAACGCGGCGGCGATCATCGTGGCGATCCCCGAATCCCTGCCGCGGGCGGTGCGCAGCGCGGGCCTCTCCATCGTCTACGCCTTCTCGGTCTCGGTCTTCGGCGGCAGCACGAACTACGTCGTGAACAAGCTCATCGCCCTGTCGGGCGACAAGCTGGCCCCGGCCTACTACCTCGTGGCCTTCAGCATCGTGGGCACGCTCGCGGCCTTCCTCATGCCGGAAACCCGGGGCAGGGACCTCGAGGCGGACGCGCCGGCGCGCTAAAGCCGGGAGGGAACGATGACGGCCGAATTCGGAATGCACGACATCCGTGACGCGGCCGAGCGCCTCGCGGGGCGGGTGGTCCACACCCCCGTGCTGCACGCGCCCATGCTCGACGCCCTGACCGGGTGCCGGGTGCTCGTGAAGGCCGAGTCGCTCCAGCGCACGGGGTCGTTCAAGTTCCGGGGCGCCCTCAACGCGATGCTGCAGCTCGGGGACGGCGCGCGGACGCGGGGCGTGATCACCTATTCGGCCGGCAACCATGGCCACGCGGTGGCGGCGGCGGCGCGGGAGGCCGGCTGCCCGGCGGTGATCGTGCTGCCCACCACCGCCCCGGCGATCAAGGTGGAGAACTGCCGCTGGTGGGGCGCCGAAATCGTGCTCTACGATCCAGCCGTGCAGGACCGCGAGGGTGTCTGCCGCGCCATCGCGGAGCCGCGCGGGCTGCACCTCGTGCCGCCGTTCGACGACATCGCCGTCATGGCCGGGCAGGGGACCGCCGGCCTCGAATTCACCGCGCAGCTCGACGCCATCGGGGCACGGCCGGACGCGTTCCTCGTCTGCTGCAGCGGCGGGGGTCTCGCCGCCGGCGCCGCCACGGCGATCCGGGCGCGGTTCCCGGAGGCGGCCTGTCACGTCGTCGAGCCGGCCGGGCTCGACAAGATGGCTCGCTCCCTCGCCTCCGGCGTGCCGGAGCGCAGGCCGGCGGAGCCCGCCACCCTGATGGACGGGATCGCGGGTCCGGTGGCGGGCGCCCGGCCCCTGGCCGTGCTGCGGCGTCTCGGTGCCACGGGACTGACGGTGACGGACGACGCGGCCCTGGCGGCGATGGCGGCCGCCTTCCGCTTCCTCAAGCTCGTCCTCGAACCGGGGGGTGCGGCCGCCCTCGCGGCGGTCCTGGCCGACCCGGGGCGCTTCGCCGGCCGGACGGTCGCCGTCATCGGCACGGGCGGCAACGTCGACGCGGACCTGTTCGCCCGGGCCCTCCTGCCGCCCCGGTCGTGAGGGCCGGTCTCAGGCGGCCCGGCCCGTGAGGATGCAGGCCCGCAGGGGCTGGACGAGGACGAACCGGCCTTGGTCGTCGCGGCCGGCCGCCGCCAGGAAGGCCGCCTCGATGGCCGCGCGGCGCTCCGCGATGGCCCCCGCCCGCGCCGGATCGGTCGCCAGGACGCGCGCCAGGAACGGGTCGAGGCCCCCGAAGGTCTCGGAGCGCGCGAAGGTGAGGTCGCGCTCGCAGGCGAGTTCCCCGGCGGTGACGAGGGCGTCGAGGGTGGCCTGCGCCGCCCGGCGAACCGCGGTCTCGTCCTCCACCGGCCGGAGCGCGGCAAAGAAGCTGCCCTCCGCCAGCGGCTCGACGACGACGATGCGGCCCCCGGGCCGAACGACCCGCACCGCCTCGCGCAGGGCCGCGCCGGCCTCCGGCATGTGGTGGAGCGTGTTGAGGAACACCGCCCCGTCGAAGGCGGCCTCGGCGAAGGGCAGATGCGCGCCGGAGGCGACCGCGAACTCCGCGCCGGGGACCGCCCCGGCGGCCTGCGTGATCGCGCCCGGGTTGGGGTCGATCCCCGTGACGCGCGCGCCCTCCCCGGCGAGCGCCCCCGCGAGGGCTCCGGGCCCGCAGCCGATATCGATGAGGCGCCGCCCGGGCAGCGGCGCGAAGGCCTCGCGGATCAGCGTCAGGGCATCCATGATTCGAGGCCTTTCGGGCGGACGCGGCGGCGCGCGCGGACATCCCGCGAGTGTCCATCAGGACGCGGCCCATGACGAGATCCCAGGATGATCCGGTTTCTAGCTGATTGCTTCGGTCGGTCGCGACGTGCTCCCTCTCCTGGAAGGAGAGGGTTGGGGTGAGGTGGGTGACCTTTCCGGATGGGGCACGCCCCTCACCCCAACCCTCTCCCACACGGGAGAGGGGGCCCGTTCCGACCAGACCGACCGAAGCGATCAACCGGCAGCGGCATGCGATTCGCGGCGCCCCCCGGGAGCCGCGGACCTTGTCCGGACCGGGCGTCTCCCGCAGAACGCGAACGGAGCCGGGCGAACCGGCCGCTCAAGGAAACGCCATGTCGGACGAACCGCACGGACTCGATCGGGGCCTGACCAACTACGGCGACCGCGACTTCGCGCGCTTCCTGCGCCGCTCGTTCGCCCGCTCGATGGGGATCTCGCCGGACCTTCTCGCCAGGCCCGTCGTCGGCATCGCCATGACGCCGTCCGACTTCAACAACTGCCACCGCACCATGCCGGAGCTGGTCGAGGCGGTCTCGCGCGGGGTGCTGGCGGCCGGTGCCCTGCCGCGCGCCTTTCCCACCGTGTCGCTCGGCGAGGTTTTCCTCAACCCGACCAGCATGATGTACCGCAACCTCATGGCCATGGACACCGAGGAGATGATTCTCGCCCAGCCCATGGACGCGGTCGTGCTGATCGGCGGCTGCGACAAGACCGTGCCGGCCCAGCTCATGGGGGCGGCCTCGGCCGACCTGCCGGCGATCCAGCTCGTGACCGGGCCGATGTCCACCGGGCGCCATCGCGGGGAGCGCCTCGGCGCCTGCACCGATTGCCGGGGGTACTGGGCTCGCCACCGGGCCGGCAGCATCGACGCCGCGGAGATCGCCGAGGTCGAGGGCCGGCTCTCGGTCACCGCCGGCACCTGCGCGGTGATGGGCACGGCCTCCACCATGGCCTGCATCGCGGAGGCGCTGGGGATGTCGCTGCCCGGCACCGCCGCGATCCCGGCGGTGCATGCCGACCGCCTCGTGGCGGCCGAGGCGAGCGGCCGGGCCGCCGTGCAGCTGATCGCGACGAAGATCCGCCCGAGCCAGGTCATCACCGAGAATTCGGTCGAGAACGCGATCCGGGTGCTGATGGCGCTCTCCGGCTCCACCAACGCCATCGTGCACCTCGCCGCCATCGCGGGGCGCCTCGGCATCCGCATATCCCCCGAGCGCTTCAACCAGATCTCGGACGAGACGCCGGTGCTGGTCGACCTGAAGCCGGTCGGCCAGGGCTACATGGAGGATTTCCACGCCGCCGGCGGCATGGGGGCGCTCCTGCGCGAACTCCGCCCGCTACTCCACCTCGACACGCGGGACATCGAGGGCCGGACCCTGGCCGAGCGCCTCGACGAACCGGGCGGGTGGGTGGACCGCGCGGTGATCCGGCCCTTTTCCGACCCGGTCTCGCCCGTGGGCGGCCTCGTCGCGCTGTCGGGGAGCCTCGCGCCGGACGGGGCGATCTTCAAGCGCGCGGCGGCGACGCCGGAGCTCTTCGAATCGGAGGGGCGTGCGGTGGTGTTCACGGGCCTGGAAGATCTGAGCCGGCGCATCGACGATCCCGATCTCGACGTGGAAGCGGACGACATCCTCGTCCTGCAGAATGCCGGGCCGCACGCGGCGGGCATGCCCGAGGCCGGCTACCTGCCGATCCCGAAGAAGCTCGCCCGGGCCGGCGTGAAGGACATGGTGCGAATCTCGGACGCGCGGATGTCGGGCACGGCCTTCGGCGCGATCGTGCTGCACGTGGCCCCGGAGGCGGCGGTCGGCGGCCAGCTGGCGGCGGTGCGCGACGGCGACCGCATCCGCCTCTCGATCCGGGACAAGCGGGTGGACCTGCTGGTGGCGCCCGAGGAGGTCGCCCGGCGCATGGCCGGCTTCACGCCGCCGCCGATGCCCGAGCGGGGCTACAAGGCCCTCTACCGCCGCACCGTCACGCAGGCGCCGGAGGGCTGCGACTTCGACTTCCTGACGCACCGGGGCGCGCCGCGCACGCCCTGATGGGCGCGCCGCGCACGCCCTGGTGGGCGTGCGCCCTAAAGGTAGTGGCGGAACACCACGTGGTCGTCGCTCGGGCGCTGGATCGTGGAATCGGCCTGGGCGTCGGCGGCCCGGCAGGTCGTCGACGCGACGGGGGCGACCATCGCCAGGAGGCTCAGGAGCCAGCGGAAGGGCCTTGCTGCCATCATGGGATCGCCTCGCCGGATCGGGGAACGGAGGAGGGTGCCGTGACCTGCGATCGCCCGGTGCCGGTGATCGCCTGCGGGCTTCGCCCGTCCTCTCATCCGCGATTCGTGCGGGCTTGGCTGTGCTCGGACGCACGTGGCTCCGGTGGTGGCCGAACAGATGCGGCCGGTCCGGGCCCCGGCTGGCGAGGCCCGGACCGGCCGCCGGGGCCTACCGGCCGATGGAGGGGCCGCCGGCCGCGCCCCCGGTGCCGGGCGGGCCGCTGGTGGGCGTGCCGCCGATGTTGACGCCGGGGGTGCTGCCGGGAACGGCGGCCGGGCTCGGATTGCCCGGCACGCTCGGGGCGGGGCGCAGGCCCGCATCCGTGTCGCGCGGGGTGGTGCCGGGGCCGGAGGCCGGGGCTGCGACGCCGGTGTTGCCGGCGCCGCCGGTCGGCGCCAGCGTCTGGGCGGCGGCGGGTGCCGCCAGGCTCACCGTGAGCGCGAGGGCCGCGGCGAGGTGTGTGCGCGTCATGAGGGGGTTTCCGTGCGGTTGCTGGGTGCTGACGCAACACCCCGCGCCCGGTTAAGTTCGTAGCGGCCCCTAGAACGCGAGCTTCATCCCCGCGACCACGTTGCGCGGGGCGCCCGCGTAGACCGATCCCGTCGTGGCCGCGAGGGCGGCGGCCCCGTTCTGGAGCCCGGTGGCGGCGCTGAGGCTGTTGGCGAGGTTCTGGGCGGAGGCGGCGTAGGTGGTGTCGAGGAGGTTGCGCACCTCCACGTAGAGGGTGAAGCGCCGGGCGTAGCCGCCCGTCAGTTCGGTCGCGTAGTGGAGGTTGGCGTTGAGGATCGTGTAGCCCGGCGCCCGCAACTGGTTGGCATTGTCGAGGAAGAAGCCGTCCTGCACGATCGCCTCGAGGTAGCCGCCGAGGCCGGCCAGCGGCCCGGTCGGTTGGTCGTAGCCCACCCGCGCGAGGAGCTGGTGCGCCGGCACGCCTGGAATCACCTTGCCGGCGCGGTCGAAAAGCTGCGTGAACGCCCCGGCGCTGAGCTGCTCGACGTAGCGCGTGTAGGTCTGGTCGTCGAAGGTGTAGGCGAGCACGCCGCGCCAGCCCGGCGCGAAAGCCCAGTCGGCCCCGACCTCGAGACCGCGATGCTCGGAGGCCGGCGCGTTGAAGGTGTAGCTCTGTAGCCCCGCGCCGGGCGATTGCGAGACGAGCTCGTTGCGGAAGGTCTCGTGGAAGCCGGTGAGGCTGAGGCGCAGGGTCTCGCTGGGGGTCCAGTCGAAGCCGAGGTCGAAACCGAGGTTCTCCTGGGTCCGCAATCCGGTGTTGTTGCCCGGCAGGCCGGCGGCGGTGACGAACAGGTTGCTCGCGGCCGGCGTCGTGTAGCCCGTCGCGACCCGGCCCCGGAACGCCCATTCGAGGCTCGGGCGGTAGACCAGGGCGGCCTCCGGCGCCACGTTGAGGAAGCTCCGGTCCGCGTCCGCCACGCTCGTCCCGCGCCCGGCCGCCGAATAGGTGTAGGCGAAGTTGCGCCCCGTGATGCGGGTGTTCTCCGCACTGATGCCGAGCACGCCCGTCCACTGGTCCGACAGCGCCACCTCGTTGCGGGCCCGGCCGCCGAAGTTCGACTGGACCGCCGCCTGCTCGCCGATCAGCGCGCCGAGCGCCGGCCCGGTGCCCAGCGCCCGGTTGAAGGTGGTGATGTGATTGTCGATGGTGTTGTAGGCCAGGGCCGCGTAGCCGACCGCCGGCAGGCCCATCAGGTCGTAGCGCCGGGTCAGGTCCGTCAGCAGGTTCCAGGACGGATACGACCCGCGCGAAGAGGTGGTGTAGAAGGGCTGGTCGAAGTTGCGCTCGTCGAAGCCGACCTGCGCGCGCCAGGTCGTCTGCGCGTCGATGTCGTGCTCGAGGCGTGCCGCCACGATGGTGCGCCGGTCGTTGCGCCCGAAATCCGCCTGCGCCGCCGTGACCGGCACGGTCGCCCCGAAGGCGCCGTTGCGCAGGAAGTTCGTCAGGGTACAGCCGGGGGCGGCCGTGGCGGCGATGCCGCAGCCGCGCTGGTAGGGGTTGATCCGGAACTGGTCGAGGGATGAACGCGCCGGCAGATTGGCCTGCACTTCGTTGTTGATGACCTTCAGGGTCAGGCGCGTGTCCGGGCTCGGTGTGTAGCTCGCCAGCAGATTCACCGTCTGGGTGTCGTAGGACGAATGGCCCTGGTAGCCGTTGGCGCGGGCGTCGCTCGCGAACAGGCTGATCTCGAACGGGCCGCTGACGCCGCCCACGGTGAAGTAGTTGCTGAGGTAGCCGAAGCTGCCCGCATCGGTGCCGATCTCGTAGCCGTCGATCTCGCGGCCGGTGCGGGTGCGGAAGGCGAGCGCTCCACCGGTGGCATAGTTGCCGAACAGGGCCGATTGCGGCCCGCGGAACACGTCGATGCGGCTGTAGGCGCGCGGGTCCACGAGGTCGAAGCGGGCGGCGCCGTCGGGCTGGGTCAGGACGAACCCGTCCTCCAGCACGACGGTGTTCTTGGTGACCCCGGTGGAGCGGGCGTTGTTGCCCCGGATCGAGATCACGACGTCGCGCGCGCCGTTGCCCTGGCGCACGGTGACGCCCGGACTGTTGACGAGCACCGAGCCGATATTGACCGCCGGCCGGTCCGCGATGGTGCCGGCGCGCCCGACCGAGTCGACCACCTGACCGACCGGGTTCTCGATCACGCTCGGGGCCGAGCCCGGCGGGGCCGAGACGCCGAAGGCGGCGACGGAGCGGGCGCTCCCGTCGCCGGTGACGGAGAGTTCGGCCAGGGTCACGTCCCCGGCAGGCGCGTCGGGGGTCTGCGCCTGCGCCGGCACGGCGGCGAGCAGCAGCAGGAGCGGGGCGAGGCGCGGCTCGACCCGGGAAACGGGGAACATGGCGGGAATCCGTGGTCTGAGAGATCGGGGGGCGGAGCGATCGATCAGACGACGGGAGGCGCGCGCGCGCTGGCGCTGATGCCGGGCGGTGCCCGGGGGGCCGCGGCGATCTCGGGGGGCCAGACGATCGTCCGAGCCGGGCGGACCGGCCAGAGGATCGCGGTGGCCACGAGGAGCGGCGCGTCGAGGGGGGCGACCGCGTGCGCGGCCGTGCAGCAGGCGAGGTGGAGATGGACCGGGGCCGCCGGCTGGGCCGGCCCTTCGGCCGCGCCGGTCTCCTGAAGGCAGAGGCTATGGGCCGGGTCCATCGACCGGTATCCGACCAGGCCGCCGAGCACGCTCTGCAGGGCGAGCGCGTAGAGCGCGGCCACGGCGATGACCGCGCGGCAGGCCGCCAGATCGGACCGCGTGATGCGCATGACCCGAGCGCCTAGGGCGGCGCTCCGGGCCCCGTCAATGCGCGGGCGCGGCGCGTGGCGATCATTCCCGGCCGCTGTGTCGAAAACAGCGCTGTCGGGGCGCCGGCACCTCGTTGCCCGCTCAGGCCCAGCCGAGGGCCCGCAGCCCCAGCCCGGCCGCCGCGCAGGCCGCCAGGGTCGGGATCACGCCGAGGCGGAACCGGAACAGGGCCGCGAGGGCGGCCAGCGCCAGGACGAGGGCCCACGGGTTCAGGCTCGCGGGCACCGGCCAGTCGAACCGCAGCGGCCCGGCCGCGACGGTGCGGGTCTCGGCGAACAGGGTGTGGAGGGCGAACCAGACCGCGAGGTTGAGGATCACCCCCGCCACCGCCGCGGTGATGGCCGAGAGCGCCCCCGCCAGGGCCCGGTTGCCGCGCAGGCGCTCCACGTAGGGCGCGCCGAGGAAGATCCAGAGGAAGCAGGGCGCGAAGGTCACCCAGGTGGTGAGGAGGCCGCCGAGGGTGCCGGCCAGGAGCGGGGGCAGGGGCCCCGGGTTCCGGAAGGCGGCCATGAAGCCCACGAACTGCGTGACCATGATGAGCGGACCCGGCGTCGTCTCGGCCATCCCGAGCCCGTCCAGCATCTCGCCCGGCCGGAGCCAGCCGAACTGATCCACCGCCGCCTGCGCCACGTAGGCCAGGACCGCGTAGGCCCCCCCGAAGGTCACCATCGCCATCTGGGAGAAGAACAGCGCGATCTGCGCGAACACCGCTCCGGGACCGAGGAGCGCCAGGACGAGGGCCACCGGCGCCAGCCAGAGCCCGCCCCAGACCGCGAGCACCCGGAGGACGTGGCCGTGCCCGGCCCGGACGTCCGACACGGCGTCGTCGCCGAGGAGATAGGCCCCGTCGGCAGGCGCCGCGCCCGCCGCCGCATGCCCGCCGGCCGCGAAGTGCGGCAGCCCGGCCCGCGCACCGAGCCAGCCGATGGCGCCGGCCCCGAGGACGATGAGGGGGAAGGGCACACCGAAGAGGAAGATGGCCGCGAAGGAGGCCGCCGCCACGGCCCGCAGGGCGCCGTTGCCGAGCGCCTTGCGACCGATGCGCAGCACCGCCTGGGCGACGATGGCGAGGACCGCCGCCTTCAGGCCGAAGAACAGGCCCGCCACCGGACCGACCGCACCGTAGAGGGCGTAGACCCAGCTCAGGCCCATGATGGCCAGGAGCCCCGGCAGCACGAACAGCCCGCCCGCCAGGACGCCGCCCCGGGTGCCGTGCAGGAGCCAGCCCACATAGGTGGCGAGTTGCTGCGCCTCCGGCCCCGGCAGCAGGGTGCAGAAGTTGAGGGCGTGCAGGAAGCGCCGCTCGGAGATCCAGCGCCGCTCCTCCACGAGGATGCGGTGCATCACGGCGATCTGCCCGGCCGGCCCGCCGAAGGAGAGGGCGGCGATGCGCCCCCAGACCGGCAGCGCCTCGGACAGGGAGGGCAGGGGCGGGGGCAAGGCGGGAGACGAGGCGAGAGGCAAGTCGGGGGGCGAGGGCGGGGGCGTTCCTGGTCCGGCCATCGCGGGGGTCTCGCCTCGGGCCATACCGGCCGGTCTCGGGAGGCGAGGCGTCGTCGATGCCCGGGCCGGCGTCAAGCCTCCCGGCGGGCCGGCCTCAGGGCGCCTTGGCGGGCGGGAAGGCAGTTCCGGGGCAATTGGCGGCCAGGCCGGTCTCGCCGACCCGGTCGGGCGCGCAGGCGGGGATCGCCGGCCGGCCTCCGTTCTCGATGCGGGCCTCCTGCAGACGCTCGAACTTCCAGAGGCCGAGCCCGACCACGACCAGGATCGCCAGGAAGGCGGCGCCCGCCAGCGGCAGCCAGCGCGGCATCAGCGGGCGCTCGCGCCGGCTTCGGGCACCGCCTGGGTGTGGGCCGTATCGCCGTGCTTGACGAAGGTGAACAGGATCAGCCCCGCCAGGAGGGCGACGACGGCGATGAAGACGGGAAACAGGCGACGCATCGGAGGAAGACCACACTGATCGGACGGACCGCCGAAATCTCGCGGCCGGAAGCGGGTAACGCGCGGACCGGCCCCGGGGTCGCAGAACCCGACATCACGAATTCGGCGGCGGGCGGGGAACGCCCCGTCAGCCGCGCGACCCGACCCGCTGACCGGCCTCGCCGTAGCCGAGCCGCGCGCCCGCGCGATTGACGATCCCGAAGCGCAGCACCGCCTGCTCCAGGTAGTCGATGGCCGCGATCAGGGCGCGCCGCGCCGGCTCGACGGCCTCCGGCTCGTCCTCGGGCAGAGTCTCGGCGAAATTGACGGCCGCGATCAGCACCCGATCGCGCTCGTCCTCGATCCGGCGGTCACGCTCGACCCGGCCCCGGACGTCGGCATCGAAGGCGGCCAGAACCGCGAAGGGAAAGTCGTCGCGGCGGGTGCCGCTCGGATAGGCCAGGGCGAGGCGGCGCCCGCGCTCGGCCGCGTTCCGGACCAGTTCCGCGAGCTTGGCCTCCGCGAGATTGGTGTTCGCGGGCTTGGTGCCGGGAGTCTCAGTGCCCGGGATTTTGGTGCCCGGGATTTCGGCGTCCATCGCGGTCTCTCGTGCCGCCGGACGGCCCGGCGCCGGGGCAACGCGCCCGTGCCGGGGACCGGTTCCGGCCGCGCACCAATCGCGCCCGGCCGCGTTGTCGCTGCATGAGCGCCCCCACATCGACGTCCACCGCCTTCGGACCCCGCCTCGGCTTCTGCTGCAAGTTCATCCTCGAACCCACCCCCGAGCCCTTCAAGACCCTGAAGGCCGCCCGCGAGGCGACCCTGCAGATGAACCTCACCCACGCCACCATGGCGCACCTGAAGACGCTGGCGCCGGCCGCGCGCCGGGCCAAGATCGAGGGCCTCGTGCGCCACAACCTCGGCGCCCTGGAGCGCCAGGTGGCCTGGGTCGCGGCCCGCCCGCCGATCGAGCGCCTGCTGCGGATCGCCAGCAACGTCCTGCCCGGCTACACCCACGCGGTGGCGCAGGACGTCTACGCCGAGCCCGAGATGCGCCGCCTCGTGGAAGAGGGCCTCGCCCGGATCGGCGACATCGCCCGGGCGGGGGCGGTGCGCCTGAGCTTCCATCCCGGCCCGTTCTGCGTCATCGCCTCGCAGAACCCGAACGCCCAGCGCAACGGCATCGAGGAACTCGAGCACCACGCCGAACTCATGGCGATGCTCGGCTACGGACGCGGCTGGCATCCGCATGGGGCCCACATCAACATCCATGTCGGCGCCCGCGACCCCGGCATCGAAGGCTTCCGCGCCAGCCTGCCCAAACTCTCGCAGACCGCCCGCGACCTCCTCACCGTCGAGAACGACGAGAATTTCTTTGGATTGGACACGGTGCTGGGTCTCGCCGACGTCGTGCCGGTGGTGCTCGACCTGCACCACCACTGGGTCGAGAGCCAGGGGGAATACATCGCGCCCGACGATCCCCGCATCGCCCGGGTGCGCGACTCCTGGCGCGGGGTGCGGCCGGTCGCCCATATCAGCGTCTCGCGCGAGGCCCTGCTGGAGGGACACGACCCCGGCGCCCTGCCGGATTTCACCACCCTCACCGAGGCCGGCCACAACTGGCGGGATCTGGCCGCCCATTCGGACATGATGTGGAACCGGGCCGTGAACGCCCTGGTGGCCCGCCACATGGCCTGGGCGGATTTCGAGATCGAGGCCAAGTCCAAGAACCTCGCCTCGGCCGGCATGGCCGCCGAGATCGCCGCGGCACTGCCGGGGGCGCAGATCGAGGTCGCTGCCTGAGGGCTCCTGCAGCGTCGTCCGTGTGAAGCCTCGCTCCCCCTGGCTTGGGGAGCCGGCTGCGATGCCCCCGAGCGCGGCGAGGCGGCCGCCCGATCTTCGGCAGCGACGGATCGGGATTGCCGGCGAGACGGAGGATGCAGACCGACAGCAAGCTCAAGAGCGATCGCGTCGAGCATCGAGTTTCTTTGTCAGAACGATATACGGGGCAGCGTATCCGGTGACGCTGTAGCCTGCGACTTCGTAGAAGTTTTTGGCCGGATTGCCCTCGAACACGTGGAGTTCGGCAACCTCGCATCCCGAGCGTACTGCGTCCTCCTCAAAGCGTGCCAGCAACAAACGTCCGATTGCGCATCGACGGTAATCCGGCTTCACGTGGATAGAGGCCAGTGTGGCGGTCAGGGATGTTGTCTCCCAGAACATGTACCCGACCTTTTCGTCACCGACCGCCGCAACCACCGCATGCGGCAGGCAACGCACCCATTGTTCGAGGTGTCGATGCATCGCCGACTGCCACGCCTGAACGTTCTGTGGCTCGTAGTCCGCGATGTAGGCGCGTTCGAGCTGGAAGATCAGCGGAAGGTCGGCTGGCTCCCCCGGCAACAGACGGATGCCCTGACAGTCGTCCATGTCCCGACTTCCTTGGTTGTCTGGTATGCAATCGTTTCGCCTCCAAGCAAACCATCTGCGGCCCTCCCGGCCCGGACGTTCGGAACCCGGGACATCGAGCGTCGCTCCGGCGCGCCCCGGCGATCCGGCAACTCGGATCGAAGAGGCGGCCGGAATGGGTATTCTCGGCGCGACGCGGCCCCCACCCCTGCCCCCCACAAGGGGGAACGCCTCGATGGAACGCTGCCGGCGCGCCTCAATGCCCGTGGTCGTGCCCGTCATGGTCCGGCAGGGTCAGACCGAAATGGCTCACCAGGTCCTGCACCTGGGCCGGGCTGAGGTGGCGCGGGTTGAGGTTGCGGAGCAGCAGGTAGAGCTTGGCCGTCTCCTCCAGTTCCTCGGTGGCGAAGACCGCGTTCTCCAGGGTGGTGCCGGCCACCACCGGGCCGTGGTTGGCGAGCAGCACCGAGGCGTAGCGGCCGGCGAGGCCTCGGATCGCGTCCGCCACCGCCGGGTCGCCGGGCCGGTAGTAGGGCACCAGGGCGGTCGCCCCGGCCCGCATGAGGTAATAGGGCGTCAGCGGCGGCAGCACCGCCTTCGGGTCGATCTCGGGCAGCATCGACACCGCCACCGCGTGGGTCGAGTGCAGGTGGACGATGGCGCGGGCCTCCGCGCGGCTCTCGTAGAGGGCCGCGTGCAGCGGGATCTCCTTCGTCGGCGCATGCCCCGAGACCAGGGCGCCGTTCGCGTCGAGGCGCGCGATCGTGGCCGGGTCGAGGAAGCCCAGCGAGGCGTTGGTGGGCGTCACCAGCCAGCCGCCGTCGTCGAGGCGGAGCGAGATGTTGCCCGAGGAGCCCGGCGTCAGGCCGCGCTCGAACAGCGAGCGGCCGAACCGGCAGATCTGTTCGCGAAGCTTCGAGTCGCTCATGGCGGTCCTTCAGGTCACCGGAGGCGGGGACGGTCTCAGGCGGTGGCGCCCGCGATCAATTCGTAGCCGAGATCGACGGTCTCGGCCGGGCCGTCGGCGGCGAGGCGCTCGACGGCGACCGCGCCGATCTCCAGGCGCGGCGTGCGGATGGTGGTGAGCGGCTGGGGCATCGCGGCGGCGATGTCGAGGGCGTTGAAGCCGAACAGGGCGAGGCGCCCCGGCACCGCGACCCCCTCCGCGAGGCAGTGGAAGTAGCCGCCGAGCGCCATGTCGTCGTTGGAGAAATAGACCGCGTCGAGGTCGGGCCGGCGGGCGACGAGCCGCCCCAGGGCCGCGCGCCCGGCCGCCGCCGAGGAGGGGCCGGGCGCGATCTCGGTCTCCGCCAGGGGGTGCCCGGCTGCGCGCAAGGTCTCGCGGAACCCGGCGAGGCGCTTGGCCGCGCGCAGGTCCCGCGTGATGTCGTGGCCGACATAGCCGATGCGGCGGTAGCCCCGCGCCAGCAGGTGCCGGGCGCTGTCGCAGCCGACGCCCCGGTTGGAGAAGCCCACCACGATGTCGAGGCCGTCCCCGTCCGTGTCGATCATCTCGACGATGCGGATGCCGGAGGCCCGCAGACGCGCGAGCGCACCTGCCGTGTGCTCGAGGCCGGTGACGATGAGGCCGGCCGGGCGCCAGGAAAGGAGGGCGCCGATCAGGGCCTCCTCGCGCTCGGGGTCGTAGTCCGAGACCCCGATCACGCTCTGGAAGCCGTCGCGGTCGAGGGCCGCGTTGGCGCCGCGCAGCAGGTCCGGGAACACGATGTTGGTGAGCGACGGGATGATGATGCCGACGAGCTTGGCCCCCGCCGTGGAGCCGGAGCCCGCCAGCATGCCGGCAAGCCGGTTCGGCACGTAGCCGAGGCGGGCCACGGCCTCAGCCACCCGGTCCTGCGTGCGCTTCGAGAACGAGCCCTGGTTGCGCAGGACCCGCGAGACCGTGCTCTCGCCCACACCCGCCGCGCGGGCGACGTCGGACAGGGTCACGAGCCGGCGCTCGGGCTCATGCACGTTCATCGCTGGGTCCGTCCTGGGTTGGGGCTCGGGAGACTTCGGAGCGGGAAAGGCCGGAGCCGAAGACCCCCATAGGAAGATCCCCATAGCAAGGTTAGCCTGCCACAACAATCAGATTGGCAGCGCTGCCAAACCCTGTTATCCGAGATGCAAGCGCTGCCAAAACGAGTCGCGCCACGACAAGAATCTGCAACGTCAGAACGGCCCACCGCGCAGCGGGCGCCGACAGGAGGAAACATGAGCGTGCAAGCCGCCAGCGCGCGGGGCATCGATGCGCCCGCAGGGGACTTCGTCGAACAGACCTACCGCAAAGTCTTCTGGCGGCTCGTGCCGTTCCTGATGCTCTGCTACGTGGTCGCCTATCTCGACCGCGTGAACGTGGGCTTCGCCAAGCTCCAGATGTCCCAGGAGCTGGGCTTCAGCGAGACCGTCTACGGGCTGGGCGCCGGCCTGTTCTTCATCGGCTACTTCCTGTTCGAGGTGCCCTCGAACGTCATCCTGCACCGGGTCGGCGCCCGGGTCTGGATCGCCCGCATCATGATCACCTGGGGCATCATCTCCGCCGGGTTCATGTTCGTGAACTCGGCCACCTCGTTCTACATCATGCGCTTCCTGCTGGGGCTTGCGGAAGCCGGCTTCTACCCGGGCGTGATCCTCTACACGACGACCTGGTTCCCGGCGCATCGCCGCGCCCGGGTGATCGCGGTGTTCATGTCGGCAATTCCCGTCTCGGGCATCTTCGGCAACCCGCTCTCGGGCTGGATCATGGACGCCTTCCACGGCACGTCCGGCCTCTCGGGCTGGCAGTGGATGTTCCTGATCGAGGCCGTGCCGGCGGTGCTGGTGGGCCTCGCCGTGTTCTTCTACCTCGACAACCGCCCGTCCGAGGCCAAGTGGCTGAATCCGGCCGAGCAGCAGGTCATCGAGCGCGACATCGCCGCCGACGGCGCCGGCAAGGAGGCGAGCCCGCACTCCATCGCCACCGTGTTCCGCAACGGCCGGATCTGGTTCATGAGCCTGATCTACTTCGCCTTCGTCACCGGCCAGTACGGCCTGACCTTCTGGATGCCCACCATCGTCAAGGCGTCCGGCATCCAGGGCAACCTGAACATCGGCCTCGTCAGCGCGATCCCGTTCCTGTTCGCGGTGTTCGTGATGATCTTCTTCGGCCGCAGCGCCGACCGGATGCGCGAGCGCCGTTGGCACCTCATCATCCCGGCGCTCTGCGGCGCGGTGGGCTTCGTGGTCGCCGCCAGCACGGGCAGCACCGTGGTCGCCATCGCGGCCCTCGCCGTGGCGGCCGGCGGCGTCCTCACCTGCGCGCCGCTGTTCTGGTCGCTGCCCACCGCGTTCTTGAGCGGCGCGGGGGCGGCCGCCGGCATCGCGCTGATCAACTCGGTGGGCAACCTCGCGGGCTTTGCCAGCCCCTACGTGATCGGGGCCCTGCGGGATTCCACCGGCAGCACCGCCGCCGGCATGTACGCGCTGGCCGGCATGCTGGTGATCGGCGCGGTCTGCGTGTTCGTCACCCCGAAGCACGTGGTCAACCGCTGAGGCGGACGGCCGGCGGGCCGGACCCGCCGGCTCCTTCCATCACAGGATTTCCGTAGGTCCCCATGAGCACCAACACTCAGACATCGCGCGCGGCCGTGATCGGCCTCGGCTCCATGGGCGCCGGCATGGCCGGTTCGCTCCTCCGGGCCGGCTTCCAGGTTTCGGCCTGCGACGTGAACCCGGAGGCCGTCACGCGCTTTGCCGCGAACGGCGGACAGGCGGCGGCGAACCCGGCGGCGGCGGCGGAGGGCGCCGACGTGGTGGTCTGCGTCGTCGTCAACGCCGCCCAGACCGAGGCCGTGCTGTTCGGCCCCGGCGGCGCCGCCGAGACCATGCGGGCGGGCGCGGTCTTCGTCTCCTCCGCCACCATGGACCCGGCCATCGCCCGGCGCCTCGCCGCGCGCCTGGAGGAGACGGGGCGCCATTACCTCGACGCGCCGATGAGCGGGGGCGCCGCCCGCGCGGCCACGGGCGAACTCACCTTCCTGGCCTCCGGCACCAAGGCGGCCTTCGACGCGGCCCGCCCGGCGCTCACCGCCATGGCGGGCAAGCTCTACGAGCTCGGCGACGCGGCCGGGCAGGGCGCGGCCTTCAAGATGATCAACCAGCTGCTCGCCGGCGTGCACATCGCCGCCGCCAGCGAAGCGATGAGCTTTGCCGCCAAGCAGGGCCTCGATCTGCGTAAAGTCTACGAGGTCATCACGGCGTCCGCCGGCAATTCCTGGATGTTCGAGAACCGCATGCCACACGTGCTGGAGGGCGATTACAGCCCGAAGAGCGCGGTCGACATCTTCGTCAAGGATCTGGGCATCGTGCAGGACATGGCGCGGGCGGAGAAGTACCCCGTGCCGGTGGCGGCCGCCGCCCTGCAGATGTTCCTGATGGCCTCGGGCTCCGGCATGGGCCGGGACGACGACGCCTCGGTGGCCCGCCTCTACGCGCAGGTGGCCGGCGTCACCCTGCCGTCGCCCAAGGCCTGAGGGAGGAACCGATGCCGCACTTTGCCGCCAACCTCACGCTGATGTTCACGGAACACGCCTTCCTCGACCGCTTCGCGGCGGCCGCGGAGGCCGGCTTTACCGCCGTCGAGTTCCTGTTCCCCTACGACCACCCGCCGCAGGCCATCGCCGAGCGCCTGGCCCGGCACGGCCTGACCCAGGCCCTGTTCAACCTGCCGCCGGGTGACTGGGCGGCGGGCGAGCGCGGTCTGGCCGCGCTTCCCGACCGATTCGCGGAACTCCAGGCGGGCGTCGAGACCGGCCTGACCTACGCCAAGGCCACCGGCGTCGCCCGGCTCCACCTCATGGCCGGCATGGCGGATGCCGCCGACCCCGACGCGCAGACCGCCTATCGCCGGGCCGTGGCCTGGACCGCCGAGCGCCTGGGCCGCGAAGGCCTCGACCTCGTGCTGGAGCCGATCAACGCCCGCAACATGCCGGGCTACTTCCTCGACGACTTCGACGCGGCGGCAGCCCTGATCCGGGATCTGGCCCTGCCGAACCTCAAGCTCCAGTTCGACCTCTACCACTGCCAGATCCTGCACGGGGACGTGACCATGCGGCTGCGAGACCTGATGCCCCTGGTGGGCCATGTCCAGACCGCGAGCGTACCCGCCCGGCACGAGCCCGGCACCGGCGAGATGAACGACGCCTTCCTCTTCGCCGAACTCGACCGGCTCGGCTACGCGGGCTTCGTCGGCTGCGAGTACAACCCGGCCGCCGGCACGGAGGCGGGCCTGGGCTGGTTCGCGCCCTACCGCGCGTCGCAGGGCCGGGAGATCACCCGATGAGCCTCGCCCTCGGATCGGTGGCCGACGACTATACCGGCGCCTCGGACCTCGCCAACACCCTAACCAAGGGCGGCCTGCGCACGGTGCAGACCATCGGCATCCCCGCCGCCGACCTCGATCTGGCCGGCGTCGACGCCGTGGTGGTGGCCCTGAAGAGCCGCTCGATTCCCGCCGCCGAAGCGGTGGAGCGTTCGCGCGCGGCCGACACGTGGCTGCGCGGGCGGGGTGCGGCCCACGTCCTGTTCAAGATCTGCTCGACCTTCGACTCCACCGACGCGGGCAATATCGGCCCCGTGATGGACGCCCTGCGGGCCGATGCCGGCGAGGCCATCGCCCTCGTCACCCCCGCCTTTCCGGAGACCGGGCGGACCGTCTACCAGGGCCACCTCTTCGTCGGCGCGGTGCCGCTGAACGAGAGCCCCCTCAAGGACCATCCCCTGAACCCGATGCGGGACGCCAACCTCGTGCGGGTGCTCGCCCGCCAGAGCGCGGCGGCCGTCGGCCTGGTGGATTGCGCCACCGTCGCGCGGGGCCCCGAAGCCGTGGCCGCGCGCCTCGACGCGCTTGCCGCCGACGGCATGGGCGCGGCCATCGCGGACGCCGTCGTCGAGACCGACCTCGAAACCCTCGGAGCGGCGGCCCTTCGCCACCGCGTCTCCGTGGGCGCCTCCGGCCTCGGCCTCGGCCTCGCCCGCGCACTGGTCGCGGCCGGACGGGCCTCGGCCCCCGACAGCGCGGCCGATCTCGGCGCGCCGGTCGGCGGCCTCGCCGCCTGCCTGGCCGGTAGCTGCTCGCAGGCGACGCTCGGCCAGATCGCGGCAGCCGAGGCCCTGATGCCGGTGCGCCGCCTCGACCCCGAGCGGGTGCTCGCCGGGGATTCCGAGATCGAGGCCGCGCTCGCCTGGGCCGGCGAACATATCGGCGCCGGCCCCTTCCTCATCGCCAGCAGCGCCGCGCCCGAGACGGTGCGCGCCCTCCAGGCCCGCCACGGCGGCGACCGGGTCGGCCACGCGCTCGAGGACGCGCTCGCCCGCATCGCGGAAGGCCTGGTGGCGCGGGGCGTGCGCCGCCTCGTGGTGGCGGGCGGCGAGACCTCCGGCGCGGTCGTCGACCGGCTCGGGCTGAAGGCCTTCCGCCTCGGCCCCGAGATCGCCGCCGGGGTGCCGGTGCTGCGCACGCTGGGGCACGGGGCAGGCGGCCCGAGCGATCCCATGCTGCTCGCCCTCAAATCCGGCAATTTCGGCGGCCCCGACTTCTTCTCCCGCGCCCTCGACCTGATGCGCTGAACGCCACCCACGGAGACGGACGACCCATGCACGCTCTCATCCTCGGCGCCGCCGGCATGATCGGCCAGCGCCTCGCCGACGCCCTCGCCACGCAGGGCGACGCCCGCAGCCTCACCCTGGTGGACGTGGTGGAGCCGACCGCGCCGGCGGGCTTCACCGGCCCCGTCGTCACGGCCGCCGCCGACCTCTCCGTGCCCGGTGCGGCGGAAGCCGCGCTGATCGGCCGGCCGGACGTGATCTTCCACCTCGCGGCCATCGTCTCGGGGGAGGCCGAGGCCGATTTGGAGAAGGGCTACCGGGTCAACCTCGACGCGACCCGCCTGCTCCTCGACGCGATCCGACACGCCCACGCGGCGGAAGGCTACCGGCCGCGCGTGGTCTTCACCTCGTCGCTGGCCGTGTTCGGGCCGCCGCTGCCGGGGGTCATCCCCGACGACATGATCCTGACGCCGGCCACCTCCTACGGCACGCAGAAGGCCATGGGCGAGTTGCTGCTGGCCGACTACAGCCGGCGCGGCTTCCTCGACGGCATCGGCCTGCGTCTGCCCACCATCTGCGTGCGGCCGGGCAAGCCGAACAAGGCCGCCTCCGGGTTCTTCTCGGGCATCATCCGCGAGCCGCTGGCCGGCCAGGAGGCGATCCTGCCGGTGCCCGACACCGTGCGTCACTGGTTCGCCAGCCCGCGCTCGGCCACCGAATATCTCCTGCACGCCGCCCGCATCGACCTCGGCGCCCTGGGTCTGCGCCGCAGCCTGACCATGCCGGGCCTCTCGGCCACCGTGGCCGACGAGATCGAGGCCCTGCGCCGGGTCGCCGGCGACGCCGCCGTGGCGCTGATCCGGCGCGCGCCGGACCCGGCGATCCAGGCCATCGTCGAGACCTGGCCGGAGGCCTTCGACACCCGCCGCGCTCTCAACCTCGGCTTCAAGGCCGACGCCAGCTTCGACGCGCTGGTGGAACTGCACATCGCCGAGACGCGGGCTTGAGCGAAAGGGGCTCGGCGCGGATGGCCCGTCCCCTCCCTTTGCGGGGAGGGGACGGGGTCTGAATCCAATCAGCTTGACCGTGCGAAGGGCTATTCCAGGCTGGGCAGCGCTAATTGGCCGACGTTCCAGGACCGGACATTCAGCTTTGCGCCGATGTGGCTCACGCCTGTGATTTCCCGTTGAACAGGAGTTTCACAGAGGCTGTGGAACCGAAAAACGCGGGCCAAACACGGCGATCGATCGCCGCGCACCAGAAATGCGCGTCCATGTGAATTATGTTGCGGATTGCGTTTGACTCGCGCGCACAGGCCACGGAAAAATCCCGCGTTGCTGCGAGGAAATTCCATGCGTTTGTTCTGTACCGCCGTTGCGCTCACGCTGTCGTTCGCGGCACCTGCCTGGGCCAGGAATTTCGCATTCCCTCCATCCAATCCGACAGCCACCGTTTCAATTCCCGATACGTGGAAGACCGAAGCCGTCGAGTACGGGTTCGAAGCCAGATCGCCTGACAACGATGTCTACCTCTCCATCGAAACGGCCTCTGCGAAAGCCATGAACAAGATGCTCGCCGACAACATGGCGTGGATGAAGCGCAACAAGATCAGCGTCACGGGAAAACCGAAGGAGAACGACGTCAATCTGGGTGGGCTCCAGGGCAAGATGCAGGTCTTTCCGGCCAAGGACGAGAACGGCGAGACGCAGGTTATGCTGATCTATGCCGAATCAGACCAGCGCCTCATTTTCATCACGCTGTGGGCATCGGAAGACGAGCAGAAGTCGAACGACAAAGACATCAATACGATCATGAACAGCATCAAGACGATTCAGTAGGTGTCCTGCGGCGACAGAACTGTAAGCCTACGCGGAGGGGTCGGTCTCCTACGGTTTCCGGGTGATGGCTTCGGTCAGCCGCGACGTGCTCCCTCTCCTTCGGGAGAGGGTTGGGGTGAGGTGTGATCCATCTCCGGAAAGGGCACACACCTCACCCTGTCCCTCTCCTGAAGGAGAGGGGACCCGCGCCAGAACCCGAACGATTCAGCCGGAAACCGTATCACCCCACCACCCGCCCCTCGATCGGGTAGGCCGGGTCGTTGTAGCCCGGCGTCGAGGGGTGGCCGGTGACGACGTGGGCGTCGACCAGGGCCTCGTCCTCGGCCGTGAAGGTGTAGCCGAGAGCGCCCAGATACTCGGCCCACTGCGCCTCCGTGCGCGGCCCGGCGATGACCGCGGTGACGAGGCGGTTGGCCAGCACCCAGTTCACCGCGAACTGCCCCGCCGTCAGGCCGCGCGCCGCCGCGTGCGCCTGGAAGGTGCGGGCGATCCTCAGGGATTCCGGCCGCCACTCGGTCTGCATCATGCGGGTGTCCTGGCGGCCGGCCCGGGTGCCCTCGGGGGCGGGAGCGTCGGGGTCGTACTTGGCGGTGAGGACGCCGCGCGCCAGGGGCGAGTAGGGCACCACCCCGAGGCCGTAATGGGCGCAGGCCGGCAGGTGCTCGGTCTCGGGCATCCGGTTGAGGGCGTTGTAGTAGGGCTGGCTCACCACGGGCCGGTCGATGCCGAGTTCGTCGCACAGGCGGCAGATCTCGGCCACCCGCCAGGCCCGGTAGTTCGAGACGCCGAAGTAGCGGATCTTGCCCTGGCGCACGAGGTGCGCGATGGCGCCGACCGTCTCGGAGAGCGGCGTGGCGTGGTCCTCCTTGTGGAGGTAGGTGATGTCGATGACGTCGGTGCCGAGGCGCTTCAGGCTGGCCTCGGTGGCGCGCAGCACGTGGGCGCGCGACAGGCCGCGGTCGTTGGGCCCCGGCCCCATCGGGTTGGCGAGCTTGGTGGCGAGCACCCAGGCCTCGCGGTCGCGGGCAATCGCCCGGCCCACCACCTCCTCGGAGCGGCCCTCGTTGTAGGCGTTGGCGGTGTCGAGGAAGTTGATGCCGGCGTCCCGGGCGCTGTCGATGATGCGGCCGGCGGTGCCTTCGTCGGTGGGGCCGCCGAACATCATGGTGCCGAGGCAGAGCGGCGAGACCTTGAGGCCCGAGCGGCCGAGAGTGCGGTACTGCATCGTGGCATGTCCTCCGGGGGCGTTCAGGCCCCGTTCCTGATCCATTGCACCAGACCGGCGGCGGTCCGGAAGTCCTCCAGGGCATGAACCCGCGCTTCCGGCAGGGCCGCGCGGGCCATGGTGGCGAGGGCGTGGCCGGGGCCGAGCTCCAGCACTTGGGTCGCGCCGAACTCGCGCACGCCCTCCAGGCAGGCGGCCCAGTCCAGGGTGTGCGAGATCTGCGCGGCGAGCTTGGCCAACCCCGCCTCCGGCCGGAACACCGCCGCCCCGTCGAGGCCGCTGAGGAGGCGCGGGCTCGGGCGCGGCGGGGTCGCCAAGGGCGCCGCCTCGAGGTGGTCCCGGAAGGCCTCGGAGGCCCGCGCGAGGAGCGGCGTGTGCGAGGGAATGTGGACGGGCAGGCGCACCGCCCGCGCCGCGCCCGCCGCCAGGGCCTCGGCGCAGAGGGCGTCTAGCGCCGCGACGGCGCCGCCCACCACCACGCTGTCGGTGGCGTTGCGGATCGCCGGATGGCAGGCATGGGCCTCGGCCATGGCGAAGGCCCGCGCGGCGGGCAGGCCGCGCAGGCCGGCGAGGCCGTAGCCGGGGCCGGCCGCCGCATCCATCGCCTCGGCGCGGGCGGCGGCGAGCCGCAGCACCGTCTCGGGCGCGAACAGGCCGGCGCAGCCGAAGGCCGCGAGATCGCCGATGCTGTAGCCCACCACCACGCAGCGGGCGGGCCGCGCCGCCCGCACCAGGGTCCAGGCACTGAGCCCGGCGACGCAGCACAGGATCTGCCCGGTGCGGTTGGCGTGCAGGTCCGCCCCCGCGTGCACGAGGTCGCGGGGGTCGCGGCCGAGGAGGGGGGTCGCGGCCGCGAAGACGCCCTCCGCCTCCGGCAGATCGGCGGTGAGTTCGAACATCTTAGGGTGCTGGCCGCCCTGGCCGGAGAGCAGGACCGCGAGGGTCAAGAGCGTTCCGGGGTCATGACCGCTCCCAGGCGTCGACGAACAGCGTCATGGCGAGGAGGTCGGCCGCCCCGCCGGGGCTGAGGCGCCGGGCGACGAAGGCCCGGTGCAGGTCTTCCGCCCGCGCGAACCAATCGTCCTGCGCGATCCCGCCCTCGGCGAGGAAGCGGGCGGCTTCCCCCCGCGCGAAGGCATACCCCTCCGGCCCACCGCGATGCAGGAGGTTGGTGTCCTCGAGGGTCGCGACGAGGGCGAGGCAGGCCTCCACCCGCGCGGCTTGCGGCGCCCCGGGGCGGGCGGCACGGGCCCGGCGCAGGGCGGGCAGGCCGGTGCCGTAGAGGCTCGGAAACCCGGCCGCCGCCTCGGCCGGCGCGCCCCCGACCCCGTGGCGCCGCCGCGCCCGCGCGCCCGGCGCGTGCAGCAGTTCGGGACCGTCCAGGATGGCGTCGGCGTAGCGCGCGCGGACATGGGCGCCGAGACCGCCGGCCGGGGGGCGAGGCCCGAGGGCGCCGGCGGCGGCGCTGAGGAGACCGAGGCCGAAGATGGCGCCCCGGTGGGTGTTCACGCCCCCCGTGGCCGCCCGCATCGCGGATTCCGCCGCCAGACCGATGCGGCGCAGCTGCGCCATCCCGGCCCCGGCGGCCCCGGCGGCGGCGAGGTCCGCGAAGAAGGGCTCCAGGGCGGCGGCACTCGCCCGGAAGGTGCTCGCATCCATGTCCGCATGGCTGCCGTTGTCCACGTGGCTGACGAGGCCGGGCTTGGGATAGGTGGCGAGCTCGCGCTGCAGGCAGCGCGTGGCGAGGCGCGCGATCCGCTCCGCCGGACGGGCGTCCCGTGCGGGCGCCCGTGTCTCCGTCAGGAGGGCGGGGACTGGACGGGCTGCGGGCAGCGGCATGGCTCAGGCCGCCAGCGGCAGGGCGTCGAGGGCCGAGACCGGCCGGAGTTCCAGCCGGTCCAGGCCCTTGGCCAGGACCGCGTCGTCGGGTCCGGCCGCGTGCCATTCGCGCCAGTTCACCGCGAAACCGTCGGGCAGGGCGATCTCGCCGTCGAGGTTCATCGGCGCCCCCGCCGCGATTCCGGCAAGGCCGTCGCGGAAGGCCCGGTCGACCGGGCCGGGCCAGAGGAGGTCGAGATCGGAGGTGGCCGAGAGGTAGGGCAGATCTGTGAGCGCCTGCCAGAGCAGGCCGCCGAACACGCGGGGCATGCGGCCATACGCGGCCCCGTGCGCCAGGAGCGCGTCGAGGGTCGGGTGCCACGCGGCGGGCGCGGTTGCGCGCGCCTGCGCCAAGGTCACGCCGGAATGCGGACGCACCGCCCCGGGCGGCAGCGCGAGACCGATGCGGCGCTTGCCGAGGCTGGGCGGCAGCGGCAGCCCGGCCGGAACCAGGGCGGCATCCTCGCCGGGCACGCGGCGGCGCACGATCACGGGCCAGCCGCGCGCGGCCCAATCGGCGAGGTGGGGAATCCCGTCGAGGTCGGGCCGCGCCGCCAGCAGCGCATCCCACGCGGCGGGCGCCACCGTGAGCAGGTCGTGGCGCGCGAGATCACGCACCCCGCGCCTCGCCCACCACCATGCCCTGCGCCTCGCGCACCACCCGGGCGGCGATGTCGCGGGCGACCGGACGCCCGCCCCGCGCGAGGCCCAGGGCGTCGCGGGTGTCGTCCGCCGGGCTCTCCGCGATCAGGGCGCCGACCTGGGGACCGAGGGGCTTGTCCGGGTCGAGGACCACCTGCACGGCGCCGGTCTGGACCATGTTGTCGAGGCCGGGGGCGAAGACCGGGGTCGAGCGGGCCATGGCCTGGAGCGTCTCCAGGGGCAGCTTGGTGACGCGGGCGACCGAGGGCAGGTCCATCACGCTCGGATGGGCGCCGGGGAGCGCCGCGAGCACGCGGGTGGCCAGCGCGGTGGCGATGAAGGCGCCGGCGGCGCTGTGGCCGTAGAGCAGGCCGATCGTCGGGTGCCCTTGCGCGTCCGCCAGCAGGAGCGCCTTGGCGAGATGCGCGAGGTACTCGTTGAGGCCGAGGAGTTCGTCGCGCCGGCTCATGCGCTGGCTGTCGGAATCGATGAGGACGAGGATGGGCGTGGCGCCGCCCGCCCGCACCACGTCGAGGACGCGGCCCGCGAGGTGGCAGGCGCCCTCGATCCCGAGGGCCGTGTCGCCGTCGATGCCGATCACGGCGAGGCGCCCGCCGTTCAGGGGCCCGTCGCCGGTGATGAGGCCGTCCGCCAGCGTGACGGCGTGCCCCTCCGGGAAGAGCGAGGCCAGGATGGCGTCGTGGGGCATCTTATCGGGCATGGTGCGGCCCCTCCGGCAGGCGGTCGAGCAGGGCGTCGAAGGCCTCGGTGGTCAGGCCCGGCACGGCGGTGGGGTCGTCGACGCCCAGCCGCCCCCAGATCTCGGTGGCGTCGGCGCAGTCGCCGAAGCGGTCGAGGCGGGCCTCCAGCCGGGCCTGCTCGGCTTGAAGCGTCGCGAGATCGAAGGCCGGGGCGGCCGGAATCGCCGCCAGCGCCGCGGCGCGAAAGGCCCCGATCGTGTCGTCCACGAAGGCGTCGGCCGCGCCCAGCAGGCGCCGGTGCTTGCCGCCCATGGTGCGCCAGACCAGGGCCCGGTCGCGGGAGTCGAATTCCTCGGCGCCCCGGTTGGTCTCGATCACCTCGGGCCCGGAGACGCTGAGACGCCCGCCCTCGGAGATAACGAGGCGCGAACAGGTGCCGGCGACGAGGCCGCCGCCGCCGTAGCAGCCGGCCCGGCCGCCGATGAGGCCGATCACCGGGATGCCGGCGGCCCGCGCGATCGCGATCGCCCGCATGATCTCAGCGATCGCCGTCTCGCCCGCATTGGCCTCCTGCAGGCGCACGCCGCCGGTGTCGAACAGGATGAGCACGGCACTGGGCTTCACCGCGAGGGCGGCCCGCAGCAGGCCCACGAGCTTGGCCCCGTGTATCTCGCCGAAGGCGCCGCCCATGAAGCGGCCCTCCTGGGCGGCGACGAGCACGGGTTGCGCTTCGAGCAGGCCGTGCCCGACGATCATGCCGTCGTCGAAGGCGCGCGGCAGGTCGAACAGCGGCAGATGCGGGCTCATCATCCGCTGCTCGGGGCCGATGAACTCCTGGAAGCTGTCCGCGTCGAGGAGGCCGGCGAGGCGGGCGCGGGCGCTGGCCTCGTACCAGCTCTGGTCGAGGGGGGAGGGCGAGAGGGTGACCGGCTTCCAGTCCATCACGGCATCTCCATCAGGCGGGCGCCCTGGGCGAGGCGCAGGGACACGGTGTCGGGGCGGGCGCCCCCATCGTTGATGGTGATGGTCAAGCCCCCGGGCTGCCGGCGGGCCACGAAATCCGCCACCACGGCCGCCCAGACCTCGGCGTAGCCGTTTATGGCGGTGTCGATCTCGAACGCGCAGGTGTCCGGCGCGAGGTTGCGTTCCAGCAGCACCTCGAGGTTGCCGGAAGCGACGACCCCGGTGATCGCGCTGGCCTTCGCGCCGGGGAGCGCCTTCTGGGTGGTGTGGCGGAAGCTCAGCTTCTCCATGATCGGAAAATTCCTCACCAGTTCCGGAACTTGGCCGGCGGCTCGTAGAGCCCGCCCGACCAGTGCACGAGGTCCTTGATCGAGCGCGCGGCGAGCAGCGAGCGGTCGGCGTCGAGGGGCTCGATGCCGAGATCCTCCGGCCTGCGGATGATGCCCCGCGCCCGCAGGCGCTCGACCTCGGCGTGGTCGCGGCCGCGGCCCACCTCGGTGTAGCCGGCGACCCCACGGATCGCCTGCTCGCGCTCGTCCAGGGTCCGGCACAGCAGCAGGTTGGCGATGCCCTCCTCGGTGACGATGTGGGTCACGTCGTCGGCGTAGACCATCACGGGGGCGAGTTCGAGGTTGAGTTTCTTCGCGAGTTCGAGGGCGTCGAGTTTCTCCACGAAGGCCGGCACCAGCTTGTCGCCGAAGGTCTCGACGAGCTGCACCACGAGTTTTCGCCCACGCCGGAGCGCCGGGTCCCCGGTGCCGCCGGCCTCGCGCCCGGCCTTCATCCAGGTGTCGGAGGGGTGGCGCCGCCCGTGCGGGTCCGAGCCCATGTTCGGCGCGCCGCCGAAGCCCGCGACCCGGTTCGTCGTAACGGTGGAGGAGTGTCCCTGAAGGTCGATCTGCAGGGTCGAGCCGATGAACAGGTCGCAGGCATAGAGGCCCGCCGTCTGGCAGAAGGCGCGGTTCGAGCGCAAGGACCCGTCCGAGCCCGTGAAGAACACGTCCGGACGGGCGCGGATGTATTTGTCCATGCCCACTTCGGAGCCGAAGCAGTGGATCTGGCTGACCCAGCCGGATTCGATGGCCGGGATCAGGCTCGGATGCGGGTTGAGCGCCCAGTGCGTCGCGATTTTGCCCTTCAGCCCGAGGCGCTCCGCATAGGTCGGCAGCAGGAGCTCGATCGCCGCCGTGCCGAAGCCGATACCGTGGTTGAGGCGGCGGATGCCGTACTCGGCGTAGATCCCCTTGATCGCCATCATGGCCATCAGGATCTGCGTCTCGGTCACGGCACCGGGATCGCGGGTGAAGAGCGGCTCGACGTAGAACGGCTTGTCGGCCTCGACCACGAAGTCGACCCGGTCGCCGGGGATGTCGACGCGGGACACCCGGTCGACGATCGCGTTCACCTGGGCCACCACCACGCCGTTCTTGAAGGCGGTCGCCTCCACCACGGTGGGCGTGTCCTCGGTGTTGGGGCCCGTATAGAGGTTGCCGTCCCGGTCGGCCGAGACGCCCGCGATCAGGGCCACGTTCGGCGTCAGGTCGATGAAGTAGCGCGCGAAGAGTTCGAGGTAGGTGTGCACCGCCCCGAGCTCGATCTGGCCGCCATAGAGCATCTTGGCGATGCGCCCGCCCTGAGGCCCGGAATACGAGTAGTCGAGCCGCTTCGCGATGCCCTGCTCGAAGATGTCGAGGTGCTCGGGCAGGACGATGCCCGACTGCACCATGTGCAGGTCGTGGACCCGGGCCGGGTCGCAGGCCGAGAGGCCCCGAGCGAGGCAGTCGGCCTGCTTCTGGTTGTCGCCCTCCAGGCAGACCCGGTCGCCGGGCTGGAGGATCGCCTCGAGGAGGTCGACGACTCGGGCCGCCGGCACGACCTTGCCGTCGGCGTGCGCCCGCGCCCGTTCGAGGCGCGCCTCGCGGGCGGTGCGTTCCTGGCACCAATCCGTCATCCCGTCCGCTCCCTCGTTCGCCCCCGCGTATACGGTTCGGGGCCATCGACGCCTCACGACATGCCGAGGCCGGCGCTTAATCCCTATCAGTATTCAAAATTGCGTATTTGTCAATCATCGGTATACTGAACCCAATCAAAAACGAATCGCCGGATACCCAGGAGGAACGCCCCATGCCCCGTGCATTCCAAACCCCATGCCCGACAACGCGGAGACACGCCCGATGACCATCTTCGGCGTCGCGCTCCTTGCGCTCTGCACGCTGATCGGCGTGTTCCTCGGCGACCTCCTGGGCGTCGCCCTCGGGGTGAAGGCCAATGTCGGTGGCGTCGGCCTCGCCATGATCCTGCTCATCGCCGCCCGCTCCTGGCTCCTCGCCCGGGGCAGGCTCGGCGGCGGGATCAAGCTCGGGGTGGAATTCTGGTCCACCATGTACATCCCCATCGTGGTCGCCATGGCGGCGCAGCAGAACGTGGTGGCGGCCGTGCGCGGCGGGCCCATCGTGCTCATCGCCGCCACGGTCTCGCTGCTGCTCTGCTTCGCCTGCGTCGCCCTGCTCGGCCGCTTCGGGCGGCGCGAGCCGGGGGCGGACGCGCAGGTCCGCCACGGTGGCGACGTCATCGGCGGCGACCCCGCTTCGGCCCAAGGCCGCCCGGCGGAGAAGGTGTGATCCCATGCTGCACATGATCGAACACGTCTTCGTCGAGCAGAGCCTGGTGGCCGCCTTCGCGGTGGTGGGCGCCCTGATGCTGGTCTCCAACCTCGCCAGCCGTTGGCTCACCGCCGGCCGCGTCCACGGCTCGGCCATCGCCATCGTGCTGGGGCTGGGGCTCGCCTACGTGGCCGGCCTCTACACGGGCGGCCAGAAGGGGGTCGCCGACCTGCCGGTCTTCGCCGGGATCGGCCTGATGGGCGGGGCGATGCTGCGCGACTTCGCCATCGTGGCCACCGCCTTCGAGGTCGACGTGGTGGAGGCGCGCCGCGCCGGCCTCCTCGGCGTGCTAGCGCTCGCACTCGGCACCGTGATCCCCTTCATCGTCGGGGCGCTCACGGCGGTCGCTTTCGGCTATACCGACGCGGTCAGCATCACGACGATCGGGGCGGGGGCCGTCACCTACATCGTCGGGCCGGTGACCGGGGCGGCGCTGGGCGCGGATTCCGCCGTGATGGCGCTCTCCATCGCCACCGGCGTCACCAAGGCCGTGATGGTGATGGTCGGCACGCCGCTCGTCGCCAAGCTCATCGGCCTGGACAACCCGCGCTCGGCCATGGCCTTCGGGGGACTGATGGGTACGGTGAGCGGCGTCGCCGGAGGGCTCGCCGCCACGGATCCGAAGCTCGTACCCTACGGCGCGCTGACGGCGACCTTCCACACCGGCATCGGCTGCCTCGTCGGGCCATCGCTGTTCTACCTCACGGTGCGGGCCATCGTGGGATGACGGACGGGGTGTCGCGCGTCCTGGGAGGGACAAGGGTCATGGACGAGGGCGGAATGGACGAGCAGGGGACGGAGCGCGGGCTCCTGTCGGACCAGATCCGCAACGCGCTCACGGACGAGATCGCGGCCGGGCGGCTCGCCGCAGGCACCGCCCTCGACGAGCAGGATCTGGCCGACCGCTTCGGCGCCTCGCGCACCCCCGTGCGGGAAGCCCTGCGCCAGCTCGCCTTCAACGGGCTGGTGGAGCTGCGCCCGCGCCGGGGGGTCGTGGTCACGCGCATGACCCCTGAGCGGATCATGGACATGTTCGAGACCACCGCCGAGTTCGAGGCGATGTGTGTGCGGCTCGCCACCTACCGGATGACGCCGCTCGAGCGCAGCCACCTGATGGACCTGCACGCGCGCTCCGGCGACATGGTCGCGGCCGGCGACGTCGATGCCTACGACGCCCTCAACCGCAGCTTCCACGAGGCCCTCTACGAGGCTACCCACAACGGCTTCCTCAAGGAGCAGGCCCTGGCGCTGCGGACCCGCCTGTCGAGCTTCCGCCGGACCCAGCTGCGCCAGGGCGAGCGCATCCTGCGGTCGCGGGCGGAGCACGGCGCCATCCTGGCGGCGATCGCCGAAGGGGACGGCGAGGCGGCAGCCAAGCGCATGCGCGCCCACATGCTCAACGCGGCCAGCGCCCTGCGCCACTACATCGAGGCCCACGCGGAGGCCCGCCCGGACGCGTGATGCGTGGCGCGCATGTACCAAGGCTCAACCGCCGAGAGAACTGCGCCCGGTACATGCACCGCGTGCCAAAGCGCACGCCGGCCCGGCCGGGGCGCTCCTATATCGAGATCGTACCAAGAAGAACGGCCCCCGGACATCCTGGATCGGATCCTCGGATGCTTGACGGTGACCGACCTGTACATCTGGATACGCGAATCATGAACGTCCGTCTTGCTTCCGCTGCCGCCGCCCTGGTCCTCACCCTCGGCGCTCCCGTCTCGTCCGCCCTCGCGCAGAGCTACAACGCCCCGGCCGGCATCCCCGCCGCCACCGCGCCCGGCAGCCGCGCCGTCGGCTATTACGACGACGTGACGACCGGCTCGATCGGCCGCCGCTCGGACGACTCGGCCAAGGAAGGCAATGCCGAGCAGAACGACAAGCCGACCGCCAATTACGGCACCACCTCGGGCGGCCCGGCTTACTGAGGCCGGGAACGACCTGAACTGACAACGGCGGGGCGCGAGCCCCGCCGTTTTCGTGTCTGGGCAGCACTTCAGCGCGCGAGGGAGTCGGTCAGCGTCAGGCCGAACAGGATCACTCAAACGAAGCGGTGGGCGCCGCCGCCGCCATCGCCCGCCTGACCGGCGCCTTGGGCTACCGGCTTTGCGATCGACCGCGACACCGACAGCATCGCGCATCCAGGCCGCCGCGATCCCGCTGACGCCGGACGGGCGGGTGGCGCGGGTGCTGTCGCCGCTGGCCCTCAACGGCCGCGCCCTGCGTCTCGCGCTGATCGAGGGGGAGGGCCGGGGAACGGCACGCTCGCCGACCGGCTCACCCTGCTCTGCGACGGCGACGACGCGGTGCGCGGCGTCTACACGCCGCTGATCGAGCGCATCCTGAGCCTGGCCGGGACCGTGCTGGCGATCGGGCTCGGCGTGTGGCTAATGCGCAGACGCGGCCGGCCCGTATCCGGTCTGAACACGAGAACGCCCGCCGCGCTTGAGAGCGTGGCGGGCGTTTGTTGGTTTGGTTGCGGGGACAGGATTTGAACCTGTGACCTTCAGGTTATGAGCCTGACGAGCTACCGGGCTGCTCCACCCCGCGC
>NZ_JAKSYI010000101.1 GCF_022829285.1 Methylobacterium sp. J-078
CAGCGAGGGGGGATACTTCGTTAGCGAGACAAAGCTCATCGTGGTCCGAAGCGGATCGCCCTCGACCACGAACCAGGGCTTGTCGCCGTAGCCGTTCGCCAGACGCAGCGCCATGAAGGCAACGAGCATCCTGCAGCCGAGCGCCAGGAACCGGAGCTCGCGGTCGCGCGTGGCGACTTCGGGTAGGAACCACGGGCCGACCGCGTAGCCGAGCACGATCACGCAGATCCACGGGAGCACCGGATAGGTCGTCTTGGCGACTAGGCCGAACGGGAGCGCGATGACGTCGCGCTGGTGCAGCATCGCCCAGACCGCAAAAAACGGTTGGTCAGGCTGGATGTGGATCGGGTCGAGGAGGTTGTGGCCGCAAACGATCAGCAGTCCGACCGCGAGGAGGACCGGGCGTGGAAGGCCGACCAGGGCCGCGAGGACGATCATGCAGACGCCGATGCACCAGATCACCTGCAGCCAGAGCGTCGGACTGGCCACGCCCCAGTACAGTTCCGAGAGGTAGATGACCTCCAGCACCATCAGAACGAGGCCACGCTTCAGCAGGTAGGCTCGCGTCTCGGCCAGCGTATGCTTGGTGCCGAACAGGAAGGCTGCCACGCCGGTCAGCGCGATGAAGATGGGTGCGCACAGGCTGACGACGAGGCGTGCCAGGGCCACGGCCGGCAGGGCGGTCCGGGCGTCGACCGGGTCGGCCACGGGAACGTGGAGGAACCAGGTCTCGCGCAGGTGATCGAGCAGCATCAGCACCATCACCAGTCCGCGCAGGGCATCGATTGAGGCGATGCGGCCGGACAGGGCCGACATGCCGGCGGACGCCTCGAATGGCTCCGGACGCTCGCCCATCAGAACCGTGCCGTGATGCTGACGGTGACCCGCCGCGGTTCACCGACGCCGACCCAGAAGGTGTTGTAGGAGCGCTCGTAGTAGGTCTCGTCGAAAATGTTGTCGACGTTGAGCCCGAAGCGCAGGTTCTCGTAGCGGTAGTAGGCCAGGGCATCCGTCAGGATGTAACCCGGTAAACGGAAGCTCTCGACCCCGCTGTCGCCGAGGCGTGAGCCGACGGCCCGGAACCCGCCGCCGATCCCAAAACCCTTCCAGTCGCCGGTCTGGACCTCGTAGATGCCGAGCAGGGAACCGCTGTGGCGCGGGATGTTGAGGAGGGGTGACCCGGGACGCAGCACCTCGTCGCGGGTGACCGCCGCGTCGATGAAGGCGTAGCCGCCGATGACCCGGAACTCCGGCGTGACCTGTCCGACCAGGCTGACGTCGAAGCCCTCGCTGCGCACGGCGCCGGCGGCGATCTGGAAGAAGAAGTCTGCCGGGTCGGTGGTGAGCACGTTCTGTTTCTCGATGTGGAAGGCGGCGCCCGTGACGCTGAGGCCGTCGAACAGGTCGAGCTTGGCTCCGACCTCGTAGGCGAAGCCCGTCTCCGGAGCGAAGGGCCGGGAGGCGCTGTCGAAGCCTGTGTTGGGGCGGAACGAGGCGGCGACGTTGCCGTAGAGCGCCAGGAACGACAGCGGCTGGTAGACGAGCCCGGCGCGCGGCGAGAACCCGGTCCGGTCCTGCTCGGTCCGCTCGTTCGCGACCTTGTCGCGGAAGGTCTGGTTGTAGAAGTCGGTGCGGTTGCCCAGCAGCAGCTTCCATTCCGGGCTGAGGGCGATCTGGTCCTGCAGGTAGACCGCTGTGTTGCCGACGTTCTCGCTGGCGCTGTAGCGGCGCGTGAACGGAGGCTTGGCCTGCCCGTAGACGGGGTTGAACAGGTCGATGGCGAAGGGGTCGAGGCGCGGGGTCGAGCGCTGGAGGTTCTCAGTGCTGTTGTAGCGCTCGTGCTCCAGGCCGAGCAGCAACGTGTGGGCGATGGGCCCGGTCTCGAAGCGCCCAACGAGTTCGGCCTGGCCGATGGCGACGCCCCAGGTGAAGTCGTGCTGGCGGAACTCGCGCAAGAGCGTGCGCCCGTCGTCCAGGATCCCGGTCGCGCCGGTCTGCAGGCCGGTGAGGCTTCCGGTGTTGAGGTGCGTGGCGACCCGCAAATGCCAGTCGGTGTTGAAGGCGTGCTCCAGCCGCACCTGCAGCAGCGCGCTCTCGGACACGGAATCGTCGCCCGGCTCGCCGAAGAAGCGTGAGCGCGGGACGAGGCCGAGGCGGTTGTTCACCGCGACGGTGCCCCGGTCGAAGGTCTGACGGTTGCGCAGGTACTGCGCCTCGAACGTGATCTTGGTGTCGGGGGTGACCTGCCAGCTCACCACCGGCGCCAGGAGCACCCGGTCGCCGTCGACGTAATCGCGAAAGCTGTCCTGGCGGGCGAGCGCGCCGTTGAAGCGATAGAGGACGCTGCCGTCCTCGCTCAGCGCGCCGCCGGCATCGACCGTGGTGCGGGCGGTGCCGAAGCTGCCGAACAGGGTGCCCATCTCGACGAAGGGCCGGGCGACGGGCTGCTTCGTCAGGATGTTGACGCTCCCGCCCGGATCGCTGCGTCCGTAGAGGGCACCGGCCGGACCCTTCAGGACTTCGATG
>NZ_JAKSYI010000103.1 GCF_022829285.1 Methylobacterium sp. J-078
AGTACCGCCTCAGCTGCCCCGACCTACAGACCCTGCGGGCCTACGCGCTGAACCTCGGCGACATCGTCGGCGGCAACCCGCATCTTGACGTGCCGACTTTCGACGGGAACGTGCCCGGCAAGGTGCTCAAGGTCGACATCATCCAGTACAAGGCGCGCCAGCTCGGCGTGACCTCGGAGGACATCGCCGGCCTGCTCACCGGCATCGTTGGCGGCCGGTCGATCACTCAGGTCCGGGCTTCGATATACCTCGTCAACGTGGTCGCCCGCGCTCAGTCGCTGGAGCGCAATTCCCCCGACCC
>NZ_JAKSYI010000018.1 GCF_022829285.1 Methylobacterium sp. J-078
GCGGCCCGAACGTGCCCGGCCTTCAAGGTGCCCTACCGGGCCATGCGAGACGCCGGCAAACCCGCCAAGGTCGCCATCATCGCCATGGGCCGGCGTCTCGTCGTCCTCGCCAACGCGCTGGTCAAGGACAACAAAACCTTCGCCGAAAGCAACCTCATGGCTTGACCCGCGATACAGTCGCCGGTTGATGAGTTCGGTTTCAGACACTGGGGCCACCAGCGGAAGAGAGTGTTGTCTCGCACGGTGTCGGGCTGAGCTTCGAGGTCGCGGCAGCGTTGCTCGATGAAGTCTTGGATCTCGGCCAGCCGATCGAAGTGCCGGTTGGTGATAGGCTCATCGACGGGGCGGCAGAGGTGCTCGGCGGGCTGGAGTTCGGGGGTGTCGGGCGGCAGGTAGACGAGCCGCACGCCATGGGGCAGGCGCAGTCCTGGTTCGGTGTGCCAGCCCGCTCCGTCGAGCGGCAGGATGATCGTGCGCTGCGGGCCTGCGCCGGCCTCGCGGGTGAACAGGGCAT
>NZ_JAKSYI010000104.1 GCF_022829285.1 Methylobacterium sp. J-078
GTACGATTCTACAGGGATGTGCTGTCGCACGCGAACACAAGCCGGCTGGTACGGATCGCGTCCGGCGAGGCATCCGCGATGGCGCACAGGGCCGCGGCGATTTAGACCTGCACGACACCCCCCTCCTCCCGCTTGCGGGGATGAGCCGGAGGTGGGGGTCGTTGCGAGACCCTCCGTCGGCCGATGCTGGCCGCCACACCCCCACCCCTGACCCCGCCCCGCAAGGTGGAGGGGGAATGCCAGCGCCGCCAGGGTCAAGAGAACGAGGACACGCATGCCCGAGGCCTTCATCTACGACCACGTCCGTACCCCCCGGGGACGCGGCAAGCCCGACGGCGCACTGCACGAGGTGACGGCGCTT
>NZ_JAKSYI010000106.1 GCF_022829285.1 Methylobacterium sp. J-078
CAGCGCCAGCGCCTCGGCCCCGCCCGCCTCGTGCCCGGCATGCCGGTCGAAAGCTTCATGCAGCTCGGCGACCGATCCGTGCTGAGCTACCTCGTCAAACCCCTCTCCGATCAGATCGCAAAGGCCTGGCGGGAGCGGTGACGGGCCTGGGCCCCAGGCCGTGGAGTCGGGTCACGGCCCGGTGAGCAGGTCGTCACCCGTTTGCGATCCGAAGATTCCATCGGCTGTCGAGGCAGCGCGAGCGCGCCTCATCGCCCACCGTCATTCTCGACATCCGATCTTCAAACTGTCGTTCAGCTTTCTAATCATAGATCGAATGTGAATTCGCAGGCTCAAGATACGCTCGGGGAGGGGCTCCGTTCCCCCAACGGCTCGGTGTTCCTCGAACCCCACCATTGGTTAATCACCTCCCCCAATCGCCTACGCTGCGCCGCAAAAAAAGTAACCAAGACTATCGCGCGGAGTGAGTCGAGGCCTTATTGTAGACGATTCAGGATTTTCAGTAATCGGCCGACGCGTCCTTCCGACGGAGGCTCCGACACCATCCTAACCAAGGGGCGAATCTTTCCGCGGACTGAACCCTCGGGGACATCCTTCAGCGAGGTTTGGCACGACCCTTGGCGTAGTTCGTTTGTCTGGCAACGCGTTGCACTGTGGGGGAATCGAGCTATTCACACGTGCCTGATTCTCGCCGCCCGCAGAGCGATTCGCCCATGCAATTTCATTTCGATCTCACCGATGGCCGCAACACGATGTCCGACGCGGAGGGCGTCGATGCCGCGGATCTTTCGGAAGCCATCGAGCAGGCCGGCATCGTGATCGAGGAATTGCGCAGCGGCGGAGAACTGATGGATGTGGACGGCGCGTGGGAGCTCGTGATCAAGGATTCCGGCGGGAACGAGTTGCATCGCATCCCGATCCTGTCGGAGGAATGAAAATACCGCCGTCGTCGGTCAGCCTTTCGGCATCGGCTTCGCTCCGGTTTCCGGCTCAGGTCCCCTGCTGAACCTTCGGTTGCATCCCATCCGTACGGCCAGATCGATATTCGAGACGCAGGACAAGGGGATCGGATGACGATGGAGCCCGACGACGATCTCCTGCGGTTCCTCGATCGTGATGGGGCGGAGGCGGTGTTCCGGGAACGCCGTGCCGGGGCGAACGACGAACGGCCGGCGACGCGAGACGCGTCCTCCGCGCAATCGCCCGCGATTTCGCTGATGATCACGCAGCGTCAAAGGGTTCGACTTCGTGACCTCGGATTCTCGGAAAACGCGATCCGGTCGATGACCCCAGCCGAGGCGCACGAGCGCCTTCGGCGCGACGGGCCCACAGGCTGACCGTTCCGGCGATGGGCCGGCGAATGCTTCACGGGCGCACTCAACCCGTGTCTCCGCCGCGCATCGTGGACCGGACCGATCCAGAACTTCGAGTCCGCCAAGGCCGTGAGCATCAGAGCGGGCGTCGAGCGCGCCGCGCGAGGACCAGGGCTCCCGTGGCCGCGAGGCCCGTGGCGATCGCCAGGGTCGTCAGCGGATGCAGCGTGGCGCGGGTGTAGGCGCTCGTGCGCATGACGTAGACAGGCGGGTCGCCGCGCTCGGCGCCGGCCTGCGTCGGGGTGTGCAAGGCGCCGGTGGGATTGCGGGGCGGCTCGCCACGCTTCTGGAGGGCGATGATGGCAGGGGCCAGTTCGTCGTAGGCACCGGGCACGAACGCCTTGCCCATCACGAACATCTTGCCGCCGCCGCCCACGAAGATGTCCCGCTGCGGATGCACCGCGGCGTGCAGGATGGCGTTGGCGACCTCCGCCGGGGGATAGATCGGCGGCGGCAGCGTCGGCTCGCGATCCATGTAGTTGCGCGCCCGGTTCGGCAGCGGCGTGTCGACCGAGGCCGGCTTGACGAGGGTGACCGAGACCGGCGCACCCTCGGCGATCAACTCCATGCGGAGGGTGTCGGTGAACCCCTTCACGGCGTGCTTCGAGGTGGCGTAGAGGCCCTGGAACGGGAAGGCGAGGTCGGAGGCGACGCTGCCGACGTTGATGAGCGCCCCGCCGTGCCGGCGCAGGTGCTCGACCGCGAGCAGCGATCCGTTGACCGTGCCCCAGAGGTTGGTCTGGATCAGGCGCTCGTGGTCCGCATACGCGATCTCGCGCAAGGGACCGTAGACGGTCAGGCCCGCGACGTTGACCCAGGTGTCGAAGCCGCCGAAGCGCGCCCGTGCCTCATCGGCGATTGCCTGCACGTCCGCACGCTGGCCGACATCCGCCGTCACCGCGACGGCCTGGCCGCCCTCGGCCTCGATCTCGCCGACGATGCGGGCGAGCACGTCGGTGCTGCGTGCCGCCAGCACCACCCGGGCGCCCCGCCGCGCGGCCATGCGCGCGGTCGCCAGCCCGATCCCGCTGGAGGCGCCGGTGATGACGATGACCTGATCCCGCAGGGGCTTGTGCTTCATGGGTTCGACTCCTCGGCGAACCGAGCATTGCCGGTCCGTGACGATGACCCGTTCGGGGCGCTCCGTGTTCTGGCCTGCGGCGATGCGCGCCGCGATCTAAGGGGGCCTTCCGCTCACGGGCGCGGAACGGCGAGCTTCAGGTCGAGCTGGGCGCTCTGCGTGTCGCGTCCCATGCGCCGGTCGAGGGCACGCAGGACCGGCGTGACCGTGACGCCGTGCCCGAGGATGGAGAGCAGCACGGTGAGGCCGGCCGTGGCCCAGATCAGGTCCGTCCGCTCGAAGGTGGCGTGCCCCATGGCGAAGGCGAGGTAGTAGACCGTGCCCAGCCCGCGTATGCCGAAGATGCTGACGACGGCGCGATCCGCCAGCGAGCGGCCGCTGCCGAGAAGGCCGATCCAGCAGCTCAGGGGACGCACCACGAGGAGGCCGATCAACGCGAAGGCCACGGCCGGCCAGGTCAGGGCATGCAGCAGGCCTCCGCCGACCAGGACGGCTCCGAACCCCACCAGCAGCACCATCATCAGGAGGCGTTCGAGTTCCTCGGCGTAGTCGTGCATCTTGCGGTGATAGGCGTGGCCGCGGCTGGACGAGCGCAGCCCGAGGGCCGCCGCGAAGACGCCGACGAAGCCGTAGGCGTCCACGGCCTGGACGCAGCCATAGGCGATGCAGGTGACTCCGAGGGCCACGAAGCCGTCGCCGGTGCGGGAGAGCTTCGAGACGTTGGGCAGGTGGAAGGTCAGCCAGCCGAGCGCCCGTCCGACCGTTGCGCCCAGCACGGCGCCGACGACCACCTTCCAGAGAACGTCGACCGAGAGCCAATGCGACCAGGACAGGCCGGTCAGGCTGCCGGTCCCGGCCAGCGCGACGGCGAGGTTCACGAACGGAAATGCGAGCCCGTCGTTGAGGCCGGCCTCGGAGGTCAGGGCGAAGCGCGGCTCGTCCTCGTGATCCTCGGCCGGATGGCCGACCTGAACGTCGGAGGCGAGCACCGGATCGGTCGGGGCCAGGGACGAGGCGAGCAGCAGGGCGGCCGCGAGGCCGAGGCCGAGCAGGGCCGAGCCGAGCGCGGTGAGGGCCAGGATTGTGAGCGGCATGCCGATGCCGAGGAGGCGCCAGGTCACCGACCAGGTCCTGAGGCCGATCAGCCGGTCGATCTTCAGGCCCGCGCCCATCAGGGAGATGACGACGACCGCCTCGCTCGCATGCTCGATCAGGGTGAGGTGCGAGGCCGGATGGGGCGTGAGGTCGGCGATGGCCGGAAGGAGGGACAATGCCGCGCCGATGCCGACGCAGCAGATGGGCAGGGACAGGGGCAGCGCCCGAAGCACCATCGGCAGCCATGCCGTCAGAAGCACCAGGACACCGAACCCGGCGACGACGAGGACATAGATTTCCATTGATGGGTCAACGATCCCGTGAACAGGCGTGTTCCGCGTGGCCGTGTCTCCGCGACATCGGAACCCGCAACGCTGCTCCGGTGCCGACCGGCGTCGGCGTTCCCGCCGACCGTCCTGAAATCAGGAGAGAAGACGCCCGGGATGCGTCTGGATCGCCGTCACCTCGTCGCCGTCCCAGAGGATGCCGTATCCCGCCTCGCAGGCGGCCTCCGAGGCGACGGCCTTCCAGTCGCTGAACGGCCGATCGGCGGCCCGGGCGAAGGCAAGGTCGCAGATCCGGGTGACGCTGCCGACCGAGGTGCCTCCGCGCCGCGCCCAGTGTCGATGCAGGGGTGCGAGGGCGGCATCGTAGAGCCTCGCCTGCTCGTGGAAAGCGACGAGGTCCAGTCGCATGTCTTCGATTTCGGCCGGACCGATCATCGTCTCGGGGCTCCACACCAGGGGATAGGGCCGGGGACGCGCTCCCGACGCGGCGTGCGGGGACGGGCTACGGCAGGGCGCCGATCATGCCTTTGGCCTCGCTCATCGTGTTCTCGCAGGCGCGCTGGTCGCCGCGCCGGTCCTCGTCGGAAGCCCGGATGATGAGGGTCCGGGCGACGGCGACGTGGTCGGCGGTCGAGACCATGGCGAGATCGCTCGGTGCATCGGGGCGGGGAGCCTGGAGGCCGCGGAGCGAACCCGTGCGCAGGGTGTGGCCGTCCGTCAGGCCGGTCACCTGGACAGCACCCGGGCTGTCGAGGCGGCGCTCGATGGTGCCGATCTGCTCGGCACACGAGGAGGCCAGGGCGGGGAGCGGGAGAAGCGCGGCGGCGAGGCCGGCGAACAGGGGCATGGGGCGCATCGGGGCGACTTCCGGTGAGACGGCAGCATCGCGGCTTCGCCCGGCGAGCGAATGAACCCGATGCCGTCCCTCACGCGGCGATGCGAGGGTAGCAATCGGACAACGGCCTGAGCGTGCTTATGTTGCGTTGCAAAAAACGCCGGTCCGCCCGGCGTTTCCGGCCGGACCGGAGAGCGGACCGGATCGGTCTGCACGCCGGGGGTCAGCGACCGAGGAGGGCCGGGATGACGGAGCGCAGGCGGGAATAGCCGCGCGTGGATCGCGGCCAGGCGGCCTCGTCCCAGGCCCGGCGCACGCGCCGGCATCCCTCCGGCAGGGCGGCCGCCGAGGGGCCGACGGGCGCCCAGGCCGTCACCACCGGCCGATCGCCCGCCCAGCCAGCCTCGACCGGGGCGGCCGGACACTTGAAATGGGCAGCGGCCCGGGTCAGGGCGTCCGCCATCGCCTCCGTATCGGCGGATCTGACCCGATCGGACGCTCGGTCCGCGTGAGCGATCAGGCCGCCGATGCGCACGACCGTCGCAGCGCCGAGCGGCAGGCTCTCCGGGTTCAGGTCGTCGAGGTGCAGGAGCAGCGCGACCTCGCCCGACGGCGGAGCATCGGCGGGCGGCAGCGGGACCTCGCGCGGCGGCATCGGCTCGTCGAGGGCATCCGGGTATTCGTCGAGCCCGGCGGGGTCGAAGCGCCCCTCCGTGTACCGGCGGATGTTCTCGGCCCGTGCGACGTAGTGCTTGCCGCGGGTGTGGAGGCCCGCCACCCAGCGCCACGACAGGGTGTTGCTCGCCGGATCGCCGTCGAGGAGGTGACGCATGAAGAAGTCGGCCCCGAGCGCCCAGGGCAGCCGCAGGGTGAAGATCCAGATCGAGGCGAACCACATCCGGGCGTGGTTGTGGAGCCAACCCGTCTCCACGAGCTCTCGCGCCCAATCGTCGAAGCCGTCGATGCCCGACCGGCCTTGCACCGCCGCCTCGTAGGTCCGGCGCAAGCCGGGCTCCGCGAGCAGGCGCGCGTGGTCCGCCTCGGCAGACGCGAGGGCGTCCGTCCAGGCGGCGGGGTGAGTCTCCAGATGGCCCTTGAAGTAGGCCCGCCAGAGCACCTCCGACACGAACTTCTCCGCGCCTCCGTCGCCGAACGCGCTCTCTGCGGCGGCCACCACCTCCGCTTCGGTGACGAGGCGGCGGCGCAGGTAGGGCGAGAGCGCCGAGGTGGTCGCAGCGCGAGCCGGCCCCCGGTCTGTGTTGCGCTCGGCGGCGTAGGCCGCGCCGGCATCGGCGAGGAACGCGGAAAGGCGGTCGAGCCCAGCGGCGCGGGTCATGGGAAAGCTGCGATCCATCGACCCGACCTAGGGTCGCGGGCGGGGATCGAAGATGCGACCCAATCGCATCCGCTCCGCGAAATCGCGGCGCGGGCCTTGGTGGGAACCTCGGTTTCGGGCCGGAATTCCGAGTACGGCGGACGCCGGGCGCGCATCTCCGCCAGCCAAGGGTGAAACTGCATGTCCCGTCGCATCCTGATCACCGGCGCCAGTGTCGCCGGCAACACGGCGGCCTGGTGGCTCGGCCGGCACGGCTTCGACGTCACCGTGGTCGAGCGGAATCCCGAGTTCCGGGACGGCGGGCAGAACGTCGATGTGCGCGGAGCCGGGCGCGAAGTGCTGCGGCGCATGGGCCTGGAGCGCGCGGCCCTCGACCACGGCACCGGCGAGGAGGGCACCGCCTGGGTCGACGCGGCGGGCTGGGCGGTCGCCCGCTTCGTCGTGGACCCGAGTCTCGGCGACGGCCCCACGGCGGAGATGGAGATTCTGAGGGGCGATCTCGCGCGGCTCCTCTACGAGCCCGCCCGGGAGCGGGCGACCTTCCGCTTCGGCGACACGGTGACCGAAATCGCGGACGGGGCCGACGCGGTCCGGGTGACGTTCGCGGGCGGCGCGGTCGAGGCCTACGACGCCGTCATCATCGCGGAGGGAGTGGGTTCGCGGACGCGCAAGCGGGTGTTTCCGGGTGAGAACGACCCGCGCTGGATGGGATTGACCATCGCGTACTTCACCATCCCGCGGACCGCCGACGACGATCGGATGTGGCGCTGGTACAACGCGCCGGGCGGGCGCAGCATCTCCCTGCGGCCCGACAACCACGGCACCACCCGGGCGATGCTGGCCCTGCGTCAGCCTCCCGGAGCCGAGCAGGACTGGGACGCCGCCCGCCAGAAGGCGTTCCTGCGGGAGCGCTTCGCGGATGCGGGCTGGCAGGCCGCGCGGGTGCTTGCCGGGATGGAGCAGACGGAGGATTTCTACTTCGATGTCCTCCGGCAGGTGCGGCTGAAGCCCTGGTCTCGGGGGCGGGTGGCGCTCACCGGCGACGCGGCCTGGTGCGCGACGCCGCTCGCGGGCATCGGCACGACCCTGGCCGTCACCGGCGCCTACGTGCTGGCGAGCGAACTGGCGCGCGGCGCCGACGTGCCGGCCGCCTTCGCCGCCTACGAGCGCGCGATGCGGCCGATGGTGGAGAGCGGACAGGGCGTGCCCGGGATCGCCCCCAAGATCATGAATCCCCGCAGCCGCCTCGGCATCCGTCTCCTGCACGGCGGGCTCCGGTTCGCGAGCCGTCCCGCCATCCGCAGGCTGGCCTCAAAGCTCGCCAGTGGGCGCGCGCCGGAACCCGATCTCGCTCCCTACGCGACGCTCCTTCGCGCCTGAGACCGGCGCGGGGATTCCCCCGGATCAATCCGTTCGGGCGCCGCACGGCTTCGTGAGATCGAAGGGCGCGCGCGAATGGTCTACAGACGACGGACGTCGCCTCCCGACCGGCCCCGTCGCTCAGGTCGACCGGAAGGGGCGGACCGCCACAGCACGGGCATTCCATGGTTCATACCGGCTACGACCCCGCTCTCGTCGCGCTCTCGATCGCCGTCGCGGTCTTCGCCTCCTACACGGCCCTCGACCTCGGCGCGCGCGTCCGCGGTGCGGCCGCCGGCCTGCGCTGGGTCTGGGTCGGCGCCGCGGCGATCGCGATGGGGGGCGGGATCTGGGCGATGCACTTCGTCGGCATGCTCGCCTTCGAGATGGGGGCACCCGCCGCCTACGATCTCGGCATCACGGCCCTGTCCCTCCTCGTCGCCGTCACCGCCACCGCGGCGGCCTTCGGCTGGGTGGCGATCCGAGCTGCCTCGCCCCGGTCGCTCCTCGTCGCCGGTCCGCTGATGGGCCTCGGCGTCGCGGCCATGCACTATGTCGGAATGGCGGCGATGCGGGTGCCGGGGAACATGGCCTACGATCCGGCGCTCGTCGCTGCCTCCGTCGCCATCGCGGTCCTGGCCGCCACCGCCGCCCTGTGGCTGGCCTTCCGCCGCAACCGGCTCTGGCAGAAGCTGGTCGCGGCCTGCATCATGGGGCTGGCGGTTGCCGGCATGCACTACACCGGCATGGCGGCGGCGCGCTTCACCCTCGCGGAGGAGGGCGCCCACGCGGCGCACGGGATGGTCCCGGCGGCGGGCCCCCAGAACCTCGCCCTGGCGGTGGCGGGCGTGACCTTCGTCATCCTGTTCCTCGCGATGATGGTGGGCTCCCTCGACCAGGGTCGGGTGCAGCGGCGCCTGCACGTCAGCGAGGCTCGCTTCCGTTCCGCCGTCCGGGCCGTCGACGGCGTCATGTGGAACACCAACGCGGCGGGCGAACTCGTGGACGAGCAGCCCGGCTGGGAACAGATCACCGGCCAGACCTACGCGGAGTATCGCGGCGGCGGCTGGACCCGCGCCCTTCACCCGGACGACGCGGAGAATGCCCGCCTCGTCTGGGAATCGGCGGTCCGGACCGGCACGCCCTACGTCGTCGACCAGCGCGTGCGCCACCCGGACGGCGACTGGCGCCACTACGCCGTCCGCGCCGTGCCGGTGCACGATTCCGACGGGGCGATCCGCGAATGGGTCGGCGTGCATGTCGACGTCACCCAGCGTCACGCCTACGAGGCGGCCCTGCGGGAGGCCCGCGACGCCGCCGAGGAGGCGAGCCGGGCCAAGAGCCGCTTCCTCGCCAACATGAGCCACGAGCTGCGCACCCCGCTCTCGGCGGTCATCGGCTACGCCGAGATGCTGGAGGAGGAGGCAGAGGATCTCGGGCAGGACACGTTCCTGGCCGATCTCGGCAAGATCCGGGTGAACGCCCAGCACCTGCTCGGCCTGATCAACGATGTCCTCGACCTCTCGAAGGTCGAGGCCGAGAAGATGGACGTGTACGCCGAGGACTTCGCCGTCGAAGGCTTCGCGCGCGACGCCGCCGCCACCGTCGAGGCCCTGGTCGCCAAGAAGGGCAACCGCC
>NZ_JAKSYI010000107.1 GCF_022829285.1 Methylobacterium sp. J-078
CAGCGAGGGGGGATACTTCGTTAGCGAGACAAAGCTCATCGTGGTCCGAAGCGGATCGCCCTCGACCACGAACCAGGGCTTGTCGCCGTAGCCGTTCGCCAGACGCAGCGCCATGAAGGCAACGAGCATCCTGCAGCCGAGGCAGACTGACCGAAGCAATCAACTGAAAACCGTATGACACCTCGCATCAGCCTTCGCTGCTGAGCACCTGTCGGGCGCTCGTCCAGGGCCGCGCCCCGTAACGGTCGTTGTCGAGGGGATGCAGGTGGCCGAGGCCGCTTGC
>NZ_JAKSYI010000002.1 GCF_022829285.1 Methylobacterium sp. J-078
GCGAGCCGTCGGCGAGGCCGGGCGCGCCGCGGGCGCGGGCGGCGTCCACGTCCGGCGCGTTGCGGCGAGCGAGCGCCGCCCGGTTCTTGGCGCAGAGCTCACGCCCGCCCTCGGGCTCGCCGGTGATCAGGCCGACCTCGCGGGCCTTGGCCCCGACCTGCTCGCCCAGGCCCTTGATCCCCTCGCGCAGCTGCTGGACGCGCTCGCCCAGCTGCGCCTTCTGGCCCTCGCGGGCGGCCAGACGCGCGGTAAACAGCCGGGTCTCGCCCTCGATGAGATGGGCGACGCCCGGGTCGGCGTCGCGCCGCGCCAGGAGCTCGGGCGGGAAGGCGATGCGCTCGGCCCCGTCGCGCTCGGCCTCGTCGCGGGCGCGCCGCGCGGCGAGTTCGTCCATGGCCTTGAGGACGATGTCGAGGTTGGCCCGCACCTGCGTCTCGTCGAGGCGGATGAGCACGTCGCCGGCCTTCACCCGGGCGCCCTCGCGGACCAGCAGTTCGCCCACCACCCCGCCGGTGGGGTGCTGGACCTTCTTGACGTCGGACTCGACCACGAGCTGGCCCGGCGCGATCACGGCGCCGGAGATCTGCGTGAGGGTGGCCCAGCCCCCCACCCCGACGACGAGGAGCACCCCGAGGCCGAGGCCGAGGGCGAGGTGGCGGCGGATCGAGCCCTGGGCGGTGGGGCGCGGCAGGTCCAGTGCCGCCGCGGGGCCGGTGTCGAGGGCGAGGGCCATCAGGCGCGCTCCTGCAGGGCGGCGGGGGAGGCCGGCACGGAGGCCGGGCGCAGGACGCGCTTCAAGACCTCGTCCTTGGGGCCGAAGGCCTGGGCGCGGCCGTCTGCCATCATCAGGATGAGGTCGAGGGCGGCGAGCGCGGAGGGGCGGTGGGCGATGACGATGCAGACGCCGCCGCGCCGGCGGACCCCGAGGATCGCCCCCGTGAGGGCGTTCTCGCCCTCGGCGTCGAGGTTGGCGTTGGGCTCGTCGAGGATGACGAGGAAGGGGTCGCCGTAGAGGGCGCGGGCCAGGCCGATGCGCTGGCGCTGGCCGGCCGAGAGCCCCGCCCCGCCCTCGCCGATGCGGGTGTCGTAGCCCTCCGAGAGCCGTAAGGTGAGCTCGTGCACGCCCGCCGCCCGGGCGGCGGCGATCACGGCCTCCGGGGTGGCGGCCGGATCGAAGCGGGCGATGTTCTCCGCGATGGTGCCGGCGAACAGCTCGATCTCCTGGGGCAGGAAGCCGAGATGGGGCCCGAGGTCGTCGGCCGACCACTGGTCGAGGGCCGCCCCGTCGAGGCGGACCTTGCCGCGCACCGCCGGCCAGACGCCGATGAGGGCCCGCACTAGGCTCGACTTGCCCGAGGCCGAGGGGCCGATGACGCCGAGGCCCTGGCCGGCCTGGAGACTGAGGCTCACGTCCTGGACCACGAGGCGCTGGGTGCCGGGGGGCGCGACGCTGATGCTCTCGACCTGGAGGGAGCGGCAGGGCGCCGGCAGGGCGTGGGGCTGGCCCGGTGCCGGCATGCGGGCGAAGAGCTCGGACAGGCGGGCCCAGGACTGGCGGGCCTGGACGAAGCCCTTCCAGTTGGCGATGGCGAGTTCGGCCGGCGCCAGCGCGCGGGCCACCAGGATGGAGGACGCGATGATGATGCCGGCACTGGCCTGGCCGTTGATGACGAGGTAGGCGCCGAGCGCCAGCACGCCCGATTGCAGGGCCATGCGGAAGACCTTCGAGCCGGCGCCGTAGCCGCCGGCGATGTCGGAGGCGCGCTGCTGGGCCAGGCGGTAGTCGCCGTTGGCGCGCCCCCAGCGGTCAGCAAAGCGCGCCTGCATGCCCAGCGCCGCCAGCACCTCGGCGTTGCGCCGCCCGGCTTCCGCCAGGCCGTTGCGGCGCAGGCCGTGGCCGGTGGCTTTCTGGGTGGGGTCGCGGGTGGCCCGGTCGGTGAGGAGGGCCAGCGTGGCCAGCACTACGGCGCCGGCCAGGGCCGCGACCCCGATCAGGGGATGGAACAGGAAGCAGATGGCGAGGTAGACCGGCATCCAGGGCAGGTCGAAGAACGCACCGGGCCCGGTACCGCCGAGGAAGCTGCGTAAGGAATCGAGATCGCGCAAGGGGAGCAGGCCGTCGCTGGGCGCGGCGCCCTTCAGGGGGGCCCGCACCACGATGTCGAAGACGCGCCCGCTCAAGGATTCGTCGAGGGCGGCGCCGACCCGGGCCAGCACGCGGGCGCGCAGGGTCTCGAGCATCCCCTGAAAGCCGTAGAGCACCAGGGCGAGCACGCACAAGCCCACCAGGGTGGGCACGGAGCGGCTCGGGATGACGCGATCGTAGACCTCGAGCATGAAGAACGAGCCCGTGAGGTAGAGCACGTTCACCAGCCCGCTCATCAGGCCCACCCCGACGAACGCTGTGCGACACTGTGCGAGCGCCGAGACCAGCTCGGCCGTATCTCGGGCCTTCATGATAGATCGCCTTCTTCTCACGCTGCCGAAGCACCGATCATGTCTCGTCGGTAGCGGCGATGATTATCGCCCGTATACAAGGCTGCCGCATCAAAATCCGAGCGCAGCGGCACAGGATTAGCCATCGCATCTTCCTCAGCCTTCAAACCCAGGGATCGAATCACATCCCGCGTTGTGCCGCCACCCGGTTTTGGTCCTGCGCAGCGAAGCTTTATATAATTCCAAGTTTACAGATCCGTGTTTCCAGAAGAGAAAAATCCGTAACTTAATCAGCACCGCCAGCTAATGACCGGTCGTTTGGTTGCGCTCTAGGCGATGCAGCCTTCTTTCGTGTCACAACGCTTTTGCGGGGTTGAACCGAGGAATCAGGACCAACGCAGCCAGCACAGATCGAGCCTGTAGCGCGATTAAGTCGGGCATCGCGAACGGCATCGTTCTTGACTCTCATCTCCGCGTCCAGTTTGTTCTGACGCATGATGATCTCCATCCGAGCCCCTTGGCTCATCGTGGCGTCCGGAATTGATGACTGCGCTTCCGTCGAAGACGACCGAAACGCGAGGTTGAGAACGACAAGTGTCGAAGCGGCAAGGAGCCGACGTACCGGTATGCTGCTGATCATGATAGATTCCACTTCTCTCGTCATCACAGCAGCACGAAGGGTCCATTACGACGACCGCCCCTATCCTGACGGCGCTTTTAAGGCACAGGTGCGCCAAAGACCATAGAGCGCTTATTGGAATGCATAACGTTGTACAAACATCAGGGAAAATTTCTTTTTAAGGCTCCTTATTCGTTTGCCGGATCAATTTTTGGGCTTGGTGGGCCACGATGGTCGCGTTGATGATGAACGAGAACGTCGTGGCCGAATGGATCGGCGAAACATTCCCGGTACCATGCTGAACTCCTATAGTCCGGCGCTTAAATGCACGGTGGCTTTGTTCTGCCGAAATGCAAATGGGCTGGACCACGCGGGGACCGGCTTAACCATAGAATGGGTGGTTTGCTCCCTTGTTGGGATGTTGGTTTGGCCGCCTGGCACTCACAGACACACGCGGGAACTCCTGCACATACTAAGCCACGCCCTACTGCTTTCTCAGCGCTGAGAGGCGAGTCACTTCTGCGGTCGTCCAGGCTCCTATTAAGTTTGCGGAAAGGCAGAAACCCCAAATTTCCATCTTCAACAGTCATGTGTTCTACCCAATGAGTAGAGTTAATTGGGGGATCCCGCTTAAGTCGCAGATGACAGTGTGTGACACATAATCGTTCGATAAAAATATGAAATAATTTGATATATAAAATTTATATCATACCTTGTCCGAGATAAAGAGGTCCGATACTGAAATCAAATATATAATCTATGAATATAATCACCGAATAAAATACTGCGGAAAATATTACTGCCAGAAATTTATTTTTACGTAGGCTGCCTTAAATCTTACACGCGCCAGGTAATTGACCTTGGGCTTGATGGTTAAAAATTGCTGCTTTTGAGTTTACTTTGAGGTTCGAACTAAAATTGCGAACATTCAATTGCTTGGCTTACAGTCGCTGGGAGGATCCTGAGCCGCGTGAGTTGCCGACTTGACGTGAGCAGGCGATATTTTTGCGGGATCAATCGAAGCGGCGTCAAAGGCACGAATCGCAAACTTACGCCGGGACAAGGCCCGCTTCTCATATCGGTCGAGTCTAACTAATTCTATGGCGATATCAGCCAGCATGAGGGCTTCACGTTCTGCGGAAGACTCAGTCGGCACTCTAAGCAACGAGCCTTCAAGCGAATTGCCAGACATTTGCCTGCCAGAGACACGACTAGAGAGCATATCTGGTAAGATGCGGAGTATGAACTTGCTAGGTCTGGAAACAAGTGCAAGCCGCCTATCATCAGCGGTAATTGGCTCCCGTAGCCCGCACTCAATGAGCTGGTGACGCACACACCGGACGCGATTCAAATCAACTTGTGCCTCCGCAACCCGAGTCGCGAGTTCCAAGTTGGCGCCAGGGCCGCAGCTTTCAAGAATTGCACCTACGAGTTGATCGATTTCAGCTTGGTAGTCTTGGTTCGCAACGACAGAGGTCGCTAGGCCGTGCCGCTGCGCATTCTGCGAAGCTCGGGCCTTGCCTTTTGTGGTACGCGGGCCTGTACTGCCCTGAGCGTTCGCCCGATTGGCTTGCTGCTTACGGCTGCTGACCATCGATACAAGCTTTCACATCGTCCGTTGGGCTGATTTCCGCAAATTCTGCTTCCTCAATCGCTTCGCTGGCGCGTGCGAGCTTCATCGCGACAGCGTCGCGGTGGCGGCTAATTTCGCGCAGGATTGCATTTCTCCGGCTCTCAGCGCTCGCGATCATCCGATCAATTCGGTCAACCTCGTTGATTCTTGCTGCGAGGCCTTCTGCCAGCACGGCGTCAAACGAGAGACCCGCGCTGTCTAGAATGTGGTGGACTAAGTCTTTCATGCTTTGATCTCCCCTGCACCATCCCCCCACAAGTTCAATGGCTTCCGAAAGGCCGACGATAGACCCAAGGACCTGAGTGAGGCCTTGGCTTACTGAAGCTGCCAAAAGGCAGCCTTTAAGCCGGCGCAGGCGCAGTACCTCCCAGAGCAGGTCGGTGACGTCCCGGACCCAAAACTCCTCAATGATGTCGACGGGTTCGACGCTATGCCCGACTTCGCGGAGGATTCGAGAGTACTGCTCCGGATCCTCACCGGTTAGCATGACTTGTGACTGAGGCAGCGAATCGTTCCACGTTGAACGCATCTGCTCGAGCGCTACCGGGTGCGAGTTCGATCTCTTCGCCACTGCGGGGCTCCTGCCTCAGTTCGTACGTGTATGTTCCTGACCCGTTCTGATTATTTAGTTCAAGCGTGCCAGAAATGGAAATTAGAAAATGTTCATGAAATGAGTGCAGAGTCCTGCTTGTTATCGCAGCATGTTGCCACTCAAATTGGGACAGCTTCGTTTTTCCGCGTTTCCAGTTAGAGCGAATCTGAGTTCTGCTTTATCATCGAATGTCTTTGACGGAAGCGAACACCAGCTCCTCCTCCGTTCTCTGGGATGAATTCGAGACCGGCATGTTCAAGAGCACTTCGGATCGCTCGTACGTTTGCCGCTGTAGATGTGACGGGTCCGTCCTGTAGTTCAGCTCGTCTAATGGTAGCGACGCCTAGTCGAGCAGATTCGGCGAGTTCCTCTGCGCTCCATCGCAGGAGGGCGCGAGCTGCGCGTACCTGCGCGCCTGTGAGTAAGCCTTCGCCAGAAAATGCCATCTTGATCTGCCAGCAATCAGGTGATATTAAAACGATCACAAGATCGGAAGTGGATCAATGTGATGCCCTCATCCCGAACTCTTTCGTGGTCTGCTGCCATACGCGATATTCGAGCGGATCGCATCCGTTTCGCTCCTGGTGAGCGCGCCTTTCATTGCCGCCAACAGGCATTCCAAAAAGTCGCGCTTCTGCGAGCCCGAGCCTCTGCTTGCGTTCGTCCTCTCTTCGTAGCGGGAGCCTATGATCGGCGAGCTATCATGTGTTCAGCGGTCCTGGCGGCAAAAGCTCGCCGTGCGGTGACCGGCGAGGCTTGGCGAACCTGTATCTCTGCTGCTCTGAAGGGGACCTGGCAAGCAGCCAAGGCAGCAAGGATAGCGGCTGATTCGCGTGAGAGCCGTCGCGAGGCGCAAATGCAGAAGATATCGGTCAGCGCCAGACCTCAGTCTGCGCCGGCCACAGTACACACAGAGAACACTCTTTGTCCTGCGGATGCAGCATCATTGCAACCGCCCATGATGCTTGTGTGTCGCAGCTCTCGTTCGTCGAGCCTGTCTAGCGTACAGCCGCAACAGCAACTTCTCTCGAGCGCGCCGCCGACGTGACCTCACCGCTGCTCTGAGCGAACGGCTCGCAGCGGTTCGCGCGATTGTCCCATCTTATCCACTCATCATCCAATCTTACCCAGAGGCTCACGATGACCCAGAAGCGACCGCGCAGCTGCGCGGCTAATCCCGCACGTCTAACCGTGGCCTCGTTGGGGCTCCAAGTGAAGCTCGTGAGTCGAGAGGAGGACGCGGAGCTCAGGGCGTTGATCGAACGCTACGAGCAGCTGCTGCTTGATTGGGAGGACCTCTCCCATCGCGCGCTGAAAGCGCTTTCTGGCCGTCCATCTTCTCCGGGGGAGTGCTGCGATGCCGTACGTCGCTCTTGATGACGTTGGTACAACGCGACGCGGGGCTTTGTCAGCCCGGCGTCGGCTCCAGGCCTAGGAGCGAACGGGTGGCAACTGCGTGGTGTGTGGCCGGCGCATTGACGGCGTGCGTGAGCGCTGGATCGTCGAACATATTCGCGCCCTTGAGCTCGGTGGGGCCGACGATCTTCAGAATATGGGGCCTGCCCATGAAGCGTGTGGACGCGAGAAGACGAAGGGGGATCACGCCCGAACCGCCAAAGCCAAGCGGCAGAAGATTCGCCATCTCGGTGCTGCGGTTAGCGCTCGTCCCCTGCCAGGCTCGCGTGCCTCTGCGCTTAAGCGCAAGGTCAATGGCACTGTCGTCCCGCGCGAGAGCCGTTGGCGATCTCTAGGTGGCATCGACTCCGCAATTCGGGAGGGCGATTAGGTTGCACCATCTTCATCAGACCCGCTGCTGGTGCGCTCGAGGACGGACTCGGCCGATTGCCTATGGTCCCAACCCAAGCCTTCTTAAGAGTGGGCTGAAATAGGAGTAACGGCGCAAGTCGCAATCCAAGCCCCACCGCAGGCGGCTACGGTCGACGGTGCCGCTTTCGGTACCAATCAGACGCCGTAATATTGTTTGTACCAAGCCACAAAAGCCGGAATTCCTTTGGCTGTCGGCGTCCGCGGCACCTGACCTATAAGCGCTCGAAGGAGTTCCGTGTTTGCGGCTGTCCGGGCGACATCGCCTGGAGGGAGTGGCTTGGATATACGGACTGCTTGACGGCCAAGGGCACTTTCAAGTTCATCAATCATGGCATCAAGGCGGACGGGTTTCCCGCCTCCGATATTCACCAGGCGATACGGTGCACAGTTACTTAGTGTGTCTGCCTCGGAGATTGGGCCTGTTGAACCCGAAGGAGGCGGCACGTCCGCCAAGCGACGAATCGCGTCGACGAGATCGTCGATGTACGTAAAATCGCGCTCAGCGCTTCCCCCAGAAAAGACCTCGATCGGCTCGCCTGCGAGGATCTTCCGTGTGAAGAGAAACAACGCCATGTCGGGTCGCCCCCATGGCCCATATACTGTAAAGAAGCGGAACGTCGTTGTCGGGATGGCAAAGAGATGGCTGTAGGAATGCGCCATCGCCTCCATCGCGAGCTTTGACGCGGCGTAGAGGGTAAGAGGTGTGACGGTCCGGTCCGTCTCTCGGAAAGGGAGCTGCGTGTTGCCGCCGTAGGCTGAACTGGTGGACGCCAGGAGCAAGTGGCGCACGGGATGCGCACGCACGGCCTCCAAGAGGTTGAAGCTACCGATGAGGTTGGCGTCTGCGTACGCCTGCGGGTTCTCCAAACTGTATCGGACCCCAGCCTGCGCCGCGAAGTGGAAGATGATGTCGGGCTTCACACGCCCCAAGACATCTACCAACAGACCCGGCGTTTCCAGCTGGCCTTTTATCGCGTCAAAGCTTGCATGCCGACTCAGCTCGCCGTGGCGGGCATGTTTTAAATTTACATCGTAGTAATCGGAGAACGCGTCAAAGCCTGTGACAGTGTGCCCCTCAGCCAAAAGCCGGCGGCTAAGGTGGTAGCCGACAAAGCCGGCGGAGCCCGTCACCAAGAAATGCATTTGTCCACGTCCGCAACTTCTATTGTCCAATGAAACGGAAAACCGCTCAATTCATCAAATTTGGTGCAACAAAGCTTCACGATTTACGTCCGATGCTCACATATTGAAAGCCATGCCGCCGTACGACATTCTGCGCATAAACGTTGCGGAGGTCGACCAGAACAGGGGTCTGCATGGCATCGCGCAGGCGGATGAAATCCAGCGCCCGGAAGGCGTTCCATTCTGTGACGATGACTAAGGCGTCGGCGCCCTGCGCGCAATCATAAGCGTCGCTGGCGTAGGTGACGTCGGATAGAAGTGAACGCGCTGCCGCCATGCCCTCTGGGTCGTAGGCGCGGATCGTCGCCCCACCGTCCTGAAGGCCGGTGATGATGGAAAGTGCCGGCGCGTCGCGCATGTCGTCTGTGTTGGGCTTGAACGTCAGGCCCAGGATAGCGATCGTCTTACCGCGCACGGAGCCCCCGCAGGCCAAGACCACCTTGCGGGCCATAGCACGTTTGCGCTGGTCATTCACTGCCACCACTGTCTCGACAAGGCGAACTGGGGTTCCGGCATCCTGGGCCGTCTTGACAAGGGCCAGAGTGTCTTTGGGAAAGCAAGAGCCGCCGTAGCCAGGGCCGGCGTGAAGGAACTTGGCGCCGATGCGGTTGTCGAGGCCGATGCCGCGGGCAACCTGCTGCACGTTGGCGCCCACCTGCTCGCACAGGTCCGCGATCTCGTTGATGAAAGTGATCTTAGTGGCGAGGAAGGCGTTGGCGGCGTACTTGGTCAGCTCGGCGGTGCGCCGGTCGGTCACTAGGATGGGCGCCTGGTTAAGGTAGATGGGCCGGTAGATTTCCCGCATCACAGCTTCGGCACGTTCCTCCTGAGTACCAACCACGATGCGGTCGGGCCGCTTGAAGTCATCTATAGCTGCACCCTCGCGCAGGAATTCCGGATTGGACACAACCGCCACTTCGGCATTCGCGTTGGTCTCGCGGATGATGCGCTCGACCTCGTCGCCTGTGCCTACCGGCACGGTCGACTTGGTGACAACGATGGTGAAGCCAACGACGAGGCGGGCGATCTCACGGGCTGCGGAGAACACATAAGAAAGATCAGCAAAACCATCTCCGCGCCTGGAAGGGGTGCCCACTGCGATGAACACGGCGTCTGCACCAGCGATCACAGGAGCGAGGTCAGTCGAGAAGCTCAAACGTCCCTGACTAACATTATCAGCCACCAAAATCTCGAGTCCCGGCTCGTAGATCGGCATACGTCCGGCATTCAGCGCCTCTATCTTGCCCGGATCCTTGTCGACACAGACAACATTGTGTCCAAAATCTGCGAAGCAGGCGCCGGAAACCAAGCCTACATAACCCGACCCGACCATCACAATGCGCATTTAAATCTCCAACAAGCGACGCCAATAGATAACCCTTTGCAGTAGCTGACAGCAAGGGCACATTTTCGTGTCGCCTTGTATTTTCCTGCAGCCTGTAAAGCGCGTGTGCCTGCTTGGAATCCTAGAGCATCTAACAAAACGGCTATTATACCAGACCTCGATGAGCCTGACTCATCGAGGTCTGCCCGTGCGACGGCGCGGCGGCGGTCGTCCATCGGACCTTAGGGAGACTGACCTATGGGTCAGGCTCACTAATACTTGATATTATACCGACCAACGTTGATCATGAAGGATAGCTCACTGACATAGTCCGATGAATTGAGATTGGGATTGCCCCGTTTCTGTGGCTCTTGCTCGCTTTGCGTGGATGGTGGCCGATTGACTCGGGTCGGTGACGGCCTAGGCTGAGCTTCCCATCGTGGAAGACATGCCTATCCCGTCTGCCCTTCCCAGTGCCGCATCGGTCGCTGCGTCGAGCAGGGCTCCAACCACCCCACGGTCGAGGTTCATCTTGACGGAGAAGTTGGTCGGTGTCCCAACTGCGTCCAGACAAGCCGATCCGTCCATTGCCGCTATCATCGTCACCCGGCCGATCTGCCAGTCTCCACCTTACGAACGACACTGAACATCGAGGGCCGACGCTTCTATTGCTTGACTGCTGTCCCCGGCGTATCTTCGCCAAGCCCGCATCCGATCTTGTTGCGCCGTCGGCTCGGCGGACGCGTCGGCTGGCCGCGTGATCCACGCAAAGTGAGCAAGAGCCGTTTCGGTTCTCCCTCAGTTTGCGTGGTTTACACAGCGAGGAGGACACGCCGTCGGAGCAGGGGGAAGCCTGCGCGTCCGTACATCGTCCGCTTGAGCATTTTCAGGCGGCTAATCCGACCCTCCGCCTGACCGTTGCTCCATGACGTCGTCAACGCGGCACGCACCGCCGCTCCGTCCCGCTCCAGACCAGCAGCGAAC
>NZ_JAKSYI010000006.1 GCF_022829285.1 Methylobacterium sp. J-078
GGTGCCGCGCGCCCGGCCGGCATGGATGGCGAGACACAGCAGCACCGTGAGCTGGCACGAGAACGCCTTGGTGGAGGCGACCCCGATCTCAGGGCCGGCCAGGGTCGGCACGACGGCCGAGGCCTCCCGCGCGATGGTGGAGGTCGGCACGTTGACGACCGCCAGCGTGTGCTGGCCCTGGCCCTTGGCGTAGCGCAGCGAGGCCAGGGTGTCGGCGGTCTCGCCCGATTGCGAGATGACGAGGGTGAGCCCGTCCCGGTCGAGCGGCGGCTCCCGGTAGCGCGCCTCCGAGGCGACGTCGATCTCGACGGGCAGGCGCGCCAGGCTCTCGAACCAGTACTTGGCCACGAGGCCGGCATAGTAGGCCGTGCCGCAGGCGGTGATCGAGATCCGCGAGAGCTTGGCGAAATCGAAGGGCAGGGCCTCGGGCAGCGCCACGCGGACTTGCGCGAGGTCGACGTAGTGGGCGAGCGTGCGGCCCACCACCTCCGGCTGCTCGGGGATCTCTTTCGCCATGAAGTGGCGGTGGTTGCCCTTCTCCACCCGGAAGGCTCGGACGCCCTGGCGCTGGCCCCCTTCACGGAGGCGATCACCTATCTGGACGAGGGCGACTGGGCGATCCTGACGCGTGAGGGCGCAGAGATCCGCGATCGCGCCGGCCGGCCCGTCACCCGCGAGCGCCAGCGCATCGTCGCCCAGGCCTTCCGGGTGGAGAAGGGCAACCACCGCCACTTCATGGCGAAAGAGATCCACGAGCAGCCGGAGGTGGTGGGCCGCACGCTCGCCCACTACGTCGACCTCGCGCAAGGCCGCGTGGCGCTGCCCGAGGCCCTGCCCTTCGATTTCGCCAAGCTCTCGCGGATCTCGATCACCGCCTGCGGCACGGCCTACTATGCCGGCCTCGTGGCCAAGTACTGGTTCGAGAGCCTGGCG
>NZ_JAKSYI010000016.1 GCF_022829285.1 Methylobacterium sp. J-078
CACTCCCCGCCCAGCTCGGCCCCTCGTCTCAACGCCGTCGAGCGATCCTTCTCTTCCCGTACCCGTCGCCCTCTACAACGGGCCACCTTCTCCGGAGTCGTCGACCTGCAGGCCCCCATAAGTCGCTACACCGCCCAGCACAACCGTAGACCAAAGCCCTTCAGCTCGACTAAACCCGCCTCTGCAATCTTCGACGCCCTCAGCCGAGCTCCTGAACCATCCGTCTGAGACAGAGCACTAGGAGCCGGCCGCGCCTTCGCCGCCGAGACGCCGGTCACGGTCGGCATCCTCTACTCGGGGTCTAAGCAGGATTACGGCTACAACCAATCGCACGCGAACGCGGCGGCGGCCCTGCGCAAGCTGCCGGGCGTGAAGGTCATCGAGGAGGAGCGCGTGCCCGAGACCATCGCGGCCCAGCGCTCGATGGAAGGCATGATCAACCAAGACGGCGCCAAGCTCATCATCGCGACCTCCTTCGGCTACTTCGACCCCCATGTGCTGAAGATCGCCGCGAAGTATCCGGACGTCACCTTCGCCCATTGCGGCGGCATCTGGAAGCCGGGCATGCCGGAGAACGTCGGGACGTTCTACGGATACATCTTCAGCGCCCAGTACCTGTCCGGCATCCTGGCCGGCCACATGAGCAAGTCGAAGAAGCTCGGCGTGGTCGCGGCCAAGCCCACCCCTAACCTCATCCGCAGCATCAATGCGTTCGCGCTCGCTGCCCGTTCCGTCGATCCGAGCATCACTGTCCAGGTGATCTTCACCGGCGAGTGGACGAACCCGGTCCGCGAAGCCGAATCGGCGACGTCGCTGATCGATCAGGGCGCCGACGTCATCGCCTGCCATGTTGATAGCCCGAAGGTCGTCGTCGAGACGGCCGAGAAGCGCGGTGTGATGTCCTGCGGCTACCATTCGAGTCAGGCCGACCTCGCGCCGAAAGGCTACCTGACCGGGGCCGAGTGGAACTGGATCGTGCCCTACACCGACTTCCTCGACCGTGCGCGCGCCAAGCAACCGCTTGAGCACTACCTGCGCGGCGGCCTCGCAGCCAACTTCGTTAAGACCGGGCCCATCGGCGCGGCCGTCACCCCCGCGGCCCGCGCGGCGCTGGAGCAGGCGCGTGGCAAGCTGATCTCGGGCGAGACCGTGATCTTCTCCGGGCCGCTCAAGGACAACAAGGGCAACATCGTCGTCCCGGCCGGTACCGTCCACAAGGAGAACGACCGGGCGCTCGACCCGATCAATTACCTCGTCGACGGCGTCACCGGTCAAGCCTGAGGCGAGCCATGAGCGCGACCGCCACCAGCCCCCCGGCCGCCCGGCCCCTTGCCCTCGGCCGAGCAGCCTACGCATTGCTCCTGCCGATCGCCGCGATCCTGATCGCGGCCCTCGCCTTCGCGATCTTCGTCACGCTCTACGGCAGGAATCCCGCCGAGGTCTTCACGACCATCTATCTCGGCGGCTTCGCCAGCACCTTCGCGTGGCAGAACACCCTGTCGCGGGCCGCGCCGCTGATCCTGGCCGGCCTCGCCGTGGCGATTCCCGCGCGTGCCGGCATGATCATCATCGGCGGCGAGGGGGCACTGGCCCTCGGCGGGCTCGCCGCCGCCGCGACCTACCTGGCGCTGCCGGCTCCGCCGCTGGTGGTTCAGGCCGCGATGCTGGTCGCGGCCGTCCTGACCGGCGGCCTGCTCATCGGTCTCGCCGGCTGGCTTCGGCAGTATCGCGGGATCAACGAGACGATTTCGAGCCTCCTGCTGTCGTACCTCGCTCTCGCGGTGTTCCACCAGCTCGTGGAGGGGCCGCTCCGAGACCCCGAAAGCCTCGACAAGCCGGCGACCGCCCCCCTCGCCCCGGAGGTCATGCTGCCAGCGATTCCCGGCACCGACATCCACATCGGTCTTGCCATCAGCATCGCCGTGGCGCTGCTCGCCTTCGTCTTCATCCGCTACACCGTCTGGGGCTTCACCCTCAGGATCGTCGGCGGCAGCGCCAAGGTCGGCCGTATGATCGGTCTCCCGGTGAACCGCTGGATCACGGGCGCGGCGTTCGCCGGTGGGGCGATGGCGGGGCTCGCCGGCGCGGTGGAGGTGGCGGCGGTGCAGGGCACGGCCAGTCACTCCCTCATCGCCGGCTACGGCACCAGCGGCATCCTCGTCGCCTTCCTGGCGCGGCAGAGTCCCCTCGCGGTCATTCCGGTCGCGATCCTGATGGGCGGGCTGCAGGCGAGCGGCAGCCTGCTGCAGCGGCGGCTCGATCTGCCCGATGCCTCGATCCTGGTCTTTCAGGGCCTCCTCTTCGTGGCCGTCCTCGTGGCCGACGCCCTCGGCCAGAGCTTCAGGGACAAGAACGGAGGCGGGCGATGACATCCGTCGACACGCTCGGCTGGCTCGCGCTGCCCCTCGCCCTCCTGGGCGGCGTCATCCGAACCGCGACGCCCTTCATCTTCGTGAGTCTCGGCGAGTGCATCACGGAGCGCTCGGGCCGGATCAACCTCGGCCTCGAAGGCAACCTCGTGCTCGGCGCGATGTGCGCCTACGCGGCGTCCTATCTTTTCGGCTCGCCCTGGATCGGCGTCCTGGCAGCGGGGCTCGTCGGCCTCCTGTTCTCCGCCCTGCACGGCGTGATCTGCAGCGTGCGCCGGGTGAACGACACCGCCGCGGGGATCAGCCTCCTGATCCTCGGCACCGGCCTTGCCTTCTTCGCCGGCAAGCCGTTCATCGAGCCGCAGGCGCCCCAGCTCCCGAACATCCCGCTCGGGTCGTGGTCGACGCTGCCGCAGGTCCGCGCTGCGCTGGACGTGAACCCGCTGTTCTTCATCGGCATCGCGGCGGCGTTCGCGCTCCACGTCTTCTTCAAGCGCACCGGCCTCGGCCTGATGGTCCGCACGGTCGGCGACACGGAGGACGGCGCGCGCGCCCTCGGCTTCCCCGTCATCCCGACCCGCATCCTGGCGACCATGGCGGGCGGGTTCATGGCCGGCATCGGCGGCAGTTTCCTGTCGCTGTCCTATCCGGGGAGCTGGAGCGAGGGTCTGTCGAGCGGCCAGGGCATCATGGCGGTGGCCCTGGTGATCTTCGCCCGCTGGAGCCCGCTCCGGGCCCTGGGCGCCTCGATCCTGTTCGGTGCCGCCGGGGCGATCGGCCCCGCCCTGCAGGGGATCGGTGTGACCGGCTACTACTACCTGTTCAACGCCGCCCCCTACCTCCTCACCCTCGTCGTCCTGATCGTGTCCTCCTCGCCCACCCGGCCCTCCGCCGACGTCCCGCGCGAGCTGAAGCTGAACCGGTGATCCGCGATGGCACGACTGGCTCAACCCACTCCCGTGGATCCGCAGGACGGCCTCAGGCTCGAGATCGTCGGGCTGACTAAGCAGTTCGGCGCGCTCCGTGCCCTGGACGATGTCTCGATCAAGGTGCCGGCCGGCAGCTTCCATGCCCTGCTCGGCGAGAACGGCGCCGGCAAGAGCACCCTCGTGAAGTGCCTCGTCGGCTACTACAAGCCGGATGCCGGACACATCGTCATCGACGAGGGTGAAGCCAGCATCGCTTCGCCCAAGGACGCGGATGCCGCCGGCATCGGCATGGTCTACCAGCACTTCACCCTGGTGCCGTCGATGACGGTCGCCGAGAATCTCGTCGTCAGCGGCGGCACGCTGCCGGGCCTGATCAACTGGCGGCGCGAGCGCGAACGGCTGAAGGGCCTGTTGGCGACGCTTCCCTTTGCGAACGATCTCGACGCGCGGTGCGCCCATCTCTCGGCGGGTGAGAAGCAGAAGATCGAGATCGTCAAGCAGCTCTACCTGCGCCGGCGGCTTCTCATCCTCGACGAACCGACTTCGGTCCTGACCCCGGCGGAAGCCAAGCAGCTGCTCGGCTACGTTCAAGAACTGACCCGGATCGGCCGCCTCACGGCGATCATGATCACGCACAAATTCTCCGAGGTCACGGCCTTCGCCGACACGGTGAGCGTCTTGCGCCGCGGACGCTGCGTCCGGTCCGGAGCGGTCGCCGACCTGTCCGTGGCCGAACTCGGCGAGGCGATGGTGGGCGCACCCGTCGCCGCGAGCACGGGCCGCCGGCAGCGTGCCGCGCGCGAGCGACCGGAGCTTCGCTTGTCCCTGCGCGACGTCACCGTCGCGGGCGATCATGGACCTGCCGCCGTTTCGGGCCTGTCGCTCGATGTCTTCGCCGGCGAGATCGTCGGTATCGCGGGCGTCTCCGGCAACGGCCAGAAGGAACTCGTCGAGGCGCTTATGGGCCAGAGCGCCTATTCCGGTACCGTGACGGTGGACGGCGAGACGTTCGGCGGAACCCGCGCTGAGATCGCCCGGCACCAGATCTACGGTCTGCCGCAGGAGCCCCTGAAGAACGCTTCCGTGCCGGATCTTTCGCTCGCCGAGAACATGGCCCTGCGAAACTACGATCAGGCGCCCCTCCGGCGCGGCATCTTCCTCGATCGCCGCGCCATGGCGCGGCAGGCGAAGAGCTTCGTCACGGAGTTCCAGGTGAAGGCGTCCGGGCTCGGAGCCAAGATGGCGACCTTGTCCGGCGGCAATGTCCAGCGGGCGGTGCTGGCCCGCGAGTTGAGTCACCCGGTCCGGGTGCTGATCGCCTCGAACCCGACCTTCGGCCTCGACTTCGTCGCCTGCCAGGAAACCCACGCCCGAATCCTCGCGGCCCGCAACCAAGGGGCGGGGGTGCTCCTGCTCTCGGAGGATCTCGACGAACTGCTCGAACTTGTGGACCGCATCGCGGTGATCAGCGAGGGACGCATCGTCTACACCGTCGCGGCCGAGGCGGCCGAGAAGGCCGAACTCGGGCGGCACATGGCGGGCGGCTGATGCGGCCCAGTGCAGCCAGCGGACTTCGCCACCCGCAAGACAACCGGGCAAGCGATGTCCGACCCTCTGAAGATATGATGCGCAATAGTTACGCGGACTAACGACGAAGGGTACTTACTTGCAATATCGTCCCGGATGCTGGGTCCAGGGCGATTCATACGTCGACTCCGCATGATCGCGGTCGACGTCTTCGGTCGATCGACCTCGACTCGGCCCCATCACCGACCTCGCTCACACAGGGAAGACTTCATGCCGCTCATGCGTTTCGATATCCTGGAAGGCCGTACTGATTCCGAGCTCAAGTCTCTGCTCGATGCCGCGCACGAGGCGATGCTGGAGGCCTTCGCCGTGCCGCCGGGCGACCGTTACCAGATCGTCACCGAGCATAAGCCCTCGCGGATGATCGTCGAGGACACCGGCCTCGACATCCCGCGCACCAAGGATGTGGTGGTGGTGCAGATGATCACCCGCCCGCGCGGCAAGGAGAAGAAGGCACTGTTCTACCGGTTGCTCACAAAGAAGCTGCAGGCTGCGTGCGGCATCGCGCCCGCTGACGTGATGGTGTCGACGGTAGAGAACACCGACGAGGACTGGTCGTTCGGTCACGGCCGCGCACAGTTTCTGACCGGCGAGCTCTGATCGCGCGCTCGACCTGCATGTCGGCCGTCGGTTTCCCGGCGGTCGGCGATACGCCCTCGCCTTGAGGCGGACCGCGCGCTCCCACGGAGGGGAAGCCGGTCCGTCGCAGGAAAGCATGACGGGACGGGGGACGAGGGTAGCCTACGAAAAGCCTGCTCAAGGCCAAGTCTTGCTCCGAGTATAGAGATAAACATCGGCTTTCTTCAAGCAAAATTGAAGATTTTATTCGATCCGATTGGGTCTGCTGGGGCTATTATTTTAGCGATTCGAAGCGATTTTAGCCCAAAGACATGAACAATCACCCGGCTGCACAGGATTGGATGAGAGGGATGCGGACCGATCTGTCGACCGATGACATACGATCCGGCGATAAGTTCGGTCAATGGTGCGAACTGATTCGCGAATACGACTGTCCTGTCGAGGGCTCGCGAAACGGGGACATGCCATTCGAAGCTCACTTGGAGGTCTTCGATGTCTGTACCATGCCGGCTCGTCGCCTCATGCAAAGTCCGGCGCAAAACGAAATTTGCGGAACGCACGGGCGCAAAAACGGCTTCGACGATGCTTTTCTAGCGGTCGGCTTCCGGACACGTGGAATCGCGCAAACCCTGCAGAATGTTCGGATCTCAATCCAGAGAGCCGGAGACATCGTTATCCGGGAGCTTCGACCGTTAACGCTATCGATCAGCGAAAACATCGAGGAATACAACATCATCGTCCCCAGGCATCGCATTGAGAAATTTCTGGGTAATGCGAAGATCTTCACCTCGCTGACACTGGAGGCCGCGGAGGCTTCGACGACCCTGGCGAACAGTTTCTTCGCCGAATTGATCCGTACTCGCAATCAGCTCTGCCCTGATACCGCGGCCCGCATGGGGTCCATCGGTCTCGATCTGATCGTCGCCAGCATGGCCGAACGTCTCGCGCGCGAGGTTCCCAAACCCTTGCACGGGACCCTCGTGGTTCAGAGGGCTAAGGCCCACATCGAAGCTCATATCGATGATCCCACCCTCGATCCGGATCAACTCGCGGCGGCCATGGGCGTGTCGCTGCGCCGGCTCCAGGAACTGTTCAAGCAACAGGGACACCATATTTCCGAATGGATCTGGGAACGCCGCCTGGACACCGCCGCGGAGCACTTAACTGATCACAGGTCCGGTCATGTTCAGATCGCAGAGCTTGCCTATGGCTGCGGTTTTTCGAGTCAGCCGCATTTCTCCCGGCGATTCAAGGATCGGTTCGGCGTGACGCCACGCAACTATAGGGAGCATGTAAAGTCGCAGGGGGAAACTCAGAGTGCCTAGCTTTCGTTTCCAAGGAGGTTGTCCTTGGTCAGTCTGCTGACGGATGTCTGCCCTCTGATGCCCATGTGCGTGCGCTGGCAGTTGTAGGGAAACAGGAAGGCCGGGAGTTCGTCGCGACGCTGGTCGGAGGTGTTGTAGGCACGCGTGTCGGCCCATTCGCGCAAACTGGTCTGGACGAAGCGTTCGACCGTGCCGTTGGTCTTTAGGGTATAGGGCCGCGTGCGCTCGTGCTTGATCCTAAAGCGGCGCACCGCCTTGGCGTAGCGTCGCGATTCAAAGGCAGGGCCATTGTCGGTCATCAGCCGCTCGACCACGATGCCGTGGCGTCCGAAGAAGCGCAGGGCCTTGAAGATGAAGGCGAGGCACGAGCTGCGCTTCTCGTCGGGCAGGATCTCGCTGACGGTAACCCCGCCGCTGCCCGACAGCGCCCAGGCGTCGGCACGCGCAAAGGGCGCGGAGCGGTTCGATGAGTTCTTGCAATCGCTCGGGCGGCGGCTTGCGACGGGCGATCGGTTTCTGACGGAACTGTCGCGCGATGTCGGCGCAGGAAGACATGGTGGCGATGGGCAGGCTCGCTCGGCAAGTGGACGATGCGGGCAGGCCGAACGGATCCTCGATCAGGCCACTCCTGCGAGATGGGTTTCGGCAAGAACCGTCACGTATTACGGTTTCGCAACGGCCTGACTTGCGGCTGGAGGGCACGAGCAGAGGCGGTTCCGACCGCCTTGCTTCGCGGCGTAGAGCGCTCCATCCGCGCGCTCGATAAAGCTGTCCTGATCGACGTCCTTGTTCAGCGATGCCGCGCCGATGCTTGCCGTAACCTTCAGATGCGCACCGTTCGGCAGAGTGATCGAAGTGCCGGCGATTTCGTGGAGCAGGCGTTTGCCGAGCGTCGCCACGTCGTTGAGATCGCTGTCGAGTGCGACCACCAGGAATTCCTCGCCCCCGTACCGCACGACCCGGTCCGACGTTCGACAGGATTCGAGGATCAGGCCGGCGACATGTTTCAGGACGAGATCGCCGACAGGATGACCATACGTGTCGTTGACGTGCTTGAAGTGATCGAGGTCGATGAGCAGGGCGGACAATGGCCGGCGCGACCGTTTCGCGATCGCCACCTCGGCTTCGATCATCTCGTCGAGATACCGGCGGTTGAACGCGCCGGTCAGGGGATCACGGATAACGTCGCTTTCAAGTTTCGCGATGCGGACGATGTCGCGGGTCGTGAACGCCGAAAGTTGCGAAACGATGAGGACGAAGGCACCGCCCGCAAGCAAGATGGTGGAGACGATAAGGTCGGCTATTCGATTGACATGGGTGACGAAGCTGAGCGTTCCGTAAACAGCGTAGCCCAGCATGAACAGAACGATGAGAGTGCCAAGGATTCGCCACATGCGATGCAGGCGACCCTCGCGCACCATCGCAAGGATGTCTGAGATCGGCTTTAGCGAAGCTGCCAGCAACGCCATTCCGACAAGGATCATGATGGAGCTTAACCAAGACATAAACTAGTCTTGGCAAGAATAATTTAAATTATGATTTAGCGCTTAGATAAGCATTGATAGTTACGTCGCGATTCGGTGAATTCCTGCGGTCTCTCGGCTGGCGCGAGCTAGCCTTGAGGCGCTTCGGGGATTTTTCGAGGAACGTGGACATGGCTGGAAAATTCTCGCGCCGATGGCCGCATTTTCTCTGTTATAGGGCCGCGTGGTTCGATAAGTATTGAGTTAGACAAAATTCCGGCTCTTTTAATCATCCCCGTTGGGGGAACGTCTGTGTCGTCCCCGGCGTGATCGGGGATCGAATGTCGGGATCGCACCAGAATTCGGCGAGTTTGACGCGCGGCGCGCGGATGCCGCACCGCGCTCGGCCCGGCCATCGCCCGGTTCTGGAAGACCCCGCCGTCGTCGAAATGATGCTGAACCCGGACGGCCGCCTGTCGATCGACCGGCTGTCGGAAGGTCTGTCCGATACAGATGTCACCGTGGCGCGGGGCAACGCCGCGCCTTGCGGACAGGCGCCGGCCGCGGTGGCAGGCTGCCATGGGAGATGCCGTGATCCGCCGACGCGACGGAACCGGTCGCGCGCTCAGAAGTCGACCGTGGCGGAGACGAGGAAGGTTCTCGGCGTGCCCTGGCTGAGGATACCTCGGCCGGTGGAGGCCCAGTAGTTGTTGCCCGTCACGTTCACGACATTGGCCCGGAGCGTCAGGGGCCGGTCGTTCAGGGTGGTGGCGTAGCGCATGCCGAGATCCAGGGTGGCCCAGTCCGGTATCTTCTGGGTGTTGGCGAGGTCGTAATATTGCGACGTCGTGTAGATCACCCGTCCCGTCAGGCTGAGGCCCGGCAAGAGGTAGGGCGGCAGATCATACTCGCCGTAGAAGTTCAGCTGAACGCTCGGCACGCCGACGGCCACCTTGCCGACGTTCGAGGCGAGTTGGGCCGCGACCTGCACGCCGTCGAGGAGACTGACGCCGCCGAGGACGCGCACGCCCGGGACCGGCTCGCCGAACACGGTGAGTTCGATGCCGTCGTTGCGCTGGCGCCCGTCCACGGAGAACACCAGGGTGCGCGGGTCGGTGAAGCCGAACGGCTGCTCGATGCGGAAGGCGGCGAAGCCCACGCCCACGACACCGAAATCGTACTTCGCGCCGATCTCGGTCTGGCGCGACACGGCGGCCGGGAAGGCGGCCGAGGCGTTGACCGCGTTCACCGGCGGGGCGGGCGAGGTCAATCCCTCGATGTAGTTGCCGTAGATCGACAGGTGCTCGAGGGGCTTCACCACGAGGCCGAAGCCTGGGGAGAAGGCGCCGCTGTCGCTGGCACCCGTCCGGAGCCCCGTGGTGGGGCTGATCGATTTGACGTCGATGTCCTGCCAGCGCCCGCCGAGGGTGAGGAGCACCCGGTCGTCGAAGAACGACAGGGTGTCGGCGATGGCGAGGCTGCGGTTGGTGCGGAGCGCCGTGGTCGGCGTCAGCCGGGAGAGGGCGGCGGCATTGCGCGGCGCCACGATGACCGGGTCGTACAGGTTCGACACGATGGTCGGCCCGACGTTGACGCCCGGCACCTGGGACTGATCCATCCAGAAACCGACCGCGGCAAGGCCGAAGCTGTGCTTGACCGGACCGGTCTCGACGGTGCCGCGCAGGCCCGCCTCGGCCGTGTTGTTGACGATGTGGAACGGGATGAAGGAGATCGGATCGCGGTAATCTCCGCGCGCATTGAAGATGCTCAGCACGCCGCCGAAATATTCCTGGCGAAAATTCGAGGTTCCGAAGGCTGCGTAGGCGGTGAGGTTGTCCGTGAGGTCGTATTCGAACCGGACGGCCGCGGACTTGTTGGCACTGTCGCGGTATTCCCACGGCTGCTGCTGGTTCAGGGTCAAGTCGGGCGCGCGGGGAATCGCGAAGCCCGACAGCACGGAGCGGTTGCGCAACGGAGAGGTGAAGTCGAGCTGCTGGTAGCCGAGATCCGCACTCGCCCGCAGGCGCTCGCCGCGATAGTCGAGGGCGAGCGCCGCGACGCCGAAATGCAGGCTCTGGTTGTCGATGGGGGTGTTGCCGTTGTTCAGCGCCCCGTTGAAGCGGATGCCCCACTCCTTGTTGTCGCCGAAGCGCCGGCTGACATCGATGGCCTTGTAGATCTGGGCGTCGGACGAATAGCCGATGGTGGCGCGGGTCAAGGGCTCGTCGCCCGCGCGCTTCGGGATCAGGTTGATCACGCCGCCGATGTTGCCGAAGGGCGGAATGCCCGAGAGCAGGGTCGAGGGGCCGCGCAGGACCTCGACGCGCTCGATGGGCTCGATGGCGGGGTTGAAGGCGTCGGCCACGCCGAACAGGCCGTTGAAGCCGATGTCCTGGGCGAAGACCGGAAAGCCCCGGATGAAGAAGCCGAGGATGCCCGAGAAGGCCGGGACGTTGGTGCGGATCGAGGGATCGTTGTTGACCACGTCCTGGACGTTGCGCGCCTGCTGATCGCGGATCAGCTTGTCCGTGTAGCTCGTGCTGCTGAACGGCTGGTCGAAGACGTTGCGGTTGCCCAGGAAGCCGAGCCGGGAGCCTGACGCCACCGCGCCGCCGGCATAGGGCGGCGGCGGCGGGCCGACGACGGCGTTGGGATTGGCCGGCGCGCGATTCCCGCTGCCGCTGCCGGACCCGCTTCCCTCGACCGAAAGCTCACCGAGTTGAACCGCCTCCTGCGCGTTCGCCGCGCCGTGGCCGGCGACGAAGGCCGCGGCGATCAAGCCGACGACTCCGGATTTGCCTTCCTTACGGCGGCGTACCCGCGAATTCTTTGTCATCGAGACACTCCGGTGGCGACGCGACTACGACGCATTCCTTCGGAACGCGAACGGGAGGTGACAACCGAATGCCCTCCCTCCATCGGCTCCATCGCCTCAAATGTCTGATGCTGCAAGGTGAGATCCAGCGAAATAGGCTCTTATAAAGCCCATCGTTGCCAGATCAGCACAAAGCTATATTGAAATAGTTCCAAATTGTATAAATTCTACTCTTCCGAATCGGGAGCATTCAGCAATCGCTGATCGGTGCTTGCCCCGGGTCTCCGCGGTTCACTTCCTCCGGCAGCCCTTGACTGGAAATTCCTGACTCTCAGAGCGAGCCGAGCCATACGGGCGCGCACAGAGAAGGACCATGGATGGAATTTTTTGGTACCGTTCCAAAGTAAATAAGATGCTCTTTTGAGTAGCTACAAATACATAACGTCATAATTCAGAATTCTTTCGACGCTGATCTTGATTTTTAGTGGTGATCTCCTCCATTTGCGCCGACACCGACTGGACGACGCGCATGAAGAGCTCGACCTCTTCGTCCGCTTCGCCTCGGTCACATGACAGCAACGGAGCAACAGCAATGACGCCGAATGCCGGACCGCCCGTTGGACAGACCCCGCTCGTAGCCCTGGATCGCCTGTTCCCGCCCGAGATCGTGCCGGTCTTCGCCAAGCTCGAGATGCTCAACCTCGGCGGCAGCGTGAAGGACCGTACGGCCAACCACATGGTCGGCGAGGCCATCGCGGCCGGCCGGATCACGGCGGGGAGTCATCTGGTCGAGAGTTCGTCCGGCAATCTCGCCGTCGCTCTGGCGATGATCTGCAGCCGTCAAGGCCTGCCGTTCACCGCCGTGGTGGATCCCAAGATCGCACCGGCCAACCGTCACCTGATCGAGGTCTTCGGCGGCCGGATCGACATGGTGACACGGACGGATGCCCAGGGGGGCTACCTCCAGACCCGGGTCCGGCGCGTCGCGGAACTGGTCGAGACCCTGCCCGGCGCGGTCTGGCTCAACCAGTACGCCAACCCCGACAATTGGCGGGCGCATTATCACGGCCTCGGCGCGGAGATCGTACGCGAGATGCCGGCGGCCCCCACCCATGTGGTCGCCGCCGTGAGCACCTGCGGCACCCTGATGGGGCTGGCCCGGCGCCTGCGGGAGCGCTGGCCGGGCATCGAGGTCATCGCCGTGGACATCGAGGGCTCGGTGATCTTCGGGGCCAAGGGCGGCCCCCGCGACATTCCGGGGATCGGTGCGAGCCGCGTGCCCGAGCAACTGTCGTTGCCCGAGGTCGATGCGGTGATCACCGCCACCGACTGGGAATCGACCCTGGCCTGCCGCCGCCTCGTGGCGCACCAAGGCATCCTCGCCGGCGGCTCCTCGGGCACGGTGGTGGCGGCCATCGCCAAGCTGATCCCGACCCTCCCGGCCGGATCGCGCATCGTCACGCTGCTGCCGGACCGGGGCGAGCGCTACCTCGACACGGTCTACGCCGAGGACTGGCCGGCCCCCGAGCGCCGCATCACCCGACCCTTCGCCGCCTCCTACCGCCGCCTCGCCCGCCGCGCCGCCGCCTGAACGCACGGCCACCCCGCAACATCCCCGGCCCGACGGTCCCCGTCGGGATCGCCCGCTCGCGCCATCCTCATCCCCGCCACGGAATTCCCCGATGACAGAAGCGACCCTGCGCTACCTCTCGCGCTCCGACATCGCCGGCCTCGGCGGCGACCGGTCCGATCTCTACATGGAAGCGGTGGAGGCGGGTTTCCGCCTGCACGCCGCCGGCGATTTCGTGCAGCCGCTCAAGCCCTACCTGCGCAGCCCGCGCACGGACCACATCGCCGACCGCATCATCGCCATGCCGGCCTGGATCGGCGGCGCGCAACCCATGGCCGGCCTCAAGTGGATCGGCTCGAAGCACGACAACCCGTCCGCGCGCGGTTTGCCGCGCGCCAGCGCCGTCATCGTGCTCAACGATCCCGAGACGAACTATCCCGTCGCGGTGATGGAGGCGGGCCTGATCAGCGCCATGCGCACCGCCGCCGTGACCGGCCTCGCCATCCGCCACCTCGCCCGCGGCGGCTTCACCGAGGCCGCCATCATCGGCTGCGGCCCCATCGGCGAGCAGCAGGCCGCGATGCTGGCCGAACAGTTCCCGAGCCTGGTGCGCCTCCGCCTGTTCGACCTGCGCCCCGAGGCCGCCGAGGATCTGTCGGCCCGCATCCGGGACCGGTTCCCGCATCTCGCCGTCACCCTCGCGCCGAGCGCCGAGGCGGCCGTGCGCGGGGCCCCCGTGGTGATCACCTGCACGGTGACGGACAAGCCCTACCTGCCCTTTGCCTGGCTCGCGCGCGGCACCCTGCTCGCCAACGTCTCGATCATGGATGTCGAGCGCGAGGTGTTCGTGAAGGCCGACAAGGTGGTGGTCGACGATTGGGACCAGTCCAACCGCGAGAAGAAGATCATCAACCTCCTCGTGGAGGCGGGCGCGTTCTCCCGCGAGCGCCTGCACGCCGAGCTCGGCGAGATCATCGTCGGTCGGAAGCCGGGCCGGGAGACGGACGACGAGATCATCCTGCTCAACCCGATGGGCATGGCCATCGACGACATCGCCTGCGCCCGCGCGATCCTGGCGCGGGCCGAGGCGGCTCAGGCCGGCACCCTGTTGCCGCTGTTCTAGGGGGCGAGGCAGTGGCGTCTCCAACCGCGCGGCCTGATCTGGCACGCGACCTCCTCGCCGAGACCTTCGATGCCCTCTGGATCGAGGATATTGGCGGCCTCCGGACTCAGGCGACCATCGGCGACCCTTGGGGACCGGACGGAGCGCGGGACTACGCCCTGGCCCTCGGCGCGGGGCACCTGCGGGCGCGGATGGTGCCGGACGGCTGGCGTCCGGGCCTTCGCCTAACCGGACCCGTCCGATACGAGACGGCCGGCGCGGCGCAGGACCTCGACGCGGTCGACCTTCTCGCCCGCATCCTCTCGGTCGTACCGGATCTGCCCGAGGGCGCTGCCCAACGCACCGTCACGCAGGCCCGCGCCATCCTCGACCGGGCGGCCCTCTGGGCGGACACGGCCGAGGTGTTGGAGGCCGAGGTGCTTGCCGGATCGACTTTGGCCTTCGAGCGCCTCGCGGCGTGGCGCGACCGGCCGTTCCACCCCCTCGGGCGCGCTCGCCACGGGTTCAGCTCCGACGAGGCCGTGGCCTACGGTGCCGAGCACGGCCGCCTCTTCCCCCTCGACTGGTACGCCGTGGCGCGCGATCGCGTCGCCGCGGCTCCCGGTGCCCATCCGGCCGGCCCGGCCGCCGCCCTGCTGGGACCGGGCCAGCGCGCGCATCTCGACGCCGAACTCGCCCAGCGCGGGCTCGGCGCCACGCACGTGCCCCTGCCGGTGCATCCCTGGCAGGCGGTGCACAGCCTGCCGGTGCGGTTCTCCGACTGGCTCGCCGATGGCCGCCTCGTTGCGCTGACCTTCCAGGGGCCGCTCGCCGCCGCAACGTCGTCGCTCAGGACCCTGGCGTTCCCGGTTCGGCCGGACCTGCATCTGAAACTGCCCCTGGACGTGCAGACGCTCGGGGTCCGACGCACCCTGCCGCCGCAATCCCTGCACAACGGTCTGCACGGCGCCGGCCTGCTCGCCACCGTCTGCGCCCGCGACCCCTGGTTCGCCCGCCACGTGGCCCTGGCCGACGAGACCGCGTTCTGGCACGCCACGGAGACGGACGGTGATCTCTACGCCGAGCGCCCGGCCCTGCTCGGCTGCGCCATCCGGCATCTGCCGGTGGAGGGGGCCGTGCCGGTGCCGCTGGCGAGCTTCGCCGTGGCGCCGCTGGGCGGCCTGCCGCCGGTGGTGCGCGCCCTCGGCCTCGGGGCCGGTGACCTGACCGCCCTGTTCTCCGGCCTCGCCGACCTCGTCGTCGGCACTGCCCTCGGTGGGGCCTGCCTCGGTTTCGTGCCGGAACTGCACGGGCAGAACGCCCTCGTGCTGATGGCGGGCGGCGTGCCGGCGCGCCTGCTGCTGCGCGACCACGACACCGTGCGCTGCGCGCCCGCCTGGCTCGACGAGGGCGGCCTGCCGGTGCCGGCCTACCTGATCACCGATCCGATCCACAACACACTGCTCCTGCGCCGGCCGGAGGATCTCCTTGCCTACGTGCAGACGCTGGCGATCGACGTCGCCCTGCGCGCCGTGGCGGAAGCCTTCGCGGCGGCCTGCGTCGGGTTCACCCTTCGCGTGGCCCGCACCATCCTGATCGCCACGGTGGAGCGGGTGCTGGCGCGGGCGGACATCCCGGCGTCGCGCCGCGACGGGATCGCCGCGCGGATGCTCGGGCAGGAGACCGCCCCGTTCAAGGCGGTGCTGGCGCCGCTTCTCGCCGCCGGCACCCTCGGAACCTCGATGCCGAGCCGCCTCGACAGCACGCCGAACCCGCTCTGGCGCGGGGGCCTGTCGTGAGCGGCCCGGCCCGGCCCACCGCCCTCATCGCCCTGCAGGTTCTGGTGACGGCTCTGCCCCTGGCGCTGCTGCCCTTCCTCGGCCTTACGGTCGCGCGGATGAGCCCATCCCCTGCCCTCTGGACCGCCCTGGCGCTCGCCGCCCCGGCCGTCACGACCCTGGCCCTGACGCCGGTCTGGACCCGGCTCGCCCAGCGCTTCTCCCTCGGGAGCCTGCTGCTGTGGACCGGCGCGGTAAGTGGGCTGAGCTGCGCGATGATCGCCCTGGCCGGGCATCCGACCGTCCTCGTCCTGGCCCGCCTTCTCCAGGGGGCTGCGGGGGGCGGCGTCGTCCTGGCCCTGGCGTTCCGCGCCACCGGCGCGACCGCTGGCGCGGGCTTCACCCGGATGCAGCAGGCATCGGCCGCCGGTTGCCTCGTCGGGCCGGTGCTCGGCGGACTCGCCTTCGAGTCCGAACGCTTCGGCGCGCTGATGCTCCTCGGCGGCGGGTTGACCGTCCTCGCCGCCCTCCTCGCCGCGCCGGGGCTCCGTGCCGTGCCGCCGGAGCCCACCGCTGAAAGTGGGGCGGGACGGATACGCGGCGGCCCCCTCCTGTTCGCGGGCATGTGCGGCAGCGCGGGCGCCTTCGCCTTCGTGGCCTTCTTCCCCACCTGGGCGACGGCGCACGATCCCACGCTCTACACCCCTGGCCTCATCGGCGGGCTGCACAGCCTGAGCTGGCTCGCCGCCCTGCTGATCCTGCCCGTCTGGGGCCGAGGCATCGACGCCGCGGCGCCGGTGCCGGTCCTGGCGCTCGCCCTTGTCGGCACAGGGCTCGCCTTCGCGGCCATCCCCCTCGACCTCGGCCTTTGCGGGATCGTCGTCCTGCGCTTGGCCCAGGGGGGCCTGTACGCCGGCCAGGCCCCGGCCCTGTTCGCCGCGATGGATGCCGCCGGCCCCGGCCGCGTCGCCGGCATCGCCCAGGCGCGGGCCAGCCTCACCGTCGGCCAGCTCGTCGGTCCGTTGGCGGCCGGGCTCATGCTCGCCCCCTTCGGTCCCGGCGGCGCCCTGTGGGCGGCGGCCTGCCTCTCACTCGCCGGTGCCGTGGGCCTCCTCGCCGCGCGCACCCGTCCGATCCCATCACCCTGGAGCCGTGCCCGATGACGCTGCCCCTCACCGAACCGCGCTCGGACCCCGTCGCCGTCACCTGGGCCCGCCTCGGTCTCGAACGCCTGCTCAACACCTGGCTGCGCGAATCCGGGGACGGCCCCGAACCCGTCGCGGGTGCGATCCGGGCGATCCGCATCGGCACGGACACCGTCCTGGCCCCGTGCCGGCGCGCCTCGCCGGGCGGGTTCCATGCCTGGGGACCCTTGCGCCTGCGGTCGGCGGACGGGCGCACCACGCCCCTCGACGACCCGGCCGACCTCGCACGCCGCATGATCTACGCCCTCGTGCCCGAGGCGACGCCCGTACGTGAGGCGACGAAGCGCCGGATGCTCGACGGGCTCGACCGCGCCCGCGCTCATGCCGTCGCCTGCGCCGGCCGCGTCGCCGACCGTACCCCCGCAGGGCTGGAACAGAGCCTCTGGCACGGCCACCCGTTCCACCCGCTGGCGAAGAGCGTCGACGGCTTCACGGAGGCCGACGCGGCGGCCTACGCGCCCGAGCAGGGGGCGGCCTTCGCCCTTCGGTGGTTCCTCGCCGATCCCGACCTCGTCGCGGGCCAGTGGCGCGAGGCCGGGGCGGAAGCGGTGACCCGGGAGGCCCTGACCGCCCTGTCCGGCCTATCTCCCGAACGAATCGCCGGCCGCGTGCTCATCCCGAGCCATCCCTGGCAGGCGGCCCGGCTCGCCGCCGACCCGACGGTGGCGGCCCTCGTCGCGGCGGGCCGCCTCGAACTGACCCCGCCCAGCGGCGCGCCGGTGCGACCGACCTCCTCGGTGCGCACGGTGTACAGCGAGACGGCGAACCTGTTCCTCAAGCTGCCCATCGCCGCGCGGATCACAAACTTCGCGCGCACCAACAGCCGCGAGCACCTGGCGCGCAGCCTCGCTGCCGCCCGTGCCCTCCGGGCCGTCCCGGACGTCGTGGCGGGGGCCGGCCTCGACATTCTCAGCGAGCGCGGGGCCCTCGCCCTCGACCGTCCGGAGCTGGAGGCGGTCACCGGCGTCCTCGTGCGCGAAGGCCCCTCGCGAAACGCCTTCGTGGTGGCGGGCCTCCTCGAACCCTCGCCCCGCGACGGTCGGCCGATCCTCGCCGGGATGGGCTGCGATCTGACCGGCCCCGCGACCGCCGCGGCCTGGATCGACGCCTATGCCCGCGTCGCGATCCTGCCGCCGCTGCGCCTGTTCGCCGCCACCGGCATCGGCCTGGAGGCGCATGCGCAGAACAGTCTCCTCGCTCTGGTCAACGGGCTGCCGGCCCGCCTCGTGGTGCGCGACCTCGAAGGCGTGAGCATCGACGCCGCCTTGTTCGCCGGCGTCGCACCCGATCACGCCCTCGATCCGGCGGTGCGCTACACGGGGGAAGAGGCGTGGGCGCGCCTCGTCTACTACCTCGTGGTCAATCAGGTCGCCCACGTGGTCGCCACCGTGGCGCGCGCCGCCGGAATCGACGAGGCCCCGCTCTGGACCGCCCTCGCCTGGACCCTCGCGGCGGCGGACGAAAACCCGAACGTCCGGGCGCTCATCGACCGCCTCCTCGTCACCCCGACCCTGCCGGCCAAGGCCAACCTCGCGAGCTGCCTCGCCGGGCGCGGCGAGCGGCCGGACTACGTGGCCATCGCGAATCCCCTGCGTGTCGGTGAACGCGTCCGGTCCCACCCGGACGATGCGGCCCGGGAAGACGCCACGTGGGACGAAGCCGGTCGGCGCGTTGCCGGCCAACTGCTCGGCGCCCTGCTGCACGAGGACCTGCTGCCCGACGGAATCGTTCGGTATGATGGTCCCGACACGGCCCTCTCCGTGAGCCTCGCGCCATCGGGCACCAGGCGGCGCTACCGGGCGCGCGCGCGCCGGATGCACGCCTACGGGCGGGTGCTCATCGAGCCCGGCAGCCTCGCGGCTGAGGATGGCCCGGTGACGCACGCCGCCGCCTTCCTCGAAGATCTCCTGCCCGACCTGCCGGGCAAGGCCGCCGACCACGCCCGCTTTGCCGAGGAATTGGCCAGGACCCAGCACAACCACGCCGACGCCCTGCGGCACGGCGCCGGCCGGAGCCTCGCCGACCTCCCCTACGACGACCTCGAAAGCGCGCTGCCGGACGGCCACCGCTACCATCCCTGCTTCAAGTCCCGCATCGGCTTCAGCCTCGCCGACAACCGCGCCTTTGGCCCGGAATTCGGAGCGGCGATCCATCCGGTCTGGGTCGCCACGCACCGGTCGATCGCGGACGCGAAGGCGATGGGCGTGCCGGACGGGCAGGACGCGGACCTCATCGCCCTCAGCCTCGACGCGGAGACCCGCGCCCGCTTCGCCGCCCGGATCGTGGAGCGGGGCGGGCAGCCGCGCGAGTTCCACCTGCTGCCGGTCCATCCCTGGCAATGGGAGCGGGTGGGAGACGCCGCCACGGCCCCCCTGCACCGCGCCGGCACGCTCATCCGCCTCGGGCCCGCGCCCCACGCCTATTCCGCCCAGCAATCGATCCGCACGCTCGCTGACCGCACAGAGCCCCAGGCGCCGACGCTGAAGCTCGCGCTCTCCATCCGCAACACCTCCACGGCCCGGACCCTCGCACCCCACACGGTGCTCAACGCCCCCATCGTCAGCGCCTGGCTGCAGGCGGTGATGGCGGGGGACCCGTTCCTGCGGAATTCGGGCACGATCCTGCTCGCCGAGCGCATGGGTGTCGCGGTGACGGTGCCCCCCGAGATCGATCGCGACGGCACCCTGCGCGGCGCCCTCTCGGCGATCTGGCGCGATCCCGTCGCCCCCCATCTCGGCACCGAGGCGGCGGTTCCGTTCACCGCGCTCACCCACCGCGACGGCACGGCTCCCTTCATCGCCGACTGGATCGCCCGGCACGGCGCCGAACCCTGGGTCGATGCTCTCCTGCGAGCGGCTCTGCTGCCGGTGATGCACCTCCTGCTGGTGCAGGGCATCGCCCTGGAGAGCCACCAGCAGAACATGGTGCTGCTCCACCGCGACGGCTGGCCGACCCGCGTCGCCCTCAAGGACTTTCACGACGGGGTCCGGTTCGTGCCCGATCTTCTGGCCGGAACGCGCCCATCACTCGTGCCGACCCCGCCTGAGCACGCCCGCGTCAACGCCAATTCCTACGTCGAGGCGCGGGACGTGGAGGATGTCCGCGACTTCGTGCTCGACGCGCTCCTCGGCGTGAATCTGGCGGAACTCGGCTGGTGCCTCGACCTCTGGTTCGGCTATCCCGAGACGCGGTTCTGGGACCGGATCGTCGAGGCCCTGCACCTCCATTGCGCTGCCTGGCCGGCGGCGCGGGCGGGTGCCCGGCGCTACCGCATCGCCGCCGAAACCCTGGTGGTGGAGGATCTCGCCCGGCGCCGGCTCGATCCGGCCGGAGCCGCCGGGCGCCCGCGTCCCAATCCCCTGGCGCCCCTCGCCGCGAGCCTCGGGATATGAGCGCGCGCCTGCGCCTGCGGCGTTGCCTCGACGCCGGTCGTCCGGCCAGCGGCCTGTTCGTTTCGATCCCGGCGCCCGAGATCGTTGAGATCGCCGCCGTGGCTGGGTTCGATTTCGTCCTCGTCGACCTCGAGCACACCCTCATCGACGGCGCCGCCCTGGAGCATCTCCTGGCCGCGGCGGACCGGGCCGGCCTCAGCGCCCTGATGCGGGTGCCGGACGCGCGCTCGGAGCGGATCCTGCCCTGCCTCGATGCGGGGGCCGCCGGCATCGTCGTGCCGCGCGTCGGCTGCGTGGCCGACGCCGAGGCCGCGATCACCCGCGCGCGCCACGCCCCGCGCGGCCGGCGCGGAGTCAATGCCGGGCGCCTCGGGCGCTACGGCGACTGCGACCTGCCTGGGCTCCCCGCCCGCCTCGACCGCGAGACCCTGGTGATCGCCATGATCGAGGACCCGCCCGGCCTCGCCGAGGCCGGGGCCATCGCCCGCCTCGACGGCATCGACGGCCTGCTGCTCGGCGCTGCCGACTACGCCCAGGCCTTCGGCCTGCCCTGGCAGACCCGTGCTCCGGCGGTGATGGCGGCCGGGACGGAGCTCGCGGAGCAGTGCCGGGCTGCCGGCATTCACGCCTTCGCCATCGCGCGCGACGCCTCCGACCTGACCCGCCTGCGCGCCGAGGGGCACCTCGGCCTCGTGCTCGCCAATGACCGGGGCCTTCTGCGCCGAGCCCTCACCGAGACCCATCGCGCATGGCGCGAAACGGAGCCGTCCGCGCCATGACCCTGTACCGTCCGAACCCCGCCCAGATCGCCGCCGCGACCAGAGAAGAGGCCCCGGCCTGCGCCTTCCTGCACGACCTCGACGCCCTGAGATGCCAGGTCGACGCCCTGCGCCGCCCCCTGCCGGCGGAGGTGGATTTCTTCTACGCGGTGAAGGCCAACAACGACCCGCGCATCCTGCGTACCCTGGCTCCCCATGTCAGCGGCTTCGAGGTCGCCTCCGTGGGCGAGATCCTGCGGGTGCGCGACGCCGTCGGCGCGCGGGCCCGCATCGTCATGGGCGGGCCGGCCCGGACCGCGGACGACATCCGCATCCTCATCGCCAACGGCGTCGAACGTCTCCATGTCGAGAGCCTGCACATGCTGCGCCTCGCCGATGCGGGCGCGCGGCAGGCCGGCGCGATCCTGCCGGTGTTGCTGCGGGTGAACCTGACGGGTCCGGTGCCGGGTGCCACCCTCACCATGGGCGGGGCCGCGACGCAGTTCGGCATTGAGCAGGCGATGATTCCGGACGCCATCGCGATCCTGCGTGATTGCCCGGGCCTGCGCTTCGAGGGGCTCCACTTCCACACCGTCTCGAACGACCGGGATGCCGCTGGCCACGCTGCCCTGTGCGCTGCACAACTGGCCCTCGCCCGCGACTGGGCGGCGACGCATGGACTCGACCTGCGGATCGTCAACCTCGGCGGCGGCTGGGGCGTTGATTATGCCGACCCCGCATGGCGCTTCGACACGCAGGACTTCGTCCGGGCGCTGTTCCCCCTCGGGACCGGCGCACCGCGCGTGCAGTTCGAGTGCGGCCGGATCGTCGCGGCCTATCACGCGGCCTATCTGTGCGAGATCGTCGATCTCAAACGGTCGCACGGGCGCGCCTTCGCGCTCCTGCGCGGCGGCACTCACCATTTTCGCCTGCCGAGTTCCTGGGGGCACGACCATCCATTCGTGGTCCTGCCCCGCGACGCCTGGCCCCATCCCTGGCCCCGGCCGGAAATCGCCGGGGGCCGGCTCACGCTCGCGGGTGAATTGTGCACGCCCAAGGATATCCTGGCCCGCGACGTCCCAGTGGACCGGGTCCGCATCGGCGACCGCGTCTGTTTCCTCATGGCCGGTGCCTATGGCTGGGACATCTCCCACCACGACTTCCTCCGTCATGCCTACCCGGAGCGCCACTTCTTCGAAGCCGCCGAACGGCAGGGACAGGCCGCATGACCGCCACGGACCTCATCCTGATCCCCCCAGCGGGCCTTCGTCCGACGGAGGCGTTCCGCCCCGATCGGGTCCGTACGGTGATCGCGCTCATCGTTGCGGGCCAAGCTTGGACGCAGCCCATTTGCGTCGAGCGCGAGACACTGGCGATCCTCGACGGGCACCATCGCCACGCCGCCGCGATCCAGCTCGGCCTCGCCCGCGTGCCCGTGCGCATGTTCGACTACGATCGGGTGGGACTCGGCTCGTGGCGTGAGGACTGGTGCCCGACGCGCACGGATGTGCTGCGGCGTGCCCGCGACGGGGATCTGTATCCGCCGAAGACCACGCGCCATACCTTCCCGGTCGAGACGACGGTCTCCATCGGACTCGCACACCTGATCTGAAGGGCCGGCCCGCCGAAGGCTGCGGTATCAGGGCGAAGCCGAAGTGGACCCCTCCGCCCCTCCGCTGCATCGCCGGCTTGGTCATGCGCCGGAGCGACCCGTAAAACCAGATTGAAGGCTTGCGCGATGGCGTCGCGGGCCATCTGGGCTATCTATCGCGCGCGCCCCGGGCGGAACCAGCCTGCGGCCAGCCCGAGGCCTCCGAGGGAGTACGCTCGCCATGACCCGGTACGTCGGCGCCATCGACCAGGGCACCACCAGCAGCCGCTTCATCGTGTTCGATCGGGCGGGGCGCATCGTCGCCTGCCGGCAGCGCGAGCATGCCCAGGTCTATCCCCGCCCCGGCCATGTCGAGCACGATCCTGCGGAGATCTGGCGCAACGTCCAGGCCGTGATGGGCGAGGCCCTGGAAGCGGCCGGTCTCGTCCCGGCGGACCTCCTCTCCATCGGCATCACCAACCAGCGCGAGACCACCGTGATCTGGGACCGCCGGACGGGCGCGCCGCTCCACAACGCCCTGGTCTGGCAGGACACCCGCAACGACCGGCTCGTGGCCGCCTATGCCGGCGACGGCGGGCGCGACCGCTTCCGCGCACGCACCGGCCTTCCGCTGGCGAGCTACTTCTCCGGCCTCAAGCTGCGCTGGCTCCTAGACCATGTGGACGGCGCGCGGGAAAAGGCGGAAGCCGGGGACGTCCTGTTCGGCACCATCGATTCCTGGCTCGTCTGGAACCTGACGGGCGGCCCGGAGGGTGGCCTTCACCTCACCGACGCGACCAATGCCAGCCGCACGCAGCTCATGGACCTGGAGACCCTGGCCTGGGACGCGGGCATGCTGTCGGCCTTCGGCATCCCACGCGCCATGCTGCCCGCGATCGTCTCGTCCTCCCAGGTCTACGGCGAGACGCGGGTGCCCTTCGCGGGCGTGCCGATCGCCGGCATCCTGGGCGACCAGCAGGCGGCGCTGTTCGGACAGACCTGCTTCCGGCCCGGCGAGGCCAAGAACACCTACGGCACCGGCTGCTTCGCCCTGATGAACACCGGCCCGACGCCGGTGCCCTCCGCCTGCGGCCTCGTCACGACCCTGGCCTACAAGCTCGACGGCCAACCGGCGGCCTACGCCCTGGAGGGCTCGATCGCCATCACGGGCGCCCTGGTGCAGTGGCTGCGCGACAATCTGCGGATGATCCAGGACAGCGCCGAGGTGGAGCACCTGGCCACCACGGTGGCGGACAATGGCGGCGTCTACTTCGTGCCGGCCTTCTCGGGCCTCTACGCGCCGCACTGGAACGAGGGCGCGCGCGGCCTCATCATCGGCCTGACCCGCTACGCGAATCGCGGCCACATCGCCCGCGCCTGCCTGGAGGCGACGGCCTTCCAGACGCACGAGGTGCTGGAGGCGATGGAGAAGGATTCGGGCATCGCCGTGCGCGAACTCCGCTCGGACGGCGGCATGGTGGCCAACGACACTTTGATGCAGTTCCAGGCCGACATCCTCGACGTCCCCGTGGTGCGCCCGCGCGTCACCGAAACCACCGCCCTCGGCGCGGCCTACGCGGCCGGCCTCGCCACGGGCTACTGGCGCGGCACCGATGACCTCGTGCGGAACTGGGGCGTCGATCGGCGCTGGGAGCCGAACATGGACGCGGCCGAGCGCCGGCGCATCACCGCCACCTGGGGCCGCGCGGTCCGGCGCGCCGTCGACTGGGACGAGCCCGAGGCCTGATCGAGATCGCTCCCGTGCGCACCACGGCGGCACCGATCGCGCCGCACCGGGTTGACCTCGCGGCCCTACCCGCCGCCGAGCAGGAACCGCGACCTCATGGATAGTCATGCCGGACAGCCGATCGTCGTCCTCGCGGGCCTCGGCGGTGATCTCGGCGGCCGGATCGCCCGGGCGCTCATCGCCGAGGGTGCACAGGTTCGCGCCCTGGTGCGCCGGGCGGGCGGCGAGGGTCCGCGCCATATCCCCGAAATCGCCGGCCTCACTCGGGTCACGGTCGAGTACGCGGATGCCGTGAGCCTGTGTGAAGGCTGTCGGGGCGCCGCCTGCGTCGTCTCGGCCCTGAACGGCCTCGAACCCGTCATCCTGGAGGCCCAGGGGCGCCTCCTCGACGCGGCCGTGGCGGCCGGGGTGCCGCGCTTCATCCCCTCCGATTTCTCCCTCGACTTCACCAAGACCCGGCCGGGCGACAACCGCAACCTCGATCTCCGGCGGAGTTTCTTGACGCGCATCGATGCCGCGCCGATCCGCGCGACCTCGATCCTCAACGGCGCCTTCGCGGACCTTCTCACGGGTCAGGCCCCGATCATCCTGAAGCCGCTGCGCCGGGTCCTGTACTGGGGCGATGCCGACCAGCCCCTCGACTTCACCACCAAGGAGGACGTCGCCCGCTACACAGCCGCGGCAGCCCTCGACGCCGAGAGCCCGCGCCTCCTGCGGATCGCCGGGGATGTGGTGACGCCGCGCGACCTCGCGGCGATGATGAGCGCGCTCACCGGCGCGCGGTTCGGCCTCTTGCGCGCCGGGAGCCTCGACCGCCTGTCCCTGATCATCCGGGTCGTCCGACGGCTGACGCCCGCGAGCGACGCGGTGTTTCCTGTCTGGCAGGGCCTTCAGTACCTGCGCGACATGGCAAGCGGCCTCGGCCACCTGCATCCCCTCGACAACGACCGTTACGGGGCGCGGCCCTGGACGAGCGCCCGACAGGTGCTCAGCAGCGAAGGCTGATGCGAGGTGTCATACGGTTTTCAGTTGATTGCTTCGGTCAGTCTG
>NZ_JAKSYI010000020.1 GCF_022829285.1 Methylobacterium sp. J-078
GCTGGTTGCTATGGCTGCTCCTGCCAGCGCCGTTGCACGGAGCGCAGGGAGATCACGATCCGCGCGGGGGCGGAGCGTCCGGTCCAGTGGGTGACCTCGTCGGGTGGCTTCGAGCAGGTCAGCGCCAGCACCTGCGCCACCGTTGGCGTGGAAGGCGGTGGGGTGCCGGGCGGGCGGGTGTTGTCGTGCAGCAGGCCCTCGACACCCTCCTCGGCAAAGCGTTGCTGCCAGCGCCAGACAGCGGCCCGACTGACGCCGGCCTGCCCAGCCCCCTCCTGCACGGTCAAGCGCGCGGCGGAGAGCAGGATGGTACGCGCCCGAAGGAAGTGCTTCAGGGGGCCGGAGCGCTCGCCGGCGAACGCGGAAAGCGCTGACTGGGTGGCTGCGTCGAGGAGCACGCAGACGGTCTGAGCCATGGCTGAGACTCGCATGCATCGCCCGCCTTGTGAATCCTCTGACCGCGTCAGTGCACTAGCTGGGCACGCCTCGGGCCGGAACGCTCGACATCAATCCCAGAAAGGCGGTCATGCCACCCGTTTCGCCACCCGTTTCGAAATGCATTGTCTTGGCCCTCGCCGTCGGGAGCGGCACCCTCGGTCCGGCCCATGCCGAGACCGTGTTCGACGGCGACTGGTCCGTCGCAGCGACCGTCGACGACGGTCGTTGCACTGGGCCCTACCGCTATCCGATCGTGATTCGCGACGGCGCCGTCGACGAGGCGGGCGGCAGCGAGGCCGATGTCTCCGGTCGGGTGGCGAAGAATGGCCGTATCGTCGGTTCCATCCGGCGCGGCCTGGCGAACATCGCCGTTGAGGGCCAGTTGCAGGCATCCGCCGGGACAGGACGCTGGACCCTGACTGGCCCCATCGCCTGCGCGGGACGCTGGACGGCGAAACGCTCCGGCTGACACGGCGCCGCGAAGAGAAGCGCACCCGTACGCGATCACATCGGCATGATCTCATAAATATGTGATCGAAGTGCTTGTTACATTTCGTAACACATCCTGGCTTTTAAAGCTGCAACCATCTTTCGAAGCTTGCTGTGCCTAGCCCATCGCAACAGAGGAGATGCAAATGCGACTGAAACTTACTGGCGCAGCTGTTCTTGCACTGGGGACGCTCGCGGCCACGGCCGGCGGGGCCGAAGCCCGCGACGGATGCGGCCCCGGCGGCCACCGCGGCTATTACGGCTATTGCCGCCCGAACGTCGTCTATCGCCCCGTCGTTGTGCGCCCCATCGTCTACGGCTACCGCCGGGTCGGCTGGTACGGTCCGCGCTGGCACCGCTGGGGCGGCTACCGTCACGTCGGATACCACCGCCCCTGGGGCTGGCACGGTGGCTACCGCCACGTGGGCTGGCACCACCGCTGGTAGGCCGGCGTTATCCCCAGGGCGCCCGGCCCGCTCCGGGCGCCCGCCCTCGCCGCTCGCTCCTCCGCCTCACGCGGGCCGAGTACGGCGCCCGAACCCGTGACGTCAGGGATTCAGCATGGCCCACATCCTCGTCATGGGCGCCAGTCAGGGCATCGGCCTGGAGACCGTGAAGGCGGCGCTCGCGGCCGGGCATCGCGTGCGGGCCTTCGCGCGTTCGGCCGCGCGTATTGACCCTCTCGGACCCGAACCTCGAACGGTTCACGGCCGATGCGCTGAATCCCATCGACGTCGCGTCGGCGCTTGAGGGGGTCGATGCCGTCGTCCAGGCCCTCGGCGTTCCCGTGCGGCGCCTGATCGGGCCGGTGACCCTGTTCTCGGAGGCCACCAACCTCCTCGTACCCGCGATGGAAAAGGCGGGCGTCGCGCGCCTCATCGCCATCACGGGCTTCGGCGCCGGCGACAGCCGGGATGCCATCGGGCCGCTCCAGCGCATCCCCTTCCGCCTCGTCTTCGGCCGCGCCTACGACGACAAGGACGCCCAGGAGATGCGTATCCGGCACAGTCACCTGGACTGGACCCTGGTCCGACCCGGTGTCCTGACCTCCGGCCCGGCGACGGGTCGCTACGAGGTTCTGGCCACGCCCGCGTCCTGGCGCAACGGCCTGATCGCGCGCGCGGACGTGGCTCACTTCGTGGTCGCCGAGATCGGCCGCGCATTCTACGCCAAGCGGGCCGTCGTGCTCGTCGGCTGATCGCGCCGGTTCCGGCTTCGATCGCCTGACCGCCGCATCAGGCCGGCTTGAGGAACTTGCACTTGCCCCGGTGCGACCAGGGGCCCGCCACGCCGGCCTCCGCGCAGAAGGCGTCGACCGCCCGGGTGACGCCGGGGAAACGGCCGCCCAGGCGGTCGTAATCGTCAGCGACGAACAGGCCGCCGGGGCGCAGGACCGGCCACCAAGCCCGCAGGTCCGCCGCCACCGAGGCCTCCTCGTGGCCGGCATCGAGGTGAATCACGTCAGCGCTCACCCCGCGCAGGCGCATCAGTTCGGCCGCGTTCACCGAATCCAGCGGAAGCGGCACCACGCGGTCCGCCAGCCCCTCGTGCAGCACGTTGGCCAGGAAGGTGCGGTACAGGCTCGGATAGCCGTGCTCGGTGGCGAGTTCGGCGAACAGGCTCGCATCCGCCCAGTGGTCGACGGCGCCGAGCCGGGTATCGACCGCGATGACGGTCCCGTCGACGTCGTGCGCCGCCATGGTCCGCGCCAGGTGCAGCGTGCTGGCACCCTTCCAGGCGCCGATCTCCACGACCACATTAGGCCGGAACTCGGTGACGGCCTCGTCGCGATAGGGGTGGACGCTGCGCCAGCCCTGGAGGTCGCGGGGGCGCAGGTCCTCGGGGGGAGCCGCGAAGGGGTCGCGACCGTGCCAGAGAGCGTCGAGGAGGGCGCGGCGGGTCGTGCTGTCGGCTCGCGATGGCGGGGCCCGCCCCGGGGAGCGGGCGCGGGCGAAGGAATTGTCAGCGTTCGGCAGCGCGTGCGGCCTGCGCATAGAGTTCTTCGCAGCGCGCAAGCCAGCGATCGCGGGTGAACAGGCGCAGAACCCGGGCGTGCGGAACCGCGCGGGGGATGGCCAGGGCCTCACCGAGGGCGTCCGCGAGGGCGGGCACGTCGTCCGGGGGCGCGAGGCAGCCGGCCTCGCCGATCACCTCCGCGGCGGCGCCCCGGTCGATGCCCGCGACCGGCACGCCGCAGGCCATGGCCTCGATCGCCACGAGGCCGAAGGGCTCGTCCCAGCAGGGCGTGAAGAGGAAGACCGAGGCGCGACCGACCGCGTCCGCCAGCGCCTTACCGGAGAGATGCCCACCGTAGCGGATGGGACCGCCGAGTTGCGGGGCGATCCGCGCCGCCCAGTACTCCGGGTCCTCGATCGGACCGAACAGGGTCAGGGAAAGGCCGGCATGCCGGGCCGCCGCGATGGCGAGATGCGTGCCCTTGATGGGGGCGATGCGCCCGGACCAGACGGCGCCCCCGTCGCCGCGCTCGCGATAGGGCCAGGAATCCGGATCGACGCCGTTGTGGAGCACGGACATCTGCGGCGGAGCCCCTTCGGGCCACCACAACCTGCGCTGCGCCTCCGACGTGACGGTGATCCGGTGACCGGGGACGAGGCTGTCCCGCACGAACCAGCGCAGGGCGTCGTAGGGCGGCACATGGAGCGAGGTGACGGTCGGCACCGCCGCGAGGCGCCGGCGCTCCAGGGGCAGGCGGCTCAGGCTGTTGTTGTGCAGCACGTCGAAGCCGCCGGCCGCGATCCGGTCGCAGGCGGCCGCGTAGCCCGCATCCAGGTGGGCGACGAGGCCGGCGTCGCCCCGGTGCTCCAGGCCGGGGAAGCTGCGCTCGTGGTGCACCGGGATCACCGGGTCGATGACAAAGCGCGGGTCGCTGTCCCCGGCGGCGAACAGCACGACCTCGTGTCCGCGCGCCATCAACCCTTCGGCCAACGCCCAGGCATGGGCCTCCATGCCGCCCGCGAAGGGTGGCGCCACCGGGTGGCGTAGATGAGCGAGGAGCGCGATCCTCACGCGCTCGCCGCCGCGGAGCCTTGCGCTTCGAGGAAGCGGATGACGGAGGCCGAATTGCTGTAGGGCTGGTGGCTCTGCTGCCCGGTCAGCGCGAAGTCATCCGCCTCGGGGCGGCGCAGGATGCGGATCGGCCGGTCGGGCGTGTCGTCGATCAACCCCATTGCCTTGAAGGCGTAGAGCCAGTGGCCCATCGTGCGGTAGCCCCACTTGGCCTCGAACAGCTCGGCGTTGCGCACCACGCTGTCGAGGTGGTGCACCGGGGGCATGTGGTGGGGGTGGTACTGGTGATAGGCGAGCCCGCCCTTCATCCAGGCGATGGGAATCCCTGCCTGATCGAGGATCTTGCCGAAATCCGTGTCCTCGCCGCCGTAGCCGGTATAGCGCTCGTCGAAGCCGCCGGTGGCCAGGAAAGTGGCGCGCCGGATCGCGAAGTTGAGGGACCAGAAGCAGCGGTAATCGTGGCAGATCTCGAGGCCGGCGGCGGGGGGACCCCGGCGATCGGAATGGCGCTCGGCGACCGCGGCGAAAGACTCGCAGGTCCAGGCGCCGGCCGTGGCGCGTTCGGGCAGGTGGAGCACCTCGCCCATCAGCAGGCCGTCGAGTTCGGCGAGCCCGCGCGCGTAATCGGCGACGAGGTCGGGGGCGGGAATGCAGTCGACGTCGAGGAAGACCACGACGTCCCCCGTGGCGGCCGCGACACCCCGGTTGCGCGCCGCCGCCAGCGGCAGTTCGCTCCCCGGCACCAGGATCTGGCGGACGGGCAAGCCGACCTCGGGCAGGTCGTAGGGCGCGTCCTGCATCACCGCGACGATGAACTCAGCGGGCGCTTGGCTCTGGCGCTCCAGGCCCAGGAGCACATTGCGCAGGTGTGCCGGCCGTCCCTTGGCCAGGGTCACGACGGAAACGGTGGACATGGGGCGGTCTGGCTCCGGGGGGTTCGAGCGCTGAGGGATGCGGGCGGTCAGCCGGCGGCGACGACCGTAAGGGCAGCGGGCTCCGTCGCGCCGTGCCAGAGCTCGTCGGTCAGGCTCTCGAGCCAGCCGGCGGCGCGGGCGGCGGCGTCCGGCGCGTAGAGGCTGCGCAGGGGGGCGGGATCGAGGCCGCGTGCCCGCGCGAGGAGGTCGCGCCAGCCCTGGAGGTCGCCCGGCCAGACCGGGGCCTGGACGGCGGCCCCGAGGCGGACCAGGGCCTCGGCCTTGCGGGTCTGCTCGCCGAAGTAGCGCCATTCGGGCATCACGATCAGGCGGCCGCCGACGCGGGCGACCTCGTGAACCGTGTTGTCGCCGGCGGACGCCACAACGATGTCGGCGGCGGCGAGGTAGTCGGTCACCGAGGACACCCAGCCGAGCTCGCGCAGGTTGGCGAAGTCGGTCTCGTGGCCCTCGCGATGGGTCGGCCCGAGGGTCAGCCACAGGGTGTCGGGCGCGGCGCGCGCCGCCACCGTCAGGGGCGCGTAGGGCGTGCCGCTGCCCCCGCCGCCGGTGACGGCGACGACGATCTCCCGCTCGGGGTCGAGGCCGAGCTTCGCCCGCGCCTCGGTCCGGCCCGGGATCGCGTCGACGCTGGTGCAGAGGCCGCCGCTGTAGAAGGTCTTGGCCCGAAGCGCCGCCGGGTAGTCGTCCTGCTCCAAGCGTTCGTCGAAGGGAGCCAGCATGCCGACGCAGGCCTCGTAGGCCCCGACATGGCCGATGTCGGTCCGGTCGCCGTGCATGCGGATCTGCACCGCCGGCACGCTGGCGATGCGCGCGAGCAGCGCGATCTCCGCCGAGACGTCGACGACGAACAGGCCGACGTCGCGCGCGTCGAGGTGGTCGAGGATCGCCCGCATGGTCCGGCGCATCGCGGTGAGGCCCAGCGGCACGCAGTGCATCACCTGCGGCGTCGGCTCCGCGTAGAGGCGCGGCGTCGGCACGGACGCGCCGATCATGTTCGGCAGCGGCACGATCTCGATGTCGCGGGAGAACCCGTCAAAGAGCTGCGGCCCGGCGGTGAGCACCGAGACGGGCCGGTCCCGGGCGAATTCGGCCGCCACCGCCATCGTGCGGTTGGCGTGGCCCCGTCCCTGGTGGTGGACGAAGAACGCGATGGGCTTCTTCATGGCTGTCGGGTTCACGATCCGTCAGGAGAACAGGGCGTCGGGCCGCAGGGCGGCGGCGATCTCGGGCGCGCCCGGCCGGCGCAGGACCCGGATCGCAGGCGCGTCGTCGTCCCACGCGATCAGCCCGGCGGCCCGGAACTGGCCGAGCCAGTAGGTCATGCACCAGCGCCCGTGCGTGCCCCGGAAGCGGGTCGCGTTGGCCAGGATTGCGTCGAAGTGCTGCAGCGGCGGCACGTGGACCGGATGGTGCTGGTGGTAGGCGCGCGCACCCCCGACCCAGTAGGTCGGCAGCCCGGACGCAGCGAGGCGCGCGGCGAGGTCCGTCTCCTCGCCGCCATAGCCGACGTAAGTCTCGTCCATGCCGCCGACAGACCGCCAGGCGCGGGCCGGGAGCGCGAAGGACAGGCCCCAGAGCTGGCCGGGATCGGCCTCCCGGCGCAGGCCCTCCGCCGGGACCTCGGGGCGTGCCGGGTGCGCCCGGCCGAGGCTGGCGAGCGCCGCGTCGTCGGTGGCGGCGGCCGGATCCAGCCCCGGCGGCAGGTACAGGACCTCGCCGAGGAACAGGCCCTCGGTCCGCGCCGCCGCACCCCGATACGCTTGCACGAGGCCGGGGGACGGGATGCAGTCCACGTCGAGGAAGATGAGCAGGTCGCCCGTGGCGGCATCGGCCGCGCGGTTGCGGGCGGCGGCGAGCGGCATCGCCTCGCCGGCGACGTGGCGGTGGCGCACGGGACAGCCCGGGTCCGGAAGATCGGGCGCGCGGTCCGGCTGCATCCAGGCGATCACCAGTTCGCCCGGGCGCACGGACTGGCGCGCCAGCCCGGCCATGAGGTTGCGCAGGCGGTCGGCCCGGCCGCGCACCAGGGTGAGCACGCTCGCGGAGGGACCATCGGCTTCGTCAGCCGGCATCGGCCAGCATCCGGCGGAAATGGCCGACGCCCTCGATGATGCCGCGGGCGTGCGAGGCGCGCGCCACGTAGGAGTGCTGCAGGGCGCCGTTGCTGGCGAGATCGTCCGAGTAGTTGGCCACGATGATCGCCTGCGCCTGGGTCCGCAGCATCTCGACGTCGTTTCCGGAATCGCCGGCCACGAACACGGCTCGCTCCGGCAGACCGTACAGGGCCCGGACATGGCCCACCGCCGTGCCCTTCGAGGCCGCTTCCGGCAGGATGTCGAGGTAGCGGCCGTGGCTGTGGATCACGTTGGCGCGCCGGCCCGATCGGGCGAGGCGGGTGCGGACCCGCTCGGCGGTCGCGGCATCCCCGAAATAGCTGAGCTTGTGCCCGCGCTGTTCCAGGGGCCCCTGGGGCACGAGCCCGCCGAGGCCGGCGAGGCGCGCCAGCACGCCCGCCCGGTCCCAGCCGGCCGAGACGGTGGCGCGCCAGGCGGCATCGGCCGTGTAGGTCACGCCGTTGGGATCGAGGTGGTAGATCTCCGACCCCACCGAGGTGATCATGACCTGGGGGCGCGGGCTGGCCTGCTGCTCCAGGATCGCCATGGCGCTGTGGAAGGAGCGGCCGGTGGCGACCCCGAAGGCCAGGGCCGCCTGCCGGCTGCGCCAGCGTCGGAAGATGCCGAGCGCCGCCTCGCAGCCCACCAGCGTGTTGTCGATGTCGCAGACGAGGAGCTGGCGCGGCGCCGACAGGGGGGGCTCGGGGGCGAGGAGTGCCCGCAGCAGGTCGTGATAGCGCGCCGCGTGCCGGTCCCAATCGTAGGCGCCGGCCGCCCGGGCGCCTCCCGCCACGCAACCGGCGTAGAGGTCGGGATCGTCCAGGATGCGCAGGCACGCCGCCGCGATCGCGCCGGGGTCGCGCGGATCGACGAGGAGCCCGTTGCCGCAGGTCTCCACGATGTCGTTGGGGCCGCCGCTGTCGGTCGCCACGAGGGGAAGGCCGGCGGCCGAGGCCTCCAGGAGGGTCAGCCCGAAGGGCTCGTTGAGGGCGGGATTGACGAAGAGGCCGCCCCGCTCGCGGGCATAGGCGTAGAGCGCCGGCACGTCCTCCGGGCCGTGGGTCTTGGGGTAGGCGACCCGTCCGTAGAGGTCGTAGCGGTCGATCAGCACCAGGATCTCGCGCATCGTGTCGGCCATGTCGCCGTCGAGGGCGTCGATGTCCTGGCGCGTTCCGGCCATCAGCACGAGGTTGGCCCGCGCCTGCAGGGCCGGGCTCTCGCCATAGGCCCGCACGAGGGCGCCGAGATTCTTGCGCGCCACCGGCCGGGCAAGGGCCAGGAGCGCGGGCTTGCCCGGATCGTGCAGGAACCGGTCGATGCTGGCCTCGACGTGCGGGAGGGACTCGGCGGAAGCGAAGCGGGCGAGATCGCTGCCCGGCGGCAGGATACGGATGCGCCCCGGCTCGTAGGCCGCGTAACCGGCGTACTGCACCTCCGCCTCGTCGCGGGAAGAGGCGATGACGAGGCTGGCGCGGGTCATCGCGCCCTCCTCTGCGGCGATCCGGCGCGCGAGGTCGAGGCTGCCCTCGGCGCCCGGGCCCAGCATCGCTCTCTTCACCTGTCCGAGCGAGTGCGCCGTGAAGACGAACGGGATGCCGAGCGCGTCCTCGACGAGTCCCGCCACGCAGGCGGCGTCGGCGTAGTGGGCGTGGATGAGGTCGGGCGCGCGCGGCTGCGCCGCGATCCAGGCCAGGAGGTTTTCGGCGAAGCTGCCCACCTCCGCGTGCATGTCCTCCTTCGAGCGGTAGTCCGAAGACGCGCTCGCGAGCCGCACGAGGGTGACCTTGTCGGAGATCGGCTCTTCGGGCACGGCGTAGTCGGGGCCGGGCGTGCCGTGGAACAGGCGCGTCGCGATCACGATCCGGTCGATCCCGGCATCCTGGGACGAGGCGGCCACGAGATCGAGCAGGTAGCGGATATGGCCGCCCGTATCGGCGGTAAGCCCGAACACGACCCCGCCGCCGCGAAGGCAGCCTTGCAGGGCGACATGCAAGACGAACATCAGGCCGCCGGCGTTTCAGGCGTATTCTGAAAAAGAATTGTTGAAGATGAGGTGCTTACCGTGATCCGCGTCGCCCAAGTCGCACCCAACATATTCCCCGTTCCCCCAGAGCACCACGGTGGCACGGAGAGGGTCATACATGACCTCAGCACGGCACTGGTTAACCTAGATGTGGAGGTAACGCTCTTCGCGCCCTCGGACAGTGCGACAGACTTGCCGCGCATCGGCGACCATCCCAGCCTCGCGGCCCTGGAGCGGCGCCACGGACGGGTCGCACCCGGCGTCCCGGCGGCCCTGGACGCCCTGCAACTGGAGGCGCTGCGGCAGCGGCTGGACCAGTTCGACATCGTGCATTGCCACGGCGAGTTCGCGCACGCAGCGCTTCTCGGCGCGCGCAGGCGCCACAGCCTGACGACCGTGCACTGGCGGGTGGACGAACTCGACCGGGCGCTGTTCTTCGCGGGCTTTCCCGACCTGCCGGTGGCGGCGATCTCGGCGGCGCAGGCGGCCGGCATTCCGGCTTCCAACCGAGCGGGCATCGTGCATCACGGCCTTGCGCGGGATCGCTATGCGCTCAGCACCCAGCCCGGCGCGCATGTGGCCTTCGTGGGCCGGATGACCGACCAGAAGCGGCCCGACACCGCGATCCGCGTCGCGCGCGCCGCCGGCCTGCCGATCCGGCTGGGCGGCACCATCGATGTGGGCAACCCCGACTATTTCGAGCACCGGGTGCGCCCCCTCCTGGCGGAGGACGCGACCTATCTCGGCCCCGTGGACGATGCCCGCAAGGCCGACCTTCTGGCGAGCGCGCGGGCGCTCCTGTTTCCCATCGACTGGCCGGAGCCCTTCGGCCTCGTGATGATCGAGGCGATGGCCTGCGGCACGCCCGTGGTGGCCTGGAACCGGGGTTCGGTGCCGGAGATCGTCGAGGACGGGGTCACCGGCTTCATCGTTTCCTCCGAGGCCGAGGCGGTGGCGGCGCTCGGGCGAATCGAACACCTCGACCGCGCCCGCATCCGCGCGCGTTTCGAGGCGCGCTTCACGGCCGAGCGCATGGCGGCCGACTACCTCGCCCTCTACCACCGCCTGCTCGCCGCCTGATGCGGGTCGCCTACCTCGCCTGGGACTACCCGCCGGCCCCCAGCGGCCTCTCGACCGCGGCCCGCGAGATCGCCGAAAGCCTCGCAGGGGCAGGGGCCGACGTCACCGTCTTCACCCTCGACCGCGCGGGCCGGGACAGCGCCGGCGGCGTGACGGTGGCGGGGTTCGCCCTGCGGCCGGGCGGCGGGCTGGCGCGCCTGCGCCGCTGGGGCGCGGCCGGGCATCTCGCCGCCCCCCTCGCCTTCCGGCACGCCGTGCTCGCGGCCCATGCCTGCCGGCCGTTCGACGTCGCCGAAGCGACGAACTGGTACGCGCCCGCCGTACTGCTCGCGGGGCGCCGGGACCTGCCGCTGGTGACGCGGAGCTCGACCCCCGCAATCTTCACGCGGGACGCGCCTGAGACGCTTCGCGACCGCCTCGACGGCTGGGCCGCCGATGCCCTTGAACGCGCCCAGGCGCGGGGCAGCGCTGGGCTCATCGCCAACACCGCCGAGCACGGGGCGGTGATCGCCCGAACCTACGGCCTCTCCGGCCGGCAGCCCGAGGCCGTGATCGGCTTGAGTCTGCCGCCGGAGATCCTGGCGGCGCGCGATGCCCCCTACCCGGACGCGGCGGGGCCGGTGCGCCTGCTGTTCGTCGGCCGTGCGGAGGCGCGCAAGGGCTTCGACGCGCTCCTCGGGGCGGTCGCGATCCTGGCGGACGACGCGGAACGCGGCGCGGTTCCACCCTTTCGGCTGGACCTGATCGGCGTCCCCCCGGCGGACCTGCCCGCCGGCCTGTCGGAAGCGGCGCGCGCGCGCATCCATGCGCTCGGCCGGGTCCCCGCCGATGCGCTGGCGCAGGCCTATGCGAACGCGCACGCGGTGCTCGCCCCCTCCCGCTACGAGAGCTTCGGCCTCGTCTACCAGGAGGCCCTCGCCTACGGCCGGCCGGTGGTGGCCTGCGCGCAGGATGCGAGCGCCCGCGCCTTCGTGGGTGCGCCGGGTGCAGGCCCCCTGGCGCGGGAGGCCACCGGCCCAGCGCTGGCGGACGCCCTGCGCCCGCTCCTCGTCGATCCGGCCCTGCGCCAAGCCTATCGGAGCCGGGCGCTGGCGGCGTCCGGCCGCTTCACCCGGGCGGCGCTGGCGGGCGAGACGCTCGACCTCTACGCCCGGGCCATCGCGGCGGCCCGATCCCGCGCAAGGGGCCATGCCCCCGCCACTGAAGCACCTCAGTCCCGGTAGGAACGCAGCAGCGCGACCGCCTCCTCAAGGCGCCCGTGCCCGGGTGCGAGGCGCTCGTAGCGCGCCGAGCGCGCCAGCACGTGGGCGCGGTCGAGATGGTGCTCGATCGCCCCGTGGAGGGCGATGAGGCTGCGTGGCCAGCCACCGTCGAGCACCGGCCGCTCGTGCACGCGGCCGGCATAGCGCACGCATCGGCGGTTCAACCGGTACTGGACGTCCGGGTAGACGTCCGAGAGGAGGCCGTCGACGCAATTCCGGCGTGCCAGCCCGACCGAGACGACGTCGCCCGCCTCGGCCAGGGCGGCCAGCGCCGGCAAAAGCCGGCCGGCCTCGACGGACAGGATCTCGTCGGCGTCGAGTTGCAGCATCCAGGGATGGCCCGCGAGGTCCTGGAGGGCATTGCGCTGGGCGGCGAAGTCCTGCCCCAGGGGTCGTGCGCCCACCCGCACCGCGCCGCGCGGAAACCCGGCGGCCGGCACCGTTTCCGGACGATGCACGGGTGCGTCGAGGAGGATCACGACGTCGTCGGTCCAGGCCGCATGGACTGCCAGCATCGCCAGAGCCGCCTCCAATCCGTCGGGGCGGCAGAGCAGGCCGAGGGAGACGGGCGGCCCCGCCGTCCCGTCGAGGGCGTACAGGTCCGCTCGCGCGGCGTGTCGGTCGTGGGGCCGGCGCAGGGCCGCGCGGCCCTCGGCGTCGTGCGGGCGCAGGCCGAGGCCGAACGCGGTCGCGGCGCTGCGCAGGGTGTAGAGGTCGAGGCCGTAGGGCGCGTCCGGGTCGGGCAGGACGGTCGGCCCGGACAGGTGCGCGGCGAGGTGCGCGCGGCAGCAGGCCGGATCGGCCCCCGCCTCCAGCAGGAGGCCGCAGGAGCCGCAGGCGATCGGAAAGGCCCGCACCCGCCCGCCCGGATAAGCGAGGGACCGCTCGCTCGGCCCCAGCATGTCGGCCGCGCAGAGGAAGCATCGGCGCATCATCGGTCCCCAGGGCCGTCCTTCGCCGCAGGGATCTTGCCGCGCGGGGCCGGCGCCATACCTCCACAACTCACCCCGAACCTCTGACGCACGTGGACGCCCAGGTCGACTCCCCCATGCTCGACCTGCCTCCGTCCGGACGCGGCACGCTCGCCATCGTCGGCAACGCGCCGGGGCTCGACGCCGCCGCGGCGATCGACGCGGCGGCGTGCGTCGTGCGCTTCAACAACGCGCCGGGCTTCGGCAAGCGCACCGGCTCCCGGGTCACCCACCTCGCCCTGGTCAATCGCGGCGGGCAGATGCACGAATGGCTCGGCGACCCGCATTTCCTGGCGCGCCCGGTGGTCCAGCGCGCCGAGGCCTTCATCCTGCCGTTCCCGATGCTGCCGGCGGAGCACAACCGGCCCGAGCAGATCTGCTGGACGCGTGAGGCCCTCGCCCTGCTGGCCCCCCTCGGCAGGCCCGTCCACGTCCTGCCCGGGGATCTGCACCGGGCGGCGTGGACGCGCCTCGCGCGCGCCGGTGCCACCGGGCGGCCGAACCCCAGCACCGGCTTCCTCGTGACCCTGGCGCTGCTCCTCGCGCGGCCGGCGGGACATGGGAGTATCGAGGCCCACGGCTTCGGTTTCGACGGCTGGCCCGGCCATCCCTGGGCGGCCGAGCGCGCCTGGTTCCGGCAAGCCGAGGCGGCCGGGCACATCCGCCTGCACCCCTGCCCCACGTGACCGGCCCGATCAGGATCACCCGCATTCCATGACCACACTCATCACCGTCCTGAAGGGCGGCGGCCGCTACGACGCGGTCTGGGTCGAGCGCCTCGCCCGCGGCGTGCGCCGCCATGCCCCGGCCTTCGACCGGATCCTCTGCCTCACCGACCTGCCCCTCGCCGTCGCGGGCGTCGAGCGTGTGCCGCTCCGGCACGACTGGCCGACCTGGTGGGCGAAGATGGAGGCGTTCCGCCCCGGCCTGACGCGGGGGCCGACGCTGCTCTGCGACCTCGACACCGTCCTCACCGGACCGGCCGATGCCCTGGCCGAGCCAGGCCTCGCCGCCATGGAGGACTACTTCCACAAGGGCCGCCTCTCCAGCGCCCTGCTGCGCTGGGACGGGGGCGAGCTGGATTTCCTCCACGCCGCCTTCGCGGCCGAACCCGAGCGCTGGATGACACCGGGCGCCTGCGGCCCGGTACCGAACGCCGTGCACGGCGATCAGGTCGTCATCGACCACCTCATGCGCCGGGAGGGTCTGCGGCCGGACTTTCTCCAGCGCCTGCACCCGAACCTGCTCGACTTCTACGATCCGCGCCGCGCCGAGCATGGACCGGTGGTGATCTTCATCGGCGCGGCGAAGCCCGACACCGCGACGGGTCCGGTCCGGTCGGCGTGGGAAGCGCCCTGACCGGATCGGGCCCGGCGATACGCCGCGTCCGCGCGGCCGCCCCGGTCAACGCGCGGCCGGAACGACGCCGCCACGCCGCTCGGCGAGAAACGAGACCGCCCAGATTGCCAGCCCCCCGAGGGCCAGGGCGACGCCGACCCAGCCGGTCGCGGGCAGGCCAAAGCCGGCCGTGAGGGCAAGGCCGGCGAGCCAGGGTCCGAGGGCATTGGCGACGTTGAAGGCCGAGTGGTTGAGGGCGGCGGCCAGGGTCTGCGCGTCCTCGGCGACATCCATCAGGCGGGTCTGCAAGATGGTGGCGAGGCCGCCGCCGCAGCCGATGAGGAAGACGACGGGCCCGAGGGTCCAGAGGCTTCCCGTCGCGTAGGGGTAGAGCGCGAGCGCGCCCGCGCTCCAGACCAGGGTGAGGCCGGCCGCCGGCATCAGGGCGCGGTCGGCCGCCCAGGCGCAGACGAGGTTGCCGACGGTGAGGCCGAGGCCGAACAGGGCGAGCACCGGTGGGATCGCGCCCGGCGAAGCGTGCGTGACCTCCAGCATCGTCGAGGCCAGGTAGGTGTAGACCGAGAACAGGCCGCCGAAGCCGATGGCGCCGGTCGCCAGCGTCAGCCAGACCTGGCCGCGCCGCAGGGCACCGAGTTCCTTCAGGGCGCTCGCCCCCCGGGCCGGCTCACCCAGCGGCGCGTAGATCCGCACCAGGATCGCCGTTCCGGTGGCGAGCAAGGCCACGAGGCCGAAGCTCCAGCGCCAGCCGACGAGCTGACCGATGCCGTTGGCGAGCGGCACCCCCACCACGGTCGCGACGGTAAGGCCCGCGATGACCCGCGAGACCGCCTGCGAGCGCCGCGCGCGCGGTACGAGAGCGGCGGCGACCAGGGCCGCCACCCCGAAATATGCCCCGTGCGGCAGGCCGGCGAGGAAGCGGAAGACCAGCATCCAGGGATAGCTCGGCGCCAGCGCCGAGAGGCCGTTGCCGAGGGCGAACAGCACCATCAGGGCGACGAGCAGCGTGCGCCGCGCGATGCGGGCCGCCAGCACCGCGATGATCGGCGCCCCCACCACGACTCCGAGGGCGTAGGCGCTGATCACGTGGCCGGCCGTGGCGGCATCGATCCCGAGATCGGGCGCGAAGGACGGCAACAGGCTCATGGCGGCGAATTCGGTGGTGCCGATCGCGAAACCCCCCGTCGCCAGCGCGACGAGGACGAGGGTCGGATTCTGCCCGGGCGCCGGCCCACCCGACGTGGCCTCCGCAGCAGCCCCGGCATCGAGGGGAGCGGTCTCGGGAAGATCGACCCTGGGGAGATCGACGAGGCTCATGCGGATCTCCGGGAGCGCGTTGGGGAGCGTAGCCGAAATGCCCGCTTCTCAAGGGTCGGCGTTCCCTCAACTGTGCACTGCAACAAACGTTGCATAGGGATGCAGTCGAGCACACATGGATGCCCTGCACTGCGCGCAAGGGCCGCCGGAGAACGCGACAGGTGACCAGGAAGCGCCCGCCCTCCTCCATCGCCGTCGCCCGGCTGGCGGGGGTCTCGCAATCGGCGGTTTCGCGGACGTTCACGCCGGGGGGCATCGCCTCGCCGGCCACCCGCGCCAAGGTCCTGGCGGCCGCCGAGGCGCTGGGTTATCGGCCAAACCTCCTGTCGCGCTCACTGACGACCGGGCGCTCCGGCATCGTCGCCGTGGCGGTCGGCGGCCTCGCCAACCCCTTCCACGCCATGGCCCTGGAGAGCTTCGCGGAGGGGCTTCAGCGGACGGGACGGCAGGTGATGCTGGTGGTCGTCGCGGACGAGTGGGCGCTCGGCTCGGCCGTGGAACTCCTGTCGGGCTATCAGGTCGACGCGGTCCTGACCTCGCTCTCGGTGAACGCGACGGACGTGGCCGAAGCCCTGGCGCGCTTCGCGGTGCCCATCGTGACGATGAACTCCGCTGTGACCAGCCGCTGGGTCCGGACGGTGGCGGCCGACGACCACGGGGCCGGCGTCGCGATCGCCAAGCACCTGCATGCGCAGGGCGCCCGCCGCTTCGGCTACATCGCGGGCCGGTCGGGCACGCTCGCCCAGGAACGTCGCGAGGCCGGCTTCCGGCAGGGCCTGGCGGAACTCGGGATTGCGGAGTGCGCGCGGGCGCAGGGCGACCATCACCATGGCGGCGGTTCCGCTGCGGTGCGGGCGCTGTATGCGTCCGGCACCGGGCCGGACGGCCTGTTCTGCCTGAACGACCTCACGGCGATGGGCGCCATCGACGCCCTCCGGGAAGATTTCGGCCTGCGCTGTCCGGAGGACGTGCTGGTGGCCGGCTACGACAACGTCGCCGCCTCGGCCTGGCCGCCCTATCGCCTGACCACGGTCGATGTCGGCCTCGACCGGATCGCCGCGCAGGCCTTCGCCCTGATGGAGGCGGAGGAGGTGGAGCCCTCCGAGGTGCTGGTGCGCCCCCACCTCGTCACCCGCGCCAGCACCCGGTGCTGACGGGGCGCCCGCCCAGTCAGGGACTTTCCGCCGGAGCGGCGGCCGCCTCGGTGGCCTGCCCGAGGCGGGCGACCTCGGCGGCCAGTTCCTGCAGGCTGGCGTCTCCCTTGCGGACGACCCGATCGACGCCCGCGAGCTCGCTCCGCTCGGCCGGGGAGATGTCCCGGGCGCTGAGCACCACCACCGGAATGTCGCTGCCGCCGGCGAGGGCGCGCAGCCGCAGCAGGAACGAGAAGCCGTCCATGACCGGCATGGTCAGGTCGAGCAGGATGACGGACGGGCGCGCCTCGTGGACCCGGGCCAGGGCCTCGGCGCCGTCGCCGGCTTCGCGCACCGCCCAGCCGTCGCGCTCGAGGACATGGCGCAGGCGCGCGCGCATGCCCGCGTCGTCGTCCACCACCAGCACGCCGCTGGCCTCGGGTCCGAGGCGGGTCAGCACCGCCTTCAGCCGCCCCCAATCCACCGGCTTCGGCAAGGCGTCCGCCGCACCGAGGGACGCGCTCAGCGCCGCGTCGGCCACGAAGCTCACCATCACCACCGGGATGTCGCGGGTGGCCGCATCGGCCTTGAGGGTCGCCAGCACCGTCCAGCCGTCGACCTCCGGCATCATCACGTCGAGGAGGATCACCCGGGGCGCCAGGGTCCGGGCGAGGTCGAGGCCGGTCCGGCCGTCGCCCGCCGTCCGCACGGAGAAGCCCTGCCGGATCAGGAAGCGCGCCATGAGGTCCCGCTGGCTCGCCTCGTCGTCGACGACGAGCACGAGGCCGCGGCTGCCCCCGGCCTCGTGCTCCGACCGCTCGGCGGGCTCGGCCTCCGCCGGCGCCTCGACGGCGGGGAGGACGGCCGGCACGGTCAGGGTGAAGGTCGTGCCCGCCCCCGCGTTGCTCTCCACCACGATTTCCCCGCCCATCAGGCCGGCGAAGGCCCTGGTCAGGGCGAGGCCGAGGCCGGTTCCCCCGTACTTGCGCGTCGTCGTCTCGTCCGCTTGCGCGAAGCGCTGGAACAGCCCGGCCACCTGCTCGGGCGACATGCCGATGCCGGTATCGGCGACGGCGAAGCTCAGCCGGTCGCCATTCGCGGCGGTGTGGCGCCGGACCCGCAGGGTAATCGTCCCGCCCTCGGTGAACTTCGCGGCGTTGCCGAGCAGGTTGAACAGGCACTGGCGCAGCTTCACCGCGTCGGTGCGCGCGTCGCCGAGGTCCGGCGCGAGGTCGAGGACGAGGCGGTTGCCCTTCTTGGCGACCAGGGCCTCGACGGTGGCGGCGGCGTCGCGCGCGAAGCCTTCGACGGCGAAGTCCTCGGCGTACACGTCCATCTTCTCGGCCTCGACCTTCGAGAGGTCGAGGACATCGTTGATCAGGC